>NZ_JNGH01000003.1 GCF_001188485.1 Trabulsiella odontotermitis
GTGCCTGCCGGCCACGCGCTGACGTCCGCCGCCGGCACTGCCGCACTCCAGGTGCCGTCGGCCGCCACGCTGGCCTGATAGGTTTTACCGTTAATGCTCACCGTCAGCGTAGTACCCGCCGTAAACCCCTCGCTGGTCCCGGTGATAATCAGGTTCTGGCTGTGCTCAATGGTGTTGACGATATCGTCACCCGCCACGGTATCCACCCGCAGTCCCGGCAGGCTGGCGTCAATGGG
>NZ_JNGH01000035.1 GCF_001188485.1 Trabulsiella odontotermitis
CGCGTGCTGGACGGCAGCGGCAAACCGCTGGACGGGCTCCCTGCCCCCGATACCACCGAAACCGGGGCGCTGATCACCGCACCGTTTAACCCGCTGCAGCGTACGGCTATCGAACACGTGCTGGACACGGGCGTGCGGCCGATCAACGCCCTGCTCACCGTCGGACGCGGTCAGCGTATGGGGTTGTTCGCCGGTTCTGGTGTCGGGAAAAGCGTCCTGCTCGGCATGATGGCGCGCTACACCCAGGCAGACGTGATTGTCGTCGGTCTGATTGGTGAGCGTGGCCGCGAAGTCAAAGATTTTATTGAAAATATTCTGGGTGCCGACGGCCGTGCCCGCTCCGTAGTCGTCGCCGCCCCGGCTGACGTGTCGCCGCTGCTGCGTATGCAGGGTGCCGCGTATGCCACCCGTATCGCCGAAGATTTTCGCGATCGCGGGCAGCACGTATTGCTGATCATGGACTCCCTCACCCGCTACGCGATGGCGCAGCGTGAGATCGCCCTGGCGATCGGTGAACCGCCCGCCACCAAAGGCTATCCGCCCTCAGTGTTTGCCAAATTACCGGCGCTGGTGGAACGCGCCGGTAATGGCATTAGCGGCGGGGGGTCGATCACCGCGTTTTATACGGTGCTGACCGAAGGGGACGACCAGCAGGATCCGATTGCCGACTCGGCACGCGCCATTCTGGATGGTCACATTGTGCTCTCCCGTCGGCTGGCCGAAGCCGGGCACTATCCGGCCATTGATATCGAAGCGTCGATCAGTCGTGCGATGACCGCGCTGATTACTGAGCAACACTACGCACGGGTTCGTCATTTCAAACAGCTGCTCTCCAGTTTCCAGCGCAACCGCGATCTGGTGAGCGTCGGGGCTTACGCCAAAGGCAGCGACCCGATACTGGACAAAGCCATTACGCTCTGGCCGCAGCTGGAAGCTTTTTTACAACAAGGCATTTTTGAACGCGCAGGATGGGAAGATTCGCTACAGGCGCTGGAAATTATTTTCCCGACGGCGTGATGAAGCAGGAGGACAGCAGTTATGGCGGAACATGGTGCATTAACGACGCTAAGAGAGCTGGCCGAAAAGGATGTCGAAAATGCGGCGCAACGCCTGGGTGAGATGCGACGCGGCTGCCAGCAGGCAGAAGAACAACTCAAGATGCTGATGGATTATCAGCTGGAATATCAGAACAACCTCGCCGGGGACATGACCCGCGGGATGGGCAGTCTGCGCTGGCAGAACTACCAGCAGTTTATCGACACGCTGGAAAAAGCCATCGATCAGCACCGACAGCAGCTGACGCAGTGGACGCAAAAAGTGGATCAGGCGCTGAATTTCTGGCGCGAGAAAAAACAGCGTTTGCAGGCATGGCAGACGCTCCAGGACAGACAGGCCGCCGCGGCACAAGTGGCGGAAAACCGTCTCGATCAGAAAAAAATGGACGAATTCGCTCAACGCGCAACCTTAAGGAAACCCGAATGATTACGTTGCCGAAACTTATCCTTAGCGATACCGATGCCGCCGCGGGTCAAACGGCGAAATTTTCTGGTGATGCGCAGGATTTTCTCTCACTGCTGGCCGGTGCGCTCGGCGGTAAAGGCGCTGGCGATGGCAAAGCCGCACTGACGCTGGCCGATCTGCAGAATGTCGCTGCCGGGTTGCCGAAGGGCGATATCAAAACCAGCGCACAAAAGCTGAGCCAGTTGTTGAATCAGCAGGACAATACGGCGGATCTCACTGACCCGCACACACTGTCAGACGCGCAGGCGCTGCTGACCTCCCTTACCTCGCGCCTGGCCGGTGTGGATGCGACGCAGGCTGTTGCCCAGACGACCAACGGTAAAGACGCGCTGAAAACCCCGGCCGACGCCACGACACTCAGCGACGACGAACTGGCAAGCCTCAGCGCGCTGATGGCAATG
>NZ_JNGH01000036.1 GCF_001188485.1 Trabulsiella odontotermitis
GCGTAACGCGCAGCAGCAGTATTGCCTGTGGCCACAGCAGTGCGCTCTGCCCGCCGGGTGGCAGGCGGTCTGCGAACCGCAGTCTCCGGAACAGTGTAACGCCTGGCTGGCAGAACGTGTCACCACGCTGAATCCCGCCCATTACGCCACCACAGGACGCGATGATGAGTAAGTATTTACCGCTGGTGGCGGCGCAGCCGGGGATCTGGATGGCCGAGCAACTGTCCACCCTGCCGAACGCCTGGAGCGTGGCGCACTACGTAGAACTGTCCGGTGACCTGGATGCCGCGCGGCTGAGTCAGGCGATTGTCGCCGGGATGCGGCAGGCCGACACGCTGCGCCTGCGTTTTCGTGAACAGGACGGCATCATCAGCCAGTGGCTGGACGAGACGCTGACCTTTGCCGCGCCGGACTGCCGTGATCTGCGTGCGGAGCCAGAGCCGCATGCCGCGGCGCTGGATATCATGCAGGCCGATCTCAACCAGAATCTGCGTGTCGACAGCGGCAATCCGCTGGTGATGCATACGCTTTTCCGCGTCAGCGACGACCGCTGGTACTGGTATCAGCGCTATCACCATTTGCTGGTGGATGGCTTCAGTTTCCCGGCGATTACCCGCCAGATTGCGGCGATTTATCGTGCCTGGCAGCAGGGCGAACCGACGC
>NZ_JNGH01000037.1 GCF_001188485.1 Trabulsiella odontotermitis
CCGGAGCTTATCTTCATCGCCACCGGCTCTGAGGTTGAGCTGGCCGTTGCCGCGTGGGAAAAACTGTCTGCGGAAGGCGTGAAGGCGCGCGTGGTGTCCATGCCATCCACCGACGCGTTCGACAAACAGGATGCGGCGTACCGTGAATCCGTGCTGCCGAAAGCAGTCTCTGCCCGCGTGGCGGTGGAAGCGGGTATTGCTGATTACTGGTACAAGTACACCGGCCTGAACGGTGCTATCGTCGGTATGACCACCTTCGGTGAATCTGCTCCGGCTGAGAAGCTGTTCGAAGAATTCGGCTTTACCGTCGGGAACGTGGTGGCAAAAGCGAAAGCGCTGCTGTAATCGCGAAAAAACTGAAAACGGGTCGCTCAGGCGGCCCGTTTTTTTAACCTTCGCGGAGAAGCGTCTGGCTGTCGCCGTCGTCAGTGATGCGCCCGCTTTCCAGACGGATCGTCCGGGGGAAATGGCGGCGCGCGAACGCATAGTCGTGGCTGATAGTAATAACCGTCGTTCCGCGTTGTTTGCACACCGCCAGCCAGCGTTCAAACATGCCCAGCCAGTGGGCGTCAAAATCCCGGCTGGGCTCATCCAGCAGTAACAGCGGCGGTGTCATCACCTNNTCTTCCAGACCGCAAAGCGCCAGCGCTGCCATCGTCCGCTCGTGAATATGCTTTTTCGGGTATTTCTGCAGACGCAGGCCAAAGGCAACCTCTTCAAAAACCTGGTTATGCAGGATCTGGTTTTCCGCCTCCTGAAAAAGGATCCCGGTATGCCTGGCGCGCGCCAGTGCCGTGTAGCGGGACAGCGGTACGTCATTCAGCGTAATCGTGCCGGACGTGGGGCTGAGCAGCCCGGCCAGCAGGCGTAACAGCGTGGATTTTCCGGCGCCGTTGTCACCGACTAACGCTATCCATTCCTGAGCGTCTACCGACAGCGACAGCGAGGAAAGGCAGAGTTGCGTGGCGGCAGGCCAACGGAAGGAAACCTGATTGAGCGTAATCAAAATGCCTCCAGCGCGTCCGGCGTGAGTCGCCACAGGCTGTGACTGTAATGGCGGGTTCTTGTCGCATCACATTCGAACACTATCACCAGCGACGACTCAGCCTGCGCCCATGCGCTGAGGCGGGTGAGGATCTCTTCCGTCGACTGGGGCGACAGGCGGCCAAACGCCTCGTCCAGCAACAGGATCCGGGGTTTCATAGCCAGCGCACTGGCCATCACCACGCGCTGGGCCTCGCCGCCTGAAAGCGTTGCCGGATGGCGGTGGCGCAGGTGCTGGCAGTGTGTCATCAACATTGCCGTTTCCGTACGCTGCAGGATCTCCGTTTCGCTGAGACAAAGATTTTCCGGGCCAAAGGCGATCTCCTCTTCCACACTAAAGGTGCAGCCCGAAAGCTGTAGCCAGGGCGACTGCTGTACCAGTTGTACGCGCTGCGCCTGTTCAACCAGAGGTTGTTCACCAGGGCGCAAGCCCGCCACTGTCGCGTCGCCGCTCAGGGTGCCGGGTAAAAACTCGGGATACCAGCCAGCCAGCAGTTGCGCGAGCGTGCTTTTGCCGCTGCCATTATCACCGAGTATCGTCACGATGCCGGGACGTGCACAGTGAAAATTCAACTGCCGCGGCGGATGGCGGGCGTCCTGAGGCTGAAAACAGACATTGTCTAGCGTAACCATAGTGCGGCTCCCGCTTCGGCAACTATCATCGCTGCCATCAGGTAGCGCAGATAACGTTGAGACTGGCTGTCGGCAGGCGCCCACAGCGTGGTGCGTTGACGGTGAAGACGAAAGGCACGCATGTCGAGCGCCGCGGCCCGGATGGCAAGATCGTTCAGGGCGCGGTGAGTCAGGGGGATAATCAGAGCAGGGATCGCCTGGAGCCGTTGATACCAGCGCCCGTCCAGCGGAACGCCTCTTGCACGCTGCGCCTCATGAATGCTGCTCAGTTGCTGTTTGAGCTGCTCAACGACCAGCAACGGCCCGGCCAGCAGATAGGCCATACCGGGCGGCAGTCGGCTGGCAAACAGTGCGCGAATGAAATTTCGGGCAGGCACTGCATACAGCCAGAGCTGAGCCGTACTCAGAATCGCCAGCAGGCGAAACCAGAGCGTTACGGCATCGGCCCAGCGCTGCGGATCGCGCGGTTGCCCGGACAACCACTNGGGCAGCCACAGCGTGGTGCAGGCCGCCAGCGCCCAGAGCGTCAGTGACGTAAACGGGTGCATCAACGAACCGCCGACATAGCCGGGAAATTCCTTGTGGTTCTCTGTGGAAGGTTGCGTAACAGCAGCACGACGATCACTGCCGTTAAAATCTTATCAATCAGATTCGCGCCGAGCACGGTGATGGCGACCGATTCAAGCAAGTTTTGCCCCATGGAATGCATCCAGGCGACGAACAGATCGGCACCGCTGCCGGTGACGCCACCGAACAGTGCGGTGCGCAGAGGAACGGCGACGACGGTGACCGCAAGCGTAATCACAATACCGCTAACCACCGCTCTCGGCAGACTGCGAAACCAGCCCGCGCGGGCCAGCCATCCGGCGACCAGGCCAATCACCATCGCCACTGGCGCAAAAGCGGCGGCAATGGGATCGGTCAGTAATCCCCAAATCAGGTTGGTTAATAACCCCGTCAGGCAGCCCGCCACCGGCCCAAGCAAAATGGCGCTGATCAGCGTGCCGATAGAATCGAGAAAAATCGGTAATTTGAGCATACTGATGAGCTGCCCGCCGATCATGTTAATCGCGATAGCAATAACCATTAAGGTCAGGGACTGACTGGAAAAATAGCGATGAGCCATAGATAACCCTCGGAACGACATATTGTTAACGTGGGGCGATGACGAGTTCGTCATAACCAGAAAAGGGGCAAGGGGCACGGGTAAACGCCAGCGCGGTTAGCTCACCGACGACGATTTCCAGCGTGGTGCGCACCGTGCAGCCGGGCATCATGTGACCGCCAAGCATAGCGCCATCAGGATCGGCGATGGAAAGGTGCAGATGTTCGGCGGCGAGCTCGATTGTGCCATTCAACGAAATGATTTCGAATTTACCGGTCAGTCGGGTGGTCTCTTCACGGCCCGCGTAGCGCAGCGCAACGTCGGTCAGGCTGCCAGTGCATCCCGCAATCCAGCCCGCCTGAATCTGGTGATTTTCCATAAACCGGCGCAGTTGCGAAAAGATTTCCTGACCCGGCAGCAGACGGAAAGCCCAAAAACGTGCGGAAGAGACGTGTGGTGTCAGTGGTGTCATGATGTGATGTACTCCGAGACTCGGACGTGAAACGGATGATAAAAGCGATTGCCAAACAAGGCTGTGATTTACATCAGGAAAAAGAGGCGGGGAGGGGAAACGCTTCATTAAAAGCCGGATAATTCCTGGTGCCGGAATAACCATGCGGCATAAACGCTTTAAAATGTGACGCAGGTCAGATAACTGGCTTCTCTCTCTGGACAAACATTCCTTTTATTCCCCGTTTCGCTTATTCTAGCTGAAACGCTTCAGTCGATTAAATGTTCGACAAATAATCAATCAGTCGCAGTTTGTGACAGGCGAGGTTCCCCTTAGCGCGTTGCTGCATTACTCTGTCAGCCACCTCAAATCAGGGAATGTCTCGCAGGAGATCTATGACCGTACGCGTAGCGATTAATGGCTTCGGTCGCATCGGACGCAACGTGGTTCGCGCTTTATATGAATCCGGGCGTCGTGCGGAAATCACCGTGGTGGCAATCAATGAACTGGCAGATGCTACGGGCATCGCGCATTTATTGAAATATGACACCAGCCATGGCCGTTTTGCCTGGGATGTGCGCCAGGAGCGGGAACAGCTGTATGTCGGTGAAGATGTCATTCGTCTCCTCCATGAGCGCAGCATTGACGCGCTCCCGTGGCGGGAACTGGGCATCGATGTGGTGCTTGACTGTACCGGTGTGTATGGCAACCGCGAACATGGCGAAGCGCATCTCGCCGCAGGGGCGAAGAAAGTGCTGTTTTCACACCCGGGCAGTAACGATCTGGACGCCACCGTCGTCTATGGGGTTAACCAACACGAACTCCTCGCCGAACACCGCATTGTCTCCAACGCATCCTGTACCACGAACTGCATCATCCCCGTCATTAAACTGTTAGATGATGCGTACGGAATAGAATCGGGCACGGTAACGACGATCCACTCCGCGATGCATGATCAGCAGGTGATCGACGCTTATCATCCGGATTTACGCCGCACCCGTGCCGCGAGCCAGTCTATTATTCCTGTGGATACGAAACTGGCGGCGGGGGTCACGCGGATNTCCCGAAATTTAACGATCGTTTCGAAGCGATTGCGGTACGCGTTCCGACGATAAATGTGACGGCGATCGATCTTAGCGTGACGGTGAAGAAACCGGTAAAATCCTGTGAAGTCAACAGGTTGCTGCAAAAAGCAGCACAGGATGCATTTCATGGTATAGTTGACTATACGGAATTGCCGTTGGTCTCCACCGATTTCAACCACGATCCGCACAGCGCCATCGTCGATGGCACTCAAACGCGAGTCAGTGGCGCGCATCTGATCAAAACGCTGGTCTGGTGTGATAACGAATGGGGCTTTGCTAACCGAATGCTCGACACCACGTTAGCAATGGCCGCGAAAGGTTTCAGGTAAAGCGCGAGTGCGCTTGCAAAACTTTAAGAATCAACGAGAGGATTCACCATGTCTGTAATTAAGATGACCGATCTGGATCTGGCTGGTAAACGCGTTTTTATCCGTGCGGATCTGAACGTACCGGTTAAAGATGGGAAAGTGACCAGCGACGCGCGTATCCGTGCTTCTCTGCCGACCATCGAACTGGCACTGAAACAGGGTGCAAAAGTGATGGTAACCTCCCACCTGGGTCGTCCGACCGAAGGCGAGTACAACGAAGAATTCTCTCTGCTGCCGGTTGTTAATTACCTGAAAGACAAACTGTCCAGCCCGGTACGTCTGGTGAAAGACTACCTGGACGGCGTGGAAGTGGCTGCAGGTGAGCTGGTTGTGCTGGAAAACGTTCGCTTTAACAAAGGCGAGAAGAAAGACGACGAAGCGCTGTCTAAGAAATACGCTGCGCTGTGCGACGTGTTCGTCATGGACGCTTTCGGTACGGCACACCGTGCGCAGGCATCCACTCACGGTATCGGCAAATTCGCTGACGTGGCGTGCGCAGGCCCGCTGCTGGCCGCTGAACTGGACGCGCTGGGTAAAGCGCTGAAAGAGCCGGCTCGCCCGATGGTTGCCATCGTCGGTGGTTCTAAAGTGTCTACCAAACTGACCGTGCTGGATTCCCTGTCAAAAATCGCTGACCAACTGATCGTCGGCGGTGGCATCGCCAACACCTTCGTTGCTGCACAGGGCCACAACGTGGGCAAATCCCTGTACGAAGCGGATCTGGTTGATGAAGCCAAACGTCTGCTGAGCACCTGCGATATCCCGGTGCCGACTGACGTTCGCGTGGCGACCGAGTTCTCCGAAACTGCGACCGCTACGCTGAAATCTGTAAACGACATCAAAGATGACGAGCAGATCCTGGACCTGGGCGACGTTTCTGCACAGAAACTGGCTGACATCCTGAAAAACGCCAAAACCATTCTGTGGAATGGCCCGGTTGGCGTGTTTGAATTCCCGAACTTCCGTAAAGGCACCGAAATCGTGGCTAACGCGATTGCAGACAGCGAAGGCTTCTCCATCGCTGGCGGCGGCGATACTCTGGCGGCCATCGACCTGTTCGGCATTTCCGACAAGATCTCCTACATCTCTACTGGCGGCGGCGCATTCCTCGAATTCGTCGAAGGCAAAGTACTGCCGGCAGTTGCGATGCTCGAAGAGCGCGCTAAGAAGTAAGACATTCAAGGGCAGGGAAACCTGCCCATTTATTAGCGCGCTTTAAAGCACGCACTCTTTTCATAGGCCGAAGATACAGGACAACGTAAACATGTCTAAAATTTTTGATTTCGTAAAACCTGGCGTGATCACTGGTGATGACGTTCAGAAAGTGTTCCAGGTAGCAAAAGAAAACAACTTTGCTCTGCCAGCTGTTAACTGCGTGGGTACCGACTCCATTAACGCTGTTCTGGAAACCGCAGCAAAAGTTAAAGCACCGGTTATCGTTCAGTTCTCTAACGGCGGTGCCGCGTTCATCGCAGGTAAAGGCGTGAAGACTGACGTTCCGCAGGGCGCAGCAATTCTGGGTGCCATCTCTGGCGCGCATCACGTTCACCAGATGGCTGAGCACTACGGTGTTCCGGTAATTCTGCACACTGACCACTGCGCGAAGAAACTGCTGCCGTGGATCGACGGTCTGCTGGACGCAGGTGAAAAACACTTCGCTGCTACCGGTAAGCCGCTGTTCTCTTCTCACATGATCGACCTGTCCGAAGAGTCTCTGCACGAAAACATCGAGATCTGCTCTAAGTACCTGACCCGCATGTCCAAAATCGGCATGACCCTGGAAATCGAACTGGGTTGCACCGGTGGTGAAGAAGACGGCGTGGACAACAGCCACATGGACGCTTCCTCACTGTACACCCAGCCGGAAGACGTTGATTACGCATACACTGAGCTGAGCAAAATCAGCCCGCGTTTCACCATCGCAGCGTCCTTCGGTAACGTACACGGCGTGTACAAACCGGGTAACGTGGTTCTGACCCCGACTATCCTGCGCGATTCTCAGGAATACGTTTCTAAGAAACACAATCTGCCACACAACAGCCTGAACTTCGTTTTCCACGGCGGTTCCGGTTCTTCTGCTCAGGAAATCAAAGACTCTGTCAGCTACGGTGTAGTAAAAATGAACATCGATACCGATACCCAATGGGCAACCTGGGAAGGTATCCTGAACTACTACAAAACCAACGAAGCATATCTGCAGGGCCAACTGGGCAACCCGAAAGGCGAAGACCAGCCGAACAAGAAATACTACGATCCGCGCGTATGGCTGCGTGCTGCACAGACCAGCATGATTACGCGTCTGGAGCAGGCATTCAAAGAACTGAACGCGATCGACGTTCTGTAATCTCTGCCTGATGGCAATAAAATGGCTTCCTTTGGGAAGTAATGCCAGTCAGTTAAGCAACTGACTGGCTGTTTTCTCAGCTTTTCGGTATTTATAGGGCCTTTCTTTTACCTCTCTCGGGAAGGCCTTTCCCTTCTTACGAGTAGCTTTATCCTCTGTCCAATACTTTCAAGATCCCGCATTAACTCCGGGATTCGACCCGGTGATGCGCCCTGGAGCGTCATCGTTGTATGGTTATAAATAATAAGAAATATCCTAATAGATCATTCCTTATTTAATATAAATATGGCCATTGCCCAAACAAACGTCAGGAAGTTATAAAAATGAGTAACGTATCGCTATTTGAATAAAGACATACTTAGTTATTAAATTGTCTTTAAGGACATAGGTATCCAGTCTCACGAATCCAATTAGGATCTTGTTTGACGATGGAACAACAGTCAGGGATATATGGGATTATTACTGCTTGTTTTTTCTGTATTGCATACTTGCAAACATAACCATCTTTTTTCCCAGATACTGTCACTGATGCATCTGCGCCATTCCTGAGTAATAATTTTGCGAATTCAGTATTCTTTTTCCAAATGGCAGTGATTAAAGCTGTATCAATCGGAGGAACTGCCGTTGCATTAATATTTGCTCCATGTGAGATTAAAAAACTCGCTATTTTTTGATGTTTTTGTGTGCCATAATAACTGGCGACAATTAATGGGGTTTCCTTATATTCTCCCATGGGACTATTAATGTCTGCCCTGACAGTATTGACTAAAAAATAAACCGCCTCGGAATTTGCACTTCCTACAGCTAAATTTAATGCCTCATTTCTATCTGGTAATGTAATTGTTTTGCATTGTTCAGTATCATCAGAACTACAACGAGTACTATTCAAACATTTATCACAAAAAAACCATCTATCTTTCAATTCATTTATCGTTGATGGGAAACTGGCAACTGAACTCAGTGAGAAGTTCTTTTTATACGCAAATGATGTATATGGATTGATGACTATTACAAATAGTGAAGATATCAATAATAATATACTTCTTTTTATGGTTGTCATTATTGTCTTTCCATTCCTGCTTCTTTTTGTGCGGCATTGAATGCATCGCCCCCCATGCGTTCAACTGCGAGTTGATAAATACCGGCAGCGGCATAACAATTTGAAAGTGTTTCTTCAAGACCTGGAATGCCATTTAAAGTCTTGTTACACGCTAAAATTATGTTATCTCCTAATTGTGAGTCACAATATGCTTTATTACTTCCTGGAGTGCCATAACAAATATCATGAGTTCTACAAGCAGGCATGAAATTCGCACCAAATAAACTATCTGGCACATACCAATCTGATTTTTCATCACCGCATCCATATCCCCATGGATTACCATCCGGTCTCACTGATACTGATTTTACCGTCTCAGAATATTTTTCCATTGATTTTCCCAACCCTGCCTTAACTCCCGGTGAATTAACTAATGGACCTAATGCATTCTGTATATCTAATCCAAGCGGATCAACGTAATTAAGCGGATATGTATACAGACTCCATCCTCCGCGCCAACCTATCGGATCCTGAGTAATATACCGTCCCTGCTTCGGGTCATTGTATCGGTGACGGTTATAGTACAGCCCCGTCTCTTTATCATACTGCTGTCCTGGTAACCGGATAAGTTGTTGCAGATTGTCGGGGTTATTCTCACGCAACATATTCCCCCATCATCAAACTCTGCACTCCACGCAATCTCCCCGTTAGCGTTAATCAGCGCCAGCGGCAGGCCACAATGGTCGCAGTGATACAGATGGATTTTCCGTTGCGGACTGTACTCTGGCTCCATCTGGTTTTTCATCTGCTCCTGTTCCAGTCTGTACTCCGCAAGCCACCATTTACTCTCCTCGCCCTCCATTTCCGCCTGCAGTTGGCTCTTCCGTCTGCCGTTTCTGTAGAGGATCCCAGATTATCTACATCGGCAATCTGAAAAACCGATTAAATCTTTCATTTTTTACACCAGCGATAGAGATTCAATTCGTTACAAATATTATTTCATTTAGATAGTAAAAATTTCAAAACATAACTAAAACTAAAACCAATAAAAATGATGAAAAAAGTCAATATAAAGAAAATTATTGATAACCATATACTTCCAACAACGCCTGGAAAATCAGTTGGTTGGAAAAAATAATTAACAAGTGAATTGTACATAAAAATAACGATAGATATTATAATGGCATATGCAAAACATAACCACCATGCACTAAAATCCATACACCACGACACACTTAAGCCACAAAGGAAAAGCCCTCCCCATGGCGCCCATGAAATAATATAATAAGGGATATTCATTCGTGCATATACATATATCGGGATATGTTTTTCTATAAATAACAAAAACAAAAACCAAAACACCCATGCTAATCCCGTGGTAAAATGTTTTAGCATACTTACTTCCCTCCCAAATTTGGTTCAAAAATGGGCTCCCGGCGATAATCAGGCTCTCCAGGTTGTGGGCCTGGATTTATCGGGAAGTTTGGCCATGACGTTTTAGGAATAGATGTTCCACATGATTTCATCGCTTGTTCTGCACAGTGGCAACAATTAAATTCAGTAAAGTGATAATTCTCTCCTTTACAATTCTTCATTGCTTCCCTAATGCACTCATCTTGTGAGGGATTTTGAGGTTCAGTACAAATTGTACCCTCCTTATTTGGAGCAGGATCTGCATGAGTACCCTTATTATCGAAACTTGATGTTGTGCCATCTGTAAATTTTATATAGCAATGCCTTGCATATGGAACAGGGATTGGGTCGAACTTTCTATGGCACATCTGATACAAACCTAAAGGATCTATCTCTGTAACCGGATTTAACGGATACTGATACAGGTTCCATCCGCCCGCCAGCCCTATCGGATCCTGAGTAATATACCGTCCCTGCTCCGGGTCATAGTACCGGTGACGGTTATAGTACAGCCCCGTCTCTTTATCATACTGCTGTCCTGGTAACCGGATAAGTTGTTGCAGATTGTCAGGGTTATCCTCACGCAACATATTCCCCCATTCATCAAACTCTGCACTCCACGCAATCTTCCCGTTAGCGTCAATCAGCGCCAGCGGCAGACCACGATGGTCGCAGTGATACAGATGGATTTTCCGTTGCGGACTGTACTCTGGCTCCATTTGCTTTTTCATCTGCTCCGGCGTCAGCCCGCACTGCGTCAGCCACTGCCGGCTTTGCCCGCTGACCTGGTTCGTCTTCAGTTCCCGCTCCAGATTACCCAGCATTGCCACCAGTTCCGGTGCAAACACCATCCCCGCATCCTGCTGGAGTTTATCCGCCAGCGTACGGCGGCGGGCTTTCGTCAGTTCTCCGGTTGCGGTTTCAATGCGGACTAACGGTGTAAAACTGCCCGGCAGATACACCGTCTGGATGCGGGTGGTGTCTGTCTGCGTGGTGGTCAGCCGGTCGCCGTCCCAGCCGTACCATACGGTTTCCTTCAGTTCCGGCTTTGTACACGAACCATCGTCACAGACCGTACATTCCCATATACGCTTACCCGTGCGGCGGCCCGCCGGGTCATAGATATACCGGCTTTCCGTCAGCAGGTTGCCGGGCTGCATCTGGCGATAATGCGTCAGCCGGTGCTGGTTATCATAGCCATAATGATGAGAAAGGCTGCCGCGCGGACGGGGGCGACGCTCACCCTTTTCAGTGAGTCTGCCGTTTTCATCGTAATGGTAGAAATTATTCGCATCCTGACCGGTGCGGTTATCCCGGAAGTTATCCGGCAGCATCGGGTATTTATCCCGCTCCGCTATCCGGTTGCCCGCCGGGTCGGTCAGGGTCCACTGCGTCAGGTCATGGTGTGCTGATTTAATGTGCGTACTGCGCAGCCGTCCGGCGGGACCGTACTGATAATCATGCTGTTCATTCAGCCCGCTGATACGGACAAGCTGTCCGCCGGCGTTCCAGGTGTAGTCACGGTTAAACCGGGGAATGCTCAGGCGGTGGCTCTGTAACTGACCGCCAGGCATGTATGCCGTGGTCAGTTCGTAATCGCCAAAGCTGCGCTGCGTCTCGCGGTGCAGGCGGTCACGGGTAAAGTCGAGAAGTGGTTCATCACCAAGCTTCATGCCCGCCAGATAACCGCTGCCATACGTCAGCCATTCCAGCGGGGGCAGGTTATCCGGTGTGATGCGGTTCAGCAGCGCGCTGTCGCTGTAATCGTGCCGGGTGTCATGCTGCCACAACAGTTCACCTGTGTCCGGGTGATGCACCATCTGGCGTTTGTGCACAGTACGGCCATGGTCGTCGTGCCCGTACTGCACAGTGACGCGGTGCCCGTCACTGACGTGGCTGATTTCAGACAACCAGCCGCGCTCACTGTAACGCCACTGCTCTGCCGGTTCATCATTCACCGTGCGGTGCGTCAGGCGGTCTGATGCGTCGTAGTGCCAGCAGGTCATGAGGCTTTCATCTTCACTGCGGATGAGCAGCCCGGAGGCGCTGTACCCGTAACGCTGTGTCCTGCCGTCAAAACCGGTTTCCTGCGTCAGTCTGTCCAGCACATCATAAGTGAACGTTATGTGGCTGCCGTTCTCATTCGTGAGCTGCGTGACCCGGCCTGCGGTGTCGAATTGCATCCGCCGTGTCAGCCCGTCCTGTGTGCTGCTGAGAATGTGGCCCCGGGCGTCATGTGTGGTTTCGCGGCGACTGCCGTCAGGGAATGTGGTTACTGTCAGATCGCCAGCCACGTTGTATTCATAATGAGTTTCGCGTTCCTGTGCATCTTTTACAGAGGTCAGACGCCCCCGGCTGTCATACGTCCGGAACTGACTGATACCTTCTTCCTGATGCACTGCCGTCAGTTGTCCGAAACGGTCGTATTCATAGCGGGTTTCATAACCGGAGCAGTCGGTAAAGGTGAGTAACTGACCGTAGCGGCTCCAGGTCATCTGCTTCCGGCTGCCGGTGGTATCTTCGGTTGAGGAAGGATATTCGCTGCGCGGGTCATCATAAAAATAGCGGGTTGCACTGCCGTTACGCAGGGTTTCAGCCGTCAGTCTGCCGTGGTCATCATACTCCTGCCGGCTCTGCAGTCCGTCAGGGTAGACTGTGCAGGTCAGCTGGCGCTGAGCGTTGTAGCAAAACTCCGTGAGCCTGCCGTCCGGTGTGACGAGCGCCGTCAGTTGACCGGACGCGGGGCTGTGCCGGTACTCGGTTTTACGGCCCTCCGCATCCGTCTGCGCGAGCAGTCTGCCTGCGATGTCAGTGTCGCTGCGGGTGATGCTGCCGTCGGCGTGCTCCTTTTTCACTACCCGTTTCATCCCGCCGTCGCCTTCGGTGTGCAGTACCTCCCGGCGGTCCAGACTGTCGGTGACAGTGACGCTATTGTGTCCATAATCATAGGTATAGCTTAAGCCTTCCGGATTATGCTGCGCCGTCACTCGCCCGGCAACGTCATAGCGGTAGCTGGTTTCCGGCCTGCCCGCATAGCGGTGTGCCACCATCCGTCCCGGATGCTGCGCGTCATAGGTCAGGTCGTGAACTGCCGTACCGCTGCGGTCATACACTCTCGCCAGTTCACCCCGGGACGAATATTGATAACGCACCAGGGGAACGGTGGGCAAGTTATCCGGGTATTCCGGGTCGCGGGAAAGCCACACTTCGGCGAGGCGGACGCCACTGTCTGCGCCATAACCCGTGGCGGGGGGCGTGTCCGGACAGGAGGTCAGAACCAGCCGGAAGTTACGGCCTGCACCGTCTGTCACGGCGGTAATGTGACCGGAGAATGCGCCGGATGCGGCACGATGGAAAGTCATTGTCCGCCCGTAACTGTCCGCCAGACCGGTCAGCACCCGGTACGGTGGCAACGGGGCGGGCAGCGCTTCATCCGGCCCGGGAACACGCTCAGACCAGCCCAGGATCCACCACGGCCCCTGCAGACTGTTGGTCGCAAGGTATATATGTGGGCAGACACGAATATCCTGCGTAAGCTGCTGCCAGAGCGCATACAGCGGGTTACTTTCGTGCAACGACGGGACGCCACCTCGCGCCAGCCAGAAAGACTCGCTGCGGCTGAAGGCCGTTTCCCCCGGAAACAGCGGGTGAAAATGAATACTGCGCCCGCCGTTGTCATTGAGTATCAGTTCCGCATCATGTATCTGCAGGCGGATATCAGAGGGCGCTTTCCAGCCGGGGCCAAATATACCCACCGGGGGAGGCGTTCTGGTCTGGTAGCTGCTGTAGGTACGCGAGAGCACAAACGGCAGCGGGCCGGGCAGGGCGATATCGGTTTCGCCGGGCAGTACTTTTGCGCCCAGCAGCGGATTGACCGGGTTGCCGGAGGTCATGCCACCCGGACAGACCGAACAGGCCACGCCGGTCGGTGCGCCAATCATCACCCCCGCCGAGCCCTGGATTATTGGGCCACCTGTCATGGTGCTGTCACCCTGACGGGCTGCCGGTTTTCCGATCATACTCCAGTCCTTCTTTTTTGCTGAATGTAATGCTTATTTTTTATTTATCGTTTTTGTACTGTGGCTGGTTCAGTACTGCCGCATATCCGGCGACGAGCTGCTGTTTTCTTGCGGTGCTTTCGGTGGGTCTTCTGCAATGCCGCAGTTCCAGTTGATCATCAGAGCGTCGCCGCTGATGGTCTGCATACCCTGGAGGTTAATCGCAGTGCCGTTAAGAAATATTTTGCCGTCTTGCGTCAGCACCAGCCGGGCTTGTCCGCAACGTAGCTCCAGATGTTCCCCGGCTGAATAGACGGCCACCTTGCCGGTACTCTCGGTTTTGCTTTTGCCCACAGTAAAGGTGACGTTCTCCCCGACACTGACGTTATAACCCTTACCGACCAGCAACGACTTTTGTATCCCTACTTGAGAGGACTGTGTCAGCGCCACTGAGGTGTTCATCACGCCGCCCACCGTGGTCTGGTACGCCACCCCCACCGTCAATGCACGGACCACCCCCACCGTTTCTGCCTGGTTCAGACCGACAGTAATACTTTGGTTCTGCCCCACGGTCTCTTTCTGGTTCTGCACCACCGTTTGCACCTGGTTCTGCTTCACGGTAATACTCTGGTTACCGCCAATGGTTTCGGTATGGTCCACTTTCACGTCGGTGGTGCGGTTATTGAGCACTTCGGTATCCATGTTTTTTTGCGCATGGATATAGACCTGCTCCTGGCCTGTTGCATCCTCAAAGCTCAGCTCATTAAAACCGTCGCCTTTATAGGTTTTTGACCGAATGGTCATCTTCGTTTTCGTATCCGGCAGGTCACCCGGCGAGCGGTTATCTTCGTGGTAGGTGCGGCCCATCACGATGGGCTGATCCGGGTCGCCGTTGAGGAAATCGACAATGACTTCCTGACCCACGCGGGGAATGGCGAGGTTGCCGAAGCCGGTTCCGGCCCAGGCCTGAGAGACCCTTATCCAGCAGGAGCTGTCCTCCGTTCCGCCGTGATAGCGGTCCCACAGAAATTTCACCCGTATCCGGCCATGCTCGTCACAGAAGATTTCTTCACCGTCCGGACCGGTAACCACTGCACTCTGCGGGCCGTCCACTTTCGGTTTTTGTTGTGGTCTGGCGCGCCAGGTCCGCTCTGCGGGTATGACGGTGAAATGGTTAGTGAGTGAGGTTCCCGCGCCCTGACTGCCATGCTGAGCCTGGGGCTGTATACCTGTCAGCGAGCTGCTCGTTACCTGCCACTCCCGGTTAAGACTGACAGACGGATGGCCGGTAAGGGTAAAGCGGGTTCCCGGCCACAGTCCGGGCGAATTACTCTCGCAGACAGCCGTTTCGGCACCACTGCGCCAGCCTTCCATTTTGTAGCGGGTGAAGTTCTGGCCGTGCTGCTCATCCTTGAAGCGGCCCGGATAATCAAAAATCTCATACTGTGCCCGTTGTCCGTTCAGGCTGTCGGCCTCATGGTCATAGATGCCCGGCCAGTCGGGGACTTTAAAGGTGTAGTCCTGGCTCTGCACAGAAGAGGGGCTGACGGTGGCTTCATAGCGGAACACGCTGATGTGCTCTTTAGTGGCTTCCGTGGTCGCGTTCGGGTTAAACGTGATGGAGTCAGGTATCTGGTGCAGTCCGGCGACGTTATCGCACAGTGACAGCTTTTGTTGTGGTGAATCCCGGGCACCTGCCACTCCCGGTTAAGACTGACAGACGGATGGCCGGCAAGGGTAAAGCGGGTTCCCGGCCACAGTCCGGGCGAATTACTCTCGCAGACAGCCGTTTCGGCACCACNGGTCAGGTATCTGGTGCAGTCCGGCGACGTTATCGCACAGTGACAGCTTTTGTTGTGGTGAATCCCGGGAAGGCCGGTCAAAAAAGAAGATGCCTTCTTCTGCCCACAGACGGGTCAGAAAGGCGAGGTCAGACTCACCATACTGTACGCAGAATTCACGGGTCGGATGGTCTTCATTAAACCGGTCTGTCCAGTCGGTGACGCCGTTTTCTCGTAGCAGGATGTCGGATATGGTCAGGATATCCTGCTGCTGGAAGATACGGAAGTTCTGCCGCAGGGCAGAGCGCCAGAGGGGAGGGTGAATGACGAAGCGATAGAGCATCTGCCAGCCATTATTCTCTTTCGTCCCGAAAGTGGCGATGACCCCGCTGACATAACGCAGTACCGTTTGTCCCTGCCAGAGAGTCAGTGTGGCGTTCTTTTCGAGTAACGTATCTGCGGTTTGTCTGAAGGAATCACTGGCGACATCAACCTCAAGGGTAAACGGGCATGAATAATCCTGTTTTAACGCAAAGCTGACAACAGCGAAAATATCCGGTTCCTGACCATCCACTTCCAGAGTAAAGCGCAACCCTTCTAACGACATAAATTCCTCCCTGACGTGAACAGGAAAATGTTTTAATGTTTGGGCTTACAGAAGCGTTACGCTCATTTTTGGGAATGCTACCGCCGAAGTTTCCGGCGCCTGCCATCTCCCAAGATGAATACGTAACGCTGTACCTACAGAGCTGATTTTCTGTTACAGCAGTTTGTCTGTGTGATCTGAACATAATTACCCTCCTCTCTAAACCTTGGATTGATTTCCACTCGACAATCCATTTCGGCGGTTGATTTCAAGTTGAAGTAGAAGGGAACATTTACTTGGTCAATTCATTTCATAAAAACATGTGGTGATATCTATTTGTAGACTACTTAAAGATTTCAGGTGCCTTCATAATGACTATTTATCTCATGATTTTTAAAGTACAAAATCGGATGAGCAGAAAAGAAAAAAGGAGTTGTCTTTTACATCTTGTTGTTCTGTATCCTTTCAGCATTAAACAATGAAGATATAAATGAATGGCATAAAAGCATTTTTGTGATCAATGCTAATGCTGAGGAAATGCGACATGTGTGCATCTTAATGATTCATGCGGTTTCATATGATAATAAGTTTCCTGTCGAGTAAATAAAAGCCAAGGATAATCAGGTGGCAGCATACCATTGTTTTAGGATAAACATAAGCTACATTTTATAAATATAATCAATGGTGATAATAACGGCTAATTCATAACTGTGGCAAATTAAATAATGGAAAGTGTAAGTGATAAATTAAAAACAAGTAATTTTGTTATTTCAAGGTGACATAATGTGAATATTTTAAATAATATTATCAGGTATCTTGTCGAGATATTTAATGTGGCTATCAGCACATTTATTATTAGCCTTTGCTTGATTTTTCTATTTATGTTTGATACCTGGCAGGAAAAAATAATTGCCATCGTTATGACATTTTGCATTGTTTATGTATTCACCCTATGTTTTAGTAAAATACTGTCTAAAAGAATCAATGTATCTAGTGGTGTTTTTGAGCTGCTTTCAGGGCCGTTACTGATTGTGGGGAGTATATCTTGCATATCCATGCTTGACCTTTGGCCAGCGAAGGTAGTAGGGATGTTTGTATGGATAGTCATTATTTTGTTTTTGTCATCAGTGGTTGGCAAAACAAAAAAATAAAAAAGGGAATGTTGAAATATTATAATTCAAGCTGGGTGTGTGTATGAATCCATTACATTTCGTGTTTGTTGATGGTAATGGTGTTTTTGATTTCAAATCCGAAGTGTTATTTTTGCATCTTCATCGTTTTATATTTATTTCTGTTGAAAATAGCAAAAAAAAATCTGGATGACGCCAATAAGCAGTAACCAGAACCAGGACTGATGCATGGGCTAAAAGCAAAAACCCCCGCCTAAGCGAGGGTTCTGAATGAGTGGTGCCCGGACTCGGAATCGAACCAAGGACACGGGGATTTTCAATCCCCTGCTCTACCGACTGAGCTATCCGGGCAACGGGGCGCATTAAACCTGATTCGCTCCGCTTCGTCAATGAAATTTGCGATTTTCATTGCAGACTGCACAATCTATCACCACTTTCGCCTGTTTGCACGAAGGCTCAGGCAAAAAAGGCGGTCCAGGCGGCGGAAAGCGGCATTGCCAGTACCAGCGCAGGCAGCATATTCACTACCGCGAACATCTTGATGCCGCAGATGCGCAAGCCGGTCGCCACCAGTAACAACCCCCCCACAGAAGTGAAATCGGCCATCATCATTGGCGTGGTCATCGGCAGGATCATCGACGCGCAAACTGCCAGCGACAGCTGGATCGCCAGCATCGGCGCGCAGATCGCCGCAACCGCGATGCCCAGTGAGCAGGCGAAGATCGTCGCGGTGAAGAAATCGAGAAAAGACTTCGCAATCAGAATGCTGGGATCGCCAGTCATCCCTTCGCGCATGGCACCGAAAATCCCGGTGCCGCTGGCGCAAAAGAGAATAATGATCGCGACATAGCTCTGGATAAACGTTTCATGGGTGCCGTGCGCGCCGCTGCGTTTGCCGCCGGATTTCATCATCAACTGCTGGATTTTACCCACCGCAGTGTTGATGCCTTTTTCGAGATAGCAAAACTCGCCAATCAGCGCACCTACCAGCGTTGCGAGTACCATTACTGGCAAATTCGCGCATTTAATAACCAGCAAAATTCCAATACCCAACGACGCCAGGCCAAAAATGGACGTCATGGAAACGCGAATGCGTTCCGGCAGGCGCTGGCTCAGTACGGCGCCCAGCACACCGCCCAACAGGACGGCACCCGCATTAATAAAAGGGCCAATAACCAAAAGAAACTCCTGTTAATTACTCGCTATAGCTGCATTATTATTGCATCAATACCCCAACGCATGGGGATCAAACCCAGTGGATTTGCATAAACAATGCATCTTGCACCCATACATGAAAGGTGCCATGATTGCGCAAGTTTACTCCTTTCCAGAGATGGGGCCGACAGTGATGACCACTTCATTACGCATTTGCCAGCACCCATGCGCGCACCAGCGTAGGTTATCCCACACTTCCGCATTGCTTTCTATGATCCCCATGCGGTGAAGCTAACGAAGTACCACCGTTGATTAATCCTCTTTCATTTCCCCGAAACGGGTCTATTTGCTTATGAAATCAATGAAAATAGCTGCCAGCCACGCGCTGGTTTCCCGACTCTCCACGCACCGGGATGTGGTGGCGCTGGACAGCACCGATTTCACCGATGTGGCAGGCGCGGGTGTTTNNCAGTACGTTGAGATGGGCAACAGCACCTTTGCCTGCCCGGGGCACCAGCACGGCGCGTTTTTCAAAAAGCATCCTGCCGGGCGTCAGTTCTATGATTTCTTTGGCGAGAATATTTTTCGCGCTGACATGTGTAATGCCGACGTCAAACTCGGCGATCTGCTGATCCACGAAGGCGCCGCGAAGCACGCGCAGAAATACGCGGCGAAAGTGTTTAACGCCGATAAAACCTGGTTCGTGCTGAACGGCACCTCGGCGGCGAATAAAGTGGTCACTAACGCGCTGCTGACGCGTGGCGATCTGGTGTTGTTCGATCGTAATAATCACAAGTCGAACCATCACGGTGCATTGATTCAGGCAGGGGCGACGCCGGTGTATCTCGAAGCGGCGCGCAACCCGTTCGGCTTTATTGGCGGGATTGATGAACACTGTTTTGATGAATCTTATCTTCGTGAATTGATTAGCGAGGTTGCGCCTGAGAAAGCGGAGGAGTCACGTCCGTTCCGCCTGGCGGTGATCCAGCTCGGCACCTACGATGGCACCATTTATAACGCCCGCCAGGTGGTCGACAAAATTGGTCATCTCTGTGACTACATCCTGTTTGACTCGGCGTGGGTGGGTTACGAACAATTCATTCCCATGATGGCTGACTGTTCGCCGTTGCTGCTGGATCTTAACGAGAACGATCCGGGGATTTTCGTCACTCAGTCGGTACACAAACAGCAGGCGGGCTTCTCGCAAACCTCACAGATCCATAAAAAAGATAACCATATCCGCGGCCAGGCGCGTTTCTGCCCATACAAGCGGCTGAATAATGCGTATATGTTGCATGCTTCCACCAGCCCGTTTTATCCGCTGTTCGCGGCACTGGACGTCAACGCGAAAATCCATGAAGGCGAGAGCGGGCGGCGGCTGTGGGCAGAATGCGTTGAGATGGGGATCGAGGCGCGCAAGGCGATCGTCGCTAACTGCAAGATGATCAAGCCGTTTATTCCACCAGAGGTGGCGGGGCGACCGTGGCAGGATCACCCCACGGAAGCTATTGCTCGGGAACGTCGCTTCTTCAGTTTTGGTCCAGGCGAACGCTGGCATGGTTTTGAAGGCTACGCGCAGGATCAGTACTTTGTCGATCCCTGCAAACTGCTGCTGACGACGCCGGGTATTGATGCGCAAACCGGGGAATACACCGATTTTGGCATCCCGGCGACTATTCTTGCGAACTACCTGCGTGAAAACGGCATCGTGCCGGAGAAGTGCGATCTGAATTCGATCCTCTTCCTGCTGACACCAGCCGAAAGCCCGGAGAAACTGGCGCAACTGGTGGCGATGCTGGCGCAGTTTGAGCAGCATATTGAAGACGATACGCCGCTGTCGGTGGTGCTGCCGACGATTTATCAAAAATATCCGGTGCGCTATCGCGACTACACCCTTCGCCAGCTGTGCCAGGAGATGCACGATCTTTACGTCAGCTTTGCGGTGAAGGATCTGCAAAAAGCGATGTTCCGCAAAGCCAGCCTGCCACCGGTGGTGATGAATCCGCAGGACGCCAACCGCGAGTTTATTCGCGGCAATGTTGAACTGGTGCGTCTGAGTGAGGCCGAAGGGCGGATCGCTGCCGAAGGCGCGCTGCCGTATCCGCCGGGTGTCCTTTGCGTGGTACCGGGCGAAATCTGGGGTGGAGCGGTACTGCGTTACTTCCTGGCGCTGGAAGAGGGCGTCAATCTGCTGCCGGGCTTCTCGCCGGAGCTACAAGGTGTGTACAGCGAAAAAGACGCCGATGGCATCAAGCGTCTGTACGGTTACATGCTGAAGCGCGCTGAGGCCTGATACGCATTCCCCTCTCCGCCGGGAGAGGGGAATGGTGCTGACGGTTATTTCCGGCGATAGCCCTTCTGCGCGCTGTTCACCTTATACAAATAGCGACGCGATTCCGCGGACGGGTGGCGAGTCGTCAGCGTCTGGTAGACATCGCCAGGCGCCATGCTGTTGATAATGCTTGCGGCACGGATTTTATCGTCGGAGAAGACCCGCAGTACGCTGCCGGCACCGCCGTTGTAGGCAGTGATCACCGCATAGCGGCGCGAGGTCGGGTTGTCGATCCCGGAGAGATAAACATTATTCAGTATCGCCAGGTAGGCGGTGCCGGTATCAATGTTGCTTGCCGGATCAAACAGATAGCTGCGGCTCGGCGTCCCTGATTTCCCCTGCGCACGGAACACATCTTTACCCGCACTGTGCTGAACCACCTGCATCAGGCCCAGCGCGTCTGAACGACTGACCGCATAGGGGTTAAAGGAGGATTCGGTCTGCATAATCGCCAGAATCAGCGACTCGTCGATGCCGTATTTACGCGCGGACTGGCGCACCATGCCAAGATATTTATGCGCACGTTTGTCGAGGTGGTTCGGCACCAGGTTAATGGTGATGCTGTAGATCACATGCAGGCCGTTGCTGCGGCTCTTCATGCGGTTTTGCAGCAGCCAGTCGGCAAAGCGTGCGGCGCGCCACTCCCAGCGGATCGGCTCCCCGNCACGACCTGGCCGTACAGGAATGGCTCTTTGGAGATCTGGATATCGTCGGCGTCTGAATAGAGGTCGATCGAACCCGGATCGTCGCCCATCAGCAGGGTTTTGATGATCGTCTGGCGCAGACGCGCGGCCGGCTCGGTACCAGCGATGGTCTCAACGGTGAGGGTACCCGCATCAAAGTTGATGTGGCTGCGGGTCTGATACTGATCGGTATACTTAACGTAGTCCTTCGGGCCCGCCACCAGAACTTCGTTGTATCCCCAGATGTTTTCAATGTTATGGGCAAATTGCCCCATCAGAATGTCAAATCCGTTGGTGTCCTTGACCCAGGCTTCGTTATACGAATCACCTTTTTTCGAGCCGGAACACGACACAAGCAACGGCGCAATCAGGGCTAGCGCTAAGAGTTTTTTCATCATTCCGGGAGTGCGTGTTGTTGAGTTTAAAGCCCCGCGGGGCTTCTTATTTTTCCGGCGGCGTATAGCCTTCGATATGCACCTCTTTGCCCTCAAACAGGAAGTTAACCATTTCCTGCTCAAGCAGCTTGCGGTGCTCCGGGTTCATCATGTTGAGCTTTTTCTCGTTGATCAGCATGGTCTGCTTATGCTGCCACTGTGCCCAGGCTTCTTTGGAGATCTCGTTGTAGATCCGTTTGCCGATCTCGCCCGGGTAAAGCTGGAAATCCTGACCTTCAGCGTCGCGCTGCAGGAACGTACAAAAAATGGTTCTGCTCATGATAAATCCTCTTCTTCGGCCAGGGACTACACCAGTGCCCCGGCGCGTAACTGCTGTAACAGACGCTCCACGGGTGCCGCCAGCCCAACGGACGGTGGCAGGGCTAAGTTATACCAGAGAGCGCTGCCTTCATCCATGCATGCGGAGACGGAGTGCACATCAAGCCACATCGGCACAATATCCAGATGGAAGTGGCTGAATGTATGGCGAAACGCGTTACGTTGCATAAGATTATCTGATTTTATTCCCCGCTGCGCCAGCCACTCGCGAAGGGCGGTTTCGCTCTCAAACTGCGGAAAACAGAACAGGCCGCCCCATAACCCCACCGGCGGACGCTGCTGGAGAAACACCTCGTCGTCATGCTGCATGATCAGGAAATAACCGGTGCGTTCTGGCAATGTTTGCTTCGGCTTTTTCCCCGGATACTGCGTCCAGCTGTTGTTGGCGTGTGCGACGCAAAGCGTATTGAGCGGGCAGAGTTCGCACTTCGGTTTAGAGCGGGTACAGATCATCGCCCCGAGATCCATCATCGCCTGGTTGAAACGCTCAACGCCGTTGGCGGGCGTGATCTGTTCGCTAATCTCCCACAGACGGTTTTCCACCTCTTTCTTCCCCGGCCAGCCGCTGACGGCGTAACAACGCGCCAGCACGCGCTTCACGTTGCCGTCAAGAATGGGGAAGTGTTTTCCGAGCGAAAGCGAAAGAATCGCACCCGCCGTCGAACGTCCGACGCCTGGCAGCGCGGCAACCTCTTCAAACGTTTCCGGAAATTTACCGTGATGCAGCGTGGCGACCTGCTGCGCCGCTTTATGCAGATTGCGCGCGCGGGCGTAGTAGCCGAGCCCGGTCCACAGGTGCAGCACTTCATCTAACGGCGCGTTAGCCAGGTCGGTAACGGTGGGGAAACGCGCCATAAAACGCTCAAAGTAGGGGATAACCGTTGTCACCTGCGTCTGTTGCAGCATGACCTCAGACAGCCAGACTTTATAAGGCGTTTTTTCAATTTGCCAGGGCAGGGTTTTACGCCCGTATTTGTCGTACCAGTCCAGCACCTGGGCTGAAAATTGAGAGGCTTGCATGGTTATCGATTCGCATTATCAGGGAGGCAAATTCCAGCACAGCGCCCCGGCGGTGTAAACAGGATCTTTCCCATGCTTGCATACTCTCCCTAACTTTGGATAATGCCCGTTTCCCGAACATTCTCACAAGTAGACATAATTTTTATGAATAACGACGTCATCTCACCGGAATTTGATGAAAACGGTCGCCCGCTGCGCCGTATCCGTAGCTTTGTCCGCCGCCAGGGGCGCCTGACGAAAGGGCAACAGCATGCGCTGGATAACTACTGGCCGGTGATGGGCGTCGAATTCAGCGAACAACCGGTTGATTTCGATACCCTGTTTGGCCGCTGCGCGCCGGTCACGCTGGAGATTGGTTTTGGTATGGGCGCGTCGCTGGTGGCGATGGCGAAAGCGAAGCCGGAACAGAATTTCCTCGGCATCGAAGTGCATTCCCCGGGTGTCGGCGCCTGCCTCAGCTCTGCGCACGAAGAGGGCGTTGAGAACCTGCGGGTAATGTGTCACGACGCGGTGGAAGTACTGCATAAAATGATTCCTGACAATTCTCTGAACATGGTGCAGCTCTTTTTCCCTGACCCGTGGCACAAAGCACGTCATAATAAACGCCGTATCGTTCAGGGACCGTTTGCTGAACTGGTCAAAAGCAAGCTGAAGCTCGGTGGTGTATTCCACATGGCGACCGACTGGGAGCCGTATGCGGAGCATATGCTGGAAGTGATGTCCTCGCTGGATGGCTATAAAAACCTGTCAGAAAGCAACGACTATGTACCGCGCCCGGAATCACGTCCGGTAACCAAATTTGAACAACGTGGCCATCGTCTTGGTCACGGCGTATGGGACTTAATGTTCGAGAGGGTGAAATAATGGCAAAGAACCGTAGCCGTCGTCTGCGTAAGAAAATGCACATCGACGAATTCCAGGAATTAGGATTTTCGGTCGCGTGGCGTTTTCCGGAAGGCTCAAACGAAGAAATCATTGATAAAACCGTTGATGACTTCATCAATGAGGTCATTGAGCCTAACAAACTGGCGTTTGACGGCAGCGGCTACCTGGCCTGGGAAGGGCTTATCTGCATGCAGGAAATCGGTAAATGCACCGAGGAGCATCAGGCCATAATCCGCAAGTGGCTGGAAGACCGCAAATTCGAAGATGTACGCATCAGCGAACTTTTCGACGTCTGGTGGGACTAAGTTAACGAAAGGGCCGGCACATGCCGGCCCGTTTTGTCTTGNNACTACGCTGCTGGCTGCGGCTCTGATGCTAACGACGTTCGCCGCCCAGGCCGATTATCAATGCAGCGTCACCCCGCGTGACGATGTAATTCTGAGCCCGCAAACCGTCCAGGTGAAAGGGGAGAACGGCAACCTGGTCATCACGCCGGACGGCAACGTGATGTACAACGGCAAACAGTACAACCTCTCCGCAGCCCAGCGTGAGCAGGCGAAAGATTACCAGACCGATTTACGCAGCGCGCTGCCGTGGATTGATGAAGGCGCCCGCTCCCGCGTCGAAAAAAGCCGCGTGGCGCTGGATAAAATCATCTCTGAGCAGGTCGGTGAAAGCAGCAGCATGCGCGGTCGCCTGACCAAACTCGATGCCCAGTTGAAAGAGCAGATGAACCGCATCATTGAGCATCGCAGCGATGGCCTGACGTTCCACTATAAAGCGATCGATCAGGTGCGTGCCGATGGTCAGCAACTGGTAAATCAGGCGATGGGTGGCATCCTGCAGGACAGCATCAACGAAGTCGGTGCCAAAGCGGTGCTCAAAGGCGGCGGCAATCCGCTGCAGGGTGTGCTTGGCAGCCTCGGCGGTTTGCAGACCGCGATTCAGAACGAATGGAAAACCCAGGAAGATGATTTCCAGAAGTTCGGTAAAGACGTCTGCGCGCGTGTGGTGTCGCTGGAAGACAGTCGCAAAGCGCTGGTAGGCACCCTTAAGTAGTCAATTGAGCGGCTTTCTGTTTCCGGACAGAAAGCCGCTAATTCAGAATTCATTTACCCGTCCCGACGGGACGCATCCTTTATCCTGTGCGGAGTCATTCAACTTCCACAAGGATACCTTCGTGAAAATACAGGGAATCGTAACCGCATCGCTGCTCTTCTTTGCCTCTCTGGCGGCGTCGGCAGACACTCATGCCCCCACTTATCCGGTGCTGAGCCAGCAGTTCAGCGAACAGTACAATGGCCTCTTTCATCTTGACGCTATCACCCTCGAACCCCTCGACGCGCGCGGCAATCAGGCGACGTATTCGGTAAAAGGTGATATGTCGGCGACGGAAGATCTGTACGCCATCGTCGGCATGGCGGCGGATTACCAGCTGGTGGAAAAAACCTGGACCAAAGGCAAGCCGGTGAAATTTTCCGCCATGATGACCGCGACCGGCACGCCAGAATCCGGCTGGACGACATCGTTCCTTTCCATGCAGGCGGCGGCGAAAAACGTCGGTCATCCGCTGGAGGACGTGAACAATCAGGATAAATACCTCATCGTGAACGACTTTGGTTTCGATGCGCGGCTGGCGAAAATTAACGCCGACTTTGCCGCGCTGAAAGCAAAACAGCAGGTATCGTTGACCCGGCAAAAAGAGCTTGAGCAGGAAATCGAGACGCTTGAACGGCAAATCAATGCCAGCTGGGGTGAGGATAAAAACGGCAAGCCGCTGAGCCGGAACGATGTGCAAACCGCGCTGTTTCAGGAGCTGTATCAGTTTAGCCGCGACAACGATCCGCTGAAGTTTGAAAATAATTACAACGCCACGGTTTACGAGCCTGCGCTGGCGGCCTGCCAGAAAAAAACGGACTGCGATGCGACACCGCTACGCAAGGCGCGGGATATCGCCCTGAGCGACCAGCAGCGCAAGTATTCGGTTCAGCACAAGATCATGAGCAACAAGATCAAAGACGAAATGGCGGCGCGGGATAAAGCGCTCCAGCCGTTGTGGCACAAGCAGGGCGAACTGAATGCTGAACTGGTGAAGCTGAGCGTCAACAGTGAAGAGCTGCAGCGCCGTTTAGAACGCTGGGATCGCGATATCTCTTATCTGCGTCGAAACGGCGTTATTCACTAGCTTACTCTTCGTCGGCGAGGAACAGCTCAAGCAGCGAGTTGAGGAACAGCTTACCGTGCACGGTGATCTGCCAGAATTGCTCGCACTCGGTGAGATACCCCTGCGCCAGCGCCTCGTCGATTTGCGGGCGAATCACCGCTTCCGTTAAGCCGGTGTAGCGGGTGAACTCGGCGCGTGGCGCTGGCTCAAGCAGACGAAAACGGTTCATAAAGAATTCGAACGGTTTGTCTGCCGCTGCCACGTCGTGCTGGCGTTCAAGATAACGACCTTCCATATAGCCGCGCGGGTGACGCGTTTTGGCGGTGCGCAGAATACGACCGTCAGGGAACGTCACTTTGCCATGTGCGCCGCAGCCAACCCCAAGATAGTCGCCAAAGCGCCAGTAGTTGAGATTATGCTGGCACTGGTAGCCCGGTTTCGCATACGCCGAGGTTTCATATTGCTGATAACCTGCCGCCGTCAGGAGCTGGTGGCCCTGCTCGAAGATATCCCACAGCGCATCGTCGTCAGGCAGTACCGGTGGGCGTGAACCAAACAGCGTGTTCGGCTCAATGGTAAGCTGATACCAGGAAAGGTGCGGCGGGTTCAGTTCGATAGCCTGGCGCAAGTCATCCAGCGCTTCGTCGAGACGTTGATCCGGCAAGCCGTGCATCAGATCGAGGTTAAAGCTACGCAGTCCGAGACCGCTCGCCAGCCGTGCGGCACGTTTTGCCTCTTCCGGCCCGTGAATGCGCCCCAGACGCTGCAGTTTGGCTTCGCTGAAGCTTTGCACGCCGATGGAAATGCGATTCACCCCTGCGCGCTGGTAGTCGGTGAAGCGGTCTGCCTCAACCGTGCCGGGGTTTGCTTCCATGGTGATTTCCGCATCCGCAGCAAGACGCAGACGGGCGCGAACGCCGTCGAGCAGGGTCTGCATGGCCTCGCCGGAAAGCAGGCTCGGCGTACCCCCACCGATGAAAATCGTCTTTACTTCGCGACCCTGCGCGTATGGCACGTCCGCGTCCAGATCGCGCAACAGATGCTGAACGTAGTCGTCGTGCGGCACTTCGCCCTTCAGCGCGTGCGAGTTAAAGTCGCAGTACGGGCATTTCTGCACGCACCACGGAATGTGAATGTAAAGACTCAGCGGCGGTAAATCAGCCATTGCGTAAAGCTTCCAGTAACGTTTTCAGTGCCTGACCCCGGTGGGAAATGGCGATTTTTTCTTCGCGGGTCAGCTCGGCGGCGGTTTTACCTTCTGACGGTACAAAGAAAATCGGATCGTAGCCAAAGCCGCCCTGACCGGCAGGTTCGCGGGTAATGACGCCCGGCCAGCGGCCATGGCACACCAGCGGAGTAGGATCGTCGGCATGACGCAGGTAAACCAGCACACAATGGAACTGCGCCTGGCGCTGTCCGTCCGGGACATCTTTCAGCGTTTCCAGCAGCTTTTCCAGATTCTCACGGTCGGTGGCATCCACGCCTGAGTAGCGTGCGGAGTAAATCCCCGGCGCGCCGCCAAGCGCATCAACCGCCAGACCGGAGTCGTCGGCAATCGCCGGCAGGCCGGTGATCTGCGCTGCATGGCGCGCTTTCAGAATCGCGTTTTCAATAAACGTCAGGCCTGTTTCTTCAGCCGAATCTACGCCGAGCTCCGTCTGAGCAACAATATTGAGGCCAAAATCGCTAAGCAGCGTAGCCAGTTCACGCACTTTACCGGCGTTACCGGTGGCGAGGACAACTTTTTGCATGGGATATCCTAATTTATCAGCGCCGCGACGTCAGTCGGGATGTTTTGCGGATCGATGATTTTAACTTGCTTATGACGACCAAGTTCGCCTTTTTCAATGATGACCTGGCTTTTGGCTACCCGAAACTGTTTTGCGAGGAATTTTATCAGGTGCGCGTTGGCCTGACCGTCAACCGGCGGGGCGGTGATGGCGACTTTTAATTCGTCGCCATGCACGCCCACGATGCTGTCCCGGCTGGCTTTCGGCTGAATGTACAGCCGAAGCACCAGCCCGTCGTTCGAAGGGATGACAGCACTCAAGCCCAGCTCCAGATGATGGCCAGCGGCATGGAGAGGTTGGTCAGCAATTCGCCGACACCCATGTTAATGACATACATCAGCAGTACGAGGATCATCGGGGAAAAGTCGATGCCGCCCATTGACGGCAGGAAGTTGCGGATCGGGCGCAGCAGCGGATCCGCCAGTTGCATCAGCACATATTCTACCGGGCTGCGGCCCTGGCTGACCCAGCTCATGATTGCCATTGCCAGCAGTACCCAGAAGATCAACGACCCCAGCGTTTTGACCAGCACCAGCAGCGCGGCAATCGCGATGGCGGCACCGCCGACAGAAACGTACGGGCAGAAAAAGCCTTTAATGGCGCACAGGATCAGCGCAATCAGCAGCGAGGCGCTGTCAATTGGCCCCATCGAAGGCAGAATGCGGCGCAGCGGCCCGACAACAGGCTGGGTGACTTTCACGATGAACTGGGAAAAGGGATTGTAAAAATCACACCGTGCCCACTGCATCCAGATACGAAGCAACAGCACCATCGTGTAAATCTGGAGAACCAGAGCTAACAAAGTGGACAAGGTAATCATGGCGTTCCTCAGTTTCCTTTATTTTTTTGTGTAATCGCGCGCACCAAAAATGGCGGTGCCGATGCGTACCATAGTGCTACCTGCCGCGATGGCCGCGTCCATATCATCCGACATGCCCAGCGAGAGTGTATCGACCGTCGGGTAGCGTGTTTTCAGTTCGGCAAATGCTACTGCCATTTGTCGGGCAACAGCAAACTGCCTTTCATACTCGGTTTCCGGCGCTGGAATGGCCATCAGACCACGAAGCTGAATGCCTGGCAGCTCGACGATTTCCGCCGCCAGCGCATCCAGTGATGCGAGTGGGATCCCGGATTTGCTCTGCTCGTCACTGATATTAATCTGGATCAGCACGTTGAGCGGCGGCTTATCTGCAGGCCGCTGTTCGCTCAGTCGGGTGGCGATTTTCAGACGATCAACGGTATGACACCAGTCGAAATGCTCTGCCACCAGACGGCTTTTGTTGGACTGCAACGGGCCAATAAAGTGCCACTGCAAATCGCGGTGGCCGGCTTCCTGAAAGTAGCGGATCTTATCCACCCCCTCCTGAACGTAGTTTTCACCAAATGCGCGCTGACCCGCCGCAATGGCTTCTTCGATGGCGCTCGCAGGTTTTGTTTTACTGACTGCAAGCAGCGTAACTTCTTCTGAATCGCGGCCGCATCGTGCAGCAGCACTCAGGATTTTGTCCCGGACCTGTGCCAGGTTATGCGCAATGTCGTTCATTTTTCCTGGTGGGTATATGGATATACAAGAAATTGTGGAGCTTAGTGTAAAGCATAACGTCTCGGATCTACACCTGTGCAGTAGCAGACCGCCGCGCTGGCGACGGCAGGGGCGACTCGAGCCGGCGCCGATCCCGGCACTCGATGTGGAATCATTAATTGCGGGCTGGCTTTCAGCGGCGCAGCGCGAAGCATGGCAGACCCGTCATCAGGCTGATTTCGCTGTCGCGCTAAATGACGGTAAACGCCTGCGCGCCAGCGCGTTTATGAATATGCAGGGGGTATCGCTCGCGCTGCGGCTGTTGCCGGAACGGTGCCCGCAGCTGGCGTCGCTTACCGCACCCCCGGCGCTGGAAAATCTGCTGCATGAAGAGAGCGGACTGATCCTGGTGACTGGCGCGACCGGCAGCGGGAAATCCACCACCCTGGCGGCGATGGTGGATCACCTTAACCATCATCTGGACGGGCATATTCTGACGCTGGAAGATCCGGTGGAGTTTATTCATCACAGCGAGCGGTGTCTGATCCAGCAACGTGAACTGGGGCCGCACTGTTTATCTTTTGCTGACGGGTTACGCGCCGCGCTGCGACAGGATCCTGATGTGATCCTGCTCGGCGAGCTTCGCGATCGGGAAACCATCAAACTGGCGCTGACGGCGGCGGAGACCGGGCATCTGGTGCTGGCAACGTTACATACCCGCAGCGCCGCCTCAGCGGTTGACAGGCTGGTGGATGTCTTTCCGGCACAGGAGAAAGATCAGGTGCGTAGCCAGCTTGCCGGGGGCCTGTGTGCGGTGCTGGCGCAAAAGCTGGTGGCGGACAAACAGGGCGGCCGGGTGGCACTGTATGAGCTGCTGGTGAATACGCCCGCTGTCGCCAACCTGATTCGCGAAGGGAAAGGGCACCAGTTGCCTGGCGTCATGCAGACCGGGCAACAGTCCGGCATGCAGATCTTTACGCAGAGTTATCAGCAACGAGTTGCCGCAGGTAAAATTTAAACTGTGAACTTGATGGTCATCAATTTTGTTTGCTGCCTTTTTTATCTGATAATTGCAATAAATCATTATCGATATAAATATATACAAGCGGTGAAATAGAATGAAACATAAAAAATATTGATGTTGTTATGTCGTTATGGCGAATTCTTCAAAGCGTGGATATTCTCTTTCTACAGCAATATCTCATGTGACACCGGCGTTCGAAATGAGGGCTTGGGATGTGATGATGAACAAATTGCGAGCAATGCATTAGATTATGTTGTGATTGGTGCAAAAGAAATGCTGATATCTTTTGACTACTCTCGCACGTTCGTTCTATCCTGATAATGGAAATAGGATGTTTCCTATAAAATATTGTTTCATTTTTGCTGTTATTTTAGAAAATAGTGAAAATTGGATGTTTTACTTTCGCTTCATTTAGCCACCATGAAGGTGAACGTCAACTAAGGAGAGTTTAAATGATTGATGTATCGGAGAAAATGCAGAGCGCGCGGCAACTGCTGCTCATTACCCATCCTTCTGTTCAGGCAAATACTTTTGCTTCGTACCTTTCCGATCTGCTGCAGATTTCAGTAGCGGTTCATAATATTAATAAGCCCCTGACACACCGTTTGCCAAAAGGTGTAGTGGTGTTATTTGATATCGCGATATCTAACAAAAAGCTGAATGGCATCTGGCGTGATTTTATTCGCACGCAGGCGGACGCGCCTCGTTTGTTAATTATCAATAGCGCGCAAAAGTATGAGTTATACGAAATGGCGCAATGGCCTTCGTTATACGGTGTATTCCGTCATGACGATGATGAGTCGCGCTTATTTGACGGAATTCGTGCCGTGTTAAATGGCGAACAGACGGCAGAACTGAGCGTAATGCATCCGGCGATGTATGCGGCAGATAATAATACTGACGCCGATATGAGTGTTCCGCTGACCGAACGTGAGTGCGAAATCCTCAATGAATTACGTCACGGCGCGACGAACATGGATATCGCACGGGCGCTGTTTATCAGTGAAAATACCGTCCGCACTCATCTGTACAACGTTTTCCGCAAGCTGAGTGTAAAGAACAGAACCCAGGCGGTGAGCTGGGCGAATGAGCATTTGCGTCACTGACTGTGATGGTTACCGGGTGCCGCAGGCGCACCCGGATTAATAGCCTTGCTCGAAGAAACTTTCCAGAATAATGACGGCGGAGGCGGAGTCGACGCTGCCTTTATTGAGCGCCCGGAAGCCACCTCGCTCAAACAATCCGGATTTGGCTTCCACCGTGCTCAGGCGTTCGTCGTGCAGCGTGACCTTCACGCCAAAGCGGCCATGAATTTTGTTGGCGAAATTGCGCGCGCGGGCAGTCAGTGGCTGCTCTGTTCCGTCCATGTTCAACGGTAAGCCGACGATAACGTTTTNNGCTCAATGCTGTTCCAGTCCGGGTTGCCGTCCTGCGCTTTGAGCGCATTCAGCGGACGCGCAGTGCCGGTAATGCGCTGACCTACCGCCACTCCGATGCTTCTTGTACCGAAATCAAATGCCAGCAACGTTCCGCTCATTATGCGTGCCCCGCCACACCTGGCATGGTCAGAATATCGATGCCGATAAGCTTTGCCGCTTCACGCCAGCGGTCGGCGATGGGCGTCCTGAACAGAATATTCAGGTCTGCCGGCGCGGTCAGCCAGGCGTTATCGAGGATCTCCTGCTCCAGTTGCCCCTTCTCCCAGGAAGAGTAACCGAGCGCCACCAGCACCTGAGACGGCTGCTCTGCGGTGCCAAGCGTTTCAAGCACATCGCGGGAGGTGGTAATCACGGTATTGTCGGAAATGCGGATGCTGGAAGAGAAATCAGACGGCGGCGTATGGAGAATAAAACCACGATCTTCAGCCAGCGGACCCCCGAGCATAACCGGCTTATCCAGACGAACGGCAGGATCGCGCGGTTCAGGAACAATCTTCAGTTTATCCAGAATGCCTTCAACCTGAAGATTTTCCAGCGGTTTATTGATGATAATCCCCATGGCGCCATCATCATTGTATTCACAGATATAAACGACAGAGCGACGGAAGATCGGATCCTGAAGCGCAGGCATGGCAATAAGAAAGTGGTGCTGTAAATTCATTGTCAGAGGTTCTGTGTCCTGTTTTAAAAAGCAGCACCCAGTATGCTGGATAAACAAGGGTGCTGTCGAGCGCGGGCGGTTTCCCTGCCGCCCGCGTAGTTTACTTCGCCAGACGCTTTTCGATAGCATCCATCAGCATACCGGTGATGGAAATCGGAAATTCTGCTTCGATTTCGCGAATGCAGGTCGGGCTGGTGACGTTAATTTCTGTCAGACGGTCACCGATGATATCAAGACCGACGAAGATCAGCCCTTTCGCTTTCAGCGTTGGGCCCACTTTTCGGGCAATTTCCCAGTCGCTTTCTGACAGCGGACGCGGTTCGCCACGTCCACCGGCCGCCAGGTTACCACGCGTTTCACCGCCCTGTGGGATACGCGCCAGGCAGTAAGGCACCGGTTCACCGTCAACCACCAGCACACGCTTATCGCCGTCTTTGATTGCGGGCAGATAGTTTTGCGCCATGCAGTAACGGGTGCCCAGCTCGGTCAGGGTTTCTGCAATCACCGCAATGTTAGGGTCGCCTTCTTTGACCCGGAAAATGGACGAGCCGCCCATACCGTCCAGCGGCTTCATGATGATATCGCCATGCTTCTGCCAGAAGGCTTTTAGCTGCGTTTTGCTGCGGGTGACCAGCGTTTCCGGGGTCAGGTCTGCAAACCAGGCGGTGTACAGTTTTTCGTTACAATCACGCAGGCTCTGCGGCTTGTTGACGATCAGTGTGCCTTTCTCTTCTGCGCGCTCCAGGATATAGGTTGCGTAGATGTATTCGGTATCAAACGGCGGATCTTTACGCATCAGGATCACGTCGAGATCGGCGAGCGCCAGATCCTGCTCGCTGCTGAACTCGTACCATTTGTCATAGTTCTGTTCAACGCTGAACTGGCGCGTACGCGCGCGGGCTTCACCGTTGATAAGATACAGATCGTTCATCTCCATATAATGGAGTTCGTAACCACGACGCTGTGCCTCCAGCAGCATAGCGAAGCTGGAGTCTTTCTTGATGTTGATGTTCGCAATGGGATCCATCACGATGCCGAGCTTAATCATTATCATCTCCTGTAAAGCATCAGCCCAGGTCGCCAAAGCGCACTTGCAGTGCGGTAATGGCGGTGAGCGCGGTGGTTTCTGTACGCAGAACGCGAGGTCCCAGCAGGATATCAGTAAACTGATAGCGTGCGGTCATGGCGATTTCATCCGCCGACAGGCCGCCTTCCGGGCCAATCAGCAAACGCACGCGTTCCACCGGCAGCGGCAGCGTATTGATACTCTGGCTGGCGCGCGGGTGCAGGTTCAGCTTCAGGCCGCTATCCTGCTCAGCGCACCAGGCTTCCAGATCCATCGCCGGGCGAATTTCCGGCACCTGGTTCCGGCCGCACTGTTCGCATGCTGCAATGGCGATTTTCTGCCACTGCTGGATCTTCTTGTTCAGGCGTTCAGCGTCCAGTTTAACGCCGCAGCGTTCAGAAAACAGTGGCGTAATGAGGCTTACACCAAGTTCGATCGATTTCTGGATAGTGAATTCCATTTTTTCACCGCGCGACATCACCTGGCCTAAGTGAATATGGAGTGGAGACTCGCGATCGTCCAGGGTAGCGCGCTTAACGCTGACCCGAACGCTTTTCTTATCCGCCTGGATAATGTCGGCATCAAACACCTGATTACTGCCGTCAAAGAGCTGCACCTGCTGACCAGTCGTCATGCGCAGCACGCGGCCAACATGGTTGGCTGCATCGTCGGAAAGGGCAATCTGGCTGCCCACAGTGAGGCTTTCAGGATGATAAATGCGGGGGATACGCATAGCTGTTGATATCCGGACTCTGAATTTACAATGGCCGCTAGTGTAGGTTAGCTCTTTTGTAGCTGGCAAGCGCGCTGGACGTACGGGTTATGGTTGCCCTGTATTTTTGCGATTCGCGCATCCCGCTGGCATTCCCATTCCGTAACCGGATACAACTTCGCCCATGCATTGAACAGCTGCGTTTGCTGGCGCGACAGGCTGAGCTGGTAGCGATCGCGCATATAAAACCACGTGCGGGCGATGCTGCCACGGGCGCGCGGCGGCGGCTCAGCGCGTTTATTTTTGAAATCAACCTTCATGGCGCACTGGCCATACTGACCTTCGCCGCCGTTCCACTGGCTGTACATAAAGTTTCCGCGGTCACCATTCACCTCGCCAACGGCGGGCTGCAGGTTATGCATATCGCTTTCCATCTGCCGGTAAACGGGATCTTTGGCGCAGTTTTTACGCCCACCCTGCTGCCAGCACTGGCGCTGATGGCCAAACTGCCACGCGGGAACCACGTGCTCCCACTCAATACGGCTGGCACGGTTTTCATTTTTGCGCACTTTATAGCCACAGGACCCGAGATCCACGACGCCTTTTTTTCCCTGCCAGTTAATTTTACAACCGCAGTAAAAATCACCAGGAACATCGGCATTCACCTTCACACCAGCGGCTTTGGCCTGCGAAAAACTGTGAATACCGGCAGCGAAAAGCGGGCCTGAAAACGCCGTCACCAGGCAGGCAACGGCAAAAGACAATGTACGGGACATCACAAACTCCGTTTTAAAGCGAGCTCGCAACGTAACGAAAGATGTTCAGGGATGCAATCAGTTAGATCATGAAAGTTCTTGATAATGTTGGCGGTTATTCAGACATCAATGGTTCGCCGCACTGTCTGCAACGATAAACTGCCTCGCCACGCACTACCCGATTGTGCCGCCGGACGGTGAGCTGATGCTGCTGACACTTACAGCGGTAGGGGAAGGTATTGGTGCGTACTGAACCGAGCTCAAACCGGTGCGTGCGCCGGGCGGGAACGCTGAGCACATCCTCCATCATCCATTTCCATTCTTTGCCATGGGGCGCAACGCGGCCAAAGGTTTTCCACACCAGCAGGTGCGCGAGCTCATGAGGGACAACGTCGTCGATGAATTCCTGCCCGTTCTCCATCAGCAAAACGGGGTTGAGACGGATTTCGTAGGTGTCCAGCCACGCGGTGCCCGCCGATGTGCCGCGTTGATGGTACACCAGTGTGGGTTCGGGGTAGTTGCGGCCAAGTTTCAGGTTGGCCTGAGCCAGTTTATCGCGCAGACAGCGCATAACAGCCTGCTGAGTGGCGATTGGGATACGCGGGGTTTTCATAACGCCAGAGAATAATTCGATGCCGGGGGGAGTGCAATAAGAAGCTTCCTCCCGAAAGGGAGGAAGCGGGGGAAGTTAGTCGTGCGCGCCGATTTCACGTAAAGGACGACCGCGCATCAGGTTGCGTTCGATGTGCTCCAGCGACACGTGTTTGGTTTCCGGCACCAGCCACAGCGTCAGGACAATGAACAGCAGATTCAGGCCGCCGTACACCCAGAAGGTGTTGGCGTTGCCAAGCGAGTTAAGCATGGTCAGGAAAGTCGCACCGACAATCATGTTGGCGATCCAGTTAGTGGCGGTGGAGCAGGTAATGCCAAAATCGCGGCCTTTCAGCGGCTGGATCTCAGAACACAGCACCCAAATCAGCGGACCGGCGCTCATCGCAAAACCGATGATGAACATCAGCAGCATCGCCACGGCAAAATACTGTGCAGTGGTGGAGTGGATGCCAACGTGCATCATGGTGCCGAGCACGCCCATGCCTGCCGCCATCACCAGGAAGCCAAGGATCAGCGTCGGTTTACGGCCCCAGCGGTCAACCAGACCAATCGCGATGAAGGTCGCCAGCACGTTGGTCAGGCCGACGATCACCGTGCCCCACATCTGCTCGTTGGTGTTGGTGTACCCCGCCAGCTCAAAGATTTTTGGCGCGTAATACATAATGACGTTCATGCCGGTGAACTGCTGCATCACCTGCAGCAACACGCCGAGGAACACCGCGCGGCGGAAGTTGCTGTTCTCTCTGAACAGCGCCCAGCCGGTCTGTTTAACCTTCAGGCTTTCGCGGATCTCTTCCAGCTCGTTACGCGCTTCGGTGCTGCTGTCGCGCAGACGTAACAGCACCCGTTCGGCATCGTGGAAACGCCGTTTCGCCGCAAACCAACGCGGGCTGTCCGGCAGGAAGAAAACGCCAATCAATAGCAGGATCGCCGGGATGATAATCACACCGAGCATCCAGCGCCAGGCACCGCTGTAGCTGAAGGCGGTATCGGATAAGTAAGCCCCGAGTATCCCGATGGTGATCATCAGCTGATACATCGAAATCATACTGCCGCGGATTTTTTCCGGCGCAATTTCCGAGAGGTAAAGCGGTGCGGTATAGGACGCGACGCCAACCGCCAGACCCAACAGCACGCGGGAGATAATCAGCACTTCAACGTTTGGTGCGGCAGCAGAGCACAGCGAGCCCGCGACAAACAAAATGGCACCAATCATCAGGCTCTTTTTACGCCCGAGGCGGTACGAGAGCCAGCCGCTGCCCACGGCGCCGACGGCGGCACCAAACATCATCGAACTCACAACCCATTCTTGCGTGTGCGCATTGATCTGGAACTCATCGGTGATGAAGGGCAACGCCCCCGCAATGACACCAATATCAAGGCCAAACAGTAATCCCGCCAGGGCTGCGAGAAAACAGACAAAAAACGTCATCGCCTTGTTAGAACGCCCCTGTTTGTGATTGCCAGGCATTATGCCCTCCGATTGAATTATCAGTTTTGTCGATATTAAGGGTAGGCCAGTAAAACGGGTTCGAGTGTGATGCACATCACAATGGTGTAATCGGTTACACTGCGTGGTTTAAATCGTCAATAAAAATAACTATTTATATCATACAGTTAATTAATATTAAGCGAAGCGTAATAAACCATTTTCAGAGTAAACCGAAAAACGGTGTAACAACGCATTTTGCATGTCTGGAATGAGAGAAAACCGGAAAGGGTCAGAAGTAACACGCAGTGTAATCGCTTCCATCATGCTTAAGGAAACGACAGGCGAGTCAGATAACGCGGCGCAGGATTAATAATAGCAGCAATAAAAAAGGCCAGCATTTCGCTGGCCGTTTAACGCATTGCGCGGGTGAATTATTTCAGACCGGCAGCGTCACGCAGCAGCGCGGCTTTGTCGGTTTTTTCCCACGGGAAATGTTCACGACCGAAGTGACCGTAGGCAGCGGTTTCTTTGTAAATCGGGTGCAGCAGATCCAGCATCTGGATCAGGCCGTACGGACGCAGATCGAAGAATTCGCGTACCAGCAGCGTCAGCTGTTCGCTCGGCACTTTCTCAGTCCCGAAGGTTTCCACCATGATGGAGGTCGGTTCAGCCACGCCGATGGCGTAGGACACCTGAATTTCACAGCGGTCAGCCAGACCGGCCGCCACGATGTTTTTCGCCACATAACGCGCCGCGTACGCTGCAGAACGGTCAACTTTCGACGGATCTTTACCGGAGAACGCACCGCCACCGTGACGGGCCATGCCGCCGTAGGTATCCACGATGATTTTACGACCCGTCAGACCGCAGTCGCCCATCGGGCCGCCGATAACAAAACGTCCGGTCGGGTTAATGAAGAATTTGGTCGACGCGTTCAGCCATTCTGCTGGCAGAACCGGCTTGATGATCTCTTCCATCACCGCTTCCTGCAGCGCTTTCTGATCGATGTCTTCCGCGTGTTGCGTGGACAACACCACAGCATCGATACCGGCGATTTTGCCGTCGTCGTACTGGAAGGTTACCTGACTTTTCGCATCCGGGCGCAGCCACGGCAGCGTGCCGTTTTTGCGCACTTCAGCCTGACGCTGCACCAGACGGTGCGCGTAGGTGACAGGCGCGGGCATCAGCACGTCGGTTTCGTTGGTGGCGTAACCAAACATCAGGCCCTGATCGCCCGCACCCTGCTCCAGCGGATCGGCACGGTCAACGCCCTGGTTGATGTCCGGGGACTGTTTACCAATCGCGCTCAATACGGCGCAGGAATTGGCGTCAAAGCCCATATCGGAATGCACATAGCCAATTTCGCGGACGGTGTTACGGGTGATCTCTTCGATATCAACCCATGCGCTGGTAGTGATTTCACCACCGACCAGCACCATGCCGGTTTTGACGTAGGTTTCACAGGCAACGCGTGCTTTCGGATCCTGCTCGAGGATCGCGTCGAGGACGGCGTCGGAGATTTGGTCAGCAATTTTGTCTGGATGCCCTTCAGATACGGACTCGGACGTAAAGAGGTGTTTTGCCATGTTTTATTTCACCTAAGGAGAATACGTTAAGCTCAAACTTTTGTATCCGTTGGCTTTTCTGGATGATTCCGCTGATGGAGCGGTCAATAGCCACAAGAAGTCTGAGTGTTAATCAGTATAGATGGATTAACATCTGGATGGCTATTTTAGGTGATTTATTCATCGGATTGCCAGTTTTTTTTGATGCAGGTCGCAATCGTCAGCGAAATCGCGCTGGAAAATTTTCCTGACAGCGGTGGCAGAGTGTGCATTTTTATTTTGCATTTTGCCCCGGTTATCGGTATAAAACGCCGCGCGCGGCTTATGCAAAAAAGCGCACGGTGAAAATCATCGTGACGCCACTTCCAGCCGGGTTAAGCAGTGAACTATTAGCTTTGGCTTGTCGCTGGCCTCAGGAGGTTGGCGTGGAGGTGATACGAAAGAATGAACCGTCGTTTTCCGCTGAATCAGTCATGCCGTTCTGGCATGCGTTTAATTCCCGCAACCCGCATCTCTAATGTGCAAACCTGCCGATGTTCTACCCATCTCGGCGCTTCTCAGGATTCAAGAGCCGGTAAGGCGCTGTGAAGACTGAACAAGGGCGCTCTTGTTCCGACAAGAGTTTTCTCGTGGTTTCTCCGGACGGTCATAATTAGTCCGGGTCTGTGTTTTACAATGATATGAACATGAAACCGGTCGCACGGCCGCAAACTCAGCACGCTGTGCTGGGGAACTGCGCCGTTTATGGGTTGTTATCGCAATATTACACTGCGATAGTAGTCAACTGTTTTACACTTAATAAGACAATTTGAGGTTCGCTATGTCTGACGACATTTCAATGGTTTCGCCTTCGTCAGCAGGCGAACAGGGTGTACTACGTTCCATGCAGGAGGTTGCGATGAGCTCCCAGGAAGCCAGCAAGATGCTACGTACTTACAACATTGCCTGGTGGGGCAATAACTACTACGACGTCAACGAACTGGGACACATCACCGTATGCCCGGATCCTGATGTGCCGCAGGCGCGCGTTGATCTCGCCGAACTGGTGAAAGCCCGCGAAGCGCAGGGGCAACGTCTGCCCGCCTTGTTCTGCTTCCCGCAGATCCTGCAACACCGTCTGCGTTCGATTAACGCCGCGTTCAAACGCGCGCGCGAATCCTACGGTTACCACGGTGACTACTTCCTGGTTTACCCGATCAAGGTGAACCAGCATCGTCGCGTGATTGAATCGCTGATCCACTCTGGCGAGCCGCTGGGCCTGGAAGCCGGTTCGAAAGCGGAGCTGATGGCGGTGCTGGCCCATGCCGGCATGACCCGCAGCGTGATCGTCTGTAACGGCTATAAAGACCGTGAATACATTCGTCTCGCGCTGGTCGGTGAAAAGATGGGCCACAAGGTCTATCTGGTCATCGAAAAGATGTCCGAGATTGCGATCGTGCTGGAAGAGGCCGAGCGTCTGAACGTGGTGCCGCGCCTTGGCGTACGTGCGCGTCTGGCGTCGCAAGGTTCTGGCAAATGGCAGTCCTCTGGCGGTGAAAAATCCAAATTCGGCCTGGCGGCGACGCAGGTGCTGCAACTGGTGGAGATCCTGCGTGACGCGGGGCATCTGGACAGCCTGCAACTGCTGCATTTCCATCTCGGCTCGCAGATGGCGAACATTCGCGATATCGCCACTGGCGTACGTGAATCAGCGCGCTTCTACGTTGAACTGCATAAGCTTGGCGTCAACATTCAATGCTTCGACGTCGGCGGCGGTCTGGGCGTGGATTACGAAGGAACCCGTTCACAATCCGACTGCTCGGTTAACTACGGCCTGAACGAATACGCCAACAACATCATCTGGGCGATTGGTGATGCCTGTGAAGAGAACGGCCTGCCGCACCCGACGGTGATCACCGAGTCCGGTCGTGCGGTGACCGCGCACCACACGGTGCTGGTCTCTAACATTATTGGCGTTGAGCGTAACGAATACACCGTGCCTGCCGCCCCGGAACCCGATGCCTCCCGCGCGCTGCAAAGCATGTGGGAAACCTGGCAGGAGATGCACGAGCCAGGCAATCGCCGCTCGCTGCGCGAATGGTTGCACGACAGCCAGATGGATCTGCATGACATTCACATCGGTTATTCGTCCGGTACGTTCAGCCTGCACGAGCGCGCCTGGGCCGAGCAGCTGTATCTGAACATGTGCCATGAAGTGCAGAAGCAGCTCGACCCAAGTAACCGCGCACATCGCCCGATCATCGATGAACTGCAGGAACGTATGGCGGATAAGATTTACGTCAACTTTTCGCTGTTCCAGTCGATGCCGGACGCATGGGGTATCGATCAGCTGTTCCCGGTCCTGCCGCTGGAAGGGCTGAATCATGCGCCGGAGCGCCGTGCAGTATTGCTGGACATCACCTGTGACTCTGACGGGGCTATCGATCATTACGTCGATGGCGACGGGATCGCCACCACCATGCCGATGCCGCCGTACGATCCGGAGAACCCGCCGATGCTGGGCTTCTTTATGGTCGGTGCCTATCAGGAGATCCTCGGCAACATGCACAACCTGTTCGGTGATACCGAAGCGGTTGACGTGTTTGTCTTCCCTGACGGCAGCGTGGAAGTTGAGCTGTCTGACGAAGGGGATACGGTGGCGGACATGCTGCAGTACGTGCAGCTTGATCCCAACACCCTGCTGACGCAGTTCCGCGATCAGGTGAAAAACACCGATCTCGACGCCGCGCTGCAACAGCAGTTCCTGGAAGAATTTGAAGCAGGGCTGTACGGCTATACTTATCTGGAAGACGAGTAAAGCGCTTGCCCCTCGTCCTTGTGATGAGGGGCATCAGGCTTGAACCCGTATGAATTTGCGGCGATAATCCTGAACACAAACTGAATTCGAATAATCCCTTCCTCGTCGGGTTTAACGACGCGGAGGGGATTTTTTTTCATCTGTTTCTAATGTATCGACTTTAAAAGAGGTCAGGACATGAGCACTTTAGGTCATCAGTACGACAACTCCCTGGTTTCCAACGCCTTTGGTTTTTTGCGTCTGCCGCTGAATTTCCAGCCGTATGACAGCGATGCGGACTGGGTTATCACTGGCGTGCCGTTTGATATGGCGACCTCGGGTCGTGCTGGCGGTCGCCACGGTCCGGCGGCTATCCGTCAGGTTTCCACTAACCTGGCTTGGGAGCACAACCGCTTCCCGTGGAACTTTGACATGCGCGAGCGTCTGAACGTGGTGGACTGCGGCGATCTGGTTTACGCCTTTGGCGATGCCCGCGAAATGAGCGAAAAACTGCAGGCCCACGCGGAAAAACTGCTGGCGGCCGGTAAGCGGATGCTCTCCTTCGGCGGTGACCATTTCGTCACGCTGCCGCTGCTGCGTGCTCACGCCAAACACTTCGGCAAAATGGCGCTGGTGCATTTCGATGCCCACACCGACACCTACGCCAACGGCTGCGAATTCGACCACGGCACCATGTTCTACACCGCGCCGAACGAAGGGCTGATCGATCCGAACCACTCTGTACAGATCGGTATTCGTACCGAGTTTGATAAAGACAACGGTTTCACCGTGCTCGACGCCGGTCAGGTGAACGACCGCACCGTGGACGACATCATCGCGCAGGTTAAACAGATCGTCGGCGATATGCCGGTCTATCTGACCTTCGATATCGATTGTCTGGATCCAGCCTTCGCGCCGGGCACCGGTACGCCGGTGATCGGCGGTCTGACGTCCGATCGCGCCATCAAGCTGGTGCGTGGTCTGAAGGATCTGAACATTGTGGGAATGGATGTAGTGGAAGTGGCTCCGGCCTACGACCAGTCTGAAATCACTGCACTGGCGGCGGCCACGCTGGCACTGGAAATGCTTTATATTCAGGCAGCCAAAAAAGGCGAGTAATCGGACTATTTTACCTGCCATTTTGAACCCGGGCAGTGCTCGCTGTCCGGGCTCAAACTGGCTTCGCCAATAACGTCCGAAGCCATTAGATATGTGATTATTTAATTCCGTCCGCCTTCATGCGATCGCGTACATGCTGCGCACGTTCAGCAGAGGCAGGGTGGTCGTCAAACATTGAGCTCTGGCGGCCGGCATCGAGTTTCGCCAGTTTTTCGAAGCTGGTGGCAAGACCCGTCGGGTTGATATTGCGCTTACGCAGCAGATCGTACGAATAATCATCCGCTTCGGCTTCCTGACGCTGGGAGAACTGTGAGTTCACCAGTTTTTCGCCCAGATCGCCCAACTGTGACTGTGACAGGCTTCCTACGACACCACCGGTTGAGGCCGCCGCGACGCGCAGGGCGTTAGTCCCCAGCGCAACCTGCATGCCTTTCTTCACGTGGCCCAGCGCAACGTGACCCATTTCGTGACCGATGACCGCTTCGACTTCGTTATCGTTCATCATGTCCATTAGGCCGCTGTAAACGCGGATGCAGCCGTTGGCCATCGCAAAGGCGTTCACGTCTTTGGTCACGTAGACCTTGTAGTTCACCGGTTGACCATTAATGTTATCGCCCAGTGCCGCGGCGATTTTGTTGAGGCGTTTGGTGTATTCGCTGCTGGCAGGCGCGATGGTGGCTTTGCTGTCCAGCTCTTTACAGGACTGGTCGCTTAGCGTTTTGACCTGCTCATCAGTAAGTGAATACGCCTGAAAAGCTTCCGCACCGGAGCTTAACAACCCGTTTGAATCCATGTTCTGGCAACCGGTTAACGCGGTTGCGATCCCTAAAGCCAGTAATGCTGAGCGTATTTTCATCGGTTTATCTTCCGCACGGTATCGTCATCAATCTGAAAATCGGTCCGCAGAGAGACTGTGCGGATCGTGCTGGAAGTATAAAGAAAATAACGACAATGGCGTGAGCAGATTGCGCAACATGCGAGCATGATCCAGAGATTTCTGAAGCGGTAAAAGGATGCTCCATGTACATGCTTTGTCGCTTGGGTTACATTGTTCACACTTTTTTCCGGCGTAGCCCAAAACGCGCTGTCGTCAAGTCGTTTCGGGCATGGCCTTCAACACTTCAACAGTCCGATCTGGAGTCAAAATGTCCTCACGTAAAGAGCTTGCCAATGCTATTCGTGCGCTAAGCATGGACGCAGTACAGAAAGCGAAATCCGGTCACCCCGGTGCCCCGATGGGTATGGCTGACATTGCCGAAGTCCTGTGGCGTGATTTCCTCAATCACAACCCGCAGAATCCGTCCTGGGCTGACCGCGACCGTTTCGTGCTGTCCAACGGCCACGGCTCCATGCTGATTTACAGCCTGCTGCACCTCACCGGCTATGACCTGCCGATGGAAGAACTGAAAAACTTCCGCCAGTTGCACTCGAAAACCCCGGGTCACCCGGAAGTGGGTTACACCGCAGGCGTCGAAACCACCACCGGCCCGCTGGGCCAGGGCATTGCCAACGCCGTGGGCATGGCGATTGCCGAGAAAACCCTGGCGGCGCAGTTCAACCGTCCGGGTCATGACATCGTTGACCACTTCACGTATGCCTTTATGGGCGACGGCTGCATGATGGAAGGCATTTCCCACGAAGTGTGCTCCCTGGCGGGCACCCTGAAGCTGGGCAAACTGGTGGCGTTCTATGACGATAACGGCATCTCCATCGACGGTCATGTGGAAGGCTGGTTCACCGACGACACCGCGAAACGCTTTGAAGCCTACGGCTGGCACGTGGTGCGCGGCGTGGACGGTCACGATGCGGCGTCCATCAGACGTGCGGTGGAAGAAGCGCGTGCGGTGACGGACAAACCGTCCCTGCTGATGTGCAAAACCATCATCGGTTTCGGCTCCCCGAACAAGGCCGGGACCGCAGTAACGGACAAACCGTCCCTGCTGATGTGCAAAACCATCATCGGTTTCGGCTCCCCGAACAAGGCCGGGACCCACGATTCTCACGGTGCGCCGCTGGGCGATGCAGAAGTCGCTGCCACCCGCGAACAGCTGGGCTGGAAATACGCGCCGTTTGACATCCCGTCTGAAATCTATGCCCAGTGGGATGCAAAAGAAGCGGGTCAGGCGAAAGAGTCTGCCTGGAACGACAAATTCGCTGCCTGGGCCAAAGCCTTCCCGCAGGAGGCCGCTGAGTTCACCCGCCGTATGAAGGGTGATATGCCGGCAGACTTCGCCGCGAAAGCGCAGGCGTGGATTGAAAACCTGCAGGCGAATCCGGCGAAAATGGAAGTCGCTGCCACCCGCGAACAGCTGGGCTGGAAATACGCGCCGTTTGAAATCCCGTCTGAAATCTATGCCCAGTGGGATGCAAAAGAAGCCGGTCAGGCAAAAGAGTCTGCCTGGAATGACAAATTTGCCGCGTATGCGAAAGCCTTCCCGCAGGAAGCCGCTGAGTTCACCCGCCGTATGAAGGGTGACATGCCGGCAGACTTCGCCGCGAAAGCGCAGGCGTGGATTGAAAACCTGCAGGCGAATCCGGCGAAAATCGCCAGCCGTAAAGCATCACAGAATGCCATCGAAGCCTTCGGCCCGTGGCTGCCGGAATTCCTCGGCGGCTCCGCTGACCTGGCCCCGTCCAACCTGACCCTGTGGTCCGGTTCGAAAGCCATCAACGAAGACGCGGCCGGTAACTACATTCACTACGGCGTGCGCGAATTCGGCATGACCGCCATTGCCAACGGCATTGCGCTGCACGGCGGTTTCCTGCCGTACACCTCCACCTTCCTGATGTTTGTCGAATACGCGCGTAACGCGGTCCGTATGGCCGCGCTGATGAAACAGCGTCAGGTGATGGTTTACACCCACGATTCGATTGGTCTGGGCGAAGACGGCCCGACCCACCAGCCGGTGGAGCAGATGGCGTCCCTGCGTGTGACCCCGAACATGAGCCTGTGGCGTCCGTGCGACCAGGTGGAATCGGCAGTGGCGTGGAAGTACGGCGTTGAGCGCCACGACGGCCCGACCGCGCTGATTCTGTCCCGTCAGAACCTGGCGCAGCAGACGCGTACGGCGCAGCAGCTGGCCGACATCGCCCGCGGTGGTTATGTGCTGAAGGACTGCGCCGGTCAGCCGGAGCTTATCTTCATCGCCACCGGCTCTGAGGTTGAGCTGGCCGTTGCCGCGTGGGAAAAACTGTCAGCGGAAGGCGTGAAGGCGCGCGTGGTGTCCATGCCGTCCACCGACGCGTTCGACAAACAGGATGCGGCGTACCGTGAATCCGTGCTGCCGAAAGCGGTCTCTGCCCGCGTGGCGGTGGAAGCGGGTATTGCTGATTACTGGTACAAGTACACCGGCCTGAACGGTGCTATCGTCGGTATGACCACTTTCGGTGAATCTGCTCCGGCTGAGAAGCTGTTTGAAGAATTCGGCTTTACCGTCGGGAACGTGGTGGCAAAAGCGAAAGCGCTGCTGGCAACCCCGTTACATCAACAAGGGAGGTAAAGATCAGCATGAACAAACTGGTTATTGGTGTGAATACCGCGATGTTTGACGGCGTCGATACCGACGTCGCCTTCCGCACGATCCGCGAGGCCGGGTTTCGCTATGTAGAGCTGGCGTACAATCAGGGCTACGTGGGCGACATGCCACCGGCGCTGTTTCAGGAAGGCAACGCCCGGCACATCCGCGAAGTGCTGGAAAAATACGATCTACGCACCCACTCGCTGGGCGCGACGATGAACATGGGCGCGCAGGATGCCGTTGCACAATTCACGCAACGCATCCGCTTTGCCAGCATGATTGGCGCCACCTGGATCAACATCTGCGTCGGCCGCAGCGCGGACAGGGAACGCATCATCAGCAACCTGCGCGAGCTGGCGCCGTTTGCAGAAGAACATCAGTGCGTGATCTGCCTGGAAAACGGCGGTGACCCGAATTACGACGTGTTCCGCCTGGCGGACGATGGCTTCGCTTTGCTCGATGCCATCGACAGCCCGGCCGTGGCCTTTAACGTCGATGCAGGCAATATTGTGTCGCTCTGCCCTGACGCCGACGCCATTGCGGAAGCCATCAACATGCTGCCGGGCGCGCAACACTGTCATCTGAAAGATCTGGAGGTGCGCAACGGTGAAGTACATTTCACGCCGATGGGCCAGGGCCAGTTGAACTACGTTCCCATGCTGAAAGCCCTTGAGACGCGCGCGATACCGTGCAGCCTGGAAATTCCGTTGCGAATGCACCGTCAGCGTGACAGCTACCCGGTGCGTGCGGATGCGCCTGTCGATCCGGCACGCAGCCTGGACGTCCTGATTCAGTCTCGTGAGGCGCTGGAAAAAATGACCGGCTACGGCGTGAGTTAAAAAAAGACAGCGACGCTCATCACGGCATTCAAATAATAACGTGATGAATAAAAGGATGAGCGTCAATTGTCTGTTGGTAAAACTGTGAATATTTATTTTCCTGCAATTTTATTTTTGCCGGGAAACAGATTTCTGTTGCCGTGAAAAATAGCAAAAAAAACCTGAAGCGTATTTTTCATGTTATGTGATTAAGCTCTCATACAGTTATTTGTCGTTATGCTGTTATGTAATTAACAAAAGAACACATACAGTTCTTTTGTTCACTAAAACAAAAAAACAAGTAACATCAATAGAGTACTTAAGCTTCATTGGTTAATTGCGTTTATTTCTAATAACGTTCCCTATTAAACTGAAGGTTAATTATGTCTGACTCTACGATTACGCCACCATCAAACGCACAGAAACCAACGAATTTCCGCTGGGTTATCTTTGCAACGATGTTCTTCTTATTAGCGGTTAACCTCATGGACCGTATTACGCTGTCTATCGGGATGCCCTATATCAAAGAAGAATTTAATCTTTCACCCACCACACAGGGGCTGATTCTCAGTAGTTTCTTCTGGTCTTACGCATTATTACAGGTTCCCGGCGGCTGGTTGCTCGATCGCTTCGGCCCCCGCAAAGTGATCACCGGCGCGCTGTTTGGCTGGGGATTCTTCCAGGCCATTATCGGCCTGGCCAGCGGTGGGCTCAGCCTGATCCTGTCCCGTATCGGCCTGGGCGTGATGGAAGCCCCGGTATCGCCCAGCGGCGCAAAACTGAGTTCGACCTGGCTGACCCAGTCTGAAAGGGGGCGCGGCGCGGTCATTATGGACTCCGGTAGCCCGCTCGGTGTTGCCCTCGGCGGTATCATTGTGGCGCACTTGATTGTGATGTTCGACTCCTGGCGCGTGACATTCGTGGTCGTCGGCCTGTTCACCATGCTGTTAGGCTTCCTGGCCTGGAAAGTGCTGCGTGACCGCCCGTCCGAACACCCGAGCGTCGATCAGAAAGAGGTCGAATATATTGCCGCAGGGAACGTTGTCAGCGCCACGGGCAACGACGATACGGCACCGACCAAAGGGTTGGGTATCAGCTGGTTCACCATGATTGCCATCATGGTCGGCCGCGCCTCCTGGGGCATGGTCTACTGGGGTCTGCTCACCTGGGGCCCGAGCTATCTGGCGCAGGCGCAAGGTCTGGATCTGGCGTCTATCGGTAACTCCACCTTCCTGATTTTCATCATGGGGACGCTCGGTTGCCTGTTCAGCGGCTTCTTCGTCGATTTCCTGGTGAAAAGAGGCATCACCCATAACGTGGCGCTGAAAACCCTACTGTCGATTTCCGGTGTTGTCGGGCTGGCCGCGCTGTACGCGCTGGCGACCATTACTAACCCGACTATCGCCGTCGGTCTGCTGGCCGTTGCCGCTTTCTTCATGATGTTTGGCAGCCTGTACTGGAGCTTCCCGGCGATTCTGGCACCGAAAGATCGCGTGGGTCTGGTTGGCGGATTAATGAACATGGCAAACAGCTGCGCAGGTATCCTGGTACCGATTCTGGTCGGCGTCATTCTGCAGGCCACCGGCAGCTATGAAAGCGTGCTGGTCTACTTCGCTGTTTGCGCCGGTTTCTATACCGTCGGCACGCTGTGTATCAACTTCAATAAATTACCGGTGAAAAACGGTCAGTTATCGTTCCAGAAATAATAAGAGGGTGTCGCGATGTCTGCTGCGATATTACGCGTTGAGAAAGTCCCGGATAATTTAGCGGAACAATTAGCGCAGAATTACACGCTGTACGAATATAACAAACTGTCTGCAGAGGATTTAGGCGCCATCGCCGGGGAAATTCAGGTGATTCTGGCCAGCGGGGAATCGAAAGTGGAAGCCGCGCTGATCAACCAGTTGCCTGCTTTAAAGTTAATTGCGGTATTTGGTGTCGGCTACGACGGCGTGGATATCCACGCCGCCTTCCGGCGGAATATTCAGGTCACCAATACACCGGATATTTTAACCGACGACGTCGCGGATCTCGGCATTGCTTTAATGCTGAACGTTTCGCGGCGGATCATTGGCGCACAGCGGTTTATCGAGCGGGGAGACTGGCCGTTCGGCGCGTACCCGCCATCAACGAAAGTCAGTGGCAGCCGCCNGGGCGGTGGCGCACAGGGCGAAAGGCTTCGCCATGCGCATCGGCTGTTTTGACCGCTATCCGGTGGAAAGCGAAGACGTCGTGTTTTACCCCACGCTGGTTGAACTGGCGCAGAACAGCGACGTATTAATGGTCTGCGCCAGCGCAGGCAAGGAGAGTGCAAAACTGATTAACCGCGAAGTGCTGGCGGCGTTAGGCAGCAACGGGATTTTAATCAACATCGCCCGCGGCAGTGTGGTGGATGAAGACGCGCTGGTCGATGCGATCACCGACGGTACGCTTGGCGGTGCGGGGATTGATGTGTTTGCCAACGAACCGCATGTGCCGCGCGAGTTGCTTAATCGCGATAACGTGGTCGTCACACCGCACACCGGCAGTGCCACCCTCGCCACCCGTGCGGCGATGGCAAAACTGGTGATGGATAACATTGCCGCGTTTAATGCCGGGCAGCCCTTGCTGACGCCAGTACCACAACCAAAATAATCTTCTCATCCGTGCCTGTTTTTACAGGCACGGATTTTTCTTCTCTATGCTTCCTGCACCGCTTCGGCCATCGCCCTTTGTAAAAACGCGCGGCACTGTTTTTCGTTATCCCACAAGTCATCCTGTTCCGTGGTCCGCATTTCAACGGCGATGGAGATCGGGCCGAGCTCCGGCGGTAACGGCAGGCTCAGCGCGGTGCGGATAATATGCGCCGCCGTGCGGGGCGTCAGAAAACCTGGCTCGCCAAATTTCATGTGGTAATCGCCATAACCTTCTGCCTGCGGATCGAGAATGGCGTTGGCGAGATGCAGCTGGGAAATCAGCGGTGCCGCCAGACGCAGCGAGTCTGCCAGATCTTCCTCATTCAGCGCGACATGAGCGCTGTCCCAGGCGAGATACAGCTTCGGGCACTCCGCACGCAGCGTCGTCATCCATTCCACCGTTTCGTCCGTGGGGCCTATCAACTGACATTTGTGGGCGAAACGATCGAGCGGCTCCACCTGCATCAGCATAGTCGGGTACTGCTTCACTACTTCGCCGATGCGGATCAGCGCCTCGCCAAAGCCTTTTTTCGCCTCTTCACGACGCGCATCGCCGGGATCGCTGCCGCTCACCAGCGACAATTTAGTGGTGCCGCACTCCGCCGCCAGATGGACCAGCTCACAGGCACGGCGGATAGATTTCTCTCTGAGCGCGCTGTCCAGGCTGCTGAGATTCAGATTGTCCCTGAGTAATTCAAAGGTCAGCCACTGCGTCACGTGCAAATGGTTTTGTTGCGCAATGGAACGGATGGTTTTCGCAATCTCGGGGTGTTTAATAATGCCGGTTTCAAATCCCTGATAGTAATCCGTGGCTGCGACCTGCTGGATCACCTGCAGAATGGCTTTTTCATCGTTGGCCAGCGGGAAGAAAAGTTCGGCAATATGGGCGGATGGATACAATGTGGGTTTCATGTGCTATCACTGCCTCCTGGTGTAATGAGTACGCATTTTCAAGTAATTATAACCACCAATGAACATATGATCACACAAAGAACACAAGAACAATTGTAAAACTGTCGGGTCAATCACCCGCTACACCAAACGCGATTTTCCTCCACCGAATCCCACGCGAAATCGCGTGATATTGTTCACATTTCAATAAGCATTCCTTATCTCACACAACGCAAATTAAATTTTGCAAATTGCCGCCATTTTTTCGTCTGCTGAAGCGTTTTCGCAGCAATTGACGTGGGGGTTTTTACGTGGCTTTATAAAAGACGGGGTCTTTTTGCCCGCCGTCCAGGTTCACGGGCGACAGGCATAACAAAATAAAATGAGATGGGGTGTCTGGGGTAACATGAACGAACAATATTCCGCGTTGCGTAGTAATGTCAGTATGCTCGGCAAATTGCTGGGTGACACCATTAAGGATGCACTGGGTGAAAACATTCTTGATCGTGTCGAAACCATCCGTAAGCTTTCCAAATCGTCCCGTGCGGGTAACGAAGCGAACCGTCAGGAACTGCTCACTACGCTGCAAAATCTGTCTAATGATGAGCTGTTACCCGTCGCCCGCGCCTTTAGCCAGTTTCTGAACCTGGCTAACACCGCCGAGCAATACCACAGCATTTCGCCGAAAGGCGAGGCCGCCAGCAATCCGGAAGTGATTGCCCGTACGCTGCGCAAGCTCAAAGACCAACCCGATCTCACCGAAGACACCATTAAAAAAGCCGTTGAGTCACTGTCACTGGAGCTGGTGCTTACCGCGCACCCGACCGAAATCACGCGTCGTACGCTGATCCACAAAATGGTCGAAGTGAACACCTGCTTAAAGCAGCTCGACAACAAAGATATCGTCGATTACGAACGCCACCAGCTGATGCGCCGTCTGCGCCAGCTGATCGCCCAGTCCTGGCATACCGATGAAATTCGCAAATACCGCCCGAGCCCGGTGGATGAAGCCAAATGGGGTTTTGCGGTGGTGGAAAACAGCCTGTGGGAAGGCGTGCCGAACTACCTGCGTGAGCTGAACGAACAGCTCGAAGAACACCTGAATTATCGCCTGCCGGTGGATTTTGTGCCGGTTCGTTTCACCTCCTGGATGGGCGGCGACCGCGACGGCAACCCGAACGTTACCGCAGACATCACGCGCCATGTGCTGCTGCTGAGCCGCTGGAAAGCCACCGACCTGTTCCTGAAAGACATTCAGTTGCTGATTTCCGAACTGTCGATGGTTGACTGCACCGACGACCTGCGGGCGCTGGTCGGCGAAGAAGGCGCGACCGAGCCGTACCGCTATCTGATGAAAAAACTGCGTAGCCAGTTGATGGCGACGCAGTCCTGGCTGGAAGCGCGCCTGAAGGGCGAGAAATTACCGAAACCTGCCGGATTGCTGACGCAGAACGAGCAGCTTTGGGAACCGTTGTACGCCTGTTATAAATCGCTGCAGGCCTGCGGTATGGGCATCATCGCCAACGGCGAACTGCTCGACACCCTGCGCCGCGTGAAGTGTTTTGGCGTCCCGCTGGTGCGTATTGATATCCGTCAGGAAAGCACCCGCCACACTGAAGCGCTGGGCGAGCTGACCCGCTACCTCGGCATCGGCGACTACGAAAGCTGGTCAGAAGCCGATAAACAAGCGTTCCTGATCCGCGAACTGAATTCCAAACGACCGCTGCTGCCGCGTCAATGGGAGCCAAGCGACGACACCCGCGAAGTACTGGAAACCTGCCAGGTGATTGCCGAAGCACCGCGCGGCTCCATCGCGGCATACGTTATCTCGATGGCGAAAACGCCGTCCGACGTGCTGGCGGTTCATCTGCTGTTGAAAGAAGCCGGTATCAGCTTTGCGCTGCCGGTCGCGCCGCTGTTCGAAACCCTTGATGACCTGAACAATGCCAACGACGTGATGACCCAGTTGCTGAATATCGACTGGTATCGCGGCTTTATTCAGGGCAAACAGATGGTGATGATTGGCTATTCCGACTCTGCGAAAGATGCAGGCGTGATGGCCGCCTCCTGGGCGCAGTACCAGGCGCAGGACGCACTAATCAAAACCTGTGAAAAAGCGGGCATTGAGCTGACGCTGTTCCACGGCCGCGGCGGCTCTATTGGTCGCGGCGGCGCACCCGCCCACGCGGCGCTGCTCTCGCAACCGCCGGGCAGTCTGAAAGGCGGTCTGCGCGTGACCGAACAGGGTGAGATGATCCGCTTCAAATACGGTCTGCCGGAAGTCACCATCAGCAGCCTGTCGCTCTACACCGGTGCGATTCTGGAAGCCAACTTGCTCCCGCCGCCAGAACCGAAAGCGGAATGGCGCCACATTATGGACGAGCTGTCCGACATCTCCTGCGAGATGTATCGCGGCTACGTGCGTGAAAATAAAGATTTTGTGCCCTATTTCCGTTCGGCAACGCCGGAACAGGAGCTGGGCAAACTGCCGCTTGGCTCCCGTCCGGGNGGCGGTGTCGAATCCCTGCGCGCCATCCCGTGGATCTTCGCCTGGACGCAGAACCGCCTGATGCTGCCCGCCTGGCTTGGTGCGGGTGCTGCGTTGCAGAAAGTCGTCGAAGATGGCAAACAGAGCGAACTGGAAACCATGTGTCGCGACTGGCCGTTCTTCTCCACCCGTCTCGGCATGCTGGAAATGGTCTTCTCCAAAGCGGACCTGTGGCTGGCAGAGTATTACGATCAGCGTCTGGTGAAACCGGAGCTGTGGACGCTCGGCGAAGAGCTGCGTAATCAACTGGAAGCCGACATTAAAGTGGTGCTGGCCATAGCCAATGATGCGCATCTGATGGCCGATCTGCCGTGGATTGCCGAGTCCATCCAGCTACGTAATATCTACACTGACCCGCTGAACGTGCTGCAGGCAGAGCTGCTGCACCGTTCACGCCTCAGCGAAGAGAAGGGTAATGCGCCAGATCCGCGCGTCGAACAGGCGCTGATGGTGACCATTGCCGGGGTCGCGGCGGGCATGCGTAACACCGGTTGATTGACGCTGTTTAGTAAAAGGGCCACACCTTGTGTGGCCTTTTTTGATCGCAACGGGTAAGGTTTCCTCGTCGCAACAGGAATGAGAAAAAACATGCGCCACGATATCAGCTATCTCCTGTCCCGGATCGTTAACAGTCCCACGCTGCTGCGCCATGTCTTTTTTGCCAGCACCACGGGCGCCATTCCTGACGTTGCGTTTCAGGTCCCTTTCCCTCGTCTGGAGATCGTGCTTGAAGGCCAACTGCTGGATTCCGGTATTGTCGGAGAACAGGCGCTGATGACCGAACATGATGCGCTGTTTGTACCCGCCGGTGGCTGGAATTTCCCGCAGTGGCGCGAGCCGGTTACCACATTAAGTATTCTTTTTGGCAAACAGCAGCTTGGTTTCAGCGTTCAGCACTGGGATGGCGCAACGCTGCATAACCTGAATAAAGAGCACGTCGCCCGTCGCGGGCCACGCGTGGGTTCTTTTTTGCTGCAGGCACTCAATGAAATGCTGATGCAACCGCATGAGCAATCAACAGCCCGGCTAATCATTGCCAGCCTGTTAAGCCATTGCGCGGACCTGCTGGGCAGCCAGATACAAACGGCGTCGCGCAGCCAGGCGCTGTTCGAAGCCATTCGCGAACACATTGATACCCACTATGCCTCGCCGCTCACTCGTGAATCGGTAGCACAGGCGTTTTATATCTCACCGAATTATCTGTCACATCTTTTCCAGAAAAGCGGCGTGATGGGCTTTAACGAGTACCTGAACCATACGCGGCTGGAACATGCCAGAGCGCTGCTGAAGGGCTACGACCTGAAAGTGAAAGAAGTGGCGCACGCCTGCGGTTTCGTCGACAGCAACTATTTCTGCCGCTTGTTCCGTAAAAATACCGAGCGCTCGCCGTCGGAGTACCGTCGGCAGTACCATAGCCAGTTGACGGAAAAGAAACTTAACGGAGAATAAGATGAGTATGTTGCGGTGCAGAAAGCAATTTACGCACGGCGGCGATCACTTTTTGCGGCTCTCGCAGAAAAGCGTTAATCCCTGACTGCACAGAGCGGCTTTGCGTAAACCGCTCCGCGCCTGCCAGTTCGATGTCAGTAATCAGCAGCACGGCGTCTGCCCGGGCGATATCGACCGCATTCAGGCTGTTTTCAATACCCAGCGCGCCCTGCGTTTCAATTTTTACCGTCCATTTTTCTTGCTGGCAGAGTTTCTCCAGGCGTTCCGCAGCCATATAGGTGTGAGCCACACCGCTGACGCAGGCGGTCACTGCAACCAGAAATCGCTCATGCTTCACCACCATATCAGCCTCCTGTTATCACCTGATAACCCTGCTGTTCTGCTATTCGCCGCAGAGCATCGACCACTGCCACGTCTGGCGGCGACACCCCCGCCATCGCCCAGGTCTGCCCCAGCATGCGGTATTTGGATTCACCATACGAATGAAAAGGCAGCAGATGCAACTCTGTTAGTGCCAGCGGTTGCAGAAATCTCAGCACAGCTCGCACATTCGCCTCACTCAGCGTATAGCCGGGGATCAACGGCAAACGCGGGATCACCCGAATCCCTTCATTGACCAGCCGCTGAAAATTCTCCAGTACACGGGGGAGATGAATGCCCAGGCACCGTTCTGATTGTTCAGCANNTTCAACCGCTGCAACAGCCGTGTCGCAAAGGGAGCCTGCATGAGAACCTCGCCGCCCGACAGCGTAACGCCGCCATCGGAGGCGCGAAAAAAGACCTCATCTTTCATGACTTCACGAATCAGCGCATCAAGGGTGATGTCGCGACCAATATGCGCATAGGCCCCGGACGGACACGCATCAACGTCCCGCAAACAGGGAGAGCAGCTCAGGCATTGACTTTTACGCCGCACCGTTTCTCTTTTTGGCGAGATCGATTCCGGGTTAGCACACCACGGGCATCGGTGCGGGCAACCTTTGAAAAACACGATGGTACGAATCCCTCGCCCGTCATTGAGCGAGTAACGCTGAATGTTGTATATGCGCGCAATATCAGCCCCGACCTGCTCGTTACAGCTGATGTGCGGTGCGGCGAATGATGTCATCCTGAATTTCCTTCGACAGCTCGACAAAGAAAGCGCTGTAACCCGCCACGCGCACGACCAGCCCGGCAAAATCCTGCGGGCGACGCTGAGCCTCGCGCAGCGTCCCGGCATTCACCACGTTGAACTGAATGTGTTGTAATTTCAGCTGCGTAAAGGCGCGCAGAAAATCAGCGAGCTTATGTAATCCGGCCTCGCCTTCCAGCGTCGCAGGGGTAAACTTCACGTTAAGCAGGGTGCCGTTGGATAACAGATAGTTATCCAGTTTACTGACCGATTTCAGTACCGCTGTTGGCCCTTGCGCGTCCTGCCCCAACATGGGCGACAGTCCGCCATCGGCCAGTTGCTCCCCGGCGAAACGCCCGTCCGGCGTCGCGCCAACCACTGAGCCGAGGGGGATATGTGCTGAGACGGTATACGAACCAGGGGTGAAAAGCCCGCCGCGGGGATTACGGTATTTTTCGACCTCTTTACAGTAATAACGCAGCAAATCCGCGCTGATATTATCGACATCGTCAATATCATTACCGTATTTGTCAAAACGATGAATTAACCGGGCGCGAATTTTCTCCCCTTCGGGCGTGGCGAAATTAGCGTTGAGTACCGCCAGCAGTTCATCAAAACTTAAGCGCCGTTGCTCAAACACCATGCCCTTCAGGGCGTGCAGCGAATCGCTTAGATTGGCAATGCCAATACCCTGCACGCCAGAAAAGTTATAGCGTGCGCCCCCTTCCGTCAGTTCCTTACCTTGCAGGAGACAATCGCTGATAAACACAGAGAGCAGCGGCACCGGTGCCCATTCGCGATGGCCGATATCGCAGATATTGCTGCCTTCCACCATCAGGGCGATGTAATAGCTGATTTTGGCGCGGATCTTCTCAAGCAGACCGTCATAGGTGAGCGCGGCATTACCTTCATTTTCCTGCATCACAATTTCCATGACCTTCAGGAGATTGAACATCGCAATGTCATGCAGCCCGTAAGTTTTGCCGGGAATGGAAAGCTCCACGCAGCCAACGACGGCGTAGTCGCGCGCATCCTCCAGCGACACGCCACGATTCAGAAACGCGGGCACCACCACTTCGTCGTTAAAGATTTGCGGAATGCCAGTGCCCAGGCGTATGGTTTCGGCGGTCTTCAGCAGAAAAGGTCTGTCGATGAGTTCGTTGATTCGCACCCCAAGATTAGGCTGCGGCAACTGGACCTGTTGGTAGGCGTCCAGGCAGAGGAAGGAGAGCGTATTCACCGCGCTGCGGCCATTCTCCGTCAGGCCGCCCAACAATGCGGTATAACCTGTCGGGAACCCGGCAAAATAGCGGGCACTGCTGGTCGAACGCAGCAAGACCACGTCGTTGCATTTCACCCATAATGATTCGAGGATTTCCTGCAACTGCGCGGGGTCATCGCTCTGGTTCAGCGAGGCCTGATAAAAGGGCAGCATATACTGATCAAAGCGGCCCAGTGACAACGAACTGGCGTTGGATTCGTATTGCAAAATGACATTCATGTACCAGAACAGCTGACACGCCTGCCAGAAGGATTCTGGTTTATGCCGGGCGTTGTGCTGAGAATGGCTGGCAATGGTGAGCAGTTCCTGGCGCCGCTGTGCATCGCTACACTGCGCCGCCATGGTCTCCGCCAGCGCAGCGTAACGCAGAATATGCCGTGAAGAGGCCTCAAGCAGGAGTAGCGCAGCCGCATAAAAGACGTTTTCCGGCTCGCGCTGGCAAAGCCCCTGCATTTGCTGAATCAGCGCACCAAGCCCGTTATTCAGCAGGTGGGGGAAATCGATGATGATATGCCCCTGTCCTTTGTCGGTCTGATTAATGCTGAAGATCTGCGTGTTGACTGCCGCTTTCACCTCATCTGTCATCTGCGCATTGATGAAATCTTTCATTGAGCGCGTTTCCCAGTAGGGAAAAAGCACCTCACGGTAGATCTGCTTGTCTGCTTCGCCGATCGCAAAGCGATCCTGCGGACGCTCGGAAAAACTGTCCAGCTCGTTGAGCAACCAGTAGGGATCCATCTCGGGGGACATGATCCCCGCACGCGGTTTTACCGTGCGGTTACCGGCAATCAGTTCATCGTCACGAATCGCTATCGCTACGTTATCAAGAATATGCGCCGTCGCTTTCGCCCGCCGCAGGATAACCGGTTCGCCCTCCGTGAGTTTGTGGCTCTCGGTATACAGCAGCGCGCGCTCCAGCGATATTTCCCGGGGCTGAGCAAAGAGCGCGGCTTTCAGGCGTTGAATACGATTCGTCATGAGAACTCCTGTTTGACGTGGCGGTAAAGTCAGTCCCGCACCGCCGTGCGGGACCTGAAATCAAGCGGTTTGCGCCAGATGAGCGTCAATCTTGTTCATGATGGCATCGGCACGTTTCACCGCATCGCTGATGTTGACACGCACGATGGTCTTTCCCTGAAACCGCGCTTCAAATTTGATGCCGATATCTTTGGTTAATATGACGACATCCGCGGCGGCAACATCATCCGCCGTCAACTCGTTTTCGAGGCCGATTGAGCCCTGTGTTTCCACTTTTACCTGCCAGCCTTTGCGCTTTGCCGCGCTTTCCAGCGCTTCCGCTGCCATGTAAGTATGTGCAACGCCTGACGGACAGGCCGTTACCGCGATAATTCGGGTCATCCTCTTTTCCTCATTCAGTTAATTTCGAAATCCAGATCCAGGTCGTCTTCTTTTTCATCGGTCCCGGTTTTATTTTTTCTCGCCAGACTTTTCAGCAGGTTAATGGAAATTGCGGTGACGACCGCCCCCACTGCCACGGCAGCGATGTACCCGAGTTTTCCTTCTACAACCGGTAATACAATGAGCCCGCCCCATCCGGCATAGCATTGCGCACCGAAAAGCGCGGCGGTGACGGCACCGCAGGCCGAGCCGAGCATGATGGAGGGGATAACGCGCAGCGGATCGGCGGCGGCAAAGGGAATCGCCCCTTCTGTGACCCCCACGCAGCCCATGACCAGCGCCGCTTTACCTGCCTCACGCTCTTCGCCGCTGAAATTATGGCGATTGATTAAGGTCGCCAGGCCCAGCCCCAATGGCGGCACGCAGATCCCCACCGCCGCGATAGCCACGACGCTGTAAATCCCCTGCGCCACGCAAATGAGCATGAATGCGTAAGCCACTTTATTGACCGGCCCGCCCATATCGAACGCCAGCATCAACCCCATGATGATCGCCAGTACGACAATGCTTCCCTGTTGCAGCCCCTGCAGCCAGCCGGTCAGGCTGGCGGTCAACGCGCCGACCGGCTCACCAAGCCCCCACATCATGATGCCTGCGGTGAGGAAGGTACCGACAATAGGGATGACAAAGATGGGCATCACCGAACGCAACACCTTGTGTACCGGGATTTTTTTCAGGTAATAAACCACAATGCCGCCAATGATCCCGGCGATCAGCGCGCCGAAAAAACCGGCACCGAAGCTATTACCGACCCATGCGCCAATCGCACACGGTGCCAGTGCTGCTCGCTCGGCAATGGAGTAGCCAATGTAGGCGGCAAGGAACGGAACCATCAGCGTCAGGCCGGCGACGCCGATATCGAAGAGCTTTTTCAGGTTTGGATCGGTCGCGGCCTCCGGGACAGCGCCTTTTCCATAAAGCATGACGGAGATGGCCAGTAATATTCCCCCCGCTACGACGAAAGGAATCATGTGTGACACGCCGGTCATTAAGTGTTGCCGGGTATTTTTCAGGATGTGCACCAACTCGTTCATAAGTCGCTCCTGGGCATGCTTTGGCCCATATCCATAATGATGTTGTGGCAACAATAGGCAATCCGTCAGGGTGCAGACAGTGGACAAAAAGGCCATTTACTAGATTTTTGTAATATCTTGAGAAAAATGCGATCAGTTTCAAAAAGTGGGTTTTACGCGCGTGATCGCAAATAAATGCAATATGTGAGTGAAATCTCACTTTCCATGAGATATTACATTTATCCAGTTTTTGGCAGATTTGTCAGATGGCGGTCAATGCCTCATCCCCCCTATCCTGTCGGCAGTATTTTTTGCCTTCAGGAGAGTGGTTATGGCTCTGGTTGTGGAGTTTATCTGTACGTTACCCAATGGCGTTCATGCCCGCCCCGCCAGTCATGTGGAAACCCAGTGCAATCAGTTTGCGTCAGATATTGACTGGCATAATTTGCGCACCGACAGGCGCGGTAACGCGAAAAGCGCGCTCGCCCTGATTGGCACGGATACGTTAGTCGGAGATAGCTGCCGTTTACTCATCTCAGGCGCTGACGAACATAATGCGCATGCGCATTTGTCAGCGTGGCTGAACGAGACGTTTCCCCACTGCGATACACCGCTGGAACACGCCATTGGCGGCGAATGCCTGCCGATTCCGGAATCGCTTTCTCACCTGAACCCCACGCTGTTTCCGGCAACGTCCGTGTGCAGCGGGAGTGCTGGCGGTACGCTGAAACTCTTGTCTGCATTGGATCTGAATGCCCTCGGCGAGTTACCGGCCACGCGCGGCGTGGATGCTGAACAGCGCGCGCTGGATGACGGTCTCACCCGCCTTGCAAAAACGTTGAGCCTGCGCATGATGGAGAGCGACGACGCCAGCAGCGCCATTCTCGAAGCGCACCGCTCCTTTGCCACCGATACCGCGCTGCATGCGCATTTGCTGGCGGGCATTCATGACGGTTTAAGTTGCGCACAGGCGGTGATTCGTTCCGCCAGTCATTTTTGCGAGACATTTCTTCGCTCCAGCAGCCAGTATCTTCAGGAACGCACCCTTGATGTTCGCGACGTGTGTTACCAGTTGCTGCAGCAGATTTATGGCGAACAGCGCTTTCCTGCCCCCGGGCAGCTTACGGAACCCACGATTTGCCTGGCCGATGAGCTAACGCCGGGTCAGTTCCTGGAACTGGATAAAACACAGCTTAAAGGTCTGCTGCTAAAAAGCGGCGGAACAACATCGCATACCGTCATTCTGGCGCGCTCATTTAACATTCCGACGCTGGTCAACGTGGATATGCTCGCTCTCACACCCTGGTTGCATCAGCACGTCTACATTGATGGCAACGCGGCCGTGGTGGTGGTCAGCCCCAGTGACGCGGTGCATCGCTATTATCAGCAGGAAGAGAACGTCCGCGCACAGTTGCACCACCAGCAACGCCGCTGGCTCAGTCAGGAAGCGTGTACCGCAGACGGCATACGCATGGAAGTGGCGGCAAATATCGCCCATGCCGTGGAATCACAACCCGCCTTCAGCAATGGCGCTGAATCCGTAGGTCTTTTTCGCACGGAAATGCTGTATATGGATCGCCTTAGCGCGCCATCGGAAAACGAACTTTACCGTCAGTTTTGCCAGGCGCTGGATGCGGCAAAGGGTCGCAGCATTATTGTGCGCACCATGGATATCGGCGGTGATAAGCCAGTGGAATACCTTAACATTCCGGCAGAGAACAACCCGTTTCTGGGGTATCGCGCGGTGCGTATTTATCAGGAATATGCTGCGCTGTTTTCCACACAGCTACGGGCGATCCTTCGTGCTTCCGCCCACGGCAGCCTTAAGATCATGATCCCCATGATCTCCTCCATGGAAGAGATCTTGTGGATCAAAGAAAAACTCGCTGACGCCAAACAGCAATTGCACGACGAACGTATCCCGTTTGATGAATCCATCCCGCTGGGGATCATGCTTGAAGTCCCCTCCGTCATGTTCATCATTGACCAGTGCTGCGAAGAGATCGATTTCTTCAGCATAGGCAGCAACGATCTGACGCAGTATTTGCTGGCTGTTGACCGCGATAACGCCAAAGTCACCCGCCACTACAACAGTCTGAATCCTGCGTTTCTGCGGGCGCTTGATTACGCCGTGCAGGCCGTGCACCGGCACGGGAAATGGATTGGGTTGTGCGGCGAACTGGGCGCAAAAGGCTCTGTACTGCCGCTGCTGGTTGGTCTGGGGCTGGATGAAATTAGTATGGGTTCGCCAGCAATTCTGGCAACAAAAGCCCGCCTGGCGCAGCTCGACAGCGCTGCCTGTCGTCAGTTACTCCAACAGGCCATGGCGTGTCGCACTTCACTGGAGGTGGAGCATCTGCTGGCGCAGTTCCGCATGAGCCACGAAGACGCGCCGCTGATTACGCCTCAATGCATCTCACTGGATAACGACTGGCGCAGCAAGGAAGAGGTGATGAAAGGCATGACCGACAACCTGCTACTGGCCGGGCGTTGCCGCTATCCACGAAAACTTGAGGCAGACCTGTGGGCGCGCGAAGCGGTTTTTTCCACCGGACTGGGCTTCAGCTTTGCCATCCCACACAGCAAATCTGAGCACATTGAGCAATCCACAATCAGCGTTGCGCGGCTGAACGCACCGGTGCGCTGGGGCGACGAAGAGGCGCAATTTATCATTATGCTCACACTCAATAAACATGCGGCGGGCGATCAGCATATGCGTATTTTTTCACGTCTGGCGCGCCGCATTATGCATGATGACTTCCGCAATGCGCTGACCAGTGCCCACTCTGGCGAGGCGATCGCCGGCTTGCTGCAACGTGAACTCGAACTGTAACAAAAGGAAAGATCATGGAACTCTATCTCGATACCGCAAACGTCGCCGAGGTTGAACGCCTTGCCCGTATTTATCCGCTGGCCGGCGTGACCACCAACCCCAGCATTGTGGCCGCCAGTAAAGAACCGCTATGGGAACTGCTGCCCCGCCTGCAGAAAGCCGTCGGCGAAAACGGCACGCTGTTTGCCCAGACCATGAGCCGCGATGCCGCAGGCATGGTCGCCGAAGCCAAACGGCTAAATAACGCGGTACCCGGCATCATCGTGAAAATTCCGGTCACGGCGGAAGGGCTGGCGGCGATTAAATTGCTGAAACGCGAAGGGATCCCGACGCTCGGCACAGCGGTGTACAGCGCCGCGCAGGGGCTGCTGGCCGCGCTGGCCGGGGCGAAATACGTCGCACCCTACGTTAACCGTGTTGATGCCCAGGGCGGCAACGGTATTCAGATGGTGCAGGAGCTGCAAACGCTATTGGAGCTGCATGCCCCGCAAAGCAAGGTGCTGGCCGCCAGCTTCAAAACGCCGCGCCAGGCCCTCGACTGTTTACTGGCCGGATGTGAGGCGATCACCCTTCCCTTAGATGTAGCGCAACAAATGCTCGGTACGCCCGCGGTAGAGTCAGCAATTGAGAAATTTGAGCAGGACTGGAAAAACGCATTTGGCAATCTCAACCTTTAAGGAGTGAGTATGGACAGAATCATTCAGTCACCTGGCAAATATATTCAGGGCGCAGATGTACTTACCCGCCTTGGTGATTATCTCAAGCCCATGGCAGATCGTTGGCTGGTAGTGGGTGATAAGTTTGTTCTGGGCTTTGCCGAAGCCACGTTGCGCAACAGCCTGGAAGCGGCGGCGTTAGGTTGCGAAATCGCGCCGTTTGGCGGCGAATGTTCGCAAAACGAAATCGACCGTCTGCGTGACATCGCGAAACGTGCAGAATGCAGCGCCGTGCTGGGTATCGGCGGCGGCAAAACGCTGGATACCGCCAAAGCGCTGGCGCATTTTATGGGACTCCCCGTCGCGATTGCGCCGACCATTGCCTCTACGGACGCCCCGTGCAGCGCGCTGTCGGTGATCTACACCGATGCGGGCGAATTCGATCGCTATCTGATGCTACCGCACAATCCCAACCTGGTGATTGTCGATACCAAAATCGTGGCGGGTGCCCCTTCACGCCTGCTGGCGGCGGGTATTGGCGATGCGATGGCAACCTGGTTTGAAGCCCGTGCCTGTTCCCGCAGCGGCGCAACCACCATGGCGGGCGGCAAATGCACCCAGGCAGCGCTGGCCCTCGCGGAGCTGTGCTACAACACGCTGACTGAAGAAGCCGAGAAAGCGATGCTGGCGGCGGAAAAACACGTTGTCACCCCGGCGCTGGAACGCATTGTCGAGGCCAACACCTACCTCAGCGGCGTGGGCTTTGAAAGCGGCGGGCTGGCCGCAGCACATGCCATTCACAACGGTCTGACCGCCATCCCGGACGCTCACCATTATTATCACGGTGAAAAAGTCGCCTTCGGGACGTTGACGCAACTGGTGCTGGAAAACGCGCCGCAGGAGGAGCTGGAAACCGTCGCCGCGCTCTGTTACGCCGTCGGGTTGCCGATCACCCTGGCAGGGCTGGATATAGAAGAAGATATTCCGGCCAAAATGCGCATTGTGGCGGAAGCGGCGTGTGCGGAAGGCGAAACCATCCACAACATGCCGGGTGATGTAACAGCCGATCAGGTATATGCGGCGTTACTGGTTGCCGACCAGTTTGGTCAGCAATGTCTGCATAATTGGGAATAAGGTGGTGACGGTGTACGTGCTTGCGGCGCAGGCACGTACACGCGTGAATCAGACGCCCGGGCGAACGCCCAGCGTGTGGCAGATCGCGTAGCTCATTTCGGCGCGGTTCAGTGTATAGAAGTGGAAGTCCTTCACGCCTTCGCGGCTGAGGATTTTCACCATGTCCATGGCGATGTTGGCACCCACCAGCTTGCGGGTTTCCGCATCGTCGTCCAGACCTTCAAACATCGCATCCATCCATTTCGGCACGCGAACGTTGGTCATGGTGGCGAACTTCGTCAGCTGTTTGTAGTTACTGACCGGCAGGATCCCCGGCACGATTTCCACATCAATCCCGGTCGCCACGCAGCGGTCACGAAAACGCAGATAGCTTTCCACGTCGAAGAAAAACTGGGTGATCGCGCGGTTGGCACCCGCGTCGATTTTACGCTTCAGGTTGATGAGATCCGCCTGTGCGCTTTTCGCTTCCGGATGCACTTCCGGGTAAGCGGCGACGGAAATATCGAAATCACCGACCTCTTTCAGCAATTCGACCAGATCGGACGCGTACATGTCCGGCTTGCCGCTGCCGGGTGGCAGGTCGCCGCGCAGCGCCACGATGTGACGGATACCGTTGTTCCAGTAATCCCTCGCGATGGTACGCAGCTCGTCACGCGTGGCGTCGATACAGGTCAGATGCGGTGCCGCTTCAAGCCCGGTGCGCTCTTTAATGCCTTTAATGATGCTGTGCGTGCGGTCGCGCTCGCCGGAATTCGCGCCATAGGTAACGGAAACAAACTTAGGCTTCAGGCTGCTCAGGCGATCGATTGAGGCCCACAGGGTTTGCTCCATTTCACTGGTGCGCGGCGGAAAGAATTCAAACGAAACGTTAATCTGACCCTGGAGTTCGGCCAGACTCTGATTCAGGGCTTCCCGCTGGTTGGCGTGAAAAAAGCTCATACCTTACCTCATCAATCTTATGTCGTTATGTGTTGTGTTTCGAACTTCTATACGTTTAGACGTCCAGATGTAAAAATGACGGAAAAGCGGGATGCCGTCAACTGAAATATCACGATGAAGGGTGAGGAATATTCAGGCAAGGTGAAAAAAATTCATGATGCCCTCTCTGCTGAGAGGGCATGCGAAGGGAGGATTACAGCAGCTGCGCCAGGCGGTTGATATCGGACTGGATGGCACCGGCAGTGACGTCGCGCCCGGCGCCCGGCCCACGGATCACCAGCGGGTTATCGCGGTACCAGCGGCTTTCGATGGCAAACACGTTGTCGCACGGCAGCAGCGCCGCCAGCGGATGTTCAGCGCGAACCGCTTCAACCCCAACACGCGCTTTGCCGTTGGCGTCAAAACGCGCGACATAGCGCAGTACCAGCCCCAACTCCTGCGCGGCCTCCAGACGTTGCAGCATCTGCTCGTTGAGCTCATCGCCGTTCTCGAAGAAGTGATCGATTGACCCCTCTTCGCAATGTAGCGGCACCAGCGACTCGACACGCACCTGATCCGGTTCGATGTCGTAGCCCGCCTCACGCGCCAGGATCACCAGTTTACGCATCACGTCTTTCCCGGAAAGGTCGACGCGCGGATCCGGCTCGGTCAGTCCCTGTTGCCAGGCCTGATCGACCAGATCGGTAAACGGGACGGTGCCGTCAAACTGCAGGAACAGCCACGACAGCGTGCCGGAGAAAATACCGCTGATCGACAGGATCGCATCGCCGCTTTCACGCAAATCGCGCACGGTGTGGTTCACCGGCAAACCGGCACCAACGGTGGCGTTATACAGCCAGTGACGGCCTGTTTTTTCAAACGCGTCGTGGATCTGGCGGTATTTGTTGCTGGTGCTGGCCCCCGCCAGTTTATTGGCACTGATGACGTGGAAACCGTGGCTGGCGAAATCGAGATACTGATCGGCCAGTTGCTCGCTGGCGGTCACGTCCAGCACTACCAGATCGTCATACGGATGGGCGCGCATCCACAGGAACAGAGACTCTTCATCCTGTTCGATAGCTTCGTCATTGAAGAACGCCAGCGCGCGGCAGGCATCCAGCCCGTCGTAATTCAGCAGGCTGCGGCGGCTGTCCACCACGCCTGCCAGAACAAATTCAAACCCGGTGCGGGCCGAGAGCGTGCTCTGCTCGCGGGCAAACAGCTCCAGCCAGCGGGAACCGATATTGCCTTTGCCAAACAGCACCAGGCCAATGCGCTTCTCAGCACGAAACAGCGACTGATGCAGCCCCTGAATCAGGCTCTCCGTCGGGCCGGTACGCAGCAGCGCGACCAGACTGATGCCCTCTTCCGATTGCCAGGTGAACTCCACCGGCTGGGCTTTCNCAGTTTCAGGGCGCTGTCGACCACTTCTGAGGTGTAGCAAAACTGCAGCAGCTGGCGATCGGCATGAACCCCCACGGCCAGCGGACGCATCTGCGCGCGCTTGAGAATGACATCAATGTCTTTATGCGCCTGTTTGAAATCCTGGCTTGCCGGCACATGGAATTCAATCAGGCAAACGTCGTCATGGCTGGTGACAATACGCGCGCCGGTGCCGGAGGCCAGCACGCGTTCGATGCGCGTCGAGCCCTGATCCGGCGTGTAGCTACAGCGCAGTTGCAAGTCGATATCGCTGCCGGAAACCGGCTGCAGCGTACGCGCATGCAGCACCGGCGCCGCCAGACGCGCCAGTTCGCTGGCCTCGTCCAGACGCAACAGCGGCAGCAGGCAGGCATCTTTCACTTTGCGCGGGTCAGCGCTGTAGACCCCGGCGACGTCGCTCCAGATGGTGACGCGGGAAACGCCTGCCAGCGCGCCCACTTGCGTGGCGGAATAGTCGGAACCGTTACGGCCCAGCAGTACCGTTTCGCCCGCGTTATTGCGCGAGATAAACCCGGTTACCACCAGACGTTTGTTCGGATGCTGTGCCAGCAGCTGTTGCAGCAGCGGATAAGAGAGGCCTTCATCCACCTGCGGCTGCGCGGCGCGTTCAGCGCGCAGAAATTCACGCGCATCCAGCCAGACGGCATCCAGCCCCTGCTGGCGCAGAACGGCGGACATCAGACGCGCAGACCACACTTCACCGTGGCCGACCACTTCTGCGTACACCACGTCGGTCACACCACTGTCGAGCAGTGCCGCCAGGCGTTCGAGATCGTGAATAAACTCGCTAATCATGCCGTCGGCAATGTCGGCAGGAAGCAGACCGCTAATCAGTTCGGTCTGATAACGACGCAGCGCCTGCTGAACCTGATGCGCAGAGAGGCGATCGGTCTGGCTTAACTTCAGCCAGCTGATCAGCTGGTTGGTGGTGCTACCTGCGGCAGAGACAACCATCATGTCGCCCGGCATCGAATATTCCGTCATGATGCCCGCGACACGCAGGTAACACTTCACATCCGCCAGACTACTACCACCAAATTTGTGCAGCTGGCGACCCTTCGCCCCTGCCTGCGCAATCACACTCATGTTTACCCCTCTGCTGCGATCCGGAAGCCATTTTCCAGATCGGCAATTAAATCTTCACCGTCTTCAATACCTGTTGAGATGCGTAGCAACGTCTCAGAAATGCCTGCGGCAGCACGTGCTTCCGGCGCCATGCCCGCATGCGTCATGGTCGCAGCATGGGAGATCAGGCTTTCAACGCCGCCCAGCGATTCCGCCAGCGTAAACAGCGACAGGCCGCTCAGGAAACGGCGCAGCGTGTGCTCGTCGCCATCCAGTTCAAAACTTAGCATTGCGCCAAAGCCTTTTTGCTGACGCGCCGCAATCTCATGTCCCTGGTTTTCCGGCAGAGACGGATGATACAGCTTTTTCACCAGCGGTTGCTGCTTCAGATAATCAACAATCGCCTGCGCGTTGCGTTGAGCAACCTCCATACGCGGCGACAGCGTGCGTAATCCCCGTAATAACAGATAGCTGTCAAACGCGCCGCCGGTGACGCCAATATTATTGGCCCACCATGCCAGTTCAGTGACAACCTCCGGATCTTTCGCAATCACCACGCCCGCGACGACATCAGAATGACCGTTGAGGTATTTGGTGCAGGAGTGCAGTACCAGATCGGCACCCAGCGCCAGCGGATTCTGCAACGCCGGGCTTAAGAAAGTGTTATCCACCACGCTGATTGCCCCGGCTTCACGCGAAAGCCGACAGATTTTCTCAATATCTACGACGCGCAACAATGGGTTACTTGGACTTTCTACCAAAACCAGCTTCGGTTTTTCGGCCAGCGCCGCGTTCAGCGCCGCGTCATTACCCTGATCGACAAACAACACGCGATAGCATCCGCGCTTCGCCAGGCTGTCAAACAGACGGTAGCTGCCGCCGTAACAGTCGTGCGGCGCGACCAGCAGATCGCCAGGATTGAGATACACGGTGGTCACCAGGTGAATCGCCGACATACCGGTGTTGGTCAGCACGGCACCCGCGCCGCCTTCCAGTTCCGCCAGCGCACGCTGGACGACATCACGCGTCGGATTGCCACGGCGCGAGTAGTCATGGGCGCGCGGTTCATTAAAACCGGTGAAATTGTAGGTGCTGGAGAGATGAATCGGCGGGACAACGCAGCCATACTGCTCGTCGTCATTTAACCCGCTACGCACTGCGATGGTGGCCTGTTTACGCGTCATGTCTGGGCTTCCTGGCTTAATCGGTGAAGGTCAGGGCACAGAGTAACCACTGCCACATTAGACGTCAATACATCTGGACATCTAAATGTCTTTGCGTATAGATTGAGCAAACGACAAATAGCCGTTAAAATTATATGCATTAGCGCACATCTGCGGTGGCTTTCCCCGTGTCAGGGTTCTGCCACTACGGTAAACTACGCATGTTTATGGTCTGAGCGACAGCTTCTGGCCTTTTATTAATGACTGACAGGATTAAAGGTATCTCATGGCTGAATGGAGCGGCGAATATATCAGCCCATACGCTGAGCACGGTAAGAAGAGTGAGCAAGTAAAGAAAATTACGGTTTCCATTCCTCTGAAGGTGTTAAAAATCCTCACCGATGAACGTACCCGTCGTCAGGTGAACAATCTGCGTCACGCCACCAATAGCGAACTGCTGTGTGAAGCGTTCCTGCATGCGTTCACCGGCCAGCCGCTACCTGACGATGCTGACCTGCGTAAAGAGCGTAGCGATGAAATCCCGGAAGAAGCGAAAGTGATTATGCGCGAGCTGGGAATCGACCCTGAAACGTGGGAATACTGATACAGATACAAAAAAGGCGCCATCTGGCGCCTTTTTTCTCGGGTAACTTATTTGCTGCCCGGGATGCTGAAACGCTTGTTGAAGCGGTCAACACGACCACCGGTCGCAACGTCACGCTGCTTACCAGTGTAGAACGGGTGGCAGTTGCTGCACACGTCCAGGTTCAGATCGTGGCCCACGGTAGAATGGGTTTTGATCACATTACCGCAAGAACAGGTTGCAGTAATTTCTACGTAATTCGGGTGAATACCTTTTTTCATGGGAAACCTCAGTTAAGGCCGCGTCGCTCTTCCAGCCCCAACGCCGGACACCACGCGATGTTAGTGATAATGGTAGTTTAACGCGATTATTTCGCATTAAAGGCGGCGAATCATACAGAATTTAGCCAGCGGTTGCAAACTGATCCGCACCTCACCGTCATGTAATGTGTATACTAACGCGCCACTTTTCAAGTCAGGAAGATTCGATGCTCGTCGTTCACGTTGCCTTGCCCGTTCCGCTGCCCCGCACCTTTGATTATCTGCTGCCCGACAGCATGAGCGTCAAAGCCGGGTGCCGCGTACGCGTGCCGTTCGGCAAACAGGAGCGGATCGGCATCGTAGTATCGGTGAGCGACAAAAGCGAGCTGCCGCTTGATGAACTGAAAAATGTGGTCGAGGTGCTGGACGGCGAATCGGTCTTCACCGCTACCGTCTGGCGAATGCTGCTGTGGGCCGCAGACTATTATCACCACCCCATCGGTGACGTGCTTTTTCATGCGTTGCCCATTCTGCTGCGCCAGGGCAAACCCGCCAGTCATGCGCCGCTGTGGTACTGGTTCGCCACGGAACAGGGCCAGGCCATCGACATTCACAGCCTGAAGCGCTCCCCCAAACAGCAGCAGGCGCTGGCCGCGCTGCGGCAGGGAAAAATCTGGCGTCATCAGGTTGCTGAACTGGAATTTACTGACGCCACGCTGCAAACGCTAAGAACAAAAGGGCTGTGCGAGCTGGCGAGCGAAACGCCGCCGATGGCCGACTGGCGCAGCGACTACACGGTCGCGGGCGAACGCCTGCGGCTCAATACCGAACAGGCCACTGCGGTGGGCGCTATTCACAGCGCGTCGGATCGGTTTTCCGCCTGGTTGCTGGCGGGGGGCCCC
>NZ_JNGH01000038.1 GCF_001188485.1 Trabulsiella odontotermitis
CCATGCGCTGACCGTGACCGCCACCGATCCGACCGGGAATACCAGTGCAGAGAGTCCGCCAGTGAATATCGTGGTGGATACCACCGCGCCGACGGCCCCGTCGATCGGCACCGTCACTGATGATGCTGGCAGCGTGACCGGGACGCTGACTGACGGGCAGACCACCGACGACACCACCCCGACACTGTCGGGTACCGGTAATGCGGGCGATGTCATTACGGTGTACGACA
>NZ_JNGH01000039.1 GCF_001188485.1 Trabulsiella odontotermitis
CGGTTGGATCACCTCCTTACCTTAAAGAACCTGCCTTCGAAGTGCTCACACAGATTGTCTGATGAAAATACAGCAGTAAAAAATCTCTGCAGGCTTGTAGCTCAGGTGGTTAGAGCGCACCCCTGATAAGGGTGAGGTCGGTGGTTCAAGTCCACTCAGGCCTACCAAATTTTCCCTGGTACTGCGTTGCGAAACAGCTCACATACTGAAGTATGCTTCGCTGTTCCGCGCCTTGTCTCAGGAAAAATTCCGGTCATGAGATTGACTACGATGGGGCTATAGCTCAGCTGGGAGAGCGCCTGCTTTGCACGCCTGCTGATGCTGCGTTGCGGCGACGCTCACATACTGATGTATGCTTCGCGTCACCCCGTCTTGCCTCAACAGAAATTCCGGTCATGAGATTGACTACGATGGGGCTATAGCTCAGCTGGGAGAGCGCCTGCTTTGCACGCAGGAGGTCTGCGGTTCGATCCCGCATAGCTCCACCATCTTTACTGCGACACTTAAGAAAACTTCAGAGTGTACCTGAGAAGGTTCACTGCGAAGTTTTGCTCTTTAAAAATCTGGATCAAGCTGAAAATTGAAACACAGAACAACGCAAGTTGTTCGTGAGTC
>NZ_JNGH01000040.1 GCF_001188485.1 Trabulsiella odontotermitis
AGTCTGACTGCCAGCGGTAAAATCACTCAACAGAATGAAAAACTGATGGCCGGGCGGGATGCCACGTTACGGGCAACCACCCTTTCTCAGGACGGCAACAGCCAGACCGATGCCGCCCGGAACATTGCCCTGAATGCCAGCGAAAGTGCGGCAACACAGGGGCGCGTGACCGCCGGGCAGAACCTGAGCGTCACCAGCGGCACACTCAGCCACAACGGTGAACTGGTCGCAGGTAATGCCCTGTCGCTGAATGCTGCCAGCCAGACGCTGAACGGTGCGATAAACGCGACTGGTGATATCACGGTGCAGGGACAGAATCTCACCACCACAGCCACCTCGCAGATGCAGGGGCGCAACGTCACCATCAACGCGAAACAGGCCACGCTGGCCGGTACCCAGGCGGCAAAAAGTCAGTTGAACATCACCGCCAGCGAACGCCTGACCCACAGCGGTAAAAGCAGTGCGGAGGCGCTGAACATCAACGCTCCGACGGTCGTTAACCAGGGGGTGATGACGGCCACCACTCTGAATGTACAGTCGCAGACGCTGACCAACAGTGGTCTGTTGCAGGGTGATTCACAACTGCTGCTGAACACGCAACAGCTCGACAACCGGCAGGACGGAACGCTGTACAGCGCCGCGAACCTGACGCTTAACGTTCCTGGTATCGTCAACAATGGTCTTATCGTCAGCGATGCCGGACTGGCCGTGCAGACGGCAACGCTCACCGGTGACGGCCTGTTGCAGGGAACGAATACACTGACCGTCGCCGGTGACTCGCTGGTCCAGGGCAGTACAGGACGCTGGTTAACCGCGGGCGCACTGGATATCACCGCCGGGCAGCTCACCACTGCCGGTACAGTACAGGGTGAGAACACCACGCTGACCGGCACGGACTGGAGCCACAGCGGCAGCCTGCTGGCGACCGGTACACTTATGACGAACACCGGTTCGCTTGTCAGCACCGGCGATATCATGAGCCAGGGCAGTGCCACGCTGACGGCGAAGAAGACAGACAACCGGGGCAGACTGCTGTCAGCGGACAGTCTCAGCCTCACGGGTAACACGCTCAGCAACAGCGGCACGATTCAGGGTAAAACGCTGACGGTACGCCAGGACAGCATCACCAGCAGCGGCACGCTCACCGGGATCGCCGCGCTGACCCTTGCCTCCCGTATGGAGATGGCATCCCCTCAACTTGCGCTGATGAATAACGGGGGATCACTGCTGACCACCGGTGATCTGACCGTCACCGCAGGCAGTATTACCAGTTCAGGACAATGGCAGGGCAAACGGGTTCTGCTCACCGCAGACAGTCTGACAAACAGCGGTGCAATCCAGGCGGCGGACAGACTGACTGCACGTCTGACGGGGAGTCTCACCAGTACCGCGGGCAGCAAAGTCACCTCGAACGGCGAGATGGCGCTCAGTGCACTGCATTTAAGCAACAGCGGACAATGGATCGCCCAGAACCTGACGCTGTCGGGCGACACGCTGACCAACGCAGGCGACATCACCGGCGTCAGTGGTCTGGCGGTTTCGCTGAACGGTATGCTGACCAGTCAGGCGGGTGGTAAACTGCTCAGCGCGGGGGCGCTGACGCTGCAGGCTGTAGATATCAGTAACGCCGGGCAAATTCAGGGCAACGCCACGACCGTCACTGCCGCCTCACTCGCGAACAGCGGTCGCGTGCAGGGGGGATCGCTCGACCTGAACATCAGCAACGAGCTGAACAACGCCGTGAATGGTGTGTTGCTGAGCCAGAATGCGCTCAATCTCTCCACCGCGACACTTATCAATAACGGTACGCTGCAGGGCGGCGGCGCGACCACGCTTAATGCCACCACGCGTGCACAGAACGACGGCAACATCCTCTCCGGCGGTAAACTCACGCTGACCGCGCCGCAGCTGACCACCGGCAGCAACGGGCTTATCCAGGCGCTGACGCTGCTGGTGAATGCCGTGCAGACCGTTAACGGCGGGAAGATAGTGGCGACCGGCGATGCCGAACTACGGGGAACCAGCCTGACCAACACCGGCACGCTGCAGGGCGCAAACCTGCAGGTACTGAATAATACCTTCACCAACAGCGGCGCCGTGCTGGGTACCACGTCCCTCACCGTGAAGGGGACTACTGTCAGTAATCAGACGGACGGCAGACTGTTCAGCGCCGGTAATCTGTTGCTTGACAGCAACACGCTCACCAGCACTGGTCAGGTCGTCGCGCTCGGCGATACCACCCTGAAACTGGTTAATGCCCTCACTCACAGCGGCACACTGGCGGCGGGTAAACAGCTCTCCGTGACCTCACAGGCGGCCATCACGAATAACGGCGTGATGCAGGGCAACGGCCTGACGCTCAGCGCGGGTGGCGTTTTTACGAACAATGGTCAACTGACCACCGGTACGGCCGGCAGCACGTTCAGTGCGCAGAGCATTCTGCTTAACGACGCGGGGAGCCTGTCTGCGGGCGGTGACGTACAGATGACCTCACGTGGCGATATCACGGCGAATGGTTTTCTCGGTACGGCAGGCAACATGACGATGAACGCCGCCGGAACGCTGCTGAACACCGCGCTGATTTATGCCGGTAACAATCTGCAACTGTTTGCTGACCGTATTCACAACATCTACGGCGATATCCTCGCGGGCAACAATCTGGTGATGCAGAAGAATGCGGCGGGTACAGCGAACACGGAAATCATTAACCGCTCCGGGAACATCGAGACCATACGCGGCGACATCACCATTAATACGGCACATCTGCTGAACTCCTGGGACAGTTTCTCCGCCTCCCGTGAAGTAATACCGGGGAGCGGACAGACCTCCGGTGACGGCTGGCTGATTATCACCGACAGCAGAGGACCACTTTTATTAGTTAACTACTCGAAAAATCCTGAACCGGCATACCGTGTTCCGGCCGGCGATACCGAAATCGTCACGGTCACGGCAACCGGCAGCGCCGGTCGTATCGTCAGCGGTGCGGATATGACCGTGCATGCCACCCGGCTGGACAATGAAGCGGCCTTTATCCTTGCCGGCGGGAATATGACCCTGCAGGGCAGCACGCTGAGCAACCAGAGCTGGCAGGAAGGGACCTCGTCCATGGACACCATATGGACGCTGGATGACAACAATGGCGCGGGCTCTTATGAGCATGGTGCGTATGTTTATAACGGTTATCGTCTGTCCTCACAGACCGCCGGCACACCGGAGGGAAAACTGTACCGGGGTGCCATCAGCGCCGGCGGAAATATCGATGCCGCTTTTACCTCTGACATCAGTAACACACTGACCCGCAGCGGCGCGGGGGCTTCAGAGGTGTCCGGCGACCTGAATGCTCCTTCCCTGAACACCCTCACCTCACGTGATATTGCCGACAGGCTGAATGCACAGTCACTGGCGGACGACGAAACAGAAAGTGTGAACGGGCCGCAGTGGCAGGACAGGGTCAGCAATGCACTGCAGTCTGTTGACCGCGGGGACGCCGTGGACCGGCCCGGCGATGTCAGTCTGTATCCTCTTCCGTCGGGCAAAAACGGTTATTTTGTGACCTCAACTGACCCGGACAGCCCCTACCTCATCACCGTCAACCCGAAACTCGACGGGCTTGGTCAACTGGACCCAAACCTGTATGGCGACCTGTATGCATTACTGGGTATGCACCCGGGCGACGCACCGCGTGAAACGAACAGTGCTTACACCGACCAGAATCAGTTCCTCGGGTCGGCATATTTTCTGGACCGGCTGGGTCTGAATCCGGACCGCGACTATCGTTTCCTCGGCGATGCGGCATTTGATACCCGCTATGTCAGCAATTACATCCTTAACCAGACCGGCAGCCGTTATATCAACGGGCTGGGTTCTGACCTTGCACAGATGCAGTATCTGATGAACAGTGCGGTGAGTCAGCAAAAAGGCCTGGGCTTACAGTTTGGTGTGGCGCTGACCGCTGAGCAGATTGCCCGTCTTACCGGCAGTATTCTGTGGTGGGAATCCGCGACCATTAACGGTCAGACGGTGATGGTGCCGAAGGTGTATCTGTCGCCGAAAGATGTGGTTGTTCAGAACGGCAGCGTCATCAGCGGTAACAATGTGCAACTGGCAGGCGGCAACGTCATCAACGACGGCAGTACCATCACTGCGCAAAACGCCCTGGCCATCGACAGCAGTAACAGCCTCGGCAACCTGAATGCCGGACTGATAAACGCCGGCGGGAACCTTTCGCTGAGTGCACTGGGTGACATTAATAATATCGGCTCGGCTATCAGTGGTAAGACCGTGCAACTGGAGAGCGTCACTGGCAGTATCAGTAACATTACCCGGGTGAATGAATGGGAACTGGATGGCAGTGACTCGAGGGTCTCCGGAGCTTTCAGCGGTCAGAAAGCTTCCATTGATGCCTCAGAGGGGCTGATGGTCTCAGCCGGGAAAGACATTAACATTACCGGCGCGGACGTGTCTGCCGGCAGCGAACTTGCCATGACGGCAGAGGGCAGGATCNCTGCCTCAGTCACGCATCATGGCAGCAGCATCACCGCAGGCGGTAATCTCGCCCTGCAGGCAGGTAATGACCTGAACGTCACTGCGTCTTCTGTCTCTGCAGGGGAAAGTGCCCTGCTCGCGGCGGGCAATGACCTGAACCTGAATGCGGCACGGGAAGGCGAAACACACCGCCGGGGCAAAGCTGAAAGCCACGAAAGCCATGCGGCGGTCTCCACCGTCACCGCCGGTAATAATCTCACCCTTGCCGCCGGACGCGATGTGAACAGTCAGGGCGCCCGNATCGCGGCGGAAAACAACGTTACCCTGCAGGCGGGACGTGACGTGAACCTGATGGCGGAGTCGGCCAGCGCAGGCAACAGTTATAAATCCGGTAACAAAAAGGAAATTAACGAGTCCGTACGTCAGCAGGGTACGGAAATCGCCAGCGGTGGAGATACCGTGATGGTTGCCGGGCGGGATATCACGTCTGAGGCCTCATCAGTGACCACAACCGGGGATATTGCTTTGGTTGCCGGGCGTGATGTCACCCTGACCACCGCTACCGAAAGTGATTATCACTATAAGGAAGAGAAGAAGAAAAGCGGCGGCTTCCTCAGTAAGAAGACCACGCACACCATTGAAGAAGACAGCGCCACCCGGGAGAAAGGTTCCCTGCTCTCCGGGAACAGTGTCACCGTCAGTGCGGGTAATGACCTGACGGTGAAAGGCTCGGATGTGGTGGCTGACCAGGATGTGGCACTCAGCGCGGGTAATAATGTGGATATATCCGCCGCCACCAATACCGACACCTCCTGGCGCTTTAAGGAAGAGAAAAAATCCGGCCTGATGGGTACTGGTGGCATTGGCTTCACCATCGGCAGCAGTAAAACCACCCATGACCGGCGTGAGGCCGGAACCACCCAGAGCCAGAGCGCCAGCACCATCGGCTCTACCACGGGTAGCGTCAGCATCACCGCGGGCAACCAGGCGCATATCAGCGGCTCGGATGTGATTGCAAACCGGGACATCAGCATTACCGGTGACCGTGTGGTGATTGACCCGGGTCACGACCGTCGTACCGTGGACGAGACGTTTGAGCAGAAGAAAAGCGGGCTGACCGTTGCCCTCTCCGGCACAGTGGGCAGCGCCATCAATAATGCTGTCACTTCCGCGCAGGAGGCAAAAGAGAGCAGCGACAGTCGACTCGGCGCGCTGAAAGGCACACAGGCCATCCTGTCCGGCGTGCAGGCTGGCGCTAACTACGGATTACAGCAGCAGAGTGCCGACCCGAACAACGGCATCGGTGTGAGCATTTCGCTCAACCATCAGCAGTCGAAGTCTGAGACGAAATACCGGCACGATATGGTTTCCGGCTCAACCCTCAGCGCCGGTAACAATGTCTCTATCACTGCCACGGGGAAAAACAGGGACCAGAACAACAGCGGCGATATTCTCATCACCGGGAGTCAGGTTAAATCCGGCAATAACACCACCCTGAACGCACAGAATGACATTTTGCTGGCTGCCGCCGCGAACACCCAACAGACCACCGGGAAGAACAGCAGTAAGGGTGGTGGCGCGGGCGTCAGCTTTGGTGGTGGTACTAATGGTGGCGGGCTGAGTATCTTTGCCAGCATTAACGGCTCTAAAGGCAGTGAGAAAGGCAACGGCACGACCTGGACCGAAACCACGCTGGATGCAGGTAAAAATGTCTCTCTCACAAGCGGACGTGATACCACCCTGTCGGGGGCTCTGGTCAGTGGTGAGAAAGTCACAGCAGATGTGGGCAATAACCTGACCATTTCAAGCCTTCAGGACAGCGACCGCTACGACAGCAAACAGAGCAGCGTGGCCGCAGGTGGCAGCTTCACATTTGGCTCGATGTCCGGCAGCGGCTATGCCAGCATCAGTCAGGACAAAATCAAGAGCAATTATGACTCTGTACAGGAGCAGAGTGGGATTTACGCCGGTAAAGGCGGTTTTGATATCACTGTGGATAACCACACCCAGCTGGATGGCGCAGTGATAGCGTCCACAGCGACAGAAGATAAAAACAGCCTTGATACCGGCACGCTGGGCTGGTCGGATATCCACAATGAAGCGGATTACAAAACCAGCCATACCGGTATCAGTGTCTCCGGTGGCTCCGGTATGACAGCCAGCCAGATAGTGGCCGGAAACGCGATGGCAAATGCGGCGAATGCCCTGACAGGCATGTCCGGTAGCAAGGGCCATGCAGAAGGCACTACTTCGTCTGCCATCAGCGGCGGCAGTATCGTCATCCGGGATAAGGAAAACCAGAAGCAGGATGTGGCTGACCTCAGCCGGGACCCGGAAAACGCCAACGGCAGCATTGCACCGATATTTGACAAGGAAAAAGAGCAGAAACGCCTGCAGGAAGCACAGGTTATCAGTCAGATTAGCGGGCAGATGAGCAATATCGTCATGACGCTGGGTGAAACCGAGGCAATGAAAGAAGCCAGGGCGAAACATCCAGGGCTGAGCGATACACAGTTGCGTGATACTCCGGAATACAAAGGTGTCATGAAAGGCTACGGCACAGGCAGTACGCCGCAGATGGTGGTGCAGGCCATCACGGGTGTGCTGGGCGGTCTGAATGCCGACAACTTTGGTCAGGCGCTGGCGGGTGGGCTGAACCCGGCAGTGGCTCAGCTTATCAAACAGACAACCGGAGACAACCAGGAAGCGAACCTGATGGCTCACGCTGTCTGGGGTGCACTGGCAGCCCAGCTTGGCGGGAATAATGCCGTCGCCGGAGCAGCCGGTGCGTTCAGTGGGGAGCTAGCGGCACAGTACATCATTAATAACTACTATGGTGGTAAAACCGACAATCTCAGCGAACAGGAACGTCAGCAAATCAGCATGCTGGCAACCATCGCATCGGGGGTAGCCGGTGGACTGGCAGAAAACAGTTCCGCAGCAGCAGGGACCGGTGCTCAGGCGGGTAAAAACGCTGCGGACAACAATGCCCTCGCAATAGTTGCTGGAGGAAATACAGCCGCGGCTGCCGGCTCTGGTGCGGTNNACCTCTGATGATCTTGATATGGCTGGATCTTGTGAAGGAACCCGTGAACAATGTGCTGTGCGTGATCCGAGTCGTGATGGAACACGTGGACCGGGGCATACTGAGTTACCCATTGCTGAGCAAGATCCTACGGGCGGTAAACTGGTTAATCCTGATCAAAGTGATGAACAGGGTGCAACACATACGGGGAATAAAGATGGTCAAGCTGATACCGGACCTAATAATACAAGTGGTAACCAGACTCCAGACCAATCTGTGAACGATACAGGGAATACTGAAGGTGCCCCTGATACCCCTACTTATTACGAAAACTCAGGTCAAGATAATGGTGAATCAAAGCCGTCTAACATAAAAGTGGCTGACGACAAATTCTTAAAAAACAATGGAATAGATGCACATCAGATCAAAATGGATTTTCTTGGTTCCAAGGCCGAAATTAAACTATATGACATTTATGTTGACAAAAATAGTGGACAATTGTGGATTTTTAGAAAAGGCGGTAAAGGTGAAGGCATCCCAACTGGCGAGTATATTAGCAAATAGGGTTTTACATGACTAAAACAACTGTAAAAGCAGAGTTCTCAATATGCGGGAACGGTTTTGAACCAAGTGAAATTACTAACATGCTAGGTATTTCCCCTACGGAAATTATTCTAGAGGGCGTGATCAGTGGCTCGAGGAAAAGACCTAGTACAGAGACAAGTTGGTCAGTCAGTACTGATAAGGAGCAATCATATGATGTTGATATACAAATACAAAGCATACTTTCTTTATTAAAGGACAAAGTAATAATCTTAAGAGAAATGAAAGAAAAGTATAAGGTCAATTTTTATTTAATGTTATTAATTGAAGTTGAGGATGGAGAAAAACCCGCAATCTATTGGACAGCAGAAACAAATCGCTTCCTAGGAAAAATTGAAGCAGAAAGCTCAGTTGAATTGTACGTTTACAGTTGATTAATATATAAATGAAAAACTGGTAGTTAGTAAGCGTTTTCTCAGCGCCGTCTGGTGAATTTCTGACAAATTCGAAAAAGTATCCACCACCAAATTCGAGCTTTCAGGACAGTGACCGCTACGACAGCAAACAGAGCAGCGTAGCCGCTGGTGGCAGCTTCACCTTTGGTTCCATGACCGGCTCAGGTTACATCAGCGCCAGCCAGGACAAGATGAAGAGTCGCTACGACTCTGTGCAGGAGCAGACCGGCATGTTCGCCGGTGACGGCGGGTTCGACATCACGGTGGATAAACATACTCAGCTTGACGGTGCGGTCATTGCCTCGAACGCGACGGCAGATAAAAACCACCTTGATACCGGCACGCTGGGGTTCAGCGACCTGCATAACGCGGCGGATTACAAAGTCAGCCACAGTGGCATCAGCCTGAGCGGCGGCGGAAGTTTTGGCGGCGACCAGTTTAAAGGCAACATGCCGGGCGGGATGATATCCTCCGGTGGCAGCAGTGGACATGCAGAAGGCACAACCCAGGCAGCGGTAAGCGACGGCACCATCATCATCCGTGACAAGGCAAACCAGAAGCAGGATGTGGCAGACCTGAGCCGCGACACGGAACAGGAAAAAGAACAGAACCGCCTGCAGGAAATTCAGCTGATTGGTGAGATTGGCAGTCAGGCCATGGATATTGCCATGACGCAGGGGGAGATTGCTAAAGCGAAAGCAATGAAAGACCCGGCAGCACTGGCGGCGGCGAAAGACCAACTGATGAAGGAAGGTAACAGCAACCCGACGCCAGAGCAAATTGCAGACCAGGCAGGCCGGACGGCCATGCAGGATTATGGTACAGGTAGTGATTTGCAGCGTGGTATTCAGGCAGCGACCGCGGCGCTTCAGGGGCTGGCCGGCGGGAATATCGCCGGGGCACTTGCCGGGGCATCTGCACCAGGGCTGGCATACCTTATCGGTCATGGCATGGACATTGACGATAACGAGGCAGCGAAAGCCGTTGCACATGCTATTCTGGGTCCGGCAGCGCTGGCGGCGGCGAAAGACCAACTGATGAAGGAAGGTAACAGCAACCCGACGCCAGAGCAAATCGCAGACCAGGCAGGCCGGACGGCCATGCAGGATTATGGTACCGGTAGTGATTTGCAGCGCGGTATTCAGGCTGCGACTGCGGCGCTTCAGGGGCTGGCTGGAGGGAATATTGCCGGGGCGCTGGCCGGCGCTTCAGCACCAGAGCTGGCAAATCTTATCGGTCATGGCATGGACATTGACGATAACGAGGCAGCGAAAGCCGTTGCACATGCTATTCTGGGGGCAGTCACTGCGCAACTGAACGGCGGTAATGCAGCGGCAGGCGCTGCGGGTGCGGTAACCGGAGAACTGATTGCGCAGCAGCTCTTCCCGAATATCCCGAAAGATAAGCTGAGCGAAGAACAGAAACAGCTGATTGTGGCGCTCAGTACCATGGCGTCTGGTCTTGCAGGGGGTATTGCTGGTGACAGCACTTCTGGTGCACTAACCGGGGCACAGGCCGGGAAAAATTCAGTGGAGAATAATAGATTTAGTCTGCCGACCGGGATGATGAATGCTGGTCAGGCAACATCCTCACTGGGATTATTCATGGCACAAAACGGTGCGAGTGCACATGAGATAGCACAGGCTCAGCGCGACTTAGCTAAAGGTGTAGGGACAGGTGCACCGCAACCGGCGACTGAGCTGGTGAAAAAATGGGCGTTACTAATGAGTACCGCTGCGACGATGGGAACCGGCACGGCAGGCGGGGGTGGGGGGCNGACAGGCGGAGCCATTAGTGGTGGTGCAAATATCAGTACTCAGTTAACCATGAACGGTGACAAGCCTTTCAGTTATACAGATGCGCTCGTTGCAATAGGGACAGGGGCGTTAAGCCAGGGTAAGGGGGCAGTAATTACCGGAGGTATCAGTATCGGTGGGGCGTATATTGGGGGCAAAATTAAGGGGGAAGATCCAACGAATGCGATGATCGGAGCAGGAATTGGGGCCGCAATAGGTAGTGGTGCAAGTACGGTTACTGAAAAAGTATCAACTGGAATTGGTGGTGCTGTTGTTGGTTCTGTAACGGCAGAAGTTGTCGGTGGGAAAATAAAAGACCAATTAGACGCAAGGAATAAAAAGAATGCAATTAAATAAAACTGCATTTCCTTATCTGATTTTTGTTTGTTTTTATTGGTTTTTGGTTATTTTTATTACTGTGTTTTTGATAAGCCTTGGGGTAGCGATAATATTCTATCTGCAAGATGGCTCTTTTTTATTTAGTTGGTGGGAAGAACTCTATTATTCTTTGGGGTATGGCTTAAGTGCTGGCATACCACTAGGAGTAGGGTGCTGGTTTTTGTCCTGGATGAAAGAGCGTCAAAAGAAACAATCTCCACCGAAAGAGTAAATGTTAGTAGTTGAGAACAACCTGCTGGGTGGTGGTACAGATGACGGACAGGTAAAAGCGGCGCAGGAGCATGCGAAAAATATCTTGTCCTGCAATACAGCGCCAGGCAGCGCTTCCACGACAATACCCAAAGTGGAAGCCAGATTTGTTCGTTGCGTATGTTCGGATCTGCACGGAGGTAGCCGGTAACGGCTGTCTCTATAGCATTTATTTGAAAAGATGAAAATGGTGCTGAGAAGATAATATATGTAAGTCCGGATGGCGAACCACCACTGACAGGCAACCGGATAATGGAACAAAAAGCCCCTGCAACAATGGGGGAAACAGGGGGGCAGTAAAAGTGTTGGTGCATAAGGAATGCGAGGTGATTTTGGGCGGGTAAAAAACGGGGGGATGCGGGGGAGATGGCGGGGTGAATATCTGTATTAGTATTGGGTGATTTACATCACTTTATTTTCTAAGAACATTACTCCAGTTTAATTATGGGAGTGAGAAGCTCAACGTGGCGACTATGAAAACCTCCCTGGCTTCTCGTGGAGTAATATGCTCTGGAATGTGCAATGTATTCTCTGGTATGGGCTGACTGAAGGCCAGTTGGGCCAGCTAAGAGTGAACAGCTGGCGTCAATTTCTGTGGTGTTTGGTCAGATCCAAAATTGCGCTTATTGCTGCTGCAATGCGTCTATCACAGTTTCGGTCACTTCTCTGGATATTCGATACAATGATTCATCGGCTATGATGTTTTCGCGTAGCTGTTTGTTTGGATGAACAAGGTTGCGAGTATCACGTAGTTCATGGATGTGCTTTTCTATGCTGGAAGGGATTAGCTTTAGCTCGATGGCAACTTTTATGTAGTCTTGTAGTGTCCATGTATCAATAGATTTAACATTTCCACTAGTTCTGTTTTTAGGGGCTGATGTTGCATTTAGAGCTTTCTTTCCGGCGGCTTCTAACACTGCGAGTAGCACACCTTCTAATAGGCTGCCGAGCATTATCACACTTGCAAGCCAGGCCTCAGAAAGGGCGCATTTCTCCGTTTCTGACCATCGACTATTAAGGTTTTCTTTTATGTGGTCGTTTAAGTTAGGCAGGTTCATGAACTTATCATTGGTATATTCTTCAGCTACAGGGGTGAGTATCCCTGTATTGGAATCTAATCCTAGTGTTTGTCTTACAGTGGAAAGGTAATGTTGTAAACCTAACGCAGTAATTCTGAAACGGTCATTACGAAAAGGTGCTTCAGTTGCCATGAGGTTTTTACTTGACAATATGGTTATGGCGTCGTTAATGCTTTCGGTTGTATGCTGATGTAGGTAGATACCTATTCCTGTGGCAGTAAAGCTTGACTGGCTCCATTCATCAATTTTATTACTTGCGAGTAAAGCGAGGATTAGATCCTCTGGATTGTGGTTGTATTGTTCTTTAAGGGCTGGTTGAAGCTTTTTCTTTTCTGCCAGATGAATTATTCGAGCTATTTTCCCTTTTCTCGTAACGCTGTAGATATTTTCATCTGCACTTTGTATGATAAATTCATTCATTATGAATTCTTTCAGACAAGATGAAATATCTTCGAAAGGTAGTTCCGCTAGCTCATTGTAGTTTAAAATAAGATATTCAATGCTAAAGCCACTTATCCCGCCACCTTCTGGTTCGAACGGCTCAGTTTCAAGTAATAGTGTATTGACGTTCTTAGTCATCTTACAACTCATTTCAATTTCACTGTTTTGATTGATAGGAACTCTTGTGGTGAAGTCACATAGAGCAAGAGGCCATACTTTACTGGAAAAATTAGTCAAGTGTGAAAAATAGCTATCGCTAATGTTTGCGAGAAATTTCCGATTTTGTGCAAAATGCCACCAGTGTCTTTGCATTTAGTGGCTGACAGAAAGAACATTTCAGGTTACTAATTATACTCAAGATTGAGCTGATGGAACCAGTCTCACTCTAGCCTGACGTTCTCCGGGCGTGATGGTGGATTCGTTGGGATTCCTTGATGGAACTAACTCAACTGAAGGTGTAAAAGGAGCTTGTTGGTATACTATTCTGGGCAATCCGTGGCTGGCTGGGCGGTGTTGAGAAACAGGCTAAACAGGCTCATGGCCTGAAGAAGACACCAGAAATCGAGCTATTGCCTCATAGCAGTGGACTTATCTTCAGACTAAACAAGGGCAGGTGCTACTGGAAATGGAAGACAGACACGGCAAGAAATTCCGCACCTGTTGATCACTACTAGAGAGTGACGATAAGGGTAGTGTGTTTTTTATTCCCGATTAATTCGATGAGGACTGCTGCACATTGCTTGTCTGGGCCATGGTGCAATTTTCTTGAAAATTTAAAGGGTAGATAATGAGAGATTTTAATTCTGGCGACATAGTGGGTGATGTGAACATCATTGATAACTCAAATAATAATCAGTTCAAACTATTGCTCCACTGTGATAATGAAGAATTACTCCAGGAGGAAGTACATCGATGGAATCTGGTTAAAAAAGAAAGAAATCAACGATTTACTGGAGTGTTGTGGGTTTTTGCTTTTTGCGCTGTGCTGTTACTCATTGCTGCAGGTTGGTATTTCATCACGGGCAAAATGGAGTTAATAAACTCACTCATTGGTGGAGCAGGTGTTGTAGTTGGGCTGATGAATCTAGCAAATGCTGATAAACCTACTGAATTTGAAGTGAGGCAGTTGAATACACTGAAGGAAATAAATACGTTGCTCCGGGAGAGAGGGGTACGGTAATGATTCCAGATAAGGCTGTTTGCATATCAGAAGAGAAAATGGTCCTTCTCTGGACCGGACAAAGACCGGATGTAGCCTTGCAGTAATGAACCCGTCAGCCAGGTACTGTGTGGAAATGGTGTCTATTGGGAATTTGAATTCTGACAGATAGGGCTACAGCGACCAGAGGGGTTGGTAGCTACTTAAGAGAAATGTTTATGCTGGATCGCAGAAGCAGGGGGGTAACATCTGCGGCCAGCGCGACCAGAAATCTACCGGAACCCCAGAAAGCAAAAACCCGCCTTTTGGGCGGGTTCTTTAAATAGTGGTACCGGACTCGGAATCGACCTTTAAATTTATCTTATTGTTTTTATTTGTTATTGTTTGGTTTGATAAAATTGGTACCTCGAAATGGTTTTGCTGGTTGTTGGCGGGAGTTTCAGAAGAGAAAGGTTACTGATCTTGGACTATCTGAAACCATTGATTCGATTCCTTTATTCGACTCCCGATTCAGTGAGTGATACCTCTGTCAAGAACAAAATCAAAGGCCATCCAACAACTGATGGTCGCCTGGTTCTGCAAACACCCTATTGATATCACGGGCCCCATCTACGATGCGCTCGATACGAACTTCAGTGTCCAATACTCTGAATAGAAGGAGGTAATGCAGCGGCAGGCGCTGCGGGTGCGGCAACAGGAGAGCTGATTGCGCAGCAGCTCTTCCCGAATATCCCGAAAGATAAGCTGAGCGAAGAACAGAAACAGCTGATTGTGGCGCTCAGTACCATGGCGTCTGGTCTTGCAGGGGGTATTGCTGGCAACAGTACAGCCGGGGCATTGACTGGTGCACAGACCGGGAAGAATGCGGTTGAGAATAACTTCTTAAGCTCTAAAGAAGCTCGACAATTCGATGAAGAACTGGTGGAGTGCAAGGCTTCTGGTGGAGACTGTAAATCTGTTGTTCAGAAATATCTGGATATCAGCAACAAAAACAGTAAGGAACTGGCTGAAGCCTGTACTGGCGGTGGTGTTGCATGCGTAACATGGGAGGAATTAATTCAGGGAAGTACTAATGTTGCTAATGACCCACATCCCGGACAATTCAGACTGGATGAAAAACTAAAGGATCCCGATGCGGCGGCTATTGTGAATTATCTCAACGGCTCAGACCTCAAGTTTCTTAAAGATAATATTACAGAGGGGGATCGCTTACTGTCTGTTATCAGCGATCCAACTTCATGGCCTGTTGCGGTAATGGGAGGTAAGGCCTTTATCACCAATGCAGTCAATAATACTAAAGAACAGCTTATAGCTGTGGGGGTTGGTGTTGGATTAGGGGCCGGTATTCAATACGGTACGACGGGAGAAGTGAAACTTTCAGATTTAATAGGAACCGGTCTGATTGGTGGGATTACTGCCGGTAAAGGTTATAATCCAACCGTGACATGGAATGCAGTAGGTGGTTATTACCAAGCTGAAATCAGTGGTGATGATCCATTTATTGCGTCTTTACTGAGTAAAGTAGGGGCTTCGGCTGGCTATGCTGCGGGTAATGTTCTAAAAGTTCCATTTGATAAAAAATTAAACCCAATATCGAAGCAGTATGAATGGATTCCAACTGGTGTTTGGACAATAACGAAACCAGCCCCGCAGCATCCATTGCCATCAATAATGGGTAATGTCGGCGACTCTGCTGTATCGGGTATGGTTCAGGATAAGCTGAAAGATAGTGGAGGTAAGTGATGAAAGATAGCACTAAGCCATTACTTAACCTTTTATCCTTATGCTGCTCTATGAGCTTGGCGTTGTTTGCCCTGACTATGTTTGGCCGCTTATTAGGGGCATGGTTAGCTTGGGATGTGAATGAGAGCTTCCCATTTTCATTAAAAGATTTAATTGTTTGTCTCAAGCTAACTTGGATGGGAGTACCTGCTGGATTTGTTTTTTGGTATTTTTATTATCGGTGAATCTGGTAAAGCATTAAGTCTATATGATGGTGGTGCGGTAGCTTCTCCTGTTAATGAGGGGCGGTAGTGTGTTCGGTCGAAAAATGCGCGTCGGGGCAAAATTCCAGGACCGGAAGCGTTTCAATAATTGCCGAACGTTGAGCGTGCTAGCGAGACTAGTTTAATATATGACTAAAAGTTATTTATCTGGATGTTAAATATAAAAAACTCTTTTGTTATTATTGGTGTATTCCTGACTTCAATCTTACTAACCGGCTGCCATTCCGTTTNCATAATCATTACAATACGTTGATTCGGATTGAAGACCCTCCTGAATATGCCAGATTGGCTGCGGATTTAGGTGGTGGTATGGGATACCACGGTTATACCAGCAAAATAATCATTACAATACGTTGATTCGGATTGAAGATCCTCCTGAATATGCCAGATTGGCTGCGGATTTAGGTGGTGGTATGGGATACCACGGTTATACCAGCAAGTGCATCGCTCGCGAAGCACTGCACTGGTCGGTCAGTACCCGTTGATATGTCAGCGACACGGTTCAGTACGTGATGCCAGGGTCGGTGGCGCGTCGTTTCGACAGGAGGTTTCCATCATCTCCAGTGGAATGGTTGACGGATAACGGCCCAGCATATTGTGCTCATGAAACTCGCCAGTTTGCCCGGATTGTGGAACCTGAGATGAAGAATACGGCGGTACGCAGCCCGGGAAACAACGGAATAGCCCGGAGCTTCGTGAAAACGATGAAGCAAGATTACATCAGTATTATGCCAAAAGCGGACAGTCGGTCGGCGCTGGTGAATCTGGCGGTGGCGTTCAGTCATTACAACGAGCATCATCCCCACAGTGCGCTGGGGTACCGCTCACCACGGGAATATATACGCAGGAAGTTATCGCAACCGTAGAGAGAAAAAGCGTCTGGATATATAGGGGGCCAATCCATGTAACTTAGTTGATTCATAATTTCCTGTCACTCATATGTGGCATGGCTTTACTAACTATGCATTTATAGCATGAAGTTTTTTATGTAAAAGCAAATCCCTGATGCACTATTATAATTTTAATTATTAATAAAATCTAATATATCACATGGATTTTTTATCTACATACATTGACAGAGATCAGGGCATCATACAATTTCTCTTCATTGAGTCTTTTTTTTGTTATACTCATCACATGCCATACCACAAATTCTTTATTGTTATTAACAGTAAGACTAAATTATTTCTAGGTTCTACATTCCGTGGAGCCGTATATTGGGAAATGAAATTAAAAGGATTAAACAGCATGGCAAATTATTGGTCAGGTCAGAAATGCCCCGAAACTGGTACATATGGTCAGTATCGCGATACTGACAACACATATGCAGGTTCGTCGTATGATCGTCACGTTGATAAAGGCGAGAACTTTCCACCAAGCTTGAACAATCATCACTTTACCAAGAAATGATGATTTATCTAATGGGGCTTGCGCCCCATTTCTTAAGTATATCCTTGCATCGCTCCGTTATATATTTTCTGTTTCGGTGGGTGTAAGTATCCCGCATAATCGTGCCATTCACATTTAGAGATCATCCGGCATAATCAATCTGCCAACGAAGGAGATCCCTATGCGTAAAGCCCGTTTTACTGAGCATCAGATCATCGCTGTGATTAAGTCGGTTGAAGCGTAAGCGGCGGTCTCAGCCCGGAACAATTTGAAAACGGAAATCTCGCTTAGGGCTGTGTCCATATTACGTGGGTAGGATCAGTCGCTTGTTTTTTACTTCGCCGCATTACCTGCAACGGCAACTTATCCAACCTAAATGCGCCGCGATTGCGGGATACTTACTCAGACAATAGGCGACCACCCATGACGGCTCGGTTGGGCTGACGCTGACCAACAATATCCTGATGAGCGATGGTTACGGCGCTAATCTGGTCTGGGATTATCATAACTCGCCATTACCGGCGATCACAATCTGTACGATCATGTTCCGGTGATGCCGTCTGACAGCTATGCGTTAATTAACGATCCGCTGCTGGCGAATCCTGGCCCTAACCACGTTCTTTGGCGCGATTATCTGCCGCAACCTAGCTCACCGGCGATTGGCGCAGGCGTAAGCGTTACCGGCGCACGATGCGCTGAACCATGCCGTTGGCGCACCGCCGACGATTGGGGCGCTAGAGCCGGATATTCATTAATATTTAAATAGCCATCGCTGCATACAACAGTGACGGTTGCCCTTCCTCTACGCTTTCATCACTCTGGCTAAATCATTAATCGCCGCTTGTACAACCAGCCATGAGATATTGCAGGTATCTTCATCCGGATAGACCTTTGTTACCATCTGCTCATAGGGATGAATTAAATTACGAAAATCTCTTAAAGAATGAGAAAATTTTCTGACATCCATATCCAGCCATCCAACCTGATGGGCAACATCAATAAGTTCAGATAATTTCCATTCGGCAAAGTGTTTCACTTTACCGCAAGCAGCGTGTTTAGGCGCTGATTGGCAGTGGTTCACTACAGCAGGGTTTCGCTGACAAACGCCAAGTAATAACCCTTCAAGCATGCTGCCCATAATAATAATGGCGGACAGATGAGCTCCCACATCCACACATTTCTGTGCTTATTCCCACCGATTTATCAGTATTTCACCAACACCACTTTCAAGACCAAGGGACAAGAAATCAGGTGCAGGCTGAGGTGTTAACACCTTCTCCTCACGACTATCGGAATAATCAATCGCTATCTTTTTGAATGTTGCTTCCAGTCCAACCAGCTTAATTCTAAAACCCTCGACATAGGTTATGTCATTCAGAAGATCCAATGCGTTCTGAATCTTCAACCGATCACCAGCATATTCTTTAGGCGATGCAAGGCGCCTTAGCACAGATGCCTGTTCCTCCCGACTACAAGACTTGAGGCATTCCAGTACCCACTTTTGTCGGGTAGAGCCATCATGAATAAAGCGAGGAAGCCCTATCGGGCAAAAAATGCGGCTAATTTGGAACTGGATCGGTACTCTGGATACAGTTCTCCATTACCACGAATGAACTCTGCGACTTTATCTAACGTACTCTCGTCCATAGAAATTTTCCCGGTGAAAAACGATGCCTGAATGTTACCGCAACCATGGTCTGTTATCTGATTTTAAAAATCAGTTCATAAGCTTCCTGGCTGTTCTGCACAAAATTTCTACTCGTTATTCTCTCCTGAATAAATTTTTATTCTTGTGGATCTAGTTTGAGCAGGCGAATTGGCTGAAGAAAAAGTAAACCTGATTTTCATGAATCAGGTCTGACTGGACCATTAAATAGGAAGCCAACCACCCCATAACCAACTGATTTAAATGAGGATATTTGGTGAGATGAAAAATGTACAATTGGGGTCATTGTTTTTGTTATGGCCTTATCTGTCACAGCCATTATTTACTCCCCCTCGATGTATACGGTAATCCCCTATAGCAAATCAGGATGACATGAATGAAACCTGTCGCGCTTTCGCTTCTTCAATCAAGTTGCGAAGTTCATCAACCGACAGCGGACTCGTTGCATTGCCTCTGTGCACCATCGCGTGACAGTTTGGGCACAGCGGAACCATATCCTCTTTCGGGTCTACACCATAGTTCTCACCTATCGTTCCCAATGGTCTGATATGATGAATATGGATAAATCCTTTACCGTGTTCGCCATAGGTTTTTTCGAAATCGAATCCGCAGCCTTTACAAATGGTACCGTGATGAGAGATACAGGCTCGTCTGGCTTCAGGATTTCTTTCGTAGGCATTAACAGTGATGACCTTTCTGGTACCCTCCGTATACTCCTCTGGAAAGGTAATCTCATCTGGATATGTATGGTCGATAACATCGGCATACCAGACATCCCCCTCCTTTTGGAGCCAGCGCTTTTCAAGGCGTCGTTCAAAATCCTTTATGACCGCAACGTCCCGATTTTCCGGGCTGGGGGAATGAACCATATTGAAGGTATAGAGATCATATCCTTGATGTATATACTGCAGATGCTCGATTGCCTGACTATAGCCGGACTGCCTGATATTTTTGGCGCTAAATTCCCATTCTTTCCTCAGAATAACAGCACGCCCCTGTTCATGCTCAGAATCCCAGGCTCCAAATATTACCATCTGGAGATCGTGATTTATAAATGACCAGCTCCACGTCCAGTTCTTACATGTTGCTCCATAACTCTGTATAAACTGCTTTCTGTTCAATATTTTTCCCATACTTATTTTCCCTCTATATATCAATGTATCAAACAATAAAAGTACCGACAATAATGACAATGAACGAGGATTAGTGGTTTTTTTCCATGTCATTATGGATCACTTGCTCGGTTCTCCGTCAACCTGGGTGCAGGAAAACCGGGAGTATCTGGACGTATGTGAGCGATGACTGGAGCGCTGACTCGTCAGACCCGCCAGCGGCGTGGCTCACGTACTCACTGGATCAGCAAGGAAAGCATCCTCAGCAACATCTTCGCCATTTTCATGGCGTGTCTGCCCTTTCTTCCACTTTTTCCATAGCAGGCTGCGCAACCGCCTTCTTACCCAGCTCAGCAGATTGCGCGTCAGAGACGGTAGTTCATTCAGGCTGTAGTAGGCTAGCGAGACTAGTTTAATATATGACTAAAAGTTATTTATCTGGATGTTAAATATGAAAAAAAACTCTTTTGTTATTATTGGTGTATTCCTGACTTCAATCTTACTAACCGGCTGCCATTCCGTTTATAAATCGTTACGCATCGAACCTTTTGATTTTTATAGTACGGATCTTGAGTATGTCGACCTTACGCCAGAGCTGACTTTAAAATATNAGCATTATTGCCTGCTTGGGATAATTTGTTCGAACGTTTCTTGGTCTGGCAATCTTCACCAGGTGATGTCGAAACAGTAAGTGATGTTGTTGAGACTAAAAAGTATGGTGGTTATCTCAGTAAAGATGTGAAGTTTGTTAACGTAGAAGGGACAAAATATTTAGTATTTATTACCCACCATTCTTTGTCACCAGACGATCTCATGGCTTATGATGAGGAAAACGTCAGGAAAATGAAGGCTCTGTATAAGAGTTTGGGTACCACCCTCATAGATAAATGACATAGCTTGTCTGAAGCCAAAGGCGCGTCGGGAAAAAAATTGTCGCGCCGGATCGCTGCGCTCGCGGAGCACTGCACTGGTCGGTCAGCACTCGTTGATAACAGCGATGAAAGAACCGTGCGGATGCCATTCGATGTAATATCTGAAGGCATCCAGGCTGTACTGGCGGTTAAATTCAGCAATATGTACGGACAGGAACTCCTCTGTGGCCTGCTTGTCGCCCGCCCGGAGGATATCACTGAGCAGTCTGACGAAACAGAATGGCGCTGGTGCAACGAGGTAGCAGCGTCAGTGACAGAGTGGTCCGGCAAAAGTCCTGCCATACTCGCAAGTCTGGCCTTGTTTATTTACTGTGATAAATCCAGCGTCATGAACAGCTTCTTACGTGTACCGTTGCGGTCTTTGGGCGGCGCACTTCTGGCCACTTTCCCTCTTCCCGGCTTCCAGTAAGAGTCGTTAAAAAAACTGGGGTATTCGCCAAATTCTGCAGCGAGTCTGCTTTTGATGTGTGCAGGAGTAAAGCCTGCATTAGGCAATGCCATGGCAATGTATTCGTCAAAATCAGGATGCCCTCTCCAGTAATCACCGTCTATTGCAGCAGACAGGGAACGATCAAAATGCCCTGCTAAAACAGCTAAAGCCCCGGTGCGTTGCTGTTCAGTATCTGCAGACGACATCAGCATGTACCCCTGGCGTTTTGTTGTCTCCCTGCGATCATGCTGCTGTGGCAGATATCCCATGGCAGACAAAAATTGCTCGCATTGTCGGTGCCTTTTTTTATGCTCTGCGCGATCGCAATCCAGTTGTGCAACAAAATTACAGCCGCAAAATCTGCAATGCACAATACCACCAGACAGCTCCTGGATATCGTCCGACATCAGTAATCCATTGTCACAGATTTTTTGCAGTTCATGAAAACCGCTGACCTGGTGGTTTTGTCTGGCAAAGTGATCCAGCCATTGCATGTAAGACAGGGACGAACCGGTTTTTCTGGCGGCTTTAGCAGCTCTTTTTACCGCGTTGATATCAGAATGGGTGATGATTTTCATCGCAAGTTCCTTAACTATATTCCAGACGGGTCCACTCAATCAGGATGAGGTTAAGAGCCTGATGAAAATATACAAATGGGCGTAGTGAATCAACTTTGCCTTTGCGGACGGCCGGCACCTGCGTGTGCCCGCCGCCACTTTAACCTGAAGCGAAGTGCCGCAATCATGCCAGGATGCTCAAACCATGTATCACTCTCTCAAAACCATGCTATTATTGCATCGCAAATGCGATTCAATAAATACAGGAGTCCGATAATGGGTAAAACCGCAACCATTCCCGCGATCCGGGTTGAACCGGCTTTGCGCGAAGCTGCAGAGAGCGTACTGACAGATCATGAAACACTCTCTGGTTTCGCTGAGGAGGCCATTCGTGCCCAGGTGGAACGCAGACAGGCCCAGGCTGATTTTTTGAAACGGGCGCTGGCTTCACGTGACCAGGCGCAACAGACAAACAGCTATGTTCCTGTACAGGATGTTCACAGTCAGCTCAGAAAGATGCTTGAGACAGCTAAAGCCAGGATGAAATGAAACCAGGTATGGAGTGTCCCGATTACACGCTCAGGTATACGCTACCCGCCAGCGAGGATCTGATCCGCTTATATGGATTTCTGCTAGATAAAGAAAATGCCGATCTTTGCCTGGCACAAAAAGCGCTTGATGCCATCGAATGCGGCGTTGGGCAACTGGCCTTTTTCCCCTACAACTGCCGCAAAGTACTGCCCAACAATCCTTATCTGAGGGAGTTGATCATTCCATTCGGGGGCACTGGTTATATTGCCATGTTTGAAATCGACCCGCTCAACAGCATCGTGACGATCCTGGCAGTACGTCATCAGCGTGAAGACGATTATCACTGATGGATCCCGGAGAAATATCCTTATCCATGGATTCATTCACAAGGAGGCAGATGCCTCCTGCTGCTTATTTCAGTCGCTTACCCGCTTCATCAACCACTTGCTCGCCATTTTCCTTGGCGAAAGCGCCAATTTGCGGATCCGGAAGAATATCCAGCACCACCTCTGACGGACGGCACAGACGTGTGCCCATCGGTGTTGCCACGATCGGCCGGTTCATCAGGATCGGATACTGCAGCATAAAGTCGATTAACTGATCGTCAGTAAACTTATCTTCAGCCAGTTCCAGCACCGTATAAAGCTCAACGTTTTTACGCAGCAGCGCCCGTACTGTGATCCCCATATCCGCGATAAGATTAACCAGCACACCGCGGGACGGCGGGTTCTCAAGATAATGGATAATGGCTGGCTCGGTACCACTGTTGCGGATCATCTCCAGCGTGTTACGCGACGTGCCACAGGCCGGATTGTGGTAAATGGTAATGTTGTTCATGTCAGTACCTTAATGACGAAAAGAAAGATGTAGCGCCAGCGTTGCAGAAAGCACAGGCAGGAGACTTTCACGTTGAGCATCAGATATCACACCTGAACAGGTATCGTATTGTCGTCCACGAAAAAAAGGCCCGAATTTTGGCGGGCCCTCTCAAAAGAGAAAATTACTACATTTTTTAGCATTTGCATTTGTTCTGGCTAACACCTTACTGAAAGCCGGATGCAGATTACGGGTAAGCCGGCTGATAATAAAATGTATTATGGCGATGAGTCATACGAAATCTATCAGAAAAATTCGTTGAAAATGAACTTGTTTATGCCAAATATTCTTATAAATACAGTACAAATATTACGCCTGACTTCACTTCTCTGACACTCCCATTGAGTTTATTCAAAAAAAATCACTGGTGTTATTCGCAAAATTAATTATATAAATGCCTGTTAAAAAATAAATATTACTTTCGCAGACATCAGACTCATTTCGGCAACCGGCAACATCACAGCAAACAATCCGGACAGTAATTTTGAATGAGAATACTACCAGATCTGGCTGCCATTGCGATGCGTCGCGTAAAATACCTGGTATGTCGGTCTCCGGGAAGCGTTCGATATCCCTGTATTTCCCGGTCATTGCTGAACATGAGTCGCGATAACCGGGTCTTATTTCCGATGGTAAACATACATATTAAATGTGGTTATTGACGACATCCTGGTAACTGACTTAAATTAAATTCGTGGTGGATCCACCTGTGCGGATGGGCGTACTGGTATCGGTTGATTTCCTTGATGGTAACGCGGGCAGAAATCACCAGTTTTCTGTTCACCGGGAGGCACCCGGCACCACAATCCTGAGCGCTATATTGTTGCATTTTAAGTAAGTCAGTTTCAGGTTTGGTCACTCCCTGGCTGCCATCAGGCGGCCTTTTTTATCAGGGAGATGCACCATGTCGACGTCAGTGTGTATGACTGTTCTGGCATTGACGCCGGGTTGGCTGATTATGATCCTTCTGGTTTCATTCCCCGGAAAAATATAACAGTAAGACGTCATCCAGACAGCCGGAGCCGTTATTGCTTTTCTCTTATCTTGCCCTGGCCTGTACCGGCTGTTTCCATGTGTTATGGATAATCATCATGAAAAAGAAGGTGATCGCGGCAGGTGTTATTGCCGCTCTGGGTGTGGCCTGGGCTGGCAGCACCTGGTATACCGGCAGACAACTCGAAATCCGCATTAAGAAGATGTTGACAGAGGCAAATGCTGAAACTGAACGCTCTCCGTACACAACGGGCCTGGAACTGGTTCAGCAGAATTACCAACGGGGCGTGTTCACAAGTCAGTTCGATCTGGTCGTAAAACCCGTGGATGGCGTGGCGCAAATCTGGCTGAAGTCGGGTCAGACCATCGTTATAAAAGAGAGCATTGATCACGGCCCTTTCCCGCTGGCTGCACTGAAATCCTTTAACCCGATGCCAGTATTCGCCTCCGTGAAAACTATGCTGGTGAATAATGACGTAACCAGACCGTTGTTTGACCCAACGAACGGTCAGCCTCTCGTCGGGATGGATACCCGTATCAGCTACAATGGCAACACCCGCACCCGGATCACCCTGGCGCCGCTGAACCGTGAAACGGATCCGGGAAAACTGTCGCTCAGCGGAGGTGAATTTACGCTTAATGCAGACCGCGATGGTACCGCGTTTTCATTGTCAGGCTCATTACCGACAGTACAGTTCGGGATGATTAACGAAAACGGCATGCGCACTCAGTTAACTCTCAGCAATCTCCTCATCAATGGTAGCTGGTTCGGTGGTCTGACCGGATATGGAGGCAGTCAGACAGTCACGCTTGATAAGCTGGACTTTTCTTCAGATGGCGGGGATTACGGGCAACTGGAAGGGCTGAAAGTGAAATGCAGAGCCGGGCTGGCGGAGGGAGGCCGCACCCTTAACAGCGGCATTGATTTTACGCTCAACAGACTGAAGCTGAAAAATCAGGATATGGGAAGGGGCACGCTGTCGCTGTCGCTGAACGGTATCACCGGGCTCGCCTGGCACGGGTTCAGGTACATTTACAACGCGAACGCTCAGGAAGCGATGCCGCAATTGACGGGTATTGCAGACAATCCTGAGCCGTTTCTGCAGGCGCAGGCAGATGCCCTGCGGAGCGCGTGGCCTCTCCTGCTGAAAGCCGAACCGGAACTCACCATTGCGCCGCTAAGCTGGACGAACAACAGGGGTGAAGCCACCTTTAACCTGTCGTTGTTACTGAGCGATCCCGAAAAGCTCCCTCGTCCACCGCGCACAGGGGCAGAACTGGTGAAAAAACTTGATGCCAGACTGGTGATCCCGACCACTATGGCAACCGGGTTCATGGAGCAGTCAGCAATTCTCAGAGGGTATAAGCCGGAAGAGGCGGAAAAACGGGTGGCCCGGCAGGTGAAAGACCTGTCCGCGACAGGCAGGATGCTCCACCTGACCACGGAAGAAAACAACAGTATCACCGCCAGTCTGCTGTACACCGCAGGGCAGATAACACTGAACGGTTATAAAACATCGCCGGAAGTGTTTGATGGAATATCAGGCAGGGTGCTTAATCTCCCTGTACCGGATGCACTGTCGGGAGATGCCGGAACGTCAGGGCATGAATGAGCCCGTGGACGCAGCAATCAGATAAGACTCTGCGGTCACTCAGTACGTCATACACCGTAACCCCTGTGAGGTTAAAAACATGGCTGTATTGCTATCGACAGAGTGCCTGTATGTAAATCTGAGGCTTACACGAGAGATTTCACATGGGATTTTTTGACGTAAATCATTTAAATTTCAACTAATTATAACGATTAAATGTGAAATGATTATCACTATAAATTGTTATTTTTATGTTAATTTATTCAGTATTCTTTGTCCTGCGTTCTGATGCGATATGTAAAAAATAACGATCGTTCCAGATTTTCTCGTTTGTGATGGCCCGCATGATGCGGGCCCTTTTTCACAAACAGCACTTGATCATGAGCGATGTCTGATACACAGCGCGAAAGCAGTCAGTTTTATCAACAGGACAATCTCTCTGCTTTTCTCATAGTGTTTGCCGCTTCTCTGGCAGTCTCCGAAAAGTCTGTCACTGCCGCGGTACGGCATGGAACTGTCGGTAGAGGCAGGTCTGCTGGATCCATTGGGCAGCGAAACCGATGATTTATGAACAGTGTTCACCATTTCAGGAGTGGGTGCCGCACTAACCGTTCTCCTTATGCAGTTTTTAGTACCTGAAACAGCATGTCATTTTTATTTGTGAGTCGCCTTTTATTTTATCTACTCAGGCAGCCAAATTAAAAATGAAACGGCAGAGAAAAAAGTTATCTGGACACCTGGTAATAGCGAGCATAGAGATACGTAGCCTGCAAAATTGCGGATAGCTGGAGCTGTCAGTTCAGTCATCGTTGCTTAAACGGCGCAATCCGACGAAGGCTGACCACCGGATAAGCGTGGCAATTTTGCGTCATAAGCTGGCATGTTTGATTGTACAAAACTTCCCTTTCGCCGGGGTTATAAGTATTTTTTTGCAGCGCAAACCATTTTGCGTTTTATAGGGAAATTAGCGGTGTCTTAAAGGATATTTCATCCTGCCTCAGGGGATAATTAAACTATTGGTTTTTTTTAAGATTACTCTGGTACCGATGCTATCAGAGTTTGCCTGAAGGTAGGACGGAGCAGGGAAGATGCACAGTCAACAAGCTGCGCCGTTCAGGTCAAAAATGTCACCACAGTTGTGGAAGAGCGTGACACTCAAAAAACAGGATAGAAAACCATGTCTGATCGTATCAATAGAGACGTGATCAATGCGTTGTTTGCCGGTCATTTTGCCGACCCTTTTTCAATTCTTGGCATGCATATAGCAGTTTAAGTGTAAGCGCTCCGCAAAGGACGTAGAGTAATATTTAGTTTACAGGCAGGCTAACGATTCAGGGAAGCCGCTCTTTCACCCGGTTATTGTATTGCCGTCCACGAAAAAAAAGCCCGAATCTATGCGGGCCCCTCTCAAAAGAGAAAGAATGCTACATTTTTAACATTTGTATTGGCTAACACCTTACTGAAATCCGCCTACAAATTACAGTCAATTCTGATGGAAAGAAAACTGATTATGGTGATGAATCATTCGACAATTTATCAGCTTAATTCGTTGAAAATAAAATTGTTCTGGTAAAATAATCTCATAAATACCTCTACGAATATTATTTCGGATTGCACTTCAATGATGCCCGTATTTAGCTTATTCAAAAAAAATCACTGTGGATGTTCATAAAGGTAATTATATAACTGGCTGTTAAATAACAAATAGCACTCCTGCAGATATCCGGTTGTTGCAGAGAATCGGTGGTGTCGCTGCAGACAATCGTGACAGTTATTTTGAATGAGAATAATGTTGTTCCTGTTGACTATTGCGATGCGTCACGTACTACCCGGCATTTCGCTCTCCGGAAAACATCCATAGTCCCCGTATCTTCCGGCCTTTGCTGATCATCAGTCCCGGTAACTGAGCCTGATTTCAGATAGCGATCAGACACAGTAAATATGGATATTGACGACGACCGGGTGACTGCCTAAGATTAAATCCGTGGTGGATCCCCCTGAGCGGTGGGGCGTTACTGGTGGCAGGTTAATTTCCGTTTAAAGGTAGCGCGTACAGAAATCACCAGTTTTCTGTACACCGGGAGGCACCCGGCACCACAATCCTGAGCGCCACACGGCGTCATTTTAATTTATTCATTTCCAGTCCGGGTCACTTACTGGTTGCCATCAGGCGGCCTTTTTTGTTTACCGCATTTCAGCAAGGCCCGTCATTAACCGGAGGATTACGTTCCACGGTCATGGCTACTGGTGAAACGGTAGTCAGAGGTGTCAACACCTGTGATACAGGATGGTAAGGGGCGGATATTGTCCGGGGCGACTTTATCCCGTGATTCCGGAGGACCGGTAATACCTTTCCGTGCAGAAAGACACCAGACTGAGGGCACAGTGCAGACGGGATACCAGAAAAGTTAATGAGGCGATGAAACCGGTGCTCCGGCTTACACAGTTCAGCATCTGCGATTCGGTTGATTTCCACTAGGGAAACTTGTGAGTGGTGAGCGACGAAACGGGTTACCGGACAGACGACTGCTACGGAGTGAAAAGCAAAGAAAAAGCCGGGAAACCTTAGTAGCTGGCTTCCCGGCTCGTTCTGACTTTGTTTTGCATACCAGTTCAAAGCTGAATTACCTGAAAGGTAATTCATGTAAGACCATATCAGTAAAAAACAGACTATTTCAACCATTAATGCCGAGATTTTCCACGAGATTCAGTGGTGAGGTGTGTCGGTTACGACCGGAAGGTGGGCTGCTGGTGAGAAAATCGGAGCTGATGCGTAACTTCACGCATGAGGGAGTATTACTGGCCCCGGTGAATTTTCTGGTGACGGGAGAAATGACCGTGGTGACGGATGTCAACGCCACGATCTTTGACCGTTATTTGCCATTTTCATGCCCGCTAGATGCTTTCTTTACTGAGGCTGTCCACTTTCCGTCATTTCATCGTCACTGATTGGTGTTGCGTTTTTGGCCAGCACTCCAGCTTTGCGTTTCTCCTTTAACCAGTAGCTTTCTCCTTTGATATTTCGCGTGGTTGAGTGATGCAGCAGCCGATCCAGGATCGCCGTTGCCAGTACGTTATCGCCGAACATCTCTTCCCAGTCTTCGAATCCTTTGTTTGACGTCAGGATGATGCTCGCTTTTTCATATCGACGGTTCAGTAGCCGGAAGAACAGGCTGGCTTCCTCGCGGGTCATTGGCAGATAGCCTATTTCATCCAGGATTAGCACCCGGGCATAACTCAGTTGCTGTAACTGGCGCTCCAGTCAGTTTTCCAGTTTCGCTTTCATCAGCGTCGCGATCAGTCTGTCCAGTGGCATGAACAGTACCCGATGGCCGGGCATATCGCTGATAATGTCGAGAATGTCCGACAGTATCTCAGCGTCCGTTTCGTCATTACGCCAGTTACAGCACCTGTCCTGTCAGTCAGCAGAATGGTTATTTCATCGTGGTAGCTGCGCACGCGACACACCGGCAGACGTCAGTTAATCGTCGTCCCCGGGCAACAAAAGCACATGTGCGATCTATTTTTTTGCTCGACAGAACTCCGCGCCCTCTTTAAGGATTCCTCCATCCATCGTCTTTTTGCCCGGAAGGAGCTGAAGCTCGAGGATTTGCTTATTGGTCACAGCAAGTTCGGATGCGGGTACGACCTCTTCGTCCGATGCCATGGTGGTCAGAGAACCGTCTTTATACTGCCTGTGCCATTTAAAGATCTGGTTAGCATTGATACTCGGCCAGTCTAATGGCTTGGTTTTTCGATCAAAAAATCAAGCTATGTGTGCTGAGATATTAACCCCAAGGAAATAGTTGCAATCAAAAACAATTTCCATAACAAGAACATATAAGCGTATTTACACTTTTTTTACACAAAATCACTAAATTTTTATATGCAAAAAGTAATAAATAGATTTTTCTGATAGAAATGTTTGATCAATTCCATTTTGAAACAATATATCAGAATTAAAATTTTATAAATTATAAATCCCAGAGATTAAAGCTGATTGTTTACACAAATGACTGATGTTCTTTTTTTACACTGTCGAAAAATAAATCATCATTTATTGAAAAAATCAAAACGAGTTCGTATAAATATTACGCAGTAGTCATTGTACGAATTAAGAATATATTACAGGAATCATAAAGAATGAATTTAAATCGCTTGCAAAATAAAAGCGTCATCGCCTTGGCCATTATCATGGCCTTCTCGCTTTCTGCCTGTAGCGGAAGTGGCGGGGGGGGGGCATCAGCAAAAAACACATCAACGATAGGTTCGACGGCCGGAAGTGAAAGTCAGGATGGAAACTCAACCGCCAGTAACAGCACAACTGGAAATAATGGTACCGGAACAAATACTGGAACGAATAACGGCACCTCAAATATTGGCGGCAATACAATACCTGGCGGTAGTACGAGTACTGCCGACAATAATGGCAATACCACAGGTGGAAATACCTCTGATAGTAAGACCACTACCGCATCAACATCTGCGGTTAATAATATCTTAAGCGATGCGGGTAAAACGGTATCTGGAGTGGGAGGGACACTTGATGCGCTTGGCAGTCAGTTGCCTACGGATAACCCAATTACATCTACTGTCTCTACCACTGTCAGTGGACTTGGAAATGTCGTAGAAACGGCAGGGAAGGGGGTTACGGCAGGGGGTTGTGNNCCCGAATAATCCTAATGGAGTCGGAACAACCCTGAAAGGCGTGACCGCGTCGGTGACATCATTGGGTAACACCGTTTCTGACATTGGAACAGGACTTAGTGGCAGTAAATCACCACTCGGTGGAGTGACTGGCATCGTTGGTGATGTGGTAAATACTGTGGGCCAGGTTGTCAGCAATACTGGCTCGGGACTGACCTCCGCCGTAGATAATACAGGCCTAAGCAAACTGACCTCTGGTGCAACGACGGTTCTTAACCAGACCGTGGGCGGAGTACAAACCATCACCCAAAATGTCGGAGCTGCAACTGGATTAGGAAAACCGGTTGATGGCCTGTTGACGCAGGTCGGAACGACCGTTAGCGCCATCGGTACTAATGTCGGCAACACTAACCCACTCCTGGGGGGAGTCGGTCAGGTGGTACAGTCCGTCGGTCAGCTTGTAACCAATACCGGTGACCTGGTGAATAAACCTGGTACAGCGACCGATACGTCTGGTAGCGCAGGTCTGCTTGGCGGCCTCACTAACTCGCTCGGTGGATTGACAAACACATCAACGGCGAATACAGGCAGCACTGCTACGGGGACAACAGCAGGCACAACGGTAAATACGACAGACACAACAAATACCAGTGGTGGATTGCTGAATGGTGGGTTACTGAATGGACTTCTTGGCGGCGTTCTTAATCCAAAATCATAACACTTTGTGTGCCCCAACTCGGGGCACATTGCTTCACACAGTCATGGTGAAAATCCAATCAATGCGAGACCCTCTGGAATGAAATTCCCGATTTATTTAGCATTATTTGCACACGTTACTATTCTTCCCTTTGCCTCTGCAGAAAACCTGCCCGCCATCATTGATAAAGACAACCCGACCCGGCTGGCAGACAGTAACCCCGGCGCTGCGTCGGCGAAATATCATCAGCAGGTAACCATCACCCCCCCCAAAACCACGCGGTCTCCCGACACGCGTATTCAGGTTAATCACATTCAGTTTATTGGGGGAACGATATATCCCCTGAAAACCCTGCTGGAACCGTTTCGCCCTTACGCTAAAAAGAGTGTGCCACTCAAAACCCTCGCCGGATTAGTGAATCAGATCACTGCGCGTTATCAGGCGGATGGTTACCCGTTATCTTACGCCTGGCTTCCGGCAGAAAATTTTCATGACGGCAATATCAAAATTGTGCTTGTCGAGGGGTATGTCGCGCGCACGGAAAATCAGAGCAACAGTAAAAATATTGCCGCGTTGCAGAAGCGGTTGTCAGAGAAAATCATGCGTGAAAAGCCGCTGACGCAGGATACGTTTGATCGCTACAGCATGCTGATGACACAAATCCCTGGCGTTCCGGTCAACGTCAGTGCGCAGATGCCGCAAAATATTTACGGCGCAGGGGTGATGCAGGTCAAAAGTGACCAGCCTCATATGTGGGATCTCTCCTCGACGGTCGATACCCGTAAAGGGCAAAACCTGGCAGTGGTGAACGGAACGCTGAGCAATCTGACCAGCCATGGCGATCAGCTCGGACTGGCGACCATCGTTCCGCTGGACAGCGGTACGCGGCAGACCTATTTCGGCATGAACTATCAGCAATATCTCAATGATGATGGGCTGACCCTGCGCATGAAAGGCAGTTATTACCGCGAGACGGAAAAAGAGTACACCCCGCTGCTGAACCTACCCCGCAATATTACTGTCGATGTCCGCCCCACCTCGACGCAATACAACCTCGGTGCCAGCCTGTATTACCCGTTTTTGCTGACCCGTAAAGCGCAGTGGGGCCTCACCGGCGGCGTTGACTACACCCACAAACGCGACGTTTACCGGTTACAGGCGCGAGGATTCGGCCAGACGATCCCCCTGGAAAGCCAGAAACAGAGTGTCCACTACCCGGCGTTAGAAATGGGTGTGAACGGTTTCAGGGCTTTCAGTAAAGGCAGTCTCGGCGGGAAACTGACGCTGCGCCAGGGCGTCAGCGAGTCTTCTTCCACACAAGGGGAAGATACCGATTTCACCCTGCTCAAAAGCAATCTGGATGGCGCATGGATGATGAGCGATCACTGGCGGTTGTCGGCGGCGCTGGAAGGAGACTGGTCCGCGAATCACCTGCCCGAACCTGAACGGGTGAATTTTGGCGCCCAGCATTTCGGTCGGGGTTATCAGGATGGCGAAGCGAGTGGTGATTTTGGCTATGGTGCGCAAGCAGAACTGCGTTATCTGCATACCCGTAAAGAGGCGAAATGGCTGACAACGGTACAACCGTACATTCTTGCAGATACTGCCATCACGGGGTTCAACCAGAGCGGATTTAATCATCAGCATCTGAGCTCCATCGCTGGAGGCGTCATGCTTGGGGATAATCGTCATTACAGTATGACACTCGAAGCCGCACGACCGGTAGGTAATGTTCCTTCCGACAGTCACCAGCGCAGCTGGCGCTATAGCCTGACAGTGACGTGGAACTTTAATAATTTTCGTTAGATGGGACAGAACAGCGAACGGAAATTACCACTATTTACGTATTAAATTATTTATATAGAAAAAGAATGAGAGTATTACACACCCTCATTCGTAATGAACAATGGTATCCGGAGTTATACGATGAATAATCCAGTAGAATCATTAGTAAAATGGCTTAAATCTTTGTCTGTTGAACAACAGAACGAAATCGCTTTATTAATAAGTAATGTGCATCCGTCATTCAATACGCCGTGTTTGTTTGCAGGGAATACAACAGCAAAACAATTTTACACGTTATTGCAATCATCAACTACCGGGACATATAAAAACTTGGGCATGATTATCGCTTTTCGTGCTATTTTTGATTTTCTCTTTTATGCAAAGCGTAGTGCAAAAGAAAAATGGAGCGACGCCGCACGCGAATTGTATAATGTCATTAATGATAACAGTAAGGACGATTTTCGGTCATGCACCCACCAGCAGTCTGATGAAACCTGCCGACGGATAATGGAATGGGTCAGCGTTTGTGATGCATGGCTGGAATTAAAAGAAGGCCCTCTTTCTGACGAGAGCCTTGGCAAGTGGCATTATAGTACTGTCGCTGGATTTATATTGTAATAAGCCAGAAAAATGGAAAAGATATGTCGCATAAGCCAGGCTCAGTAATAAAATCATCATAGCGCGTCAGGTGTTATGTATTCCTGTCTGGCCTGAAATCATGGCGAATATTTTGTTCATGTTGCGCCCCAGTTTTTTCTCAAGGCGATTTTTTCTTATATATATTTCACTTATGTTTAATTCATTGAGCTTGTACGTTTCCTGAAGTCCGGATCCCGATAAAAGAAACGCTAATAAAGAAAACTCGGCATCATTAAGCGTTTTTCCCCGTTTATCGCTAGCAGAACGCCCGGAAAATATTCTGTCGAACCTGTATCGGATGTTTCTGATGCTATCATCCGCATAGATTATCCCTTGTATGCCGCCCCATTTTTTTAGCCAGTAATTGGCTAAAGGCACTAGGATCCTGTCTGAGAGAATGATGATTCTCATGCCGGTTTCTGACAAGCGATCTATCCAGTCTTGATCAATGAAATAGCGCAGGTTTGATATTGAGAAGTCCACAAACGCAAAACTATTTAATAAAGTAAACCTACTGTGTAATAAGTACTCTTCCTGCAGGCCTCTTTGAAGATAGGCGTTTTCTTTAGGCCATAATATAAAATTTGCATTATCACAATACTGAAAGCGTACTGATTCCTGAGGGAACACCTCACAGGATAATTCACAACTTATACAATGCATAGCACTTTGATATTTGTTGCTCATAGCGATGTACCATTTTGAGGTTTATATCAATGTTTTAAATGTCGGAATAAAAATAAATTTAGAATATGCAATTATGATCGCTTTCAGGCATCTGCCGATCAAGTAAAAATGTTGTAAAAATTTTATCGCTATTAACATGAAAAATAAGAATTTCACCAGGATTTTTCTCAAATAAAGTGGTATGTAAGAGGAATTATTTATCGGATTCTTTTATATTTCTGATGTTTTTATATCTATAATTACTTATGTGCTGGCGCAGTCTGCTGGGATAAATGTTTTGGACAGGTAAGGTTAGCGCTACGTGGTTGTCATTTTATAGGGTTTTGATGGTAAAAATCTTGGTTGTATGTGTGTTTCTCTTATTATTGGTGTTATTTTTTAAAATAATCATAGTGTTGCGCAAAAAACACCCCGAGTACCACGCCAGTCATACATTAGTTTAATGTAATATATAAA
>NZ_JNGH01000041.1 GCF_001188485.1 Trabulsiella odontotermitis
TCTGGCCTGATAATACAGAGGGCAGCAGTTTCGTCAGATGACGTTCTGCCAGCAGCGTTGTGGCGGCGTCGATGTCCGGCGCGAAATAGCGGTCTTTGTCATAGTGCGACACGCGCTCGCGCAGCAGCTGACGCGCCTGCTCCAGCAACGGGCTGGTGGTCAGCCCGTCGCGCATATCCAGCCCCTGACAGGCTGACAGCCATTCCACCGCAATCACACCGCGGGTATTGGCGGCCATTTCCCACAAACGACGACCGGCGGCTGGCGCCATCGACACGTGGTCTTCCTGGTTGGCGGAAGTCGGCAGGCTGTCAACGCTGTGCGGGTGCGACAGCGCTTTGTTTTCACTCGCCAGCGCGGCAGCGGTCACCTGGGCAATCATAAAGCCGGAATTCACCCCACCGTTTTTGACGAGGAACGGCGGCAGCTGCGACATGTGGCTGTCCATCAGCAGCGCGATACGGCGCTCCGCCAGCGAACCGATTTCAGCAATCGCCAGCGCGATGTTGTCCGCCGCCATCGCCACCGGTTCAGCGTGGAAGTTACCGCCGGAGATGACTTCGTTTTCCGCCGCGAACACCAGCGGGTTATCGGAAACGGCGTTGGCTTCGGTCAGCAGCACTTCAGAGGCATAGCGCAACTGGGTCAGACAGGCCCCCATCACCTGCGGCTGACAGCGCAGTGAATACGGATCCTGCACCTTGCTGCAATTTTCATGGGACTGCGAGATCGCGCTGGCGTCGGTCAACACATGACGGTACAGCGCCGCGGCATCGATTTGCCCGCGCTGGCCGCGTACGTCATGAATGCGGGCATCGAACGGACGACGGGAACCCAGTGCCGCTTCGGTCGTTAATGCGCCGCATACCACCGCCGAGGCGAACAGATCTTCCGCTTCGAACAGCCCGCGCAGGGCAAACGCCGTGGAGGTTTGCGTGCCGTTGAGCAGCGCCAGCCCCTCTTTCGCCGCCAGGGTCAACGGCGCCAGTCCGGCTTTTTTCAGCGCGTCGGCAGCGGGCAGCCATTCGTCCTGCCAGCGGGCTTTACCTTCGCCAAGCAGCGTCAGCGACATGTGTGCCAGCGGTGCCAGGTCGCCGGAAGCGCCAACCGATCCCTTCGCCGGGATCCACGGCGTCACTCCCGCGTTGACCATCGCCACCAGCGTCTGGATCACCTGCAACCGAATGCCGGAGAACCCGCGCGCCAGGCTGTTGATCTTCAGCACCATGATCAGGCGCACCATCGCGTCATCCAGCGGTTCGCCAACGCCTGCCGCGTGAGACAGCACCAGCGAGCGTTGCAGATTTTCTAAATCTTCATTGGCGATACGGGTCGACGCCAGCAGGCCAAAGCCCGTATTAATTCCATAGGCCGTGCGTCCTTCCGCCATGATAGCGTTGACGCAGGCCACGCTCTCGTTGATGGCGGCGAACGCGCCGTCATCCAGCGTCAGCTGTAGCGGTTGGCTGTAAACATCGCGCAGCTGCGCCAGCGTCAGTTGGCCGGGAACAAGCGTTAAGGTTTTCATGATTAGCGATTCCCCTGCGTTGCGGAGACCATTGGAAGATTGAGCCCCTGCTCTGCGGCGCAGTCAATCGCGATATCGTACCCGGCGTCGGCATGGCGCATTACGCCCGTCGCCGGATCGTTGTGCAGCACGCGGGCGATACGCGCGGCGGCGTCGTCGGTACCGTCACAGACGATGACCATCCCGGAGTGCTGGGAGAAGCCCATCCCCACGCCGCCGCCGTGGTGCAGCGACACCCAGGTGGCACCGCTGGCGGTGTTGAGCAGCGCGTTCAGCAGCGGCCAGTCGGAAACCGCGTCGGAACCATCGCGCATCGCTTCGGTTTCACGGTTCGGGCTGGCAACCGAGCCAGAATCCAGGTGGTCGCGACCAATGACGATCGGCGCGGAGACTTCACCGCTGCGCACCATTTCGTTAAACGCCAGGCCGAGCTTCTGACGCCACTCCAGCCCCACCCAGCAGATACGCGCCGGTAAGCCCTGGAAGCTGATGCGCTCGCGCGCCATATCCAGCCAGTGGTGCAGATGCTTGTCGTCCTGAATGATCGCTTTCACTTTAGCATCGGTTTTGTAGATATCCTGCGGATCGCCGGACAGCGCCACCCAGCGGAACGGACCGATGCCACGGCAGAACAGCGGGCGAATATAGGCCGGGACGAAGCCCGGGAAATCGAACGCGTTGTCAACGCCCATCTCTTTCGCCATCTGACGGATGTTGTTGCCGTAGTCAAAAGTCGGGATGCCCATTTCGTTAAAGGCCAGCATCGCGCTGACGTGTTCCGCCATTGCGCGTTTGGCGGCCTGCACCGTGCCCTGCGGGTCGGATTCGGCTTTTTGCTGGTACTCTTCCCACGTCCAGCCTTTCGGCAGATAACCGTGCAGTGGATCATGCGCGCTGGTCTGGTCGGTAACCATATCCGGACGTACGCCGCGCTTCACCAGCTCCGGCAGGATCTCTGCCGCGTTGCCGCACAGGGCGATGGAGACGGCTTTGCCTTCGGCGGTGTATTTTTTGATACGCGCCAGTGCATCGTCCAGTGAAGTGGCCTGCTCATCAACGTAACGAGTACGCAGACGGAAATCGATGCGACTCTGCTGACATTCAATGTTCAGCGAGCACGCGCCCGCCAGGGTTGCGGCCAGCGGCTGTGCGCNNTCAATACCCAGCGCCCCTGCAGGTTGCCGTTGTAGTGCTGACGGCCTGCTTCGACGAAGGTTTCGTAGGTGCCCTGGACAATCCCCTGACTGCCGATGTAAATCCAGCTGCCGGCTGTCATCTGACCGTACATCGCCAGCCCTTTGGCGTCGAGTTCGTTAAAGTGTTCCCAGGTCGCCCAGTGCGGTACCAGGTTGGAGTTGGCAATCAGTACACGCGGCGCGTTGTCGTGCGTTTTGAACACGCCGACCGGCTTACCGGACTGCACCAGCAGGGTCTCATCGCTTTCCAGCGTCGTTAACGCCTTGACGATCGCGTCATAACATTCCCAGTTGCGTGCCGCACGACCGATCCCGCCGTAGACCACCAGCTCATTCGGGTTTTCCGCCACGTCCGGGTCCAGATTGTTCATTAACATGCGCAGCGGCGCTTCAGTCAGCCAGCTCTTTGCAGTCAGCGCTGTGCCGCGCGGGGCGCGGATCTCCTGCTGGCGATATTTGGTTTGCGACATCGTTGTTCTCTCCTGAGGGGAAACGGTGAATGTACAGATACATATACTTGTCTATACATCTACGCACAAGGTGAGATTTAACAGAAATGATACAATTTTGTTATATTGCGTCAGCAATCACGCTTTTTGCTGACGCCGGGGATCAGGAGCTGAAATGGCCCTGCAGACGGTAGCGGCTGGCCGGGGANNGCGAGACGATATGAGAGGTGGACCAGGTGCGACGGCGGATTAGCAGGCACGGGTCGTGCTCTTTGATCTGCAGCAGGCGGCACTCGTCCGGGGTGGCGGCTACGGCTTCGACAATGTGCTCCCCTTCGGTCAGGGGCGCAATCAGTGACAGATAAGCGTGCGGCGTGGTGGTGGTGTAATCCTGTAACAGATAATCCGGCACCACCGTGGCGTTGACGCTGCGATCCTCAATCTGTACCGGCACGTCATTCTCAAAATGCACCATCCGCGAGTGGAAAATCCGCGTGCCCTCTTCGACGTCCAGCGCCGCCGCCTGCGTGAAGTCGGCGCGGGTCTCTTCCAGCAGCAACACTTCGCAGCGGTGCTGATGGTGCCGGGCGGCGATCTCATCGGCAATGCTGCGAATTTCAAACAGCGCCGACTGCCCTTTCGGTTCGGCCACGAAGGTACCGACCCCCTGCAGACGCACCAGCAGCCCTTCGTCCGTCAGCTCACGCACCGCGCGGTTGATGGTCATCCGGCTGAAGCCAAACTGCGCCACCAGTTCCGCTTCCGACGGAATGCGATCGTGGGGGCGCCAGGTTCCGGCATAAATCTTTTCGCTGATAGCCTGCTTCACTTTTTCATAAAAAGGCACCGGCGCGCTGGCGGGAGCCGGTCGGGGGCGAGGCGAATACATGGCGCTGGCGTTCCTTATGTCAGTCATGGTCGGCGATGTGATGGCAGTATATCCCGGGGGTTACCATTGCCACCAGTGCGTAATTTGCCACGCGAGACGGGCGGCGACTTTCGCCCCCTGGCCGTCACGATCGAACGCCGGATTGAACTCCACCAGATCGACCGCCTGCAGTTTACCGCTACGGCACAGCGGCTCAACGATACGCAGCAGCAGCGCCAGCGGTACGCCCAGGGCCGCAGGCGCCGAGACGGCGGGCATCTCAGCGGCAGGCAGCACGTCGAGATCAATCGTCAGGTAGATGCGGTCATAGCTGTCGATACTGCGGGCAATCTCCGGCAGCACCCGCGCTTCCAGGGCATTCAGCACGTCCAGATCTTCAATCACCGTGACGTGACGACGCGCGGCCTCATCCCACAACGCTGCCGTGTTGGCGGCCATGCTGGCGCCAATGCAGCTGTAGTGGAAACCACGCTGTTGGGCGTCGCAGTGCAGCGCCAGCTGGCGGAATGGCGTGCCGGAGCTGGCGTGCGGGGCGTGGCGTAAATCAAGGTGCGCGTCGAGATTGATGATCCCCACCCGCTCATCAGGAAATGCGTCAAGGATAGCTGAGCCGTGACCAAAGGCGGTTTCATGGCCGCCGCCCAGCACCAGCGTACGCATCTGCGCCTGCTGACAGGCCAGCGCCGCGTCGTGNCCCCTGCGCAGCGCCGGGCCGTCCCTGGTTGCGCTTAACCCCTTCGTCACACTCAAAGCCGAGCAGCGCAATGTTGCCGTTATGGCGCTGCGGGGTAAACTCACCCCTGTTGTGGATGGTCTGAAACAGACGCAGCGCGTTCGGCGCTTCGGCGCTGTCATCACGCCCCTGCCAGAGCGCGCGATCTACCGGATGCCACAGATTCATGCTGTCACCTCACCACGGAAAATGCGCTGCCAGAGTGGGTTACGCATCGGTTCATAGACCATTTCGACCGGGTGTTCGGCATCCCAGACCACGAAATCCGCCACAAAACCAACGGCCAGTTGACCATGACTCTTCTCACGCCCCAGCGCCTGCGCAGCGTGTCGCGTGACGCCCGCCCAGGCCTCTTCCGGCGTCAGGCCGAATTTAACGCAGGCCATGTTCATCGACAGATGCAGGCTGGTGAACGGGCTGGTGCCGGGGTTAAAGTCGGTGGCGACCGCCATCGGCACCTGCTGTTGACGCAGCAGATCCACTGGCGGNNCATTAAGGAAATAGAACGCGCCAGGCAACAGCACGGCGACCGTTCCACTGTTACGCATGGCCGCGACGCCCTCTTCGCTCAGGTATTCAATATGATCGGCGGAAAGCCCGTTGTAACGGCTGACCAGTTGCGCGCCGCCGAGCGACGAAAGTTGCTCTACGTGGCCTTTCACCGGAATGCCGAAATCACAGGCGGTGCGAAACACCCGCTCGGTTTGCGCCGGGCTAAACCCGACGTTTTCGCAGAACACGTCCACCGCTTCGAACAGCCCTTTTTTCCACAGCGCGGGCAGGATGGTTTCGCACACCAGCGAAATGTAGCCGTCCTGATTGTCTTTATACTCCGGCGGCGTGGCGTGCGCGGCGAGCAACGTGCGGCTCACCTCAACCGGGTTCGTCTGTGCCAGCGCCCCGGCGACCTGCAGCATTTTTTCTTCGTTTTCCAGATCCAGCCCATAGCCGGACTTGATCTCGAGTGTCGTCACGCCTTCACGCATCAGCCGTTCCAGACGCTGCTGTGCAAGAGCCGTGAGTACTTCAGCACTGCTCTGACGCGTGGCGCGTACGGTGGAGTTAATCCCGCCGCCCTGCGCGCTGATTTCCTGATATGAAACGCCATTCAGTCGCTGCTCCCACTCCTGCGCGCGGCTGCCGCCAAAAATCAGATGGGTGTGACAGTCAATAAGCCCGGGGGTGATCAGACGGCCTTTAACGTCTGTCACGTTGCGGGCATTTGCCGGGATATCGGCATCGGGAACCATTGCGCGGATACGCCCGTTGCGGACAATCAGCGCATGCTGTTCCAGCAGGCCGTATGCCTGCGGGCGTGAGGGATCGAGGGTGGCGAGGCGCGCGTTGCGCCAGATGCGGTCTTCAGCAGTCAGTTCAGTCATCATCTTCGCTTGTCATGGGTTGTATAGACATTTATTTTCATTACGCCCTGATTGTCAACAAAGGCTTATGGAAATGTTGGTTTTTTGTGACTACCCACCCTCCTGCACGCCTCCCCTTTCCGCAAACTGACGAACTTTTTGCCGTTCGTGCTTCCCGTTTCGCTCAACTTAGTATAAAAAGCAGGTTTTGAAGGACTCACTATCTACTTAACAGGTCTGGAGTAACATGAACACATTCTCGGTTTCTCGTCTGACGCTGGCACTGGCTTTTGGCGTGACACTGACCGCCTGCAGCTCAACGCCGCCGGATCAACAACCCTCCACGCAAGAAGCGCCGGGGACCACTTTCCGCCCGATCCTTTCCGCTGCAGAAGCGAAAAACTTCGTGCAGGCCCACTATTTCTCCACCATGGATCCTAACGCGGCGCCGTGGACACCCGCGGCGATCAGCCTTCCGGCTCAGCCAGATTTCGTGGTCGGACCGGCAGGCGCGCAGGGCGTGACGCACACCACCATTCAGGCTGCGGTGGATGCGGCTATCGCTAAGCACTCCAGCCGCCGTCTGTATATCGCGATTCAGCCGGGTGAATATCAGGGTACCGTGTATGTTCCGGCAGCCCCGGGCAGCCTGACGCTGTACGGCACCGGCGAGAAAGCGTCCGATGTGAAAATCGGTCTGGCGATTGATTCTGAAATCGATCCAAACAGCTGGCGTCGACTGGTCAACCCGGCCGGGAAATATATGCCGGGTAAACCGGCGTGGTATATGTTTGACAGTTGCCAGAGCAAACGCACGGCAACCATTGGCGTGATGTGTTCAGCGGTTTTCTGGTCACAGAATAACGGTCTGCAACTGCAGAATATGACGATTGAAAACAACCTCGGCGACAGCGTTGATGCAGGTACACACCAGGCGGTGGCGCTGCGCAGCGATGGCGACAAGGTGCAGATCAACAATGTGAATATTCTCGGCCGCCAGAACACCTTCTTTGTGACCAACAGCGGTGTGCAGAACCGTCTGCAAAACGACCGTCTGACCCGCACGCTGGTGACCAATAGCTATCTGGAAGGCGATGTTGACATCGTTTCCGGGCGCGGCGCGGTGGTGTTTGATAACACCGATTTCCGCGTAGTCAATTCCCGCACCCAGCAGGAAGGCTACGTTTTCGCCCCGGCAACCCAGTCCAATATGTATTACGGCTTCCTCGCCACGCATTCTCGCTTTAACGCGTCGGGTGACGGCGTCGCACAACTCGGTCGTTCACTGGACGTTGACAGCAACACCAACGGCCAGGTGGTGATCCGCGACAGCGCCATCAACGAGGGCTTCAACAAGGCGAAACCGTGGGCTGACGCCGCGATTTCCAAACGTCCGTTCAGCGGCAATACCGGCGCAGAAAACGATAAAGGCGACGTCCAGCGTAACCTGAACGACGCGCAGTTCAACCGCATGTGGGAATTCAACAACCGCGGCGTGAGCAGCGAAGTGGTTGCAGCACCGAAGCAGTAAATTGCAGAAAGCAAAAGGGGGGATAACTCCCCCCTTTTTGCCGCGACTGAACGCATTAGTTTCCAAACTTCAGATATGCATCCAGCAGTTGCAGGATTGCAACAGCGAGTTGCAGGAACAGAATTCCCCATTCCATACCGCTCATACGCCACTCCTTAACAGGAGCATCCACTGATTTACCTTTCCGCTGCCTGTCATCAGTGGTTTGTTGGTTATTACTGACATGCTCCAGGTGGAGGCACTGGCAGCACCACCCGCCAGCCAGGACTTAAAATAAGTTCCTTTTTGCGGACACCTGGACGGTATTCCTAACCAACGACGTGAGTATATCAGCCATCACTGTTTATAAATACAGTACTCACATTTTTTAGGAATACATTTAGGGGACAATGTAACCCTTTGAATTGTCGAGGGTGATTTTGCTCACCTGGACTACGGAGGTTTTCGAAGAAGTGAAGATAATTTACATCAAAGCGGCGCTGTATTATGCTCGAATTGTTGGTTATTACTGATGTGCATTCCGGTTACCATCCGGAAGAAAAAACCTCGCTTTCGCGAGGTTTTTTTATGGCTGAGAATCAGTGTGCGTTAACCACAACCCACATCGGTCCCTGGCCTACGGCATAGCGGCCTTTCTCTTCCAGCAGCCCCTGTACGCCGTTGATTTCATACACTGCGATATGGTGAGATTTCTGCCCGGCGGCAATTACGTATTTACCGCTGTGATCGACGTTAAAGCCGCGCGGCTGGGTTTCGGTCGGCTGGAAACCTTCGAGGCTCAGCACGCTGCCGTCTTCTGAGACGCTGAACACGGTGATCAGGCTGGAAGTACGGTCGCAGGCATAAAGGTGACGGCCATTCGGGGTAATATGAATGTCAGCCGCCCAGCGCACGCCTTTGAAATCCCCAGGCATCATATCGAGCGTCTGTACACATTCAATCTTACCGTGCGGATCTTTCAGTTCCCAGACGTCCACCGTGCTGTTGAGCTCATTGACGCAATAGGCGTACTGATGATTCGGATGGAACGCCATGTGGCGCGGGCCTGCGCCTTCGACGGTCGTCACTTCGGCAGGCTCTTGCGCCACCAGTTGACCATCATCGCTCAGGGTGAACAGGCAGATTCTGTCCTGCTTCAGCGCCGGAACCCATAGCGTGCGGTTGTCCGGGGAGATATTCGCCGAGTGGCAGCCTTCCAGCCCTTCAACGTTGTCGACCACGCCAACCGGCAGGCCATCATCGAGACGCGTCACACTGACGCAACCGGCGTTATAAGAGCCGCTGAACAGGAATTTACCCTGATGATCGGTGGAAATATGGGTCGGACTTCCCGGCAACGGGGATTCCGCTGTGTAGGTCAGCGCGCCGTCATCAGGGGCGATGCGGTACGCCAGCACACGAAATTCAGGACGAACACCAACGTACAGGTAACGCTTATCCGGACTGACGACCATCGGCTGCACCTGACCAGGAACGTCAACCACCTGCACGAGCGTCAACGCGCCATCGTGTTTCAGGCTCCAGACATGGATCTGCTGACTTTCCGGGCTGGCGGTATAAACGGTTTGTTTCATGAAAACTCCTTTCCTTACTGCACGTGGAAGCAAAATACCAGGATAGACGGTTTTGACGGTCAATGCTGTATAAATTTGTCTCACTGTCGTATCGGTGTAACATTCCTCAGCAATGACATTTTCAACATTAACCTGGAATAACACATGACCTCTCGCGTGATCGCCCTTGATTTAGACGGAACTCTGCTGACGCCTCAGAAAACACTGCTCCCCTCTTCACTGGAAGCCCTGAAACGCGCCCGGGAAGCGGGTTTTCAGCTGCTCATCGTCACTGGTCGGCATCACGTAGCCATTCATCCTTTTTATCAGGCACTGGCTCTCGATACACCTGCAATTTGCTGTAATGGCACTTATTTGTATGATTATCAGGCAAAAAAGGTGCTGGAAGCCGATCCAATGCCTGTCGATAAGGCGCTTAAGGTCATTGATCTGTTGAATGAGCATAGCATCCACGGCCTGATGTATGTTGACGATGCGATGCTTTATGAGCGCCCGACCGGGCATGTCGTTCGCACCAGCAACTGGGCGCAGACGCTGCCGCCAGAGCAGCGCCCGGTCTTCACTCAGGTGCCGTCGCTGGCGCAGGCGGCGCAGGACGTTAATGCCGTGTGGAAGTTTGCGCTGACCGATGAGGATATGCCGAAACTGCGTCATTTCGTCAGCCATGTCGAGGAATCGCTGGCGCTGGAATGCGAATGGTCGTGGCACGATCAGGTTGACGTGGCGCGTCAGGGCAACAGTAAAGGTTACCGTCTGACGCGTTGGGTAGAATCGCAGGGATTATCAATGAAAGACGTGGTGGCGTTTGGTGACAACTATAACGACATCAGTATGCTGGAAGCCGCAGGCACCGGCGTGGCGATGGGCAACGCCGATGATGCGGTGAAAGCGCGCGCTGACGTGGTAATTGGCGATAACACCACCGACAGCATCGCCAGCTTCATCTATCACCATCTGCTGTAATTACGAGGTGATCGAGACGCTCTTAATCTGCGCATATAACCACTGACCTGGCTTCACCGCCAGGTCATCACGCGCCCACGGACTGATGCGCGCCCACAGCGTACGCCCGCCCACTTCAAGCTGCACTTCCACCTGGCCGTTGTTGTCGTAACACTCCACCACTTTCGCGCGCAAAATGTTACGGATGCTGGTTTGCGTGGGCGGCTGCAGCACCAGCGACACGTCCGACGCCTGAACGCGTACCCGCACGGCGGTCTGCACCGGTTTGTCGAGTTTGTTGACCCACAGATGCTGGTCGCCCAGCGCCAGCGCGGTCATTGCATAATGCGGATGATGCTCCAGCACCGTGACTTTCAGGATGCTGCTTTGTTGCTCCTGCGGCAGCCACGGGTGCATCACGCTACTGCTCCACACCTCTTCAAGATTGCCGAACGCTTTCACATTACCATCTTCCAGCACCAGCACCTTGTCCGCCAGGTGCAAAATTTCGTCCAGCGAATGGCTGACGTAGATCATCGGAATGTTGATTTCGCGGGCCAGACGCTGCAGGTACGGCAGCAGCTCGCGCTTGCGGGGAATGTCGAGTGAGGCCAGCGGCTCATCTAAAAGCAACAGTTCCGGCGCGGTCAGCAGCGCCCGGCCTATCGCCACGCGCTGTTTTTCCCCCCCGGAAAGGCTGCCCGGCAGGCGATCCAGCAGCGGCTCGATGCCCAGCAACGCCACCAGCTTGTCAAACTGCTCGGCCATGCTTTTCGCCATGCCATACCGCAGATTGCCGCGCACTTTGTAGTGCGGAAACAGACGCGCATCCTGAAAGATGTACCCTACGCGTCGTTTTTCCGGCGTCAGGCAGATGCCTTTTTCGACATCATTCAGCACCCGGCCATTGAGGACAATGCGCCCCGCTTCCGGCTGGGTTAAGCCACTGATGGCGTTAATGAGCGAGGTTTTCCCGGCCCCCGACACGCCAAATACCGCCGTGATGCCGGAGGCGGGCAGGGTTTCATGAATAGTCAGGCGATGCGTGCCCAGGGTTTGTGTAAAGTTGAGTTCCAGCATGGTCACTTCCCTGTCCGTTCACGGCTAAGACGTGCCAGCCATTCGGATACCAGCAGCGACACCAGCGCCAGCACGATAGAAATAATGCACAGACGCGCGGCGGCCCCTTCGCCACCGGGCATCTGGATCAGTGTATACATGGCTGATGGAATGGTGCGCGTTTCACCTGGAATATTGGAGACAAAGGTGATAGTGGCACCGAATTCGCCCAGCGAGCGGGCAAACGCCAGCACCGTGCCGACGATAATGCCCGGCAGCATCAGCGGTAACGTAATGGTGAAAAAGACACGCCAGCGACCGGCACCGAGGGTACGGGCCGCCTGCTCCAGTTTGACGTCCACACCTTCCAGCGCGAGACGAATCGCCCGCACCATCAGCGGAAACGACATCACCGCTGCGGCCAGCACCGCGCCGCGCCAGCTAAAAGCGAACGTGATGCCAAACCAGTCGTAGAGCCAGGCACCGATAAACCCGCGTCGCCCCATGGCGATGAGCAGCAAATAGCCCACCACCACCGGCGGCAACACAAGCGGAAGATGAATGACGCTGTCGAGCAGCGCTTTGCCGGGGAAATTACGCCTGACCAACAACCAGGCCATGAAGATCCCAAACGGCAGACTGACAACAACTGCCAGGGATGACACTTTCAGGCTCAGCAGTACCGCCTGCCATTCGGGATCCGTCAATATCATTCGTGGGTCGTAAATCCGTATTGTTTAAAGATTGCAGAAGCCTGCGGCCCCTTCAGGTAATCATAAAAGGCGCTGACGCTGGCATTTTTATGTCCCTCAACAACCGCTATCGGATATTCCACTTTCTGATGCGAACTTTCAGGGAAGGTACCGACAACGTTTACCCCTTTACTGGCAACCGCGTCAGAACCGTAAACGATGCCCAGCGGCGCTTCGTTACGCTCCACCAGCGCCAGCGCACCGCGCACGTCTTCAGCCGGAGCCAGTTTTGGCGACAGCGTATCCCATGCGCCCAGTTTTTGCAGTGCTTCTTTCGCATAGATGCCCGCCGGAACGTGATCCGGATCGCCGACCGCCAGACGTCCACCGTTCAGCAGACGGGTCCAGTTGGTTTTCGCATCAATGGTGATATCGCCCTGCGTGCTGGCTTTCGGTGCGACAACCACCAGGCTGTTGCCAAGCAGTGTTTCACGCGTGGCGGTGTCGATTGATTTCTTATCGACGGCGTAATCCATCCACTTCTGATCGGCAGAAATGAAGAGATCGGCCGGTGCGCCGGCTTCAATCTGGCGAGCCAGGGTAGAGGAAGAAGCGAACGACGAAACCACCTCGACGTTTTTCTCTTTTTTGTATGCTTTGGCGATATCCTGCATCGCGTTCGTCAGCGACGCCGCAGCGAATACCGTAATTTTTGCCTCTTCCGCCAGAGCATGACCTGCAACGGAAAGCGTCAACGTTGCCCCTGCAAAAAGGCGTAACCATGTACGTGCCATTTCTATCTCCTGTGTGTGTCGTTATATATTTTACAATATAACGATAACAGTGAGGTTTTCAAAGCGCTTACTGATACCACAGTATGGGTAATGTGATGATTATCGGCTAAAAAGGCGGGAACTTAAAATGAAAAACACCCGGTAAAACCGGGTGTTTTTCTCGTCATACTTCAGGCTGCAGATGCGTTGGCTTTCCTCGCTCACCCCAGTCACTTACTGATGTAAGCTCCGGGGGATTCGCTGCGTCACCGCCTTCCTGCAACCTGAATTATTTAGAGAAACAAGTTCATTGGTTATGGCGCGGGCGGTCTTTATGGCCTACGTTGGAAAGGACGTTAAACACTTCACCCAGACCGTAGATTAACCCCAGGATGACGGCCATCACCACGGGAACCATGATTACGGCAAAGACCAGACTTTTCAATAACTCTAACATGGTCGACTCCAGATATTGTGATTCTTTTATTGTAACCTGATAATCGTGAAAAACACGCCCCTTTTGTGCGATGGCCTCTGACCGCGCATTCCGATATGTCACAATCGCTTTTTTGACCAGGACTTTGTTATGCAAGCCGAAATTCTTCTTACCCTCAAGCTTCAACAGCGCCTGTTCGCCGACCCGCGCCGTATTGCGCTGCTCAAGCACATCGACCTGACCGGCTCTATCAGCCAGGGGGCGAAGAACGCTGGCATCAGCTATAAAAGTGCCTGGGATGCGATCAACGAAATGAACCAGCTCAGCGAGCAAACGCTGGTCGATCGCGCCACCGGCGGCAAAGGCGGCGGCGGCGCGGTGCTGACCCGCTACGGTCAGCGACTGATTCAGCTTTATGACCTGCTGGCGCAAATTCAGCAAAAAGCGTTCGATGTGCTGAGCGACGACGACGCGCTGCCGCTCAACAGCCTGCTGGCGGCCATCTCCCGTTTTTCCCTGCAAACCAGCGCCCGTAACCAGTGGTTCGGCACCGTTACCGGGCGCGATCATGACCAGGTTCAGCAGCACATTGACGTCCTGTTAGCGGATGGCGAAACGCGCCTGAAAGTGGCGATCACCGCGCAAAGCGGCGAGCGGCTGGGTCTCGACGAAGGTAAAGAGGTGCTGGTGCTGCTGAAAGCGCCGTGGGTGGGCATCACGCAGGACAAACGCCTTGCCGCCAGTGCGGATAACCAGCTGGCCGGTCGCATCAGCCACATCGAATGCGGCGAAGAGCAGTGCGAAGTGCTGATGACGCTGCCTGACGGCCAGACGCTTTGCGCTACCGTGCCGCGCGATGATGCACAGGGGCTGGAAGAAGGTGCTGAGGTCACAGCATATTTTAATGCCGATCGCGTGATCATCGCCACGTTGTGCTGATGCGCCCCCCTGTCATTGACATTGTTTTCAGGAAAACGTATCCCTGTGCATATTGATGCGAAAAACGGGATACCAAATGTCATTGTTGCATATTTCGCAAGGCACGTTTCGTCTTAGCGACACAAAAACCCTGAACATCCACGAACTGACGCTTCACGCGGGTGAAAGCTGGGCGTTCGTCGGCAGTAACGGCAGCGGTAAATCCGCCCTTGCCCGCGCGCTGGCAGGCGAACTTCCGCAGTTCTCCGGCTCGCGCCAGTCTGATTTTACGCGCGTGACACGCCTGTCGTTTGAGCAGTTACAGAAACTGGTCAGCGACGAATGGCAGCGTAATAACACTGATCTGCTCAGCCCCGGCGAAGATGACACCGGGCGCACTACCGCCGAAATCATTCAGGAAGAGATCCACAATCCTCAGCGCTGCGCCCTGCTCGCGGAACGCTTCGGCATTACCGCCCTGCTCGACCGGCGCTTTAAATACCTGTCAACCGGGGAAACCCGCAAAACCCTGCTGTGTCAGGCGCTGATGGCACAGCCGGATCTGCTGATCCTCGACGAGCCTTTTGACGGGTTAGACGTGGCCTCGCGCCAGCAACTGGCGGAACTGCTGGCCACGCTGAACGGCGAAGGCTACACCATTGTGCTGGTACTTAATCGCTTTGATGAAATCCCTGAATTTGTACGCTTTGCCGGGGTGCTGGCAGACTGCACGCTCAGCGAAGTGGGTGAGAAAAAAACGCTGCTTGAACAGGCATTGATTGCCCAACTGGCGCACAGTGAAAAACTCGATGGCATTACCCTCCCGGAGCCGGATGCGCCTTCTGCACGACTTTCCCTGCCGGACGACGCCCCACGTATTGTGCTCAATGAGGGGACGGTGTCGTACAACGATCGGCCAATCATTAACCGACTGAGCTGGACGGTCAATCCGGGCGAGCACTGGCAGATTGTCGGCCCGAACGGCGCCGGGAAATCAACCCTGTTAAGCCTCGTCACTGGCGATCATCCCCAGGGCTACAGCAACGATCTGACGCTGTTTGGCCGCCGTCGCGGTAGCGGCGAAACCATCTGGGATATCAAAAAGCATATCGGCTACGTCAGCAGCAGCCTGCACCTCGACTACCGCGTCAGCACCACGGTACGCAACGTGATCCTGTCAGGCTATTTTGACTCCATCGGCATTTACCAGGCCGTGTCTGATAAACAGCAAAAACTGGCGCAGGCGTGGTTGTCCATTCTCGGGATGGACAACCGTATCGCTGACGCGCCGTTTCATAGCCTGTCATGGGGACAGCAGCGGCTGGCGCTGATCGTTCGTGCGCTGGTAAAACACCCCACGCTGCTCATTCTTGATGAACCGCTGCAGGGGTTGGATCCGCTGAATCGCCAGCTGATCCGCCGCTTTATTGACGTGCTGATTGGCGAGGGCAAAACGCAGTTGCTGTTCGTTTCTCATCACGCTGAAGACGCGCCCGACTGCATTACCCACCGGCTGGAATTTGTGCCTGATGGCGACTCCTACCGCTACGCCATCGGCAAACGCTAACTCCCTTCACAGACGGAGGCGTTTGCCTCCGTTTTTCAGACAAACGGCATCGTCCTTCTTTATCGTCCTTGTTTTATAATGCAAAAATTTTTCGACCCTCAGAAAATGACAGCTGTGTAAACGATTCCACTAGTTTATCCCATGTCACACTTTTGACTTCTCTGTTATGCTAAGGTTATTACATACCATAAGCCTAATGGAGCGAATCATGAGAGTACTGGTCACAGGTGGTAGCGGTTACATAGGAAGTCATACCTGCGTGCAGTTGCTGCAGCAGGGTCACGACGTCATCATTCTTGATAACCTCTGTAACAGTAAGCGCAGCGTGTTGCCGGTGATTGAACGTTTGGGCGGAAAACAAGCCACTTTCGTTGAAGGCGACATTCGCAACGAAGCGCTGATGACGGAAATTCTGCACGATCACGCCATCGATACGGTGATCCATTTCGCCGGTCTGAAAGCCGTGGGCGAATCCGTTGCCAAACCGCTCGAGTACTACGATAACAATGTGAACGGTACGCTTCGTCTGATTTCCGCCATGCGCGCCGCGAACATCCGAAACTTCATTTTCAGCTCTTCCGCCACCGTCTACGGTGACCAGCCAAAAATCCCTTATGTCGAAAGCTTCCCGACCGGTACACCGCAAAGCCCGTATGGCAAAAGCAAACTGATGGTGGAACAGATCCTGACCGACCTGCAAAAAGCGCAGCCGGAATGGAGCATTGCGCTGCTGCGCTACTTCAACCCGGTGGGTGCGCATCCGTCAGGCGATATGGGTGAGGATCCGCAGGGCATTCCGAACAACCTGATGCCATACATCGCGCAGGTGGCCGTCGGTCGCCGTGATTCGCTGGCGGTATTCGGTAACGACTATCCGACCGCCGACGGCACCGGCGTGCGGGGT
>NZ_JNGH01000004.1 GCF_001188485.1 Trabulsiella odontotermitis
TCTGCACTGGTATTCCCGGTCGGATCGGTGGCGGTCACGGTCAGCGCATGGTTGCCCTCACCCAGCGGCGTGGATGGTGCCATGCTCCAGCTGCCGTCCGAACCCACGGTGGTGCTGCCTATCGCCGTGCCGTTGTCATACACCGTAATGACATCGCCCGCATTACCGGTACCCGACAGTGTCGGGGTGGTGTCGTCGGTGCTCTGACCGTTGGTCAACGTGCCGGTCTCGCTGCCAGCATCATCGGTAGCGGCACCAATGGAAGGTGTTGCCGGTGGCGTAATGTCTGGCGCCGTAACTGACGCAGAAGGCCCGGTATTATTTGATGGATCGGTGGCTGAGGCATCGACCGTTTCGCCATTCTTCTGCGGGGGCTCCAGCGTAAGGGTAAAACTGCCATCAGGCCCCGTTCTGGCAGTGCCTAACGCGTTGCCATCTTTATCCGTAACCGTAACGGTACTTCCCGGCTCTGCAGTCCCCGTCAATGTAGAACCATCAGGCGAGAATTTGAGGTTTCCTGGCGCGTCCGGGGCCGTCGTATCAACAGAAGTATCATTGTCCGAGCCGCCATGACCACCACCGCTACTCCCTGCCGCGATGGCGACTCCCCCAGCCACCGCGCCCAGTCCCCCCAGGATCCATGGCCAGGCGGCGACCCCGTCATGTGACTCTGCGGGCGTCGCTAACAATTCGTCAATTGATGCAATGGATTTGTACTCAGTACCCGTGGCACTGCTTTCTACCCACCAGAGCGCACCATGGTTATCTTCGAGAACCAGTTGGCTGGTCCCTAACTCATTCGTCACATAAAAGTTTTTAACGACTATTTTTTCGCCGGACTGCAGAGTGATAACCATATCATTCTTGTCGCGAGCCAATGACGCGATGTCAGTGCGCGACAAATGAAGTTTTACAATGGAAGGAGAGTTTAACGAGATGCTATTTGCGTTTTGGGTAGAAGAAACCCTAGTCATTTTGGAGATCACATCAATTTGATAACTCATTTAGATAACCCTATCAAAGTATAATTTCCAGAAAAAGCCCTGCCCTCCGGGCAGCAGGTTCCCTCCACAATTTAAAATCTGGCGTCAGAACCCTGACCTGAGTTACATTACCTGTCGAACAACTCGCGTTGTAATATTTTCCTAAAACATCGACAGACTCATCTGCAATATAATCTCAAGCACACAAAATTTAAGTTGCTATATATTCCTGGTTACTTCGATAAAGGAAATTTTTTCCTAATAAAACACAAAATCTGATGCAAAATATTCTCACCAATCACATATAAATAGTTACATTTCAATAAGATGTGTAATTTTTAATCATCTGAAATTGTAACAACTATGTTGTGGCTGTATGTGCGTTTTATAAAAACATTACGCTGCGATTTATATAGCACACTAAAAATCAAAATCAAATCGATTAAATATCCGCGTTTCTAAAACCACACTAAAAACACCACTATAATTCACATGAAAATATTCCTAATATTACTGTAAATATTCTTATTCACTCGCGTTTCGCATACCTGTCCTCTTGTCAGGAGTATCCTCCAGACGTGGCATTCTGCAATTTCCAATGGTTTCCACCATGCAGAAAATGTATATGTGTAGAAGTTCGTCTTTTGACAGACTCACTACATCTTGTGGTTTAAACAAGGACAAAATTAGAGGGAAACGGAGCCGCAATTTACGGCTCCGTTACTTTCAACGCCATCACTTACCAGTTGTATTTCACGCCCAGCATGCCCTGGGTATCGCTGTAGCCTTTGTCACCTATCTGCACGCCCACGTTGCCCCAGACGGTCAGGCGGTTGTACAGCTTACCTTCCACACCAGTGCGAACTTCACCCTGGTTACGCGCGCCGTCACGGCTTATCCGATACCCATTCATCTTCACGCTAAAGGTGTCGGTATTGTGGATCCAGTTCACCTCCATGAACGGCTGGAATTCACGCTGTTTACCGTCATCCATTTTGTGATGACTGTTCAGGTACGTTCTCACCCCGAGACGCGTCTGGACATTACTGTCGCCTTCCGTTTCGATGTGAATACCGTCCTTCCGGGTATGCGTCTTGTCTTTCACGCCCATCCAGGTGACCTGCGCCTGCGGCTGCACATACCAGGTGTTCAGCGTACCCT
>NZ_JNGH01000042.1 GCF_001188485.1 Trabulsiella odontotermitis
GTTCCGGGCTGGCACCCAACAGCACGCCGCCGTCCGGCAGCGGAATGTGGAAGTTGTAGCTCGCCGGGTTCTGCGCGATCAGCCGCTCCAGCAGCGCCCCGCTGTCGAGCGGCGCATCGGTCGAAATGTCGATCAGACGGGACAGTACCACCTTGTCCACTTCCGGCGTGGCAGTGCGCTCAGCGGCGCGTTCCACCATCGTCATAAATGCCTCCTGCGCGGGAATTTCACGCCGCGCGGTGACGTTCATCTCCGGCAGTGCCGCGGCGTAACGCGCCGAATGCTGCTTACGGGTGCGTGAAAACGTCTGCCAGCTTTCAGGAATGAACAGTGCGGAAGGTTGCGAGGTATCAAACGGAATAGCCCCGACCATCACTGGCTTTTTTTNNCGCCTCATTAAAGGCGGCAGTTAAGGTTTGCTGGAAGGCACTTTTGAGATTGTCACCCCCCTCCACCGGCACGGTGATGCGGCGGAAGCAGCCGGACGTGGTAAAGCTTCGGTACGGCGACATAAAGAAAAAGCAGTCAGGCGACAGCGTGGTCGTCTCGTCCTGCACATCCTCAGCCAATGACGTTTCCATATCAATCCTCCAAAAACGATAAAGACATTAATAATGATTATCATTTGTATTTTTGTTCGGTAAGCTAAAAGCAAATGCACGGGATGTCAACCTGTCCGGCAACGTCTTGTGCGTCAAATGCTTGCAACCGTGACAGTGACTTGTGAAAATGAGACGCATTCACTTCCATAAAAAACAGGAACCTTATCCGTGAAAGTCCCTTCGTTGTGGCGTAACACTTTGCTGATTTCCGGCCTCTGGCTTTTAGGATTAGCCTCAGCCAGCGCGGCTGACTGGCCACGTCAGGTCACCGACAGCCGCGGCACGCAGACGCTTGAACACAAGCCGATGCGCATCGTCTCCCCNGGTCGTGGCCAGCGGCGCGACAACGCCCAACAACCGCGTTGCCGACGACCAGGGTTTTTTGCGCCAGTGGGGCGAGGTGGCGAAAGCGCGTAAGCTCGCGCGGCTGTACATTGGTGAACCGAGCGCGGAAGCGGTGGCCGCACAGATGCCGGATCTGATCCTCATCAGCGCCACCGGCGGTGACTCCGCGATTGCCCTTTACGATCAGCTTTCCGCCATCGCCCCGACGCTTATCATCAATTACGATGACAAGAGCTGGCAGGCACTGCTGGCACAGCTCGGCGCGATCACCGGCCAGGAAAAAGAGGCCGATGCGCGCATTGACAGCTTCAACCAACAGCTGGCGGTGCTGAAAAAGCAGATGACCCTGCCGCCGCAGCCGGTAAGCGCGCTGGTGTATACCGCCGCCGCGCATAGCGCCAACCTGTGGACGGCGGAATCAGCGCAGGGCAAGCTGCTGCATCAGCTTGGTTTTTCCCTCGCCCCGCTGCCCGCCGGGCTGCACACCAGCCAGAGTCAGGGCAAACGTCACGACATCCTGCAGCTTGGCGGCGAAAATCTGGCGACCGGGCTGAACGGTGAATCGCTGTTCCTGTTTGCCGGGGATCACAAAGACATTGAGGCGATTTACGCTGACCCGCTGCTCGCCCATCTGCCTGCGGTACAACACAAACAGGTGTATGCGCTCGGCACCGAAACCTTCCGCCTCGACTACTACAGCGCCATGCTGGTGCTGCAGCGTCTGGAAAAATTGTTTGGTTGAATATTCAGGCGGGCGCGTCCCGTCTGAACGTTCTTAGCTCCCGTAACAGCCCCACCAGCAACATGCCAACGCACGCCAGCGTCCAGCCGCTGGCGCTGGCGGNGTCAACAACATCACCCTGCCCGGTCGCGGCGTCTGCGCCAGTGTGCCGCTGGTCAGCGCGCCGAACGCTGCCCCGAGCGGGATCGCCGCATACAGCAGGCCGATTTGCGACGCCGACATCTGCCAGCCCTGCGCCAGCGCCGGGTAGAGCACGCGCACGGCGCTGGCCATGGTCAGCAGGCCGCCGAGCAATGCGATGCCGCCAATCAGCGGGTTGTGAAACAGAAAGCGGNTCGCCAGCAGCAGACCGCCAATCATCGGTGAAATCACCGATCCCAGACGCACCGTCAGCATGGTGATCGCCCCCGCCTGCATCAGGTTTTCCCGCCCGACCAGCGACGGTGTCGCCGCCAGCAGCGCAGTCACACCGATGGAAGCAAAAAAGCCGTCCCACAGGCCGAGCAGATAAATCGCCAACAACGACGGCTCCGGCAACAGCGCATTGAGCCACAAACCGAGAAAGCCGATGCCGCAGGTGCCGCGCGCCAGCAGGATCAGCGTTTTACGTTCATAACGATCCGCCAGCACGCCGCCCGTCATCAGACCGACAAACATCGCGCTGCCGGTCAGCGTCACCGACAGCCCCACCTGCCAGGTGGAGTGGGTCATCATCTGGATCTGCACCGGGATCGCCACGCCCAGCAGGCCGAGCGACAAAATAGAGATAAAGCGGGCAATAAACACGGCGCGATACGCCGGATGGGTCTTCAGCAGGCTCAGGTTGAGCAGCCAGGATTGTCGGTTCATGACGGTGCCTTGCGCTATTTTTCTTACCATTTCCGTGGTGGCACATGGTAACATAACCAAATAAGATCGATAACGATAATTACTATCATTATCATACTCATGGATGTGCCTATGTCATGCGCTAAAGCCGCGATGCGCGCCGTTGCCGTGCCCGGTTTGTTGATCCTGTTAGTTATTGCCGCTGCGCTCAGCCTGCTGATTGGGGCAAAACCGCTTCCCGTCAGCGTGATTGCCGACGCGCTGTCCGGCAGTTGTCAGACCGCCGATTGCACGATTGTGGCTGCTGGCAGGCGGCGCGCTGGGCCTTGCCGGGGCGCTGATGCAAACCCTGACCCGCAACCCGCTCGCCGACCCCGGTATTCTCGGCGTTAATGCCGGCGCCAGTTTCGCCATTGTGCTCGGCGCGGCGCTGCTCGGATTTTCTTCCCCTCAGGAACAGCTGATGATGGCTTTCAGCGGCGCACTGGCGGCATCGCTGCTGG
>NZ_JNGH01000043.1 GCF_001188485.1 Trabulsiella odontotermitis
GCAGCGAGGAACGCTGGGCGGCCATCAGGGCGAAATACCCGCAGGAGGTAATTGATGCGGCGCGCGAACGGTATCAGCCGTGGTATCAGTTCGGCGAGGGGTACTCCACTGAGAACGAAAAATGGATCCAACAGTATATGGCCGACGAGCAGAACAGTGCGCGTGGGGCCAGTATCAACCCGTCTCAGGTTCTGCCTGCAGCCACACCTGGCGGGAACGGGGAGCCAGCACCAGCAGGACAGAGCGGGACCTCGTCACAACCGGTACCGCCGGTGATTCAACCCGCGCCGCCGGTGGACATTACCACGCAGTTGATTCTGGACAGTCAGGTGATAGCCGAGATCGTCAACCGCTACAACGTCCAGGACGGGAACCGTGGCACAGGAGGACCTAATTAATGGGCTGGGCTGAAAACCTGCAGAACGCCTCGTATAAGGGCGTTATTTTTGACGTCACAAAAACCCGTGAACAGAATGGCCGTGATCATGCCGAGTACACCTATCCTCACGTTGACGGTGGCGACCTGAAGGACCTCGGCCGTAAACCCCGCCAGTTCAGTCTGACTGCGATTTTGTGGGGGGATTCCTACGAATACAAGCTGCAGCAACTGACCGCCGCGCTGGACGAACCCGGTGGCGGTGAACTGATTCACCCGATTTACGGTTCTTTCCCGTCGGTTCTGGCGCTGGATTACACCGTGGACCATGATGCGGAGAACCCGGACAGTTGCACCGTCGAGCTGAGTTTTCTGGAGAACAGGACAGGAACGGCCCTGTTCTCCACTGCCCTTCCTGAAATGTTCGGCAGCTCGTTGTTCGACAAACTGGATGCGCTGACCAGCAAGGTCGCGGATTTTTTTGCCGCTGTTACGGCCCCTTTAAACACCGTTAACAGCCTGATTAAACGTGCGAGGATCGTCGAGTCCACGCTGATGAACACCCTGCTGACGTTTGATGATGACGTCTCGCACACCACGGCGCAACTGACTTCGCTTGCCGGAACGCCAGGCCAGTTTATTCAGGAACTGAGTGAGGTTCTGGAAATCCACACTGCCAATGTGGCCAGCGCCGTTCCCGCCCTCGCGGTATCAGTGGTTGAGACAGTCACCGGGCAGACCAGCAGCGAGGAGCCAGAGGTGGCCAGTTCGTCGACCGTTGCGGTCAACTGGAACCGGATTGTGTCCGATATGGACGAGCTGGTCACACTGCCGGAATCGTTTATCAGCGGTGATGTGACGCCGGAAATCCCGTACCCGACTGACGCGTCGCTGGCTGATGTGCAGGACGTCAGGGCGGCGTATGCAGTTGCGGCCGTCACGGAACTTGCCAGCGCCGCGACCGCTATCCTGTCCGATGACGACCAGTCGGCGCAACTGACGCCGGATAGTATTGAGCAACTGGTCGACGACGTCAGGACGCGTATCCAGTCGACAATTGACCTGTTACGGATCCGCTACGAGCCTGACCGCGAGCTGATAACTGAGACCTCATCGCCGGTCGGGATTGCCTGGCTGGATCTGGTGGAAGACCTGAAGACTGTGGCGCTCTCGCTCCAGGATTTGGGGCTGATGGTGCTGTCCCGCCGTCCTCCACTTATCCGCCGTCGCGTTGATGCCGACAGTTGCCTGTTGTTGCTGGCGCACCTGTGGTACGCCGACTACAGCCGTGTCAGCGAGCTGGTGCGGCTGAACCCGCAGATCAGCGAACCTAATCGCATTACCGCCGGGATGGTCCTGAATGCCTACGCAAAATGAAGACAAAGACAAAGAGAAAATCAGTCTGGTTATCAACGGGAAGGCGCACAGTGACTGGACCAGTTACAGCATTGACAGCGATTTCCTGAAACCCGCCGACGGCTGGCAACTGATGCTGGGTCTCCCGGATAAGGCCTTTCCGAAAGAGGTTGTCCGGGGAGCCGCCATTAAGCTGCAGGTCGGTGGCGAAACCGTACTCAGTGGCCGGATTGACAGTGTTGGCCGGGTCGTGTCACGCAATAACTATTCGCTGTCCCTGACCGGTCGTGATGATGCGGGGATCCTGGTTGACTGCGCCGCCCCCATTTTCAGCGCGAACCAGCTGACGCTGGATGAGGTTATCGAAAAAATAGTCCGGCCACTGGGGATACGTAATATCCGCATCCAGGCTGACAGTGCCCCGCGTAATGACAAGGTCACGATTGAGCCGGGAATGCGGGCGTGGGATGCACTCGCCAAAGCAGCAGCCGGTCGCGGTCTCTGGCCGTGGATGGATCCAGATGGCACGCTCGTAGTCGGTGGCCCGGATTATTCTGCTGAGCCGGTGGCGACACTGGTCCTCAAAAACGACGGGAAAGGGAACAACGTGCTGGAGCTGGAAGACAGGCGGTCAATTAACGGTTGTTTCTCAGAGCTGACTGCGCTGGCGCAGGGACACGCCAGAACAGCGGACAGTAAAAGCAAGAGCACCGCGCCGCTGCCACTGGATATCTGGAACGATGACGGCAGCGTTAAATTGCTGGCCAGTGATTCCGGTCAGGACCAGAACGGCACCACCGGCACTAATGATATGAGCACAAAAGTGACCGACCCCACCGTGGATTATTACCGCCCGCAGATAATTACTATCGGGGATACGAACAATCAGGAACAGGTCGACTACCGGGCTAAAAAAGAGATGAGCGACGCACGTCTGAGCGGGCTGGATATCTCTGCAAAAGTCCCGGGGCACAGAACGGCTGACGGTGTGCTGTGGGAGCCGGGTCAGCGGGTACGTATCATCAGTGAGCCCCACGGGTTTGATGAGATTTTTTTTCTGATGGGACGACAGTTCACCGGTGGACGACAGGGGCAACAGACCAGCCTCAGGTTTAAAGAGGATGAGGTCTGGATACCTGACGCGTTCCCGCGTGACCGCAAGCGCCGCCACCGCCGTGGCGGGAAGAAGAAGCGCAAGAACGATGTGGCCATCGTCAGGGTGTGATCATGTGGAATAAAGTTAATCAGCGCATCAGGGAGGCCGGTCAGGGGATACGACAGGCGTTCCGCGCGGTACTCACGGCGACTAACAGCGCAACAAAAGTTCAGTTGCTGCAGCTCGTGGGGCTAAAAAATGAGGGGCTGGACGGTGCGGAGTATTTTCAGCACTACGGGTTTACGTCTAACCCGCTGCCCGGTTCAATGGGGATCGTCATTCCACTGAACGGGAGTACGTCACACTCGGTGATCATCGCGACAGAGCACGGGACCTACCGGCTGAAGGCACTGAAGCCCGGAGAGGTGGCGCTGTACACTGACGAAGGGGCCAGTGTCGTGATGAAACGCGGTCGGATCATCGAGACAACCTGCGATGAGTATATTGTTAACTGCAAGACCTATACGGTTGTGGCTGAACAGAGTGCTGATTTTACCACGCCACAACTGACCGCCAGCGCCCAGGTCATCGCACAGGGTAAAATTACCGGCAATGGCGGGATGGCGATTAAGGGCGGTGGTGAAGGCGGCTATACCGCGACCTTCGAGGGCGGTGTTAATCATACCGGCGGGACATTTGATTCCGTTGACGTCACGATTAACGGCGTTAAAATCGGTCCTCATATCCATAACACACCAGACGGCCCGTCTGGTCCGCCAATAAATGGCTGATCGCTGAACCTCCTCAGCCGCTCACCAGTGGTCCACGCTGCCACACTGGCAGCATGGACCAGAATATCTCTCCCGTAACCGGCGACTATACCAACAGCCGGATTTACTCACTACAGAACGCGGTTTACCTGCGCCTTGAAACCCCGCTGGGCAGTTACTGGGCCGACCCGTTGATGGGGTCCCGGCTCCACGAGCTGAAGCGGGAAAAGGACGTCAGTCGCGTTTACGTTCTGGCCAGACAATACACCGAACAGGCACTCCAGCCGCTACTCGATGACGGGCGGGCACAGACCATCACCGTTGATACTCAGCGCTGGAAGACCGGCTGGCTGTATCTGTTGGTCACTGTCACAGATGCCGCCGGCAACCCGCATAAATTCAAACACCCAGTGAGGATCCGTTAATGACGTTCCCGGTTCCGACCGTAGCAGACAGCACCGCCCGTCAGTTGCGTGATATTCAGAACGCACTACCCGACGAGAATATTGATACCGGCACGGACAGTGATTACGGTGTCCGGGCTAATGCTGTATCAGGTGTGGCCGATGGCCTGTACGCATACCAGGGGTGGATTGTCCGCCAGATATTTGCGGACAGCGCTGATACTGAATTCCTCGAACTGCACGCCGGAACCCGCAACGTCCGGCGCAAACAGGCCACGGCCTCATCCGGTACTGCAGGTGTTACCGGAACTGCAAACAGCATCCTCCCCGTCGGCGCGCAAATCAGGGCTGAAGGCGTCAGTGTTGCCACGACTGAAGAGGCGACCATAGGTGCGGACGGTACCGCCGTCGTCACCGTTGAAAGCACCTCCACCGGTGCGGCCACGAATACAACGGTCATCACTGCCGGGACGCTGGTCAGCCCGCCGGAAGGTATCAACAGCGCCGTGACGATCAGTCTGCTGACAGGTGGTACTGAGCAGGAACTGGATTCCAGCCTGCTGGCCAGATACCTGGACATTCTGCGCCGGCCACCAGCGGGCGGGAATAAACACGATTTCAAACGCTGGGCGCTGGAGGTTGACGGTGTCACGTCAGCCTATGTTGAACCGCTCCGGCGCGGGCTGGGGACCGTTGATGTGGCCATCACGTCAAATAACGATCTGGCCCCACAGGAATTGATAGATACCGTTCAGGCGTACATTGACAACATTCGGCCGGTTACAGCCAAAAATACGCTGGTATTAACTCCCACTGAAAAGATTGTCGATTTCGTGGTTCAGATTAAAACCAGCGCCCTGACCATTGCCGATATTAAACCTGAGATCCAGTCAGTCATTACGGATTTTCTGAACCGTATTGAGCCCGGGCAGGAACTGACAATTTCTCAACTGGAAACTCAAATCAGCCTGATATCGGGTGTGGTGGACAGGAAAATCATTTCACCGGCAGCCAACGTACAGGCAATTATTGATGCAACGACGTGGGAATGGTTACGGGTCGGGAATATCGACGTGGAGCCGCTGGCATGAACACCCTCAATCTGCTCAGGGCGCTACTCCCGCCGGTCAGTTATGACCCGAACGGGAAATACCTCTCCGCTGAGCTGCAGGCTGAGGCCAATTTGTTTGATGAGGTTAAAGCCTCTGCCGCCCGTGCGCTGGGATCCGTTACACCGTTCTACGCCACCGTGACCCTGTCAGACTGGGAACGTATCTATGAGATCACACCACGGGAAGGCGCGACGCAGCAGGAACGCCTGCAAAAAGTCCTGTTCAGGATGGCGCAGACAGGCGGGCTGTCCATCCCTTATTTCATAAACCTTGCCGCCGTGCTGGGTTACAAAATCACTATCACTGAACCGCGTTCGTTCCAGGCTGGTATCAGCAGGAGCGGGGAGCGTCTTTATATTGATGACGTTCGCTGGGTCTGGCAGGTCAATATTATTGGCTCTGAGACTCCACGTTACCGGTTCAGAGCCGGAGCGTCAGCGGCAGGAGATCCGTTGCTGACGTACGGTGAGCCACTGGTTGAGGCGGCGTTCGTGGATTTGAAGCCCGCGTATACCTATTGTTATTTCACGTATGAGGATGACGACGAATGAAACCGTTGATGCCACCTATTGGGACTGCTGACAATTTATTTATCGACGGGGATCCTTCTCAGGGTACCGACGGGACAATTGTAACCGCCACCTGGCTTAATAACGTTCAGGGGTCAACCCGGGATGTGCAGCAGGAATTGATTAGTATCCTGACCGCTGCAGGTCTTCAGCCAGACGACGACAACCTGCAGCTGTTGACAGCATTAAAAGCTCTCATGCTTAGCCGAAAAAATCCGTTTGCGGATATCGCTGCTGACGGCGCAGCTGCGAGAGCGACTGCTCTTGCAAACCTTCAATTAGGAGAAGCGGCAAAACGGGCTGTTGGGACTGGCGTTAATCAGATACCTGATATGGGAAGTTTTGCATCTGGCACCGGTACAAATTCGGTGTGGTTTAAATTTCCGAACGGCATGATTGTTCAGGCTGGTTACGTGGTTACCTCGGCGTCTGCGGCAGTGACCGTCACGTTCCCGACTGCGTTTCTGACCAGCCCGACCAGCGGAGGGGTTGCCTATTCGTTAACCCCGACAACGGCGGGAAATATTATCGCCTGCGCTACCGGCTCGACACTGACCGTTATTAGCGGCGTGCGAACGTTCAACACGTCAGGTGCTCAACAGGCGAACGGTGTATTTTGGATAGCGGTAGGGAACTAATATGAGCCAGATATATTATTTTTCAGCCACAAATAACGGGTTTTATGCTCAAAGCCTGAAAGACTCTGTTTACTCTCCCGCTGGGGAGTGGCCCGCTGATGCGGTCGAGTTGAGCGAGGATGATTTTAAAGTCTACAGCGGACAAGCGCCTGAAGGGAAAATTTTGGGCTCGGCAGCAGGCGGCATTCCAGCCTGGGTTGATATTCCTCCACCAACACCGGAAGAGGCTATCGCGGCAGTTGAGCAGAAAAAAACGGAATTACTGGCGACAGCACAGTCCACAATCATTAACTGGCAGAGCAAATTACTGCTGGGAATTATTACTGACGATGAAAAGGCCAGCCTGATAGCATGGCTGGCCTACATTGACGCTCTGAATGCTGTTGATACAACCAAACCTGACTGGCCTACACCTCCGGGGGAACAGGCCAGCTAATATCCGGTGCGCTGGAGGTGTCGATAGCCTCCAGCGCGTCCAGATAATCCAGCCACAGATTGTACTGCGCCAGTTCGTCACCGCTCAGTCGCCCAATCGCGGCTTTACCGGGCCACTGCTTGTTATTGATATACGTGTTAGCCGCCTGAATCAGTTCTTCTTTCGTGATAGTGGCTTCCTGAATCAACTGCTCTTTGGTCTTTTCCGGCTCTGGTGGCGGTGTAAACGTCGAGCCGTCGTAACTCCAGCCAACGCCAGCTACAGCGCCATCCGTGATAGCAATCAGCTCGCCATCGAGCCCATCGACAAATCCGTTATCCTCACCGTCCCACACGATAACGTTAGTCACCTGGCCGCTTTTAACTACTGCATACTCGCCCATTACGCGTACTCCTGAACAATAACGATACCATCACCACCGCGACCACCGGCATAAGCCACGTCTGCAGCGTTGTTACCACCGCTTTTCGCGCCGCTTCCGCCCGCGCCAAACGACTTGGCATCGTTTCCAGCTCCGGCTGAGGTGTGGGATCCGCCACCGTCACCAAATACTGACCGACCGCCCATTCCTGCTGCGGCTCCTGCCAGNNGTTCATTCGAACCGCGTAAATAAACGACCCGGCATAACCGCTTGATGTGATGTTCGCACCAGTCACTGTAGGGGCTACGGCGCCAGAGATACCCGTCATATTTACTACCGAACCAGATCCCATCACTCCTCCACCCAGGCCGCCGTCAGCGGACATAAGATTACCAAACGAGGTTGTTCCCCCCTGACCACCTATAGCACCAACACCAGGTGTTCCCCCAGCTCCGATAGTGACTGCGTAACTCTCAGCCTGGTTGTCAATTACTGATTTCCCATAGCATCCCTCCGAACCACCGCCACCAAGGCTGCAGTTTCCGGCTGTCGCAGCCTGGCTTCCGCCTCCAGCACCACCACCGCCGATAACCTCAACGACCATTATTTTCGTGCCAGGCGTCGGGACATACGTACCACTAGTTTTTATTACCTGGTAACCAATCAAACGCCCGACAAAACCGTTTGTTACTAAACCAACATTTCCGATAATGATCATTTATTGATCAAATGGCATTATTACCGCTTTTAAAAGGGATTTAAAAAGTGCTTATAGGCTATGTCCGCGTATCAACAAATGACCAAAATACTGCGCTCCAGCGTAATGCTCTGGTGTGCGCAGGATGTGAGCAGATTTTTGAGGACAAAATTAGCGGGAAAACCGCTGAGAGACCGGGATTAAAGAAACTGATGAGAGCCCTGTCGGCTGGCGATACGTTAGTCGTCTGGAAGCTGGATCGGCTCGGAAGAAGTATGCGGCATCTCGTCACGCTGGTTGAGGAACTACGATCGCGAAATGTCAATTTCCGCAGCCTCACAGACAGTATTGATACCTCATCCCCGATGGGACGCTTCTTCTTCCACGTCATGGGCGCACTGGCTGAAATGGAAAGGGAATTGATTATCGAACGTACCAGAGCCGGGTTAGCAGCTGCACGTGCTGAAGGGCGAATCGGAGGACGACGCCCTAAGCTATCGCCTGAGCAGTGGGCGCAGGCTGGACGGTTGTTAGCGGCAGGTGAATCTCGACAGCGCGTCGCTATTATTTATGATGTTGGGGTGTCGACGTTGTATAAGAAATTCCCGGCAACTGCTGGTTAACTGTAACGGGCATAAATTCAGAGGAGAATCACGATGGATTTTGATGAGGAAAAGATGGAGGTCTATCACGATGTCTGTTGGGTGATTGGGCGTGCCGTCGTCATGCTAAAACAAACAGACCAGCCGGTAACTGTGAACAGTATTAACCTGATGCTGCAGGCGCATTCTGACCAGAATGACGATGAGTATCTGTCAAAAATTTATTCAACGGCAAAAAAAGTGATGGAGTAAATCCATAGCTACAATCAATTCTGGACTGTCCAAAATCTCGAATTTTTGACCGCTGCGGCAGTCCAAAATTGATTTTAAAACAGTCCAGGAAATTTCGCCGCGCTACATCGGGTATGGAAATCCGGACTGGTGATGAAAACGGCCCCGGGACCGCTGTCCGCCTTACCACGTTCATGCACGATGCGGGCGGCAGGCTGATCCGTCTGCTGACCGAGCAGGGGACGGCAGGTGAGGTGAGTTATCAGTGGGATATCCTGAATAATATCACTGAGACCGTCATGCCGGACGGGCAGCGCCTGAGCTGGCTGTATTATGGTGCCGGACATGTATCAGCCATCCGCTGCGACGGACACACCATCAGCGAGTTTGAGCGTGACGCCCTGCATCGGGAAGTGAACCGGACTCAGGGCGTGCTGACACAATACCGTGAGTATGATGTGACGGGACGCCGTGTGTGGCAGTCGGCCAGTCGCCAACAGACTGCACCCGGCACCCCGATGCCGGGAGATATCTGGCGGCGTTTCACGTACGGGCAGAGCGGGGAACTGACCGCCACCTCCGATTTTATCCGTGGTAATCAGTATTACGGTTACGACGCGGAAG
>NZ_JNGH01000044.1 GCF_001188485.1 Trabulsiella odontotermitis
TCGACAGCGCCGAGGTCATCGGCCCCACCAGTTGACCGATGGCATACCCGGTGGTCAGCAGCCCCGCCATATAGCGGGTGTGTTCCGGTGCCAGTTCACGTCCGTAGAGTAATGAAAGCTGTACGGCGCATAAGAAGCCACCGCCCACCAGCAGCGCGCCCACCACCAGACCGCTGATCCCCGGCAGCAACCAGGCCGCCAGCACGCCCGCGCCCTGCAACCACAGCACGATCGCCAGCCGCTGATAGCTATGCCCCAGATGGCGGGTGGCGATGCTGAGCGCAATGCCCACCACCGACG
>NZ_JNGH01000045.1 GCF_001188485.1 Trabulsiella odontotermitis
CTGGCCTTCAGGCGTAAAATACCAGGCGCCGTCTTTATCATGACGAACGATCAGCGGCGCACCGTAGCGGGTAAGCCACGCCTGACCAAAAGCCTCGGTCTGGGCGGGTAAATCGACTATTTCAGCGATGATTTCCGCCTCCTGACGATTCAGCGACACCAGCGGTTTACAGGCCATAATGCGTGTCATCAGCGCCGGCGGAATATCCGCAATCCGTGGGCCGAAGTCGAAGGACATAAAGGTTCGCTCACCGTCGGGCTCGACCAGCGCCAGACACCAGCCGTTGTCGCCGGTGGCGTTATCAATCGCGCTGACCAGCCCTTCGCGCGCCAGATTGTTGCAGATGATTTCAGCCCACACGCCCTGGCCGAGCGGCAGCGCGTTACAGGCGGTGATCCCGAGGCGTTTCAGTGCCACGGCGATATTCAACGCACAGCCGCCGATGTTCACGCTCTGCTGTTTAAGCTCGATGTCGCAGCCGCGCCAGGGCAGGGCATAGGCATCGGCAATAACATCAATCACCGCCGCGCCAATCACCGTGACCGGACGCTGCTGATCCAGCGTTCTGAGTTTATCGGCGACTCCGGATGCCTTCATAGCGCCTCTCGCTGTTGACGGTACTCCCGCAGCGCGCTGGCATAGCGGGTGAAATCCAGGTTATTTACGCCGTCCAGCTCCGCTTTCAGCGCCGGGTCGATAGCATCAACACCGTGCAGCGCCCCGCAGATGGCGGTGGCCATCGCCCCGATGGTGTCGGTATCGCCGCCGAGATTGGCACACAGCACCGCACAGCGGTTAGGATCGGTCTGCGCCAGCTCCACCATCGCAATGGCGCAGGGCACCGATTCAATGGTGCTGGTGCCCGCGCCCACCAGCTGATAAAGCTGCTCGCTGGCAGATTCTACGCCGTTGGCCTCACGCACCGTTTTTAGCGCCAGCTCAAGGCGTGCCGCCAGCGAGGCGCTGAACGTCGTGACGCGTTTTTCCTGGGCATGACGGGCGATGGCGGGCAACGCCTCGACGATGCTCTCCCAGCGCTCGCCGTCGATGGCGCGGGAAATCGCCCACGCCACAACGACGGCACCGGCAATTGCCAGATCGGACTTATGCGTCGGGCTGGAGGCGAGGGCGATGTCGTCGATAAAGCGCTCGAGATCCGCTGTGGGCAACATGCAGCCCAGCGGCGAAACGCGCATCGCCGCGCCATTGGTGACGCCGTTATTCTCCAGTTCGCGGACCGGCTGGCCGTCGCGAATGGCCCGCAGCGCAATTTTCGACGTCGGGCCGAGGACGTTTTTATTGAACGCATCAAAACGTTCGGCCCACGCGAGGATGTGACGGCCAATCACATCCGGGTCAATCTGACCGTCACACTCCAGCAGCGCGTCGGCAAGGCACAGCGCCATGGAGGTGTCGTCGGTAAACTCAGCACGCTTGAAATAGCAGGCGGCGCTGTTTTCCGCAGGCCCGGGCAGAAAGCGGTCGATCCAGCCGAAATGCGCTTTCACCCGGGCGCGCGGCCACAGTTCCGATGGCATGCCCATCGCATCCCCTACCGCCTGGCCATATAAGGCACCGAGAATACGCTCGTATTTCATTTAACTTCCCCTTGTGTTAACGCAGTATCGCGGTTGTCTTCGCTCACCTTAATGGCAGTGATTTCTTTATCAGACTCGCGGAAAAGCAACATAAACAGGACTGCAATCACGGCAATCATCACCGCGCCGAAGGTCCACATGCCCGCCCAGTTAAAGGTCAGTCCATTCACCGGTTCTTTATAGGCGAACATTTTTTCCATCATCACACCGCCCAGGCGGTAGCCCAGCAGGCTGCCGAAGCCCTGACAGCAGAGGGTAATCAGCCCTTGCGCGGCGTTACGCATGCTCACCGGCGCTTTTTTATCGACGTAGATATACGCGGTGACGTAGTAGAAGTCATAGCTCACACCGTGCAGCAGAATACCGAGGAACAGCAAGCCGTAGGTGAAGTAATGATCCGCGCCGCCGTAGATGAAGAACGCGTAGCGGATCGCCGCTGTGATAAGACCAAGTAATAATACCTTTTTGATACCAAAGCGTTTGGTAAAAAACGGCAACGCCAGCATAAAGAAGATTTCGGAGAACTGGCCGAGCGTCATCCAGCCAGTGGCGTTTTTCATGCCGACTTCGGAGAGATAGCCGTTAGCAAAGATGTAGTAGAACGCCAGCGGCATCGCGAACAGGAAGGAGCAGAAAAAGAACACCAGGAAGTTTTTGTCGCGCAGCAGGATCAGCGCATCCAGCCCCAGCATCACCTTCAGGCTCATTTTGCCGGTGCTCCTCGGCGGCGTATCCGGCAGGAAGAACGCGAACACGCCCAGCACGGCGGAGCTGGCGGCGGTGATCAACAGCGGAATGCTGGTCGGCGAGATATCGGCGTAGCCCAGCATCTCCGGCAGGAAACCACACACCAGCCCGGAGCCAATCCAGCCAATGGTGCCCATGACGCGGATACGCGGGAAATCACGCTCGACGTCCGGGACGTTAGAAAAAGCGATGCTGTTGGTCAGGGCTATCGTCGGCATATAAGTCAGCGAGTAGGCGAGCAGCAACGGGAAAAAGCCGGAGAAGGTGGTTTGCTGCGCGGCGAAATACATCAGTATCGCCCCGGCAAACATCAACACCGCCAGCACTTTCTGCGCCGGGAAAAAGCGGTCGGTCAGCGAGCCGACGAGAATGGGCGAGAGGATCGCCGCAATCGCCGTACAGGCATAAGACCAGCCAATTTCACCCGCGCTGAACCCGTTTTTACTCAGCCACAGCCACAGCGGAACAAACCAGGCGCCCCAGATAAACCATTCAACAAACATCATGAACGACAGCTTTACTGTAGTTTTCATCGTTAAATCCTTCATGACAGGTAAGGTACGCCTTAACAATACCAATTAATAATACCTTTTAAATACCTTTGAGTGAAAATTTTGATCGCCCTCGCAATTTACCCTACCTGAAACGTGACAGCGGATTGTGCTGAAAACGCCCCGGCAGGCTGGCAAAACTGACCGCAGAGTACCAGGCTTATTCTGCCCGCGATGGTGCGGGTCAGGACAATCCATCTCCGACGTGAGGTCGGAACTTACGGGAGCATCGTTATGACTGATATTGCGCAATTGCTTGGCAAAGACGCCGACAGCCTGTTACAGCACCGTTGTATGACCATTTCCGCTGACCAGCTTTATCTTCCGGGTCATGATTATGTCGACCGCGTGATGATTGATAATAATCGTCCGCCTGCGGTACTGCGAAATATGCAAACGCTGTATAACACCGGGCGTCTGGCCGGAACCGGTTATCTCTCCATTTTGCCTGTGGATCAGGGCGTGGAACACTCCGCTGGCGCCTCGTTTGCCGCCAATCCGCTCTATTTTGATCCGAAGAATATTGTTGAACTGGCGATTGAAGCCGGGTGTAACTGCGTGGCCTCCACCTACGGCGTGCTGGCCTCGGTGTCCCGCCGCTACGCGCACCGCATTCCGTTTCTGGTGAAACTGAACCACAACGAAACCCTGAGCTATCCCGCCCAGTACGATCAGACGCTGTATGCCAGCGTTGAGCAGGCGTTTAATATGGGCGCGGTGGCGGTAGGGGCGACGATTTATTTCGGCTCCATTGAGTCCCGCCGTCAGATTGAAGAGATTTCTGCCGCTTTTGAACGCGCGCACGAGCTGGGCATGGTTACTGTGCTGTGGGCCTACCTGCGTAATTCTGACTTCAAGAAAGACGGCGTCGATTACCACGTCTCCGCCGATCTGACCGGGCAGGCGAACCATCTGGCAGCCACCATTGGTGCGGATATCGTGAAGCAGAAAATGGCGGAAAATAACGGCGGCTATAAAGCGGTGAATTTTGGTTACACCGACGACCGCGTCTACAGCAAACTGACCAGCGAAAACCCGATCGACCTGGTGCGTTATCAACTGGCGAACTGCTATATGGGGCGCGCCGGTCTGATTAACTCCGGTGGTGCGGCAGGCGGCGAGACCGATCTGACCGATGCGGTTCGTACGGCGGTGATCAACAAACGTGCGGGCGGTATGGGGCTGATTCTGGGGCGTAAAGCGTTCAAGAAAACCATGGCCGACGGCGTGAAACTGATCAATGCCGTGCAGGATGTGTATCTCGACGCGAAAGTCACCATCGCCTGATGGCTGACCCATCACCTCTCTTGCGGGAGAGGTGATGCGGGCGTGTTATCGCAGTAGCGGGCAGTCCGGCGGCAACCGGCAGCGTAAGGCGGATGGCAGAATTTCAATGCGAAATTCGCGCCCGGTGAGCGGTTCACCGTCGAGGTTAAAGGTGATGTCGTTCGGGGCGCTGATTGTCAGCCACGACGAAGCACCTTCGATAATATTCGGACTCTGCCCGGCCTTTGCCAGCGTGCTGAGCAGGGCGGGGAGGATCTCTTCGCCCGTCAGAATGCGCAGATTGAGCAGACCATCGTTGATTAACGCATCGGGGCACAGCTGTTGTCCGCCACCGGCCTGACGGCCGTTACCAATCCCAATCACCAGCGCATCGCCCTGCCAGTTAATGTTCTCGCCGCGTATTTCGCAGCGGTCGGGTTTGAGGGTGTCCATGCGCACTAAGCCATGAATCAGATACGAAATCCCGCCGAGAGCGGCTTTCAGCTTTTCCGGGGTTTCACTGGTGATGCGGGTACCGAAGCCACCCGTCGCCATGTTGATAAAACAGGTTTCGTCATTCACCTGGGCGATATCTATCTCGATGGCGTTACCAGCGATGGCGAGCTTCAGCGCCTTCTCCGGTTCGTCAGGAATGCCGACGCTGGTGGCGAAATCATTAGCGGTGCCGAGCGGCAGAATGCCCAGCGCCGGAATATCGTCGCCCTGGCAGTGAACGAGCGCCGTGGCGACTTCATTGATGGTGCCGTCGCCGCCCCCGGCAATCACGGTGGCAACACCCAGCCGTCGGGCTTCGTCGATATAGCGTTCGGCATCGCCTTTTTCCCATGTCACGCGAACGTGGATCTCAACGCCTTCTTTACGCAACTGTGCTACGGCGTCGCGCAGTGGAGCATTATCAGTACCTTTACCATTAAGAATCAGCAAACTGGCGGGAAATGTGGTCATCCTTTGTGCCTCATTTTTTAACATGAGAACAAGTTTATCGCAGGATTTGAAATGTCGCCCAGGAACAGACCGAAACAGTAGAAAAATATGAAGCGGCAAAAAAATAAGCCCGCGTAAGGGAGATTACACGGGCCAAGGAGGTGGTTCCTGGTACAGCTAGCATTTATGGGTTATGTTTTTCAGCGTAGAAATAATACCCGTAATGAACGAAGCGGTATGTGATCGGATTCTAAGAATCTTCCGCGCGGAAAAAATAACCCAGATTAACTACTTACCGTGCGGGTTTCGGGTGCTCTGACCTGCAAAATTACGCATCAGCAACGCATATTCAAGCACCAGTTCTTCCGGCACCGGCAGCCAGACGGTGTAGCCATCGCCCGGCGCGACCGGCATGACTTCGCCTTTCGCGTTTTCCATATGCTCCAGCGTAAAGTTGACGTTGCCCTGCGGTGTCATCAGTTCCAGGCTGTCGCCGACGCTGAATTTGTTTTTCACCGCCACGGCCGCCAGCGCGCCTTTACGCTCGCCGGTGAACTCGCCGACAAACTGCTGACGTTCGGACACAGAATAGCCGTATTCGTAGTTCTGATAATCGTCATGGGTATGGCGGCGCAGGAAGCCTTCGGTATAACCGCGATGCGCCAGCCCTTCGAGGGTTTCCAGCAGGCTGGTGTCGAACGGTTTCCCGGCGGCGGCGTCATCAATGGCTTTGCGATAAACCTGCGCGGTACGGGCGCAGTAGTAAAATGACTTGGTGCGGCCTTCGATTTTCAGCGAGTGGACGCCCATTTTTGTCAGACGCTCCACATGAGCAATCGCGCGCAGATCCTTTGAGTTCATGATGTAGGTGCCGTGTTCGTCTTCGAACGCGGTCATGTATTCGCCCGGGCGTTGCGCCTCTTCAATCATAAACACCTTGTCCGTTGGTGCGCCGATGCCCAGCGTCGGCTCAACATTCTGCACCGGAATCGGCTCCTATTTNNTGCAGGTGCCCTGATTCGGGTCGCGCTTGTTGATGTAGCCGGAGAGCAGGCAGCGGCCGGAATAGGCCATGCACAGTGCGCCGTGCACGAAGATTTCGATTTCCATGTCCGGCACCTGGGTGCGGATCTCGTCGATTTCTTCCAGCGACAGTTCGCGGGAGAGGATCACGCGGGTCAGGCCCATCTGCTTCCAGAATTTCACCGTTGCCCAGTTAACAGCGTTGGCCTGTACGGAGAGGTGAATCGCCATTTCCGGGAAATGCTCGCGCACCAGCATAATCAGGCCTGGATCGGACATAATCAGCGCATCCGGCCCCATTTCCACCACCGGTTTCAAATCACGAATAAAGGTTTTCAGCTTGGCGTTATGCGGCGCGATGTTCACCACCACGTAGAATTTTTTGCCGAGCGTATGGGCTTCGTTGATCCCTAGCTGAAGGTTTTCGTGATTGAATTCGTTGTTGCGTACGCGCAGGGAGTAGCGCGGCTGGCCCGCATAAACGGCATCGGCGCCATAGGCAAAGGCGTAACGCATATTTTTCAGCGTTCCCGCCGGGGAAAGGAGTTCCGGTTTAAACATGATTTTCTCGTTCTGATGACAGGTCAGATCCGCCTCACAATGTAAGGCGGCAGGGGAGTTCCCATACTTTAAGGGCGGGAATTGTAGCGCCGGGCGGCGGGGGAGTAAACCGAAGATTCTAGGCGATACGGCAGGCGTCCGCCTCCCAGCGGTAACCGACGCCATACACGGCGCGAATGAATGACTGCTCGGCGTCCAGCGCTTCCAGCTTGCGACGCAGGTTTTTGATGTGGCTGTCGATGGTGCGGTCAGTCACCACGCGGTAATCGTCGTACAGGTTGTTGAGCAGTTGCTCGCGGGAGAACACTTTCCCCGGCTCGCTGGAGAGGGTTTTCAGCAGGCGGAATTCCGCAGGCGTGAGGTCCAGCAGCTTGTTCTGCCACGAGGCCTGAAAACGGCCTTCATCGACAATCAGCGGGCTTTCGGCGTCTAACGCCTGTAGTTCGCGTTTCGGCTTGCAGCGGCGCAGAATGGTTTTTACGCGGGCGACCACTTCGCGCGGGCTATAGGGTTTGCAGATGTAGTCGTCAGCGCCAATCTCCAGCCCTAACAGGCGGTCGATCTCTTCGATTTTGGCCGTCACCATCACGATTGGCACTTCCGAAAAACGGCGGATTTCGCGGCACAGGGTCAGCCCGTCGGTGCCAGGCAGCATTAAATCGAGCAGGATGAGATCGGGCGGCGTCTGGTGCACATATGACAGTACTTTGTCGCCGTGACCGATCAGCGTCGGCGCGTAGTTCGCCGCCTGCAGATAGTCGATCAGCAACTGCCCCAGCTTGGGTTCATCTTCCACGATCAATATCCGTGGTGCGTTGTCATCAATGGGTAGCGTGGTCATACGTCTCTCGGTAAATCTCGTTCCAGCGGTAGCTCTACTTTAATGCTTACCCCGCCAAAAGGCGAATGTGTGGCGTTGAGCGTGCCGCCGTGCGCTTCAACGATGTTCATGCAGATAGCCAGCCCCAGGCCGGAGCCGCCGCTGGCGCGATTGCGGGATCCTTCGGTGCGGTAAAAGCGTTCGCAGAGTAATTTCAGTTGTTCATCGGTGACGCCAGGCGCGCTGTCGGCAAAATCAATGGTGACGCTCTGGTTTTCCGTCACCGCACTGATCAGCAGCCTGCCGCCGCTGTCGGTGTAGCGCAGACTGTTTTCCAGCAGGTTATTGAAAAGCTGCATCAGGCGGTCACGGCGCCTTCGTCGGACATCGACAACTGATGCAGATCTTCCACCAGTTTGGTCAGCGTGGCGACCTCCGCCTGCAGCGAGGCGACGGAATCCGGGGTGAATTTACGCACGCCATCCTGAATGGCTTCCAGCTCGCCGCGAAGCACCGCCAGCGGAGTGCGCAGCTCATGCGAGATATCGGCCATAAAGTCGCGGCGCATCTGCTGATTGCGC
>NZ_JNGH01000046.1 GCF_001188485.1 Trabulsiella odontotermitis
GCAGGATGAGCCCGCGCTGATGCGCGAGCTGCGGCTGTTTCGCCGCCGCATTATGGTGCGCATCGCCTGGATGCAGACGCTATCGCTGGTGAGCGAAGAAAACACGCTGCAGCAGTTAAGCGCGCTTGCCGAGACGCTGATCGTCGCCGCGCGCGACTGGCTGTACGACGCCTGCTGTCGCGAATGGGGAACCCCCTGTAACGCTGACGGCGTGCCGCAACCGCTGCTGATCCTCGGGATGGGGAAGCTCGGTGGCGGCGAACTGAATTTTTCCTCGGATATCGATCTGATTTTTGCCTGGCCCGAGCACGGTTCGACCCGCGGTGGGCGGCGTGAGCTCGATAACGCGCAGTTTTTCACCCGCCTCGGGCAACGGCTGATCAAAGTGCTCGACCAGCCGACGCAGGACGGTTTTGTCTACCGCGTCGACATGCGGTTGCGCCCGTTTGGCGACAGCGGCCCGCTGGTGCTGAGCTTTGCCGCGTTTGAAGATTACTATCAGGAGCAGGGGCGCGACTGGGAGCGCTACGCGATGGTCAAAGCACGTCCGATGGGCGATGCCGACGACGTCAATGCCAGCGAATTACGGGCGATGCTGCGCCCGTTTGTGTTCCGCCGCTACATCGATTTCAGCGTCATTCAGTCGCTGCGGAATATGAAAGGAATGATCGCGCGCGAGGTGCGTCGCCGCGGCCTGAAAGACAACATCAAGCTTGGCGCGGGCGGGATCCGTGAAATCGAGTTTATCGTGCAGGTGTTCCAGCTGATTCGTGGCGGACGTGAGCCGTCATTGCAGTCGCGTTCGCTGCTGGTGACGCTGGAAGCCATTGACGCGCTGCACCTGCTGCCGGACGGCGATGCAGAACAGTTGCGCGTGGCCTATCTGTTCCTGCGCCGCCTGGAAAATCTGCTGCAAAGCATCAATGACGAACAAACCCAGACCTTGCCAACGGATGAGCTTAATCGCGCCCGGCTGGCGTGGGGCATGAATTTCCCGGACTGGGCCGCGCTGGACGCGCAACTGACGGCGCATATGACCGCCGTACGCCGCATCTTCAACGAGCTGATTGGCGATGACGAAACGCCGTCGCAGGAAGAGGCGATCTCCGAACTCTGGCGCGAACTGTGGCAGGACGCGTTACAGGAAGAGGACAACACGCCGGTGCTGGCGCACCTTTCCGACAGCGATCGCCATCGGGTAGTGGCGCTGATTGCCGATTTCCGCAAAGAGCTCGACCGGCGCTCGATTGGCCCACGCGGGCGGCAGGTGCTGGATCAACTGATGCCGCATCTGCTGAGTGAAATCTGCAGCCGCGCCGACGCGCCGGTGCCGCTGGCGCGTATCACGCCGCTGCTGAGCGGCATTGTCACCCGTACCACCTATCTTGAATTGCTGAGCGAATTCCCCGGCGCGCTCAAACACCTGATTTCGCTCTGCGCCGCCTCACCAATGGTGGCCAGCCAGCTGGCGCGTTACCCGCTGCTGCTGGACGAACTGCTCGATCCCGGCACGCTGTACCAGCCGACCGCGACTGATGCCTATCGTGACGATTTGCGTCAGTATCTGTTGCGGGTGCCTGAAGAAGACGAAGAGCAACAGCTGGAAGCGCTGCGCCAGTTTAAGCAGGCGCAACTGCTGCGCGTCGCGGCGGCGGACATCGCCGGGACGCTGTGCATCAGGCGTGGGTGCAGATGGTGGCGCGTTATGGCCAGCCGACGCATCTGCACGATCGTGAAGGCCGCGGGTTTGCCGTGGTCGGTTACGGCAAGCTGGGCGGCTGGGAGCTGGGTTACAGTTCCGATCTCGATCTGGTTTTCCTGCACGATTGCCCGGCGGATGTGATGACCGATGGCGAACGCGAGATCGATGGTCGTCAGTTCTACCTGCGGCTGGCGCAACGCATCATGCATCTGTTCAGCACCCGCACATCGTCAGGCATTCTGTACGAAGTGGACGCTCGCTTACGTCCGTCCGGGGAGGCAGGAATGCTGGTAACGACCACAGACGCGTTTGCTGATTATCAGAAAAACGAAGCCTGGACCTGGGAACATCAGGCGCTGGTTCGCGCCCGCGTGGTGTACGGCGATCCGGCGTTGCACACGCAGTTTGATGCGATCCGCAAAGCGGTGCTCACGACCGTGCGTGACGGTGAAAAGCTGCAGACGGACGTGCGTGAAATGCGCGAAAAAATGCGCGCCCATCTGGGCAATAAACACCGCGATCGCTTTGATATAAAAGCCGATGCCGGTGGGATCACCGACATCGAGTTTATTACCCAGTACCTGGTGTTGCGCTATGCTCATCTGAAGCCGAAGCTGACGCGCTGGTCCGATAATGTGCGGATCCTCGAACTGCTGGCGCAGAACGACATTATGGATGAAGAGGAAGCGATGGCGCTTACGCGGGCCTACACCACGCTGCGAGATGAATTGCACCATCTTGCGCTGCAGGAATCGGCTGGCCATGTGGCGCAGGACGCCTTCGCTGAAGAACGCGCGCGCGTCAGCGCCAGCTGGCAGAAGTGGCTGGTGGAGTCGTGCGGTTCAAAGTAAGTGGTGGTATCATCGCGCGCAAATTGTGAATCTTTCAGGAGTCAGGAATGAAAGTAACGCTGCCAGAGTTCGAACGTGCAGGCGTCATGGTCGTTGGAGATGTGATGCTGGATCGTTACTGGTACGGGCCGACCAGCCGTATTTCCCCGGAAGCGCCGGTCCCGGTCGTTAAAGTTGACACCATCGAAGAGCGCCCGGGTGGCGCAGCGAACGTGGCAATGAACATCGCCTCGCTCGGTGCCACTGCGCGTCTGGTCGGGCTGACCGGTATCGACGATGCGGCGCGCGCGCTGAGCAAAGCGCTGGCGGACGTCAACGTGAAGTGCGATTTCGTTACTGTTCCGACGCATCCTACCATTACCAAACTGCGCGTCCTGTCGCGCAATCAGCAACTGATTCGTCTCGATTTCGAAGAAGGGTTTGCGGACGTTGACCCGCAGCCGATGCACGAGCGCATTCAGCAGGCGCTGGGCAACATTGGCGCGCTGGTGCTCTCTGACTACGCCAAAGGGGCGCTGAGCAGCGTTCAGTCGATGATCCAACTGGCGCGTAAAGCGGGCGTACCGGTACTGATCGACCCGAAAGGCGTTGAGTTTGACCGCTATCGTGGCGCGACGCTGCTGACGCCGAACCTGTCTGAGTTCGAAGCGGTGGTGGGCAAGTGCAAAGACGAAGCGCAGATCGTTGAGCGCGGCATGAAGCTGATTGCCGATTTTGACCTCTCCGCACTGCTGGTGACCCGTTCTGAGCAGGGCATGACGCTGCTGCAGCCGGGCAAAGAGGCTTTGCATATGCCAACGCAGGCGCAGGAAGTGTATGACGTTACCGGCGCAGGCGACACGGTGATTGGCGTGCTGGCAGCGACGCTGGCAGCCGGGAATTCGCTTGAAGAAGCGTGCTATTTTGCTAACGCTGCGGCAGGCGTGGTGGTGGGTAAACTCGGTACCTCGACCGTTTCGCCGATCGAACTGGAAAACGCGGTGCGTGGCCGTGCCGATACCGGTTTTGGCGTGATGACCGAAGACGAACTGAAGCAGGCGGTTATCGCGGCGCGCAAACGCGGCGAAAAAGTGGTAATGACCAACGGCGTGTTCGACATTCTGCATGCCGGTCACGTCTCCTATCTGGCGAATGCCCGTAAGCTTGGCGATCGTCTGATTGTGGCGGTGAACAGCGATGCGTCCACCAGACGTCTGAAAGGCGAAAGTCGCCCGGTTAACCCGCTAGAGCAACGTATGATTGTGCTCGGCGCACTGGAAGCGGTCGACTGGGTGGTCTCCTTTGAAGAAGACACGCCGCAACGCCTGATTGCCGGGATCCTGCCGGATCTGCTGGTGAAAGGCGGTGATTACAAACCAGAGCAAATCGCCGGGAGCGAAGAGGTCTGGGCTAACGGTGGCGAGGTGATGGTGCTGAACTTCGAAGATGGCTGCTCCACCACCAATATCATCAAGAAAATCCAGAAAGACAGCGGTCAGTAACGCCGCTGCGTCGCGGTAAATCGCTAAATACACGCGCTGGTCATCAACAAACCGTGGTGAATGTGTGGGTTTATGACACAGCGCAAAAATTAGCGAATGAATGAGCACGTTTTGCGTACATTTAGCCTAAAGTAAAGATAAATACTGGAAGCAGGAAAAAGCATATAGCCGACTCAGAAACGCATTGACTGAAGGAGTATGCCGATGAACCAAAACGAACTCTACATTTTGAACAATTTCGATTTTATCGCACGTAGCTTTGCCAGAATGCACTCGCTTGGCCAATCGGTTGATCTCGAAGCAGTCACCGGGAATATGGATGAAGCGCAGCGTGAGTGGTTTTACATCCGCTACGATTTTTATTGCCAGCAAACACAGAGGACGCGAGCGCTGGAGACGGAGCTTTAACGTAACAACGGGCCGAAAGGCCCGTTATTGTTTTTAGTCCTGCGGCTCCACCGGCGGCGGGGTGACGGCTGTCGGCGTGCTGGTGCGATTTTCCAGCTCGCTGAGGCGTTGTTCCAGCAGTGTCAGTTTTTCACGCGTGCGCAGCAGCACCTGCGTCTGCACGTCAAACTCTTCGCGACTCACCAAATCCAGACGGGTCAGCTGCGACTGCAGCACCTGGCGGATTTTTTTCTCCACATCGTCACCAAAATCACGCAGACCTTTCGGCATCGATTCGTGTACCTGGCGGGCGATTTGCTCAATTTTCTTCGGGTCAATCATTGTCGTTTCCCTGATCGTCTCTGTTCTGATGTTCATTGTAGTGCCTGAACGGAAGTCGATAAACCCTAAATACAAATGTTTGAACTCAATGCATTGCCGAGGATAGTCAATCGCGTTATAGTTAACCCGCTTATTCTCAGGGCGGGGCGAAATTCCCCACCGGCGGTAAATCAGCGAACGCTGAAAGCCCGCGAGCGCTCCTGAACATTCAGGAGGTCAGCAGATCCGGTGTAATTCCGGGGCCGACGGTTAAAGTCCGGATGGGAGAGAGTAACGATCCAGTCGGGTTTGCGCCCGCTCACGTTATTTTTTTGCCGCTTGTACGGTACTCCTAAGACTGCCCTGATTCTGGTAACCACAATTTTAATGAGGTTTTTATTACCATGAATCAGACGCTACTTTCCTCTTTTGGCACGCCATTCGAACGTGTGGAAAACGCACTTACCGCGCTGCGCGAAGGCCGCGGTGTGATGGTGCTGGATGATGAAGATCGTGAAAACGAAGGTGACATGATTTTCGCCGCCGAAACCATGACCGTTGAACAAATGGCGCTGACCATTCGTCACGGCAGCGGCATCGTTTGTCTGTGCCTGACCGAAGATCGTCGCAAACAGCTTGATCTGCCGATGATGGTTGAGAACAACACCAGTGCCTACGGTACCGGTTTTACTGTCACCATTGAAGCCGCTGAAGGCGTAACGACCGGCGTTTCTGCCGCCGACCGCGTCACCACCGTTCGTGCGGCGATTGCTGATGGCGCTAAGCCGTCCGACCTGAACCGCCCTGGCCACGTGTTCCCGCTGCGCGCGCAGCCGGGTGGCGTGCTGACCCGCGGCGGCCACACTGAAGCGACGATTGATCTGGTTACCCTGGCGGGCTTTAAGCCAGCAGGCGTGCTGTGTGAACTGACCAACGATGATGGCTCAATGGCGCGCGCGCCGGAGTGCATTAAGTTTGCTGGTGAGCACGATATGGCTGGGGGNCCGCTGTAAATGAGAGAAGCCGGGCGATCCCCGGCTTTTTTGCGTCTAGTGGTAGTTGATTTTGATGGTCACCGTTTTGCTGAACGGCCCGACGGCGATCTCCTGCGACGGGTTTTTCGTCAGCTCGGCGGTGTAATCATGGGTGAAGCTTTCCNAATGCGCAGCAGAAGGCCATTCCCCATATCAAGATGCGTGGCGTCGTACAGTGCGCCGTCGTTGTCGTAAAAGCTGGTTTCGACCTCAAAGGTCTGCGTACAGCCTGCCGCCAGATCTTTGGTGGCGGATAAGCGAAACGACTGTGTTGCTGGTGTATTTTGTAGCTCTCTGCGCGACAGTACGCCAAAATCAACGACCTGATTCTGCGGCTCAAGGCTGATGTCCACGCTGCAATCCAGAAAAGTGATGTTGTCGAGGCCATCAATGTTGAAGCGCAGGTTCTTCGCGCCATCCATCAGATTTGCGCCGCCCTGGCCGTCAAACTGCACGACGTTAATCTCACCGAAATCAAAATGCTCATCCAGATCTGCGGGTATCGCTTTCAACTGAATAAAAAGGCGAAAGCGGGCGTTGAAGGAGGTATTGAGCTGCGGCGTGACGCCGTTGCAGATTGGCTCAAACACGCCGCCGCTATTTTTCTTGTCGAGGCAGGCCCCGGTTGGAATGCCGATATCGGCGCCTGTATAGTCAACGCCGTTATAGGTCACGCCAAAGGTGAAATAGGGGTTATCAAGCACATCGGCATTGTTGGTGGCGCTCAGCATCAGCCAGGCAAAGAGCGACTCGGAAGGATGAACCGAGCTCCAGCTCTGGGCGTTATCACAATACACCGTGATGTTGATATCCCGGCTTTCCCAGATTTTACTGCCTAATGGGGCATCGACCGGCACCATAAACGGTGGCAGCGTGACGGTATAATCCGTGGGGCCGCCATGCACGCGCTGATAACAATCCACCGCCCAGGTGGGAGCTGAAAACAAGGCGATCAGCAGCGTAAACAAAAGAGCAAATGTGCGCATAATCACCCCTTCTGTGCTGGCTGGCTGTCGCATTCACGCTGAACCGCGTTGCAACTGGCCTTATACAAATTCAGCCCGCCGAAATCACCGATGTACCCCACCTGAAACTGCGGCGGCAGGTTTTTCACGGGTAACGTTTGTTCGCTAAAGGGCGCGAGCATGAGGCTGGTTGTGCCTTTCAGCAGCGTTTTACCATCAGTACCGACGTAGCCGACGGTCATGTGGTAGGGCGAGGTGTTCCTGAAGTGCAGCCCGTTTTCGGTACGCGTGAGTTTGACCGATTTCCAGGGCAGCGGCTGCCCGGTATTCAGGCGAATCGCTTTTGGTCGCCAGAACAGCTTCAGACGGCTTTGCATCGCAATCTGAACGACGTTTTGCCCTTCACTGCGCGGTGGGATTTCCCGCACGTTGTAATAAAACAGCGATTCCCGATCCGCCGGAAGCCGGGCAAGGGCGGGCAGTCCCATCAGCCTGACCTGCGTCTGCTCGCCGGGTTCAAGCCGCACCAGCGGTGGTACGGTGGAAATATAATCGCGATTTTTCACCCCGGTCTGATCTTCAATCCAGGATTGCGCGAGATAGGGCAGCGTCTGGCTTTTATTACTCAGACGCAGGGAGACGCTTTTATCGCCCTGGTTGAGAATAAGCCGGGTGCGATCGGGCAAAATGGCCGCGTGCGTCAGGCTGATGGCTGACAAAAACAGGATCAGCCCTTTCGCGATATCAATCGGTTTCATGATTTTCTCTGGCATGGTGGGTGTTTCGACAAGGCAGAATGAGTGCGCTGTCGAGACTGCTGTGGTTGGGTGGGGTGATTTCGCAGCGGTGCTCGCCCCAGCTCACGCTGAGGACGCTGTTTTCCTGAAGCCCGCTGAGATAGACAAAACCATCGTCCGCGATCAGGCCGATGTCTTTGTGGGTGCGGGTATCAATGACCGACACGCCGAGCGGCGGAAACGTACCATTCTCCAGTCTGACAACGCCCATAATCTGATACCCCTGGCTGGCGTTAAGCGCTTTGTAACCGATGGCGCCTTCCGTCAGTGTGGTACGGAACACCGGGCTGCTGATATCCACGCCTTCCGGGAGCGTGTTGCTGTTTACCTGCACGGTGGTGGTCTGGTAATTGCTGAGCGAAGGGATCACCGCGATGCCGAAGGCATTGGTGACGCTTCGCCCACGATTTAGCTCAACACCGGAAACGCCATTGGCATCGACCATCATGCGCGCGTTGTTACCGCTGGGGCGATCGTGTATCGCCACGCCGTAGCGGGTGGCAGTGATCGCGCTGTTCCAGCCCAGGTTCATTGAGGTGTAGTTGTTCGGATGCACGCTGGCGGCGAGGCTCAGACGGCCCGGCGGAGCGTAATGCTGATAGCTTCCCCGTAGCGCGGGCTCGCCGTCGCTGAGTTGATCGTTATCTGCAGAAACGGAGAGGTTCCAGGTGTTATCGCGGTCGGATGCGTCGTAATACGACAGCGACTGCGTGGTGTTATCGCCGTAGCGCTGCTGGTTATAGGCCAGATTCCGCCCCGTGCTTAACGGCACGGAGAGGGAGAAGTAATACTGGTTTTCGTCAGTGTCATCCCAGCGGGTACGGGTGACGGCCAGCGATGCAGAGAGGCCTTTCAGTTCGCCAATGGCAAAACTGTGGTTGAGCGAGAGCGAGTAGCTGGTGTTGCTGGCGGCATTCCAGTAGGTGTTGCGGCTGATATTCAGCCAGGCGCTCATGTCCCAGGGGGCGATGGCCTGACTGAACGACAGCACGTAGCTCTCTTTTTCGTTATCGCTGCCGTTGTCGCCCTCGCGGTAGTCGAGATATTCATTCATCGACACGTAGTTTTTGTCAGAGAAGCGGTAACCGGCGAAGGTGATCTGGCTATCGGTGGCGTCAAAACGGCGGGCGTAGTTCATGCGGTAGCTGTAACCGTGCTGACTGTTATTGCCTGTCTCCTGCGTCAGGTTGGCCTGCGAACGCGTGACGTCAAAGGAGATCGCACCCAGCACGTTGAGGTTAAAACCGATGCCGGAGGTGAATGCCTGATAATCATCGGCCGTCAAAATAGCGCCACCGTACAGCGAGGTGGTGCTCAGCCATCCCCATGAGAATTCCCCGGTCCAGAACAGCGGATTATGCACGTCGTTATGACTGTTTGAGGTCGGTTTCCCGGCGGAGGTTTTATATCGCCACTGGCCCTGACGGGTCAAAAACGGTACGGACGCCGAGCCGACCTGAAAGCTGCTGGTTCGTCCATCTTCCTCTTCGATAGTGACATCCATTTGCCCCTGCAGGGTGTCGACCATATCGGAAATGGTAAACGGTCCCGGCGTGACGGTGGTCTGATACAGTACGCGGCCATTTTGCGATACGGTGACTTTGGCGTTGGTCTGCGCGATGCCGGTGATTTGTGGCGCATAGCCCTGTAAATCCGGCGGCAGCATACGTTCATCGCTTTCCAGCGTCGCTCCCGTGAAATGAAAGGTATCGAAAATATCGGAGCTGAGATCGTACTGGCCGAGGGTGAACTTTGACGCCAGCGACGGCAAAGGACGAAAAAGGTACGTGCGCGCCAGACGGCTGTCGGTATCGGTGCTGTTACCGCTGACAAAATTCTGGCTGTACTGATAGTCAGAGCGCAGTCGCCATGCGCCCAGGTTGATGCCCGCTGTGCCGTAGGCGCTGAAGCTTTGCGTACTGTCGCCGTCGTGCGGCGAATACTGGCTGGCGTAGAGGTTGTAATCCAGCAGCGCGCCATTGACACCCGTATCCCAGTACTCCGGCGGGGTCCAGTTTTTCGCGTGATACTTCATCCAGGATTGCGGCGCAGTCAGCGTCAGACGCATCGTGGATTTATCGAGCTTTGCGCTGAACTCGGGTTTGTTGATGATATCCAGACACGACGTCTGGCCGCGGCGGGTGAGCTGGCGGACAAAGGCGTCGTCAAAACCCATTTGCAACAGCTGGCTTGCCGTGAGACACAGTGCTGAGCCGCTTTCCGCATTCGTTGCCTGCCATTCGAGGATCCATTCGCCGGGCAGGGTATTTTTATTAAGCGTGATTTGCACCGGATAACGTCCGGGTGAAATGTAGTCTCTCTTTTCGAACTGGCTGAGATCGACGTTCTGACGATCGTCGGCGTCGAGGGCGTCGGTATTAAATTCCACAGCAAGAGAAACGGCAGGCATACCCGAAAAAACCATCAGGAGAAATAAGATGTTTTTTACAAAAGCCGCTAATCTGGTGATTGGCGAAAAAAGGAATCTGCGCATGAGTCCATTCTTTTGGTAGGGCATCCTGAAAGCCGGCAAACGGATCACCGGCCATTTCTGTTACGCAAAATGAATTATTCGTAATTAAGAATATAATTAGCGATGGTATTCACGTTACCCGGTGTTACATCCCCGGCGGCATCCGGCGTTTTTTCCATGCGGGCCTTAAAATTTAATTCCTGGTAGGAATTCAGATTGGGGAAATTAACCGCCACGGCTTCCCCAAGCGTGACCTTTTCATTACCTTCATCAAGAATACGAACACCGACGTTCGATGCGCCACCTTCGTTATCTTCGGCGCTGTTTTTCATCAGGCTGGAGTCGGTGGCATTGACGTTGGCGGAGGAAAAGGTGACGTCAACTTTGTTGGTGGTAACGGTTTGCCCGTCGACCTCTTTCGACAGGATGCAGTCCTGAAGGTGAATGGTAAAGTCAGCGGCTAACGACATTTTATCGCTGTTGAGCACGCTGGTGGCGACTTCGCCGAGGTCTACCTGCAGATCTTCATCACCCGGTTTAATGGAACACGGAGATTCGATAACCCATCCAGAAAACGTCACCTGGCCCGATCCCTGCTCCGGGACATCTGGGGCAGCAAAAGCGGTACCGGAAAGGAGCGCCGACGTTAACGCAACGGCTAATATTTTCCTGAACATTCAGAGTAATCCTTTATATGTTAATAAAATATGCGGTAATAACGTTATATTTTAAAAAACGGTAACGTTACCGGAGCGAAGGATAACACTGGCGAAAGGGTTGTCTTTTTAGATTTTCTAAGCAAAGGATGTAGTAAAATTAATATTATATTTGACGTGAATGGGCGCGATTGCAGTGGCGGCGTAAAACAACAGGTGAGTTATTATTTACTTCTCCTGCTGTGAGCGTTAAATAAAAATGTCAGCAGATATATATACTATTATATCGTTAAGGTAATAAATTAAAGATATTTATAACGTTAATATTCCGGGGTTGCGGTAGTCTCAGAATGATAAATAAACTGCCGCTATGAAATTAAATTAAACACTTTTATAGAAAATGACATGCTATGGCGCTGCGGAATGCTTCGCAGCGCCATGTCGTCATTAACCAATTCCCATAGACTGCAACGCCACCAGGCTCATGCCCATCACCGACATCCCGCATAACACGCCATAGCTTGGGTTATTGTGGGGATCGATCTCTTTCGCCAGCGGCATCAGTTCATCCACCGACAGCGCCACCATAATCCCCGCCACAGCGGCCATGACGGCGGCCATCACAACGGGTGAAACCAGACTGCCAAGGATAAGCCAGGCCAGCACGCCGCCCAGAATTTCGGCCATCCCTGAAACGCCCGCCCAGAACACCGCTTTGCGCCGGGAGCCTGTTGCAGCATACACCGGACCGGCGACGGCGAGACCTTCAGGAATATTGTGCAATGCCACGGCAAAGGCAATGCCAATACCCAGTTCGAGGTTATTGCTGGCGGTGACGAAGGTGGCAATCCCTTCCGGGAAGTTGTGCAAACTGATGCCGAGCGTCAGCAAAACTGCGGTGCGCCGGAGATTGCGCGGCATCACTGCTTTCTCGCCGTGCATAAGATCCTGTGGGTGCGCGTGCGGAAGCATGCGATCGAGCCCGAAGTACCCTAGCAGGCCGATGATAAACATGCCGTAGCCAAGCACCGGCGACATGTTTTCAGTCGCCAGCGCCGCCGGAAGCATTTCCATCAGTGAGATCAGCAGCATGATCCCGGCGGCAAAGCCGAGGGAAAACGCCAGCAGGCGATTGGACGGCTTCTGGCTGAGTACGCCAAGCAGGGCGCCAATAAAGGTGGCGGCACCGGCTAAAAGGGTCAGAATGAGTGGTACTGACATTACATTCTCCTGCGACTACATCCGTTCATTCAAACTATTTGATGAAGATCATCACGGTTATCTGAGTTTATCCTTTCTAAAAAAAGGGTAATGTGGAGTCATTACATTACCCCCCTGCAAAGGATAACATCATGTCTCGTACCCGAATGCCAGCGCTGTTTCTTGGTCACGGTAGCCCGATGAACGTGCTGGAAGACAACCGCTATACCCGCGCCTGGCAACGTCTGGGTGAGGATCTGCCGCGCCCTAAAGCAATCGTCGTGGTCTCTGCGCACTGGTTTACGCGCGGCACTGGCGTTACGGCGATGGAAGCACCGAAAACGATTCACGATTTCGGCGGTTTCCCGCAGGCGCTGTACGATACGCACTATCCGGCACCGGGATCGCCCGAACTGGCTGAACGACTGGTTTCGCTGCTGGCACCGGTTCCCGTTGCGCTCGATAAAGAAGCCTGGGGCTTTGATCACGGCTCGTGGGGCGTGCTGATCAAAATGTACCCGAACGCCGATATTCCGATGGTGCAGCTCAGTATCGACAGCACCAAACCGGCTGCCTGGCATATGGAAATGGGCCGCAAGCTGGCGTCGCTGCGCGATGAGGGCATTATGCTGGTGGCAAGCGGTAACGTGGTGCATAACCTGCGTACGGTACGCTGGCATGGCGACAGCTCGCCTTATCCGTGGGCAACGTCGTTTAACGACTACGTAAAGGCCAACCTCGACTGGAAAGGGCCGGTGGAACAGCATCCATTGGTCAATTACATGGCGCATGAAGGCGGTTCTCTCTCTAACCCGACGCCGGATCACTTCCTGCCGCTGCTGTACGTGCTGGGCGCGTGGGATGGTGAAGAACCCATCACGATCCCGGTGGACGGTCTCGAGATGGGCTCGTTAAGCATGCTGTCAGTGCAAATCGGCTGACCGTTACTCGACAAAAATGTGGGGATAGAAGCGTGACAGATCCTGGGTGATCTGCGCTCTGTCCTCACGAATACCAATACCGGCGGGCTGATCGTTGATCAGCCAGCTACCAATCAGCGTATAGCTGTCGCCAAATTTCGGTAACTGCCAGAACTGCTGGACGATCATTCCCTCTTCACCGTACGGACCTTCCACTTCTTCCAGCACGTTGCCGTTTTCGACGATCGACACGTTCGCCCCTTCACGTGAGAAGATGGGTTTCACGACGTATTTGTCCATTGGCGGATGGTCGTCTTCGGCGAAATACGCGGGCAGCAGGTTCGGGTGGTCGGGGAACATTTCCCATAGCAGCGGCAGCAGCGCTTTGTTGGATATGATGCTTTTCCACGCCGGTTCCAGCCAGCGTACGCCCGCGTCTTCCAGCTTGGTGGAAAACATCTCGCGCAGCATAAATTCCCACGGATAAAGCTTGAACAGATTGCCAATCACCTGATCCTGCAGATCGGTAAACTGGCCTTTTTCGCCAAGCCCAATGTCGTCAATGAAGAGGAATTCTGTCGCGACGCCCGCTTCGTTGGCGCAGTCCTGCAGATACTGCACGGTTCCGCGATCTTCAACGGTATCGCGATAGCAGGTCATGTGCAGCAGCTGGAAACCAAACTGCTCGCGCAGTTCGCCAAAGCGCTCGATGAGCTTTTCCTGCAGGCTGTTGAACTGATCGCTCCCGGCAGGCAGGTTCCCGGCATTGATTTGATCTTCCAGCCAGATCCACTGGAAGAATGCCGCTTCATACAGCGAGGTGGGTGTGTCGGCGTTGTTCTCTAACAGCTTCGGTTCGCCCACGCCGTCCCACGCCAGATCCAGACGCGAATAGAGCGACGGCTGGTGGGTTTGCCACGACTGGCGAACGAAACCCCAGGTGTGTTTCGGGATGCGGAACTTCGCCATCAGGTCGTCGCTGGCGATAACCTTGTCGACTACCTGCAGGCACATCTGGTGCAGCTCGGCGGTAACGTCTTCAAGCGTTTCCACCTGCGCCAGCGTGAGTTTGTAATAGGCGTCTTCACACCAGTACGGCTCGCCATACATGGTGTGAAAATTGAAACCGAACTCGGTCGCTTTTTCACGCCAGTCCGGGCGCTCAATGATGCTGACTCTTTCCATGTCGCTTAGCCGCCCATTGAACGTGTGGACGTACCGGACGCGCTGCGCTGCATGGTGGCCTGTTTAGCGACGGATTCGCCAAAGCCGCCACGGGTGACCGTAGAGGTGGTGGCCGGTTTCGGCGCCATCGCGGTTTTCGGCACGGTCATCGTGCGGCCCGGCTGCGCGGCACCATAATTTCTGCCGCCTGCATCGGTGTATTTACCGTATGCCGGGCTGGCCGGGTTCTTCGAGCTGAACAGCGGCTGCTGCTGATAACCCGCGCCGCCGCTCANAGCGGCATCCAGAAGCTGCCGCTGCTTTGCGCCTGCGCCTGGCTTTCCGGCGCCATGCCTGCCTGAGCAGGTGCCTGCTGGCACTGGCCTTCGCCAAACTCAGCCACGCAGTCTTCGCGGGTGGCGTATTTCGGTGCCGTACGCTCCGCTTCTTTCAGCGCATTGGTGTACGCCGTGGTACATTCCGCGCTCTTGCCCGGATTCGCGGCCGAGCAGTCGTCCGCGTTTTGATACAGCGAGACCGTCTCGTCGCTTTTTTCGCAGCCTGCCAGCATAAATACAGCCGTAACAGCCAGCGCGACGGGAGTCAGATGGCGTGCGCCCCAGCTTTTGCGGAACGACGCATGATTGATAGTTTTTGTCCGTTTCATTTTTGTCTTCCAGGACCCAGTGGTAGTGGTCAAGGATAGAGGATGAGTGGTTGAAATTGAAGCGACAGGTATGGCAGGGAGGGGATCTTTACGTTGCCTTACATATACCCGGCGCACAGTGGCGCCGGGTACAGGCAAGATTAATTGCGGAACGGGTTTGCACCCTGGTTGCTGCTGGAGAGGGTGCGTGCGGCGGCAGGCTGTGTTGCCGGTGCGGCGCTATCGGCACTGTAACCGTCAGCGCTGGCGTCCTGCTGCGGGTTTTCCGGTGCCACCGCTTCTGGCGTGGTGGAGATCGGTTTACCCAGCGCATTGTTCAGCGACAGCAGATCCTGCTCATTCAACGTACCGAGCGCAGACTTAATATTCAGCTGGTTAATCAGGTAGTTATAACGCGCGCTGGAGAGCTGCTGTTTGGCGTTATACAGCGTGGTGGTGGCATCCAGCACATCAACGATAGTACGAGTACCGACCGAGTAACCGGCTTCCATCGCATCTAACGAACTCTGCGCAGAGACCACGGCCTGTTTGTAGGCGTTGATGCTGCTGATTGAGGCGTTGATGTTATTAAAGGAAGAACGCACGGTCTGCACGACGCTGCGGTGCGCGCTTTCCAGTTGTTCGCTGGCACCGACAAAGTTGTACTGCGCTTGTTTCACCTGAGAGTTAACCATCCCGCCCTGGTACAGCGGCAGTGAGAAGTTCAGACCAACTTTGTTCTGGCCGACGTTGCTGTCTTCAAAACGTGACGCGTTAGCACCGCCAGTGTTAGAACCGCTGTAGGAGGTGTCAGAAACGCCGGTTGACGCCGTTAAGTTCAGGGTCGGCAGATGGCCGTCCTGAGCGAGGCGAATTTGCTCACGCGCCAGATCCTGGCTTAAACGCGCCTGAAGCAGCGACAGATTGCGTTTTTCCGCTTCCTTCAGCAGCGTGTTAACCGCGTTCGGCTTGTCGGTTTTGAAGCTATCGACGTTCAGTGACGCCAGTTCCGGGTAGTAATTGCCGGTCACCTGACGCAGCTGTTCAACGGCGTTGTCGAGGTTGTTACGAGCAGTCACTTCGTTAGCCAGTACGTTATCGTATTGCGAACGGGCGTTCTGCACGTCGGTGATGGCAACCAGACCCACGTTAAAGCGCTGAGTGGTTTGATCCAACTGGCGGTAAATCGCCTGTTTCTGCGCTTCAGTGTAGGAGAGGGAATCAATGGCGCTCAGTACGTTAAAATAGGCCGTCGCGGTGTTCAGAATAAGCGTTTGCTGATCGGTCTGATAGGTGACATCCTGAATGCCGGCTGATTTTTCCTGCAGCGAAAGCTGACGCCATTTCGACATATCAAATAGCGTCTGCGTCAGTGACAGAGACGCACTGGTCGCGTTAGAGTTAATGCCGTTTTGATCACGGTAACCGTTGCTGTACTCATAGTCCGCACCAAGGCCCAGTTGAGGAAGCAGTGGGCTGCGCGCTTCGTTAATCTTCTCGAATGCAGCATCGCGATCGGCTGCTGATTTACGCAGGTCAGGGTTGCTGACACGTGCCTGCTGATACACCTGAAGCAGGTTTTCCGCCTGGCTCATTGCGCTGAAACCAGACAGGCTCAGGCCGATAAGGATAGGGAGCAATTTCTTCATTTGCATTCCTTGTTGTGAAGCATTTAGCGCTGATCTAATTCAAAAAAAATGTTCGCCGATTGTACCAGAGTCTGCCATTCGAAAAAGTTGGCGTAATGTGCCATCTGGCGTTAATTTGCACCAATCTATCATATGGTCAGTAAAACAGTAGCCAAACTGACTTTAAATCCATAATTTCACCACAATCATGGCAGGAACGAATAATGACTCAGCCTCGTGAACAGGCCGTTACCTTCTCCAAAAAAGATGTAGAAATTATTGCACGTGAATCGCTTTACCGCGGTTTTTTTTCGCTTGATCTTTATCGCTTTCGCCATCGTCTGTTTAATGGCGAAATGAGTGGTGAAGTGACGCGAGAAATTTTTGAGCGCGGTCATGCTGCAGTCTTGCTACCCTTTGACCCAGTGCGTGACGAAGTGGTGCTGGTCGAGCAAATCCGTATTGCAGCGTATGACACCAGTGACACACCGTGGTTGCTCGAGATGGTCGCCGGTATGATAGAAGAGGGCGAAACGGTGGAAGATGTCGCCCGCCGCGAAGCGGTCGAAGAGGCTGGCCTTATCGTCGGGCGGANNTGAGTTATCTGGCAAGTCCGGGGGGAACCAGCGAGCGCCTGTCTATATTAGTAGGCGAAGTGGACGCCACTACCGCGGATGGAATTCACGGTCTGGCTGATGAAAACGAAGATATTCGGGTTCATGTGGTAAGCCGGGAACAGGCTTACCAATGGGTAGAAGAGGGGAAAATCGACAACGCAGCGTCTGTCATCGCTCTGCAATGGCTGCAACTGCATTATCAGGCTTTACGAAACGAGTGGAAATAATGAAGCGTTATACACCTGACTTCCCAGAAATGATGCGCCTGTGCGAGACCAATTTTGCACATTTGCGCCGCCTGCTGCCTCGTACTGACGCACCCGGCGAAACGGTGAGCTATCAGGTGACGAATGCGCAATATCGGTTAACGATAACCGAGACCACCCGCTACACTACACTGGTGGAAATTGAACAGACGGCACCGGCGATAAGCTACTGGAGTCTGCCGTCAATGACCGTGCGGCTTTATCATGATGCGATGGTGGCTGAAGTGTGTTCAAGCCAGCAGATCTTTCGCTTCAAAGCACGGTATGATTACCCGAATAAGAAGTTGCATCAACGCGACGAAAAGCATCAAATCAATCAGTTTCTGGCTGATTGGCTGAGATATTGTTTAGCACATGGAGCGATGGCGATTCCGGTTTACTAAGCGTCGTGAAACCTAAGGACACCATTTGGAAAGCCTGTTAAACCTTCCTCTGGCTGGTGGGGCCAGGGTCAGGATATTACAAATTACAGATACTCACCTGTTTGCTGAGAAACATGAAACGCTGTTGGGAGTGAATACCTGGGAAAGTTACCAGGCGGTACTGGAGGCCATCCGCGCCTCACAGCGTGAGTGTGATCTGATTGTAGCGACAGGGGATTTGGCACAGGATCACTCTTCCGCGGCCTACCAGCATTTCGCTGAAGGCATCGCGGGCTTTGCCGCACCTTGTGTCTGGTTGCCGGGAAATCATGATTTCCAGCCGGCGATGTACAGCACTTTACAGGATGCCGGAATTTCTCCCGCAAAACGCGTACTGGTGGGTGACCACTGGCAAATCCTCCTGCTCGACAGCCAGGTGTTTGGCGTCCCGCACGGCGAGCTGAGCGACTTCCAGCTCGAATGGCTGGAGCATAAACTCGCGGAATCCGCCGAACGCAACACGCTGTTGTTGTTGCATCATCATCCGCTGGCGTCGGGGTGTAGCTGGCTGGATCAACACAGCCTGCGCAATGCCGGAGCGCTGGATCAGGTGCTTTCAGCGTATCCGCGGGTTAAAAATTTGCTCTGCGGACATATTCATCAGGAAATGGACGTTGCCTGGAACGGACGGCGAATGATGGCGACGCCATCAACGTGCGTGCAGTTTAAACCGCACTGTGCCAATTTTACGCTCGACACCATCGCGCCGGGCTGGCGCTGGATCGAGCTGCACGCTGACGGCACGTTGACCACCGAAGTCTGTCGACTCGAAGCGGCGCAGTTCCGTCCCGATACCGCTTCGGAAGGGTATTAAGGTTCCGCATGTCTACGCTTCTCTATTTGCACGGTTTCAACAGTTCGCCCCGCTCGGCGAAAGCGACGGCCATGAAACAGTGGCTGGCGCAAACGCATCCTGAGATCAACATGGTGGTCCCGCAGCTGCCGGCGTTTCCGGCGGAAGCGGCCGAGCTGCTGGAAGGTTTAGTGCTGGAGCTCGGCGGCGAACCGCTGGGCGTGGTCGGTTCATCGCTCGGCGGTTATTACGCCACCTGGCTGTCGCAATGCTTTATGCTGCCTGCGGTGGTGGTTAATCCGGCGATTAAACCCTTTGAACTCTTGCTAAACTATCTCGGTCATAATGAGAATCCCTACACCGGTGAACAATATGTGCTAGAGTCACGCCATATTTACGATCTCAAAGTGATGCAGATCGACCCGCTGGAGGCGCCGGATCTTATCTGGTTGCTGCAACAGACGGGTGACGAAGTGCTTGATTACCGCCAGGCGGTAGAGTATTACGCCTCCTGCCGTCAGACGGTGGAGGAGGGCGGTAACCACGCATTTATTGGCTTCGAAGATCATTTCACACAGATTATCGATTTCCTGGGTTTGCATTAAGCAAACTGAACTATCTACGAACAGATCATGACGCAATCTTCATATAACGCTGATGCCATTGAGGTACTCACCGGGCTAGAGCCGGTCCGCCGCCGCCCGGGGATGTATACCGACACCACTCGCCCTAACCATTTGGGGCAGGAAGTCATTGATAACAGCGTGGACGAAGCGCTGGCGGGCCACGCAAAACGCGTGGAAGTTATTCTGCATACCGATCAGTCGCTGGAAGTGATTGACGACGGTCGCGGCATGCCGGTGGGTATCCACCCGGAAGAGGGCGTTCCGGCGGTGGAGCTGATCCTCTGTCGTCTGCACGCGGGCGGTAAGTTCTCCAACAAAAGCTACCAGTTCTCCGGCGGCCTGCACGGCGTGGGGATCTCCGTAGTCAACGCCCTGTCGAAGCGTGTGGAAGTGAATGTGCGCCGCGACGCGCAGGTTTACAGCATCGCCTTTGAAAACGGCGAGAAGGTGGAAGATCTCCACGTCACCGGGACCTGCGGTAAACGCAACACCGGGACCAGCGTACATTTCTGGCCAGACGAAAGCTTCTTCGACAGCCCGCGCTTTTCCGTTTCACGCCTCACGCATCTGCTGAAAGCCAAAGCGGTACTGTGCCCGGGCGTCGAAATCGTTTTCAAAGATAACGTCAATAACACCGAGCAAACCTGGCGCTACGAAGACGGTCTGACAGACTATCTGAGTGAAGCGGTTAACGGTCTGCCGTTGCTGCCTGAAAAGCCGTTCGTCGGTGCGTTCGAAGGCGACACCGAAGCGGTGGACTGGGCGCTGCTGTGGCTGCCGGAAGGCGGCGAGCTGCTGACGGAAAGCTACGTTAACCTGATCCCGACCCCGCAGGGCGGCACGCACGTTAACGGACTGCGTCAGGGGCTGCTGGATGCGATGCGCGAATTCTGCGAATACCGCAATATTCTGCCGCGCGGCGTGAAACTGTCGGCGGAAGATATCTGGGATCGCTGCGCCTACGTGCTGTCGGTGAAAATGCAGGATCCGCAGTTCGCCGGGCAGACGAAAGAACGTCTCTCGTCGCGCCAGTGTGCGGCGTTTGTGTCAGGCGTGGTGAAAGATGCGTTCAGTCTGTGGCTGAACCAGAACGTCCAGGCCGCAGAACTGCTGGCCGAAATGGCGATTTCCAGCGCTCAGCGCCGTCTGCGTGCGGCGAAGAAAGTGGTGCGTAAAAAACTGACCAGTGGCCCGGCGCTGCCTGGCAAACTGGCGGATTGCACCGCGCAGGATCTCAACCGCACTGAACTGTTCCTGGTGGAAGGGGATTCCGCGGGCGGATCGGCCAAGCAGGCGCGCGATCGTGAATATCAGGCGATCATGCCGCTGAAAGGGAAGATCCTGAATACCTGGGAAGTCTCTTCCGACGAAGTGTTGGCCTCGCAGGAGGTGCACGACATCTCCGTGGCGATCGGCATCGATCCGGACAGCGACGATCTCAGCCAGCTGCGCTACGGTAAAATTTGTATCCTTGCGGATGCGGATTCCGATGGTCTGCACATTGCCACGCTGCTGTGCGCGCTGTTTGTGAAGCATTTCCGTACGCTGGTGAAAGAAGGCCACGTCTATGTCGCGCTGCCGCCGCTCTACCGTATTGACCTCGGTAAAGAGGTTTATTACGCGCTGACGGAAGAAGAGAAGGCGGGCGTGCTCGAGCAGCTCAAACGCAAAAAGGGTAAACCGAACGTGCAGCGCTTTAAAGGGCTGGGCGAGATGAACCCGATGCAGCTGCGCGAAACCACCCTCGACCCGAACACCCGCCGTCTGGTGCAACTGATCATCACTGATGAAGATGAACAGCAAACCACCGCCATGATGGATATGCTGCTGGCCAAGAAACGTTCGGAAGACCGTCGTAACTGGTTGCAGGAAAAAGGCGATATGGCGGATATCGAAGCGTAACGCTGATAAAACAAAGGCGGGTAGCATTGCTGCTTACCCGCCTGACTGCTACCCGGCAGCGAACTACCGGGCGATATTCACATCACACACCCTGTTCAAGAATGCGGATATGGCTTTCGAGCACGTTCGCTTTTACCGCTTCGCTCCACGCTTTCATGTGCGGAGTCTGCAGATGCGCTTCAAGATGCGCCACGGTTTCCCACAGCTCCACCATCACGATGGAATCCGGGGCGGTTGCCTGGAAACTCACGCCAGCCGCGTGATCGACCATCGGCGCATAGCCGTGACAGCCTTCTTCTTTTAGCACGGTCGGAATAATTTTCGCGAACTCATCCAGTACCGCCTGACGATGGTGCTGCCCGGGACGGGTGCGAATTTCTGCAATCACTGTCAACATGGTTAACTCAACTCCTTTGTTTTACCTGCGTCTAGTTAACCAAAAATCTCTGCCAGATGCTTGCGATATTCTGCGATATACGTCGGGACGTCCGGCATTTTGATCACGTCGTGAACGATAAACGTCGGCAATGCTTCCATTCCCAGGAATTGATTAGCTTTGTGGAACGGCAGGTAAACACCGTCAACGCCAACGCCGTGGAAGAACTGCGCTTCGTCAGAAAACGCTTCTGCAGGTGCGTTCCAGGTGAGCGACAGCATGTATTTTTTGCCCTGGATCAGACCGCCTGAGCCATATTTTTTGCTGGCGTCGGAACGGGTACGGCCATCGCTGGCATACAGAGAACCGTGACCTTCGGTAAAGACATCATCGATGTACTTTTTGACCGTCCACGGTGCGCCCATCCACCAACCTGGCATCTGCCAGATGATGACGTCAGCCCAAAGGAATTTCTGCACCTCTTCTTTGATGTCATAGTCGCCGTCAGCGCGAACGACGTTAACATCATGCCCGAGGTCGCGCAGCACGCCGTCCGCGACCTCGGTCAGGGTGTCATTTAACTGGCCGTTGGAATGCGCGAACTTCTTCGCACCGTTGATAATCAAAATGTTGCTCATGTCTTGTCCCCAATGTAACGAGTTTGGCAGTGATAATACGCGAACTAACGAAAGGGAAAAATGAGCAAAATGTGCAAAGTCTTTTGCTCAAAGCGCAATAATCGAACACTTACCAGTAAACGCGGGCGATAAATCCGCCTTCTGGCGCGTTACCAAAGGTGACTGACATATGATGCAGTGCGGCGATGCGGCGAACAATCGACAACCCGAGGCCGCTGCCGGTCTGGTCCTGACCTGGCGGGCGGTAAAAACGCTCGCCAATGCGCGCCAGCGCCTCTTCGCTGATGCCGGGGCCGTTATCGCGAACCGTAAACTGGCGTTCGCTCAGCGTCACATCCACCTGACTGCCGCGCGGACTGTAGCGAATGGCGTTATCGAGCAGATTACGCACCAGCAGGCTGAGCAGCAACGGCTGTCCGGCATGCACGACGCCCTGCGCCTCAATGTGCAGACGCACGTCGATGCCTGCGGATTGCGCGGGGGGATAAATATCAATCACCGCTGATTGCAGCAAATCTTCCAGTGGGATCGGCGCGATGTCATCCGGCTTCGACAGCGAATCGAGGCGCGACAGCGTCAGCAACTGTTCGACCAGCCGTGACGCGCGGTCAATGCCGGTATGCAACTGCGCAAGCGCCTTTTTCCGGGCATCAGGATCGTCATCCGAAAGCTGCGCCACTTCGGTCTGCACTTTCAGTGCTGTCAGCGGGCTGCGCAGTTCGTGCGCCGCATCGGAGGTAAAACGACGTTCGCGCACCACCATCTCGTGCGTACGCTGAAACAGCTGGTTCAGGGCATCCAGCAGCGGACGAACCTCGCTGGGTACGCCCTCGGTGCGGATGGGCTCAGCCGATTCCGGCGAACGCAATTGCAGTGAACGTGTGATCCTTTTCAGCGGCGACAGCTCGCGACTCAGCAGCACGAACAGCAGAATGAGCATCAGCGGCAGGGCAATTAGCCAGGGCGTCAGTTGTGAGGTGATGATGTCCAGCGCCATCTCCTGACGGTAATCCCACTCCTGACCGACCGCGATGCGGTACTGCCCGTCGTGGGTGGTCAGCCAGAGAAAGCGCCAGGCGTCGTCGTCGTCATTCAACTGACCATCGTCAAAGCCGTCGCGACGGTAGTCATACGCGATATTGCGGCCATTTTCACCGTCGTCGAACAGACGTTTGCCGTCGGCGGTGAAAATGGCAAAGGCCAGCGCGTCATCATCAAGATGACCGTGTTTGATCTTTTTACGCTCCGCCACTGTCGGGGTGAGTGAATGCACGCTCGCAAAATCCATCGCGCTGAGGCGTTTGGCGAACAGCATCTGCTGGGTGTCGAACAGCTTGTCGAGTTTTTCCGAGGTCTGCTGCCAGGCGAAAAAGCTGGCGCATCCCCAGGTGACGAGCGTCAGCAGCAAAAACAACAGTGTCAGTCGCAGGCGGAGGCTGAGCTGGCGAATCCGAATCATACGTCACCTAAGGTGTAGCCGATGCCGTGCACCGTGCGGATAAAATCCGTGCCGAGCTTGCGGCGAAGATGGTGAACATGGACTTCCACGGCGTTGCTGGAGACATCGTCGTCCCAGTTGTACAGCTTTTCTTCAATAAGTTTACGCGGCAGCACGCGGCCGGCGTTGCGCAGCAGCAGTTCCAGCAGCGCAAATTCTTTCGGTTTGAGCGCCAGCGGTTCGCCGGATAACGTCACCGTCAGTTTCCCCGGATCGAGCGTCACCGCGCCGTGGCGCAATTCATTGCTCGACTGGCCATGCGAACGGCGAATCAGCGCTTCGAGACGCGCTGCCACTTCAATTAAGGCAAAGGGTTTGCACAGATAGTCATCGGCGCCGAGGCGCAACCCCTCAACGCGCTGCGACAGTGCATCGCGGGCGGTGAGGATCAGCACCGGTTCGCTGTGGCCCTTGTCGCGCCATTCGCGCAGGATATCCAGCCCGTCAATGCCGGGCAGAGAGAGATCGAGGATCACCGCGTCGTAGGGCGCGGCGTACAGCGCGGTTCTGCCTTCATCACCGCGCGTGAACCAGTCGAGGCTGAAGCCCATTTTGTGCAGGCCCGTTTTCAGCCCATCGCCAATCAGCTTGTCATCTTCTACCAGTAAAATGCGCATAAGATCGTCCTTGTGAAGCGTTTCTGCCCTCAGTAAACCCGGCAGAACCGGCGCTGTACAGCAAAAAAATTTCTTTTTTTCCCTTAAGAAGTTGTTAAGTTTTACCCTGTGTAATGGACACCACAGAGATGAAAAAGGAGAGTGAAAATGAAAAAATTAGCGGCTATGACAGCCATTCTGGCGCTGATGTCTGCCCCGGTTTTCGCGGCGAATCAGGGCGGCTTTACCGGTCCGGGTTCGAGCACCACGCAAACCCAGGGCGGCGGATTCCAGGGGCCAGACGGCTCCAGCACCACCGTTGAAAACGCCAAAACCCTGCGCGATGACACCTGGGTGACACTGCGCGGCAACATCGTTGAGCGTATTTCTGACGATCTGTACGTCTTTAAAGACGCCACTGGCACCATTAACGTCGATATCGATCACAAGCGCTGGAACGGCGTCACCGTGACGCCACAAGATAACGTTGAGATCCGTGGCGAAGTCGATAAAGACTGGAATTCGGTGGAAATCGACGTCAAACAAATCAGCAAAACGAACTAAGCCAGTTCGACATTTCAGAAATCATTTCCATCCGGGTGAGTGATCGCCCGGATGTCTGTTATTTTCACGCCAGACGCCCCTGTGACTCGGCGCGCCAGATAGGGTATTATCGCGGGTAGTTTTGCCGCCTGCACCAGACCGGCGCATATATTAAGGAATCACAGTTAATGAGCGATATGGCAGAGCGCCTTGCGCTGCATGAATTCACGGAAAACGCCTACCTCAATTACTCCATGTACGTCATCATGGATCGCGCGTTGCCGTTCATTGGTGATGGCCTGAAGCCGGTTCAACGTCGCATCGTGTATGCGATGTCTGAGCTGGGTTTGAGCGCCAGCGCCAAGTTTAAAAAATCCGCCCGTACCGTCGGTGACGTGCTCGGTAAATACCATCCGCATGGCGACAGCGCCTGTTATGAAGCGATGGTGCTGATGGCGCAGCCGTTCTCCTACCGCTACCCGCTGGTTGACGGGCAGGGGAACTGGGGGGCGCCGGACGATCCAAAATCCTTCGCCGCCATGCGTTACACCGAGTCCCGCCTGTCAAAATACGCCGAAGTGCTGCTGNNAGCTGGGGCAGGGAACCGTTGACTGGGTGCCGAACTTTGACGGCACGCTGCAGGAGCCGAAAATGCTGCCTGCGCGCCTGCCCAACATTTTGCTGAACGGCACCACCGGCATCGCCGTTGGTATGGCGACAGACATTCCGCCGCACAACCTGCGCGAAGTCGCCAGTGCGGCGATTACCCTGATTGAAAAGCCGAAAACCTCGCTGGATGAACTGCTGGATATCGTGCACGGGCCGGACTTCCCGACGGAAGCGGAAATCATTACCCCGCGCGCTGAAATTCGCAAAATCTATCAGAACGGTCGCGGCTCTGTGCGTATGCGCGCGGTGTGGAAAAAAGAAGACGGCGCGGTGGTCATTACCGCCCTGCCGCACCAGGTTTCCGGCGCCCGCGTGCTGGAGCAAATCGCCAGCCAGATGCGCAATAAAAAATTGCCGATGGTTGACGATCTGCGCGATGAGTCGGACCACGAAAACCCGACCCGTCTGGTGATTGTGCCGCGCTCTAACCGCGTCGACATGGAACAGGTGATGAACCACCTGTTTGCCACTACCGACCTGGAAAAAAGCTACCGCATCAACCTCAACATGATCGGTCTGGACGGTCGTCCGGCGGTGAAAAACCTGCTGGAGATCCTCACCGAGTGGCTGGCGTTCCGTCGCGACACCGTGACCCGCCGCCTCAACTATCGTCTGGAACGCGTGCTGCGACGCCTGCATATCCTCGAAGGTTTGCTCATCGCGTTCCTCAACATCGACGAAGTGATCCACATCATTCGTAGCGAAGACGAGCCGAAGCCGGTGCTGATGTCGCGGTTTGGCATCAGCGAAACCCAGGCTGAAGCGATCCTCGAACTGAAACTGCGCCATCTCGCCAAACTGGAAGAGATGAAAATTCGCGGCGAGCAGAGCGATCTGGAAAAAGAGCGCGATCAGATTCAGGCGATCCTCGCGTCCGAACGCAAAATGAATACCCTGCTGAAAAAAGAGTTGCAGGCCGATGCCGAGGCCTACGGCGACGATCGTCGTTCTCCGCTGCATGAACGTGAAGAAGCGAAGGCGATGAACGAGCACGACATGCTGCCGTCAGAGCCGGTGACTATCGTTCTGTCGCAGATGGGCTGGGTGCGTAGCGCGAAAGGGCATGACATCGACGCACAAGGGCTGAGCTATAAATCCGGCGACAGCTGGAGAGCGTCGGTGAAAGGCAAGAGCAACCAACCGGTGGTGTTTATCGATACCACCGGGCGCAGCTACGCCATCGACCCGATCACCCTGCCATCAGCGCGTGGTCAGGGCGAACCGCTGACCGGCAAACTGACGCTGCCGCCGGGCGCGACTGTCGAGCATATGCTGATGGAAGGGGATGAGCAGAAACTGTTGATGGCCTCCGACGCGGGTTACGGTTTTGTCTGCACCTTTAACGATCTGGTGGCACGTAACCGTGCCGGTAAAGCGGTGATTTCCCTGCCGGAAAACGCGCAGGTGATGCCGCCGGTGGTCATTGAAAACGACGGTGACATGCTGCTGGCGATCACCACTGCCGGTCGTATGCTGATGTTCCCGGTGAGCGATCTGCCGGAACTGTCGAAAGGCAAAGGCAACAAGATCATCAACATCTCTTCGGCCGATGCCGCCAAAGGCCTCGACAGCCTGGCGCACCTCTATTTACTGCCACCGCAAAGTACGCTCACCATTCATGTCGGTAAGCGTAAAATTAAGCTGCGTCCGGAAGAGTTGCAGAAAGTCACTGGCGAGCGCGGACGCCGCGGTACGCTGATGCGCGGTCTGCAAAAAATCGATCGTATTGACATCGACTCACCGAAGCGCCCTGACGCTGGCGATAGCGAAGAGTAAAAACAAACGCCCCGACTTTTCAGGGGCGTGTTAGAATTTGCGGTAAGACCCAAGGGCCTGGGTTTCAGAGGATGTTATGTTATTAATTTTTCGATTAATCATCGTCGTGATCTACTGCATTCTGGTATGCATTTTTGGTTGCATTTACTGCCTGTTCAGCCCACGCAATCCCAAACACGTTGCGACGTTTGGCCATATGTTTGGCCGACTGGCGCCGCTTTTTGGTCTGAAGGTGGAACTGCGTAAACCTGCCGATGCGGAAAGTTACGGTAATGCGATTTACATTGCCAACCACCAGAACAACTACGACATGGTGACGGCATCAAGCATTGTTCAGCCGCCAACGGTTACCGTCGGGAAAAAGAGCCTGTTGTGGATCCCGTTTTTTGGTCAGCTGTACTGGTTGACGGGCAACCTGCTGATCGACCGCAACAACCGTGCGAAAGCGCACGGCACCATTGCTGAAGTTGTCAAAACCTTCAAAAAACGCAAGATTTCATTCTGGATGTTCCCGGAAGGTACGCGCAGCCGTGGCCGCGGTTTGCTGCCGTTTAAAACGGGGGCTTTTCACGCCGCACTGGCAGCGGGCGTGCCCATTATTCCTGTGTGCGTTTCCAATACTTCTAATAAAATTAACCTCAACCGCCTGAATAACGGTCTGGTGATTGTGGAGATGCTTCCGCCGATCGATACCAGCGACTGGGGCAAAGATCAGGTTCGCGCGCTGGCCACCCATTGCCGTGAGGTGATGGCAGCGAAGATCGCCGAACTCGATCAGGAAGTTGCGCAGCGGGAAGCGAGCGGAAAACGCTAATCGGCGGGAAACGACTTCCCTCCTTCTGTTTTGTCAGTATTTCATGGAGTCTCTATGTCACTCAGTCGGCGTCAGTTTATTCAGGCCTCGGGGCTGGCACTGTGTGCCGGTGCCGTGCCGCTGAGGGCAAACGCCGCGGGCCAGCAGCAGGCGCTGCCGGTGCCGCCGTTGGTGGAGTCCCGCCATGGTCAGCCGATCTTCTTAACCCTGCAACGCGCACACTGGTCTTTTACCCAGGGCACGCGCGCGCCGGTCTGGAGTATCAATGGCCGCTATCTTGGCCCAACCATTCGCGTCTGGAACGGTGATGACGCCAAGCTGATTTACAGTAACCGCCTGTCGGAAAACGTGGCGATGACCATCAGCGGGCTGCAGGTGCCGGGGCCGCTGATCGGCGGCGCGGCGCGCCCGCCAGAGCGCGGCGACGCTGTGGTATCACGCCAATACGCCAAACCACACCGCGCAGCAGGTTTACAACGGCCTTGCGGGTATGTGGCTGGTGGAAGATGAGGTTAGTAAGTCCTTACCCATTCCGAACCACTACGGCGTTGACGACTTCCCGGTGATTATCCAGGACAAGCGCCTCGACAACTTCGGCACGCCGGAGTACAGCGAACCCGGCAACGGCGGTTTCGTCGGCGATACGCTGCTGGTGAACGGTGTGCAGAGTCCGTATGTTGAGGTTTCTCGCGGCTGGGTGCGTTTACGTCTGCTGAATGCCTCGAACGCGCGTCGCTATCAGTTGCAAATGAGCGACGGTCGCCCGCTGCATGTGATTTCTGGCGATCAGGGCTTCTTGCCCGCACCGGTCTCCGTGAAACAGCTGTCGCTGGCACCCGGAGAGCGCCGAGAAGTGCTGGTGGACATGACCAACGGCGATGAAGTGTCGGTGACCTGCGGTGAAGCCGCGAGCATCGTCGACCGCATTCGCGGTTTCTTTGAGCCGTCGAGCATTCTGATTTCAACTCTGGTGTTGACCCTGCGTCCGACCGGACTGTTGCCGCTGGTGACCGACAGCCTGCCGATGCGGCTATTGCCGACGGAAATCATGTCCGGCACGCCAATTCGCAGTCGCGATATTACGCTGGGCGAAGATCCGGGCATCAACGGCCAGTTGTGGGACCCGCAGCGCATCGATGTGACCGCGCAGCAGGGCACCTGGGAGCGCTGGACGGTGCGTGCCGACCTGCCGCAGTCGTTCCATATTGAAGGCGTTATGTTCCAGATCCGCAACGTCAACGGCGCGATGCCGTTCCCGGAAGACCGCGGCTGGAAAGACACGGTGTGGGTCGATGGTCAGGTTGAGCTACTGGTTTATTTTGGTCAGCCATCATGGCCGCATTTCCCGTTCCAGTTCACCAGCCAGACGCTGGAAATGGCCGATCGCGGGTCGATAGGGCAGATCCTGGTGAATCCCGCGCCATAGCGGAAACGAAGCCGCATAGGCCCGGTAAGCGCAGCGCCACCGGGCAATAACATCCCCGCACAATACCCCTTCATTTCCCACAATGATCCAGCGTATAATCCCCGCCCTTTTGTCTGTTTTTTCTTCGGAAGCACTATGAGCGCTATTTCCCTGATCCAGCCGGATCGTGACCTTTTTTCCTGGCCCCAGTACTGGGCGGCCTGTTTTGGCCCTGCGCCCTTTATGCCAATGTCACGTGAGGAGATGGATCTGCTTGGCTGGGACAGCTGCGATATCATCCTGGTCACTGGCGACGCCTACGTGGACCATCCGAGCTTCGGCATGGCGATCTGCGGCCGTATGCTGGAAGCGCAGGGCTTTCGCGTCGGCATCATTGCCCAGCCGGACTGGAACAGCAAAGAAGACTTCATGCGTCTCGGCAAACCGAACCTGTTTTTCGGCGTCACTGCCGGCAACATGGATTCGATGATCAACCGTTACACCGCCGACCGTAAGCTGCGCCATGACGACGCCTATACGCCAGATAATGTGGCGGGCAAACGCCCGGATCGTGCAACGCTGGTCTATACCCAGCGCTGTAAAGAGGCGTGGAAAGAGGTGCCGGTGATCCTGGGCGGCATCGAAGCCAGCCTGCGCCGCACCGCGCATTATGATTACTGGTCTGATACCGTGCGCCGTTCCGTGCTGGTCGATTCCAAAGCCGATATGCTGATTTTCGGCAACGGCGAGCGTCCGCTGGTGGAAGTGGCGCACCGTCTGGCGCAGGGCGAACCGGTCTCTGAGATCCGCGACGTGCGCAACACGGCGATTATGGTGAAAGAGGCGCTGCCGGGCTGGAGCGGGGTGGATTCCCGCATCATTGACATGCCAGGCAAAATCGACCCGATCCCCCATCCATATGGGGAAGATTTGCCGTGTGCGGATAACAAACCGGTCGAACCGAAGAAAACTGAAGCGAAAGCCATTGTCGTTCAGCCGCCGCGTCCGAAACCGTGGGAAAAGACTTACGTGCTGCTGCCGTCTTTTGAGAAGGTTAAAAGCGACAAAGTGCTTTACGCTCATGCCTCGCGTATTCTGCATCACGAAACCAACCCGGGCTGCGCCCGCGCGCTGATGCAGAAGCACGGCGACCGCTACATCTGGATCAACCCGCCTGCGATTCCGCTGTCGACCGAAGAGATGGACAGCGTATTTGCCCTGCCGTATAAACGTGTACCGCATCCGGCGTACGGCAACAGCCGTATCCCGGCGTACGAGATGATCCGTTTCTCGATCAACATCATGCGCGGCTGTTTTGGTGGCTGTTCGTTCTGTTCGATCACCGAGCACGAAGGGCGTATCATCCAGAGCCGCTCTGAAGATTCGATCATTAATGAGATCGAAGCCATTCGCGACACCGTTCCGGGCTTTACCGGCGTGATCTCCGATCTTGGCGGCCCGACCGCCAACATGTATATGCTGCGCTGTAAGTCGCCGCGTGCGGAGCAGACCTGTCGCCGTCTGTCGTGCGTCTATCCGGATATTTGCCAGCACATGGACACCAACCACGAGCCGACAATCAATCTTTATCGTCGCGCCCGCGATCTGAAAGGCATCAAAAAAATCCTCATCGCGTCTGGCGTGCGTTATGACATCGCCGTGGAAGATCCGCGCTATATCAAAGAGCTGGCGACCCATCACGTGGGTGGATACCTGAAAATTGCCCCGGAGCACACCGAAGAGGGGCCGCTGTCGAAAATGATGAAGCCGGGAATGGGCAGCTACGATCGCTTTAAAGAACTGTTCGACACCTATTCGAAGCAGGCAGGCAAAGAGCAGTATCTGATCCCGTACTTTATCTCAGCGCACCCGGGCACGCGTGATGAAGATATGGTGAACCTGGCGCTGTGGTTGAAGAAACACCGCTTCCGTCTCGATCAGGTGCAGAACTTCTACCCGTCGCCGCTGGCGAACTCAACCACCATGTATCACACTGGCAAAAACCCGCTGGCGAAGATTGGTTACAAGAGTGAAGACGTGGTCGTGCCGAAAGGCGACAAACAGCGTCGTCTGCACAAAGCGCTGCTGCGCTATCACGATCCGGCCAACTGGCCGCTGATCCGTCAGGCGCTGGAAGCGATGGGTAAAAAGCACCTGATTGGTGGTCGCCGAGATTGCCTGGTGCCAGCGCCGACGATTGAAGAGATGCGCGAAGCGCGTCGTCAGAACCGTAATACGCGCCCGGCGCTGACCAAGCACACGCCGATTGTACATCAGCGTTCGAACGGTGGTGCTCCGGCGAAGAAAAAGCGAAAAATCGGCTAAGCGATCGCTTTTATTGTCGTCCTGTGCCCCGCCCGAAACCTCTCTTCGCGGCGGGGCATTTTATTAGCGTGTGGCCTTCGCGCTGTAATTGACGGGCACCCAGCGATAACCCCCATCTTCGGCTTTTTTGACATGGCCGATGCCCGGGAAGGCAATATGCGCTGCCGCCACCCAGTCACCCGATTTGACCGTCTCCTCAAGCACCTTTACCCGGGTGGCGACGGCTTTTTTCTGATCGACATCGAAATGGATCGCGACTTCCGGTTCCGGTATTTGCACGGCTTTAGCATGAATAATATCGCCCCAGAAAATCATGCTTTCGCCTTGATGACTGACGCGATAAATCACGCTTCCTGGCGTATGTCCGGCGGCGGGCGTCGCCGTAATGCCGGGAATAATCTCCGTGGGCGCATGGAAGGTTGTTAACTTACCGGCATCGATAACCGGGCGCATCGACAGTTCAGATTCAGCAAAGGTGTGCCGCTGGCTTTCCTCAACCTTGCTGCTGTTTGCCGGATCCAGCCACCAGTCGACATCATGTTGATCGACATAAACGGTGGCATTGGGGAAGGCGGGCAATCCTTTCGATTGCACCCCGCCGGAATGGTCGCCATGGATATGCGTCAGCAGGACCGCATCAATGCTTTCCGGCGGAAAACCGGCCTCACGCAGATTCGTCAATAAATGACCGCCCGCATCGCCCATTAATGCACCGGCGCCGGTATCGACCAGAATGATCTGTTTACCGGTATTGATGATAAAGGCATTAATGGACGTTTCTGCCAGTGGCGTCATGACCTCTTTTGCTAACTGCGTTTTTAATTTTTCCGCAGAAATATGGGTCAACAGCTTATCTAAATGTATTTTGACGGTTCCGTCAGACACGGCCGTTATTTGCCAGTCTCCCAGCATCATTCGGTAATAGCCGGGGGCCTGCTGTTGGCTAATGGGTAAAGGTTTAGCTATCGCCGCACTTACCATCAGCAGCGTCGCAAAAAAGAATATTGCGGTTTTCATTTCCAGTTCCTGTACCAGGTTTGACAGAGCACCAGTGTCATGAAAATATAATTATCAATCAAATTGATTGGATTAATAATGAGTATTAATGAAAATGATTTCAGGGGCGTCGACCTTAATCTGTTAATCACCTTTATGGTGATGTTCCGGGAACAACATGTTTCTGCGGCGGCCAGCAAACTCCATTTGGGGCAACCCGCCGTCAGTGCGTCCCTGGCGCGTCTTCGAAACCTGTTTAATGACCCGCTCTTTATCCGCAGCGGCCAGCGCATGCAGCCGACATTCCGTGCCATTGAGCTTCATCAGTCATTATTACCGTTGCTCTCACAATTGCAGTCGTCCATTTTTACCCCACCGGCATTCGACCCGGCTACCGTTCAGGTGGCCCTGACGCTGGGTATGACCGACTGGGTAGAGATGCTGTTAATGCCGAAACTGTTACCCGTCCTGGCCCGTGAGGCACCGGGACTGCGCGTGAATACGGTGGTCAGCGATCCGTTTACCGATACGCCGCGGCTGGAGAAAGGGGAACTGGATATGGCGGTTTCGGTTGCCATACCGTCCACGCAGCATATTTGCCGTGCTGTTGTTGCCCCGATGAATTTTCTGGTCTTGTGGGATCCCGCACAGCTGACATTAGCAACGCCGGTATCACCGGAGCATTACGCCGCGTTGCGGCACGTTATGGTCAGTTATAAATCCGCCAGCCGCAGCCAAATCGATGCGCTGCTGGAAGCCAAAGGGTTGTCGCGGGATGTGACGTATTCCACACCTTATTTTTCTGTCATTCCTGGATTGCTGAAAAATATGCCGGTTATTGCCACGATACCCTGTGGATTAGGCGAAATGTGGCAGGAACAGTTCGGCTTTAAGAGCGGTACGTTAGATCTCGACATACCGACCTTTGAAGTCGCACTGTTATGGCATGAGCGTAATAACAGCCATGCGGCATTGATGTGGTTAAAAGAGGTTATTACGGCGCTTTTTAAATAATGCGGATGAAACCCTCTCCCGGCGGGAGAGGGTTGATGATGTGAGAGCGTAGAAAATTACCCGCCGAACTGGTCCGGATCTGGCCCCAGCCGTTTCCCCTGATCCAGCTTCGCAATTTCGCCGAGTTCGTCTTTATCGAGACGGAAATCCCAGACAGCAAAGTTTTCCGCAATGCGCGACGGCGTGACCGATTTCGGGATCACCACCAGTCCGCTGTCGAGGTGCCAGCGAATGACGATCTGCGCCGGGGTTTTGCCGTATTTATCCGCCAGGTCGCGAATGATCTTCTGATCAAACACGCCTTCGCCACCCTGCGCCAGCGGGCTCCAGGATTCGGTCTGGATTTTGTGCGTGGCGTTCCATGCGTGCAACTGACGTTGCTGCATCAGCGGGTGCAGCTCGATCTGGTTGATCACCGGCGTCACCCCGGTTTCGTCGATCAGCCGTTGCAGATGGTTGATCTGGAAATTGCAGACACCAATGCTTTTCGCCAGCCCTGATTTTTGCAGCTCAATCATGCCTTCCCAGGCCTCAACGTAATGGTCGATAGCCGGAACCGGCCAGTGCATCAGGTAGAGATCAACATGCTCAAGCTGCAGCTTTTTCAGGCTTTCCTGTAGCGCTTCGCGGGGGCGTTTCTGATCGTCATTCCACAATTTGGTGGTGATGAACAATTCGTCGCGCGGCACGCTCGCGCTCTTTAACGCTTTGCCTACGCCATCCTCGTTTTGATACGCCGCGGCGGTATCGATAGACCGATAGCCCACCTCCAGCGCTTTATGGATGGCACCGACGACCTCCTCTTTACCTGCTTTCCACACGCCGAGACCCAGCTGCGGCATGACGTTGCCGTCCTGTAGTTTGATTACGGTTGGATGTGTCATGCATTCCTCCTTTCATGTGTCTTCCCGGCGCAATGCCCCGGGAAGGTGTAGGATTAAGTCTGGACGAAATATGCAAAAACGAAAGGAAAAGCGGTAAACCTTAGCGCGCGGCCTCGTAAATACGGCGGCTGACGTCGAGGGTAATATCTTGTTTTTCGCCTAGTCGGGTCATGTGGTGCGCTTCCAGTTTCGCCAGTAGCGCCGGGATAGAGCTGCCGTCAAGACCGTAGTCGGACAGGTGCGTTGGCACGCCGAGTTGCTCGAAGAAATTACGCGTCGCTGCAATCGCGGCGTCGATGCGTTCTTCTTCAGACCCTTCGGTGATATTCCACACGCGCTCGCCGTACTGCAGCAGTTTGGCGCGTTTGGCGTCGCGTTTCTCATTCCACAGCGCAGGCAGAACAATCGCCAGCGTCTGGGCGTGATCCAGCCCGTGCATCGCGGTCAGTTCGTGACCGAGCATGTGCGTTGCCCAGTCCTGCGGCACGCCAGCACCGATCAGCCCGTTCAGCGCCTGAGTGGCTGGCCCCATCCCGNGAACGTCGTAGTTTTCCGGTTCAGCCAGCGCTTTCGGACCTTCTTCCACCAGCGTCTGCAAAATGCCTTCGGCGAAGCGATCCTGAATTTTGGCATTAACCGGGTAAGTGACGTACTGCTCAACGGTATGGACGAACGCATCCACTACGCCGTTAGCGACCTGACGCGGCGGCAGGGTGTAGGTGTAAACCGGATCGAGGATCGCGAACACCGGCTGTACGTGCGGGTTTTTAAATGCCTGCTTATCGCCAGTGGTTTTACGGGAAATGACCGCGCCATTGTTTGATTCTGAACCGGTGGCCGGCAGCGTCAGCACAGAGCCCATCGGGATCGCGCTGGTGATCTCGCCACCACGGGTTTCGAGGATCTGCCACGGGTCAATGCCGTCAGCGTAGTGTGCTGCCGCCGCGATAAATTTGGTGCCATCAAGAACAGAACCACCGCCGACCGCCAGCAGGAAGGTGACTTTTTCATCACGAGCGATTTTTACCGCTTTCATCAGCGTTTCGTAAGACGGGTTGGGCTCGATGCCGCCGAACTCCAGCACGTCCAGACCTTTCAGCGCGCTCAGTACCTGATCCAGCACGCCGGTTTTTTTCACGCTGCCGCCGCCGTAGGTGATCAGCACGCGAGCGTCAGCCGGGATTTGAGCGCGAAGATCGCTAATCACGCCTTTACCAAACAGAATGCGGGTGGGGGTATGAAGGTTAAAATTATTCATTGTTCGTTCCCTTAACGGAGGGTGAAAAAAGGGCAGCGCAACGCCTCTGCCTGATGGGATCATTGTGGTCCTGTCCCCCCGGTCCCTCAATGCACATTTCTGCCGATGTCTTGCCCATTTCTCCAGAGCGCTGGAGAAACCGCACAAGAGTGCGCACAATGTAACGGTCGATAAATCTGCCCGGAGCTCTCTGCAATGAACCGTGAAGCCATCTGTCTGCAACTGACGGAACAGATTAAGCAACTGATATCTCACCAGGAAAAACTGAACGACCTGTTGCCTGACGTGCGCCTACTGTACGGAACGCAGCCTGGAACGCGAACGCCGGTGATGTATCAGCCCGGCATTGTATTTCTCTTTTCAGGCCATAAGATTGGCTATATCAATGAGCGAACCTTTCGCTACGACACCAATGAATATCTGCTGCTGACCGTACCGCTGCCCTTCGAGTGTGAAACCTTCGCGACGCCGGACGTGCCGCTGGCGGGCATCCGTCTCAACGTTGACATTTTGCAGTTGCAGGAACTGCTGATGGATATCGGCGAAGACGATCTTTTCCACCCGGCGATGGCCGCCAGTGGGATCAACTCCGCCACGTTGTCTGACGATATCCTTTGTGCGGCTGAACGGCTGCTGGATGTGATGGAACGGCCGTTAGACGCGCGTATTCTCGGCAAGCAGATTATCCGCGAGATCCTTTACCATGTGTTGACAGGCCCCTGCGGCGGCGCGCTGCTGGCGCTGGTCAGCCGTCAGACGCATTTCAGCCTGATCAGCCGGGTGCTGAAGCGCATTGAAAGCCAGTACACCGAGAACTTAAGCGTTGACCAACTGGCGGCGGAAGCCAACATGAGCGTTTCGGCGTTTCACCATAACTTTAAATCGGTCACCAGCACCTCGCCATTGCAGTACCTGAAAACTTATCGGCTGCACCGGGCGCGCATGCTGATGATCCACGACGGCATGAAGGCCAGCGCGGCGGCGATGCGCGTGGGATATGAAAGCGCGTCGCAGTTCAGTCGGGAATTTAAGCGTTACTTTGGCATGACGCCAGGGGAGGATGCGGCGCGTATTCGCCGGGCGTAAGGCGTTGCCCGGCGTCAGCAGAAATCAGGCGCTGTAGTACTTCTTCTTAATCACCACAATCAGCGTACCGAGCAGACCGGCCACTAACAGGAAAATCGGCAGGATCATCAGGAAGGTCATGACCTGATCTTCATGGCGCTTGACGATCGGGATCATGCTGAGCGCGTAGCCCAGGCTGGTCACCACGCCAACCCACAGCAGGGCACTTAACCAGTTAAAGAACTGGAAGCGGCGGCTCGACAGGCCGGAGATGCCTGCCATGGTAGGCAGCAGCGTACGCACAAAGGCCAGAAAGCGCCCGGCAAGCAGCGCCAGTAGGCCATGGCGGTCAAACATGCAGGTGGCGCGCTGATGGTATTTTTCCGGTAACTGCGCCAGCCAGCCTTTCACGATCTGCGTATTGCTGAGCCAGCGCCCCTGGATATAGCTCAGCCAGCAGCCGAGACTGGCTGCGGGGGGCAGNNACAATGTCGCAAACATGACCAGATAAACAACACCCACAACGTGGGGATTCGCCAGTGCAGCAAAGTCGTGCTGCCAGAGAGCGGCGACTATATCTTGAATGACTACCATGAACTTTCCTAAAGAACCGCGCTTTATTTCGCTATTGTACTCCTGATTTTCCCTAAACACCTTGATCGCGGGCGCAACAAATACAGACAATTCTGAAGGCAATCTCTGTAAATCTGTTCATTCAGGTGCACAGCCTGCGCGCCACTTTACACGATGCGATTGAACCCCGCCGCTAAATCCGCGATGAGATCGTCAACATTCTCTAAACCGATGTGAACTCGTACCAGCGTCCCGCTGAAATCGACCTCGCCACCGGGGCGCATATGTGCGATTTGCTCCGGCTGATTCGCCAGGATCAGCGACTCGAAGCCGCCCCAGGAAAAGGCCATGCTGAACAGCTCAAAGGGATCGAGATACGCGGAAAGTTCGGCGTCGGTGAGGCGTTTTTTCAGAACGAATGAGAACAAGCCGCTGCTGCCTGTAAAATCCCGTTTCCAGTATTCGTGGCCTTTACTGCCGGGAAGTGCTGGGTGGTTTACCCGTTCAACCTGCGGATGGTTTGAGAGCCATTCGGCAATTTTAAGACTGCTTTCATGATGCTGACGCAGACGCAGCCCCAGCGTACGCAACCCACGGCTGGTCATATAGGCGGTATCCGCATCCACCATCTGCCCCATCAGGTAGGCATTTTCACGCAACTGATCCCAACAGCGGGCGTTGGCGACAGCCGTGCCGATCATGCCATCGGAATGGCCAATCAGGTATTTAGTGGCGGCCTGAATTGAGATATCAATGTCGAATTCCAGCGCTTTAAAGAGAATGCCCGCCGCCCAGGTGTTGTCGATCATAATGATGGCTTCAGGCGCCACGCGCCGGACGGCCTGCACAATCGCCGGAATATCCTGCACTTCCATGGTGATTGACCCCGGTGATTCCAGAAACACCACTCTGGTGTTTGGCTTTATCAGCTGCGCGATGTCAGCGCCGATCAGCGGATCGAACCAGCGGGTGCTGACACTAAGCCGGGCCAGCACTTTTGTGCAGAAATCCTGGCTGGGTTCGTAGGCGGTGTTGGTCATCAGCACCTCATCACCCTGCTCGACAAACGCCAGAATCGAATTCGCTACCGCCGCCGCTCCACAGGGGAAGAGGGCGCAACCGGCACCGCCTTCCAGTTCGCACATCGCTTCCTGCAAAGAAAAGTGGGTGAGCGTGCCGCGACGGCCATAAAACAGCTCGCCTTTCGCGCGATTACGGGTCGCCTGCTTTTTGGCCTCAACCGTGTCGAAAACCAATGAAGAGGCGCGCTGAATCACGCTGTTAACCGCGCCCAGCGTGTATTTTTTGCTCCGTCCTGCGTTAACCAGTGCGGTGTCGAGGTGCTTGTCTGCCATGTTAATTTGCCTGTTTTTATACGTCTGGACGTCCAGACTACCATGACTGATAAAAGCTGCACCAGTGGTTCGCGGATAAAGCAGAATATTTTTCATAACGCGGAAATGCGCCTTTTTTACTGCGTGAGCGCAAGGAAACAAAGTGTGATTTACGGCAGTATGTAAATACTAATGAGAACGACTATCAATTCGACGACGTTTTGATATTATTAGCTGAGTTTTTTTGTGATTGACATCCTGGAGATGCAGAGTGGGTAATAATTTGATGCAGGCGGATCTCTCCGTTTGGGGTATGTATCATCATGCCGACATCGTGGTTAAGGTCGTGATGATCGGTCTGGTGCTGGCGTCGGTCGTCACCTGGGCCATTTTCTTCAGTAAAAGCGCAGAACTGCTGTCTCATAAACGTCGCCTCAAGCGTGAACAAAAGCAACTGAGCGACGCGCGTTCCCTCGATCAGGCCAGCGACATCGCCTCCACCTTCCACGGTAAAAGCCTGAGCACGCTGCTGCTGAATGAAGCGCAGAACGAGCTTGAACTCTCCGCCGGGTCGGAAGATAACGAAGGCATTAAAGAGCGCACCGGATTCCGCCTCGAGCGTCGTGTCGCCGCAGTCAGCCGCCATATGGGGCGCGGTAACGGTTATCTGGCGACTATCGGCGCCATCTCCCCATTCGTCGGTCTGTTTGGTACCGTCTGGGGGATCATGAACAGCTTCATCGGTATCGCGCAGACGCAAACCACTAACCTCGCGGTTGTTGCTCCGGGCATCGCGGAAGCGCTGCTGGCAACGGCCATTGGTCTGTTTGCGGCGATCCCGGCGGTCGTTATCTATAACATCTTTGCGCGTATGATTGGCAGCTACAAAGCGACCCTCGGCGACGTGGCGGCGCAGGTACTGCTGCTGCAAAGCCGCGATCTGGATCTGAACGCCAGCGGCGTGACGCACCCGGTTCGTACGGCTCAGAAATTACGTGTAGGTTAATGCTTTATGGCAATGCGTCTTAACGAAAATCTGGACGATAACGGTGAAATGCATGAAATCAACGTGACGCCGTTTATCGACGTTATGCTGGTGCTGCTGATCATCTTCATGGTGGCGGCGCCGCTCGCCACTGTGGACGTTAAAGTCAATTTACCGGCGTCTTCCAGCCAGCCGCAGCCGCGTCCGGAAAAACCGATTTATCTGTCGGTCAAAGCGGATAAGTCGATGNNGTTCCTCGGTAACGATCCGGTGACGGAAGCGGACATGATCAACGCACTGAACGCGGCGACGGAAGGGAAGAAAGACACCACCATCTTCTTCCGCGCGGACAAAACCGTCGATTATGAAACAATGATGAAAGTGATGGATACGCTCCATCAGGCCGGTTATCTGAAAATTGGTCTGGTAGGGCAAGAGGTCACGCAGGCGAAGTAATTCCGGTAGCGCATCGTGAGAAGGCTGGCCTTGTTGCCAGCCTTTTTTATTTCTTCTTCTTCGGCGTATCGTCCAGCGCCACCTTCGTGACGTTTGACGTCTTTAACTGGCCTTCTGCCAGCTTACGCGACAGGCGCAGCGTCGCAGTTTCGCGAGCCAGAAGATGCTGATAGTTGGCTTCAATGCGCGCCAGCAGCTTCTCTTTCAGCTCCGGCTTGCGGGCGATGATTTCCTCAATGGCGACACCGTAAATCTCTTCTTTCACCTGCCAGGCATAAATATCGCGGCGGTTCTGCCATTTCATTTTCACCAGCGCGGCCGGAATGGACGTCACCGCCTGTGCAGTATGTTCGATAGCGGCGTTCTTTTCATTAATCAGCACCGTCAGGTTCTGATGGCGAATGATGTCGTCGCTGTTTCTGTCGTCTAAAGTCAAATAGACGTTATTATCTTCAACATCTTTCATGTTGATGACTCGTCGAGAAATTTATAAAAAAGAGGTGAGTCAGATTCGCGAGTTATTAAATTAAGCCAAATTTCATTGCCGGATTCATTAATAAACGTCGTTTTCTCGGTAATAATTTGACTTAATTCCTGCGCGTCAATCTCACCTTCCGTTTGTAAATCGTTCAGCGCTCTGGCAAATGCTTCAATTTTAATCACTCGAAACAAACGCTCTTTAATATGACGATCGCGCTCTTCCAGCAGCATATTTCGCGATTGTCCGTTATGGGCGACCGTCGCTAAAATATCTTTTTCATGGTTGGCGAGTGTGCTTTTGCTTTGTGTTAGATTAGCATTTTTATCTGCTCCCCCGGTTTCCTTTTCCGTTGCTGATAAGTGGAAACGAGCCGGGATAAGCGTCTCGGGTATCATCGATGATGTCCTTTTTATTCAACAGAATAGAGGGGATGCAGAGTTGAGGTTCGTTGACAATATCATGGCGTAATTTTAAAATCAAAAAAAATGGAGCAAACCATGAACAGCATAATTTATTTTGTGATAGCACTGTTATTGCTCACAGCGGTAATTCTTTTCTTAATGTCTGGCAACAATAAAAAGCCGCGGGGCGAGGGGCATTCAGGTCCGGAATCGGCTTATCCAATGAGCAAAGAAGAGGGTGAGGATCACTTTTCAGTCCTGATGAATGCTATCACGCCGGTGTGGTACTGGCGCGTGAATCATGAATATATCGATTTCCTGCATGCGACAATTAAACGTATGAGTATGGGGGAAATAAACGCCGTGCCGGGTTTATTTGACGCCCAGCGGCGCTGCAGCGATCTCAATTCCGCAGTATATAAATATTACGACACATTGAAAAAACGCTGCCTGAACGGCGAACAGGTTTCACGTGCCGATCTCAACGTGCTGAATTTACAGCAGTGCTTCCGCGAATTCAGCCTCGACGCCTGGCCTGCGCTGGTGGCGCTGGTCTGGCCGGAGTTTCAGCGTCCGTGGATCAATCCTGAAGATATCTGAAATAACCCCTCTCGCGTGAAAGGGGTTTTGTTGGCGACTTTACTTATCTGACGAGGCCTGCCACAGATTCAGCTGCCCGTCAGCGACGTGCTTGTCGATTTGCGCCAGTTCCTCAGCGCTGAACGACAGGTTTTTCAGCGCCTGCACGTTCTCTTCCAGTTGCTCAGGGCGGCTCGCGCCAATCAACACCGACGTCACGCGGTTATCCTTCAACAGCCAGCTTAGCGCCATTTGCGCCATCGACTGACCGCGTTGTTGTGCCATGTCGTGCAGCAGACGCAAACTTTTTAGATTGCTTTCGCTCAGCATGTTCTCCGTCAGGCCGCGCGCTCTTTTCCCTTCCTCCTGCATGCGCGAACCTTCCGGGATCCCGTTGAGGTATTTCCCGGTCAGCAGGCCCTGCGCCAGCGGCGTAAAGGCGATGCAGCCAATGCCGTTATCCTGCAGGGTGTTGAGCAGCCCGCTGGTGTCCACCCAGCGGTTCAACAGGTTGTAGGACGGCTGATGGATAAGCACCGGGATCTTCCATTCGCGCAGCAGCTCAACCATTGTCTGCGTCCGCTCCGGGGAATAGGACGAGATACCGACGTACAGCGCTTTGCCGCTCTGTACCGCCTGCGCTAATGCCGACGCGGTTTCTTCCATCGGCGTTTTCTCATCGACACGATGCGAATAAAAGATATCGACATATTCCAGTCCCATACGCTTCAGGCTCTGGTCGAGGCTCGCCAGCAGATATTTACGTGAACCGCCGGAACCGTACGGGCCGGGCCACATGTCGTAGCCTGCTTTCGTGGAGATGATCAGTTCGTCGCGATAGCCGGCAAAATCTTCGCGCAGCAGGCGGCCAAAATTCTCTTCCGCGCTGCCCGGCGGCGGGCCATAGTTGTTTGCCAGATCAAAATGCGTAATGCCCAGATCGAAGGCTTTACGCAGCAGGGCACGCTGAGATTCCAGCGCATGGACGTGGCCGAAATTATGCCACAGGCCGAGCGACAGGGCGGGTAACTGTAAGCCGCTGTTGCCACAGTAACGATACTGCATCTGCTCGTAACGGGCAGGATTGGCTAACCAGGCCATGATGTCTCCTTCACTGATTGTTATTTTCGAAACACTGTTTCTATCTTACTTCGTTTGCGACGACGATCACGTTGCGCCGATCACAACCCGGTGCGGCGTATGACAAGAAACTGGCGGGATAGGAAATAACCGGGCGAGGGCCGCCCGGCTTGTGGTCGATCAACCCTGACGTTTGTCTTCCGTACTGGTGTCAAAATCGCTGGCGTTATGGCGCTCGTGAAGCTGTTCGCTTAGCTCGCCATGGGTGCGGTTAACGATGCGACCGCGTTTTACGGCCGGTCTGCTGCCGACATCGTTCGCCCAGCGCAGTACGTTTTTGTAGCTCTGCGCATCAAGGAATTCTGCCGCGTTATAAACGTTGCCAAGCAGCACGTTGCCATACCATGGCCAGATAGCCATATCGGCGATGGTGTACTCTTCCCCCGCCACATAGCGCCCGCGCGCCAGTTGCTTATCCAGCACATCGAACTGGCGTTTGGCTTCCATCGCAAAGCGATCGATCGCGTATTCAATTTTCACCGGCGCATAGCTGTAGAAGTGGCCAAAACCGCCGCCGAGGAAAGGCGCTGAACCCTGCAACCAGAACAGCCAGTTAAGCGCTTCGGTGCGCGCGGCCGGGTCTTTCGGTAAGAAGTGGCCGAATTTTTCTGCCAGATAAAGCAGAATGTTGCCGGATTCAAAGACTCGCGTCGGCGGGGTGGTGGAATGGTCACGCAGTGCCGGAATTTTCGAGTTCGGGTTGACGTCCACGAAGCCACTGGAGAACTGATCGCCGTCGCCGATGCGAATCAGCCAGGCATCGTATTCCGCGCCGGTGACGCCCAGCGCCAGCAGCTCTTCCAGCATAATCGTCACTTTCTGGCCGTTTGGCGTGCCAAGTGAATAAAGCTGAAGTGGGTGCTTACCTACAGGGAGTTCTTTCTCATGCGTGGGGCCGGAGATCGGACGGTTGATGTTTGCGAACGCGCCGCCGTTGTTCTGTTTCCATTCCCATACTTTTGGAGGTTGGTACGTGTTGTCTGACATGTTGGCCTGCCTTTTTCCTGGGTTGTTGAGGCAGTGTAGCAGGAGATGCAGGAAGGGTTTAACGAACTGAGGCGTTAATGCACACAGATAATGGCAGTGCTATCATAGTCTCACTTCTGACCGGTCATGCCTGGGCAATGTTCACAGAAGGAATATGCTCAGGTGGTCTTTTCCTAAGGTTTGCACATGAGTACAGGAACACAGAGTAGTGATGCCCCATTCGGAACGCTGTTGGGGTATGCGCCAGGTGGCGTTGCGATTTACTCTTCCAATTACAGCAGTTTAGGCTCTGATTTCTCCCACGACGATCCCTCCTTTCGTAGCTATATCGGCAACGAATATATGGGCCACAAATGGCAGTGCGTTGAGTTTGCGCGCCGCTTTCTGTTTCTGACCTATGGTTTCGTTTTCACCGACGTTGGCATGGCGTATGAAATTTTCTCGCTGCGCTTTCTGCGCGAAGTGGTGAATGACAATCTCCTGCCATTAAAAGCGTTTGCCAACGGCTCCCCCNNGGCAAAAGGGCGGTGAGTTTCATCAGACCGGCCACGTCGCGGTTGTCACCCAACTGGCGGGTAATAAAGTGCGCATTGCCGAGCAGAACGTGGCGCACCAGCCGCTACCGCCGGGGCAGCAGTGGACGCGCGAACTGACGCTTGAGGTGAGAAACGGCGAATACACCATTCATGACACCTTCGACGACACCACCATTCTTGGCTGGATGATCCAGACCGACGATGCGCAGTACAGCCTGCCGCAACCGGCTAGCCCGGCAAAACTGATGGCGATCCACGGTGCGCGGCTGGAAAACCACGGTCAGTTTGATGGCAAATGGCTCAACGAACAGGATCCGCTCCAGCGCGCCTACGTGCGGGCGAACGGACATGAGATCAACAAAGATCCGTACCAGTATTTCACCATCTCGGAGACCGGCGAGCAGGAGCTGATTAAAGCCACCAACGAGCTGCACCTGATGTATCTGCACGCCACCGATAAAGTGCTGAAGGATGACAACCTGCTGGCGCTGTTCGATATCCCGAAAATCCTCTGGCCGCGGCTGCGCCTCTCATGGCAGTTGAGACGCCACCATATGATCACCGGGCGCATGGATTTCTGCATGGATGAACGTGGGCTGAAAGTCTACGAATACAACGCCGATTCCGCTTCCTGTCATACCGAAGGGGGCGTGATCCTGGAAGAGTGGGCGAAGCTGGGTCTGTCCGGTAAAGGCTATAACCCGGCGGAGGATTTGCTCGATGAGCTGACCGGCGCATGGGGCCACAGCCTGGCGCGGCCGTTTGTACACATCATGCAGGATAAAGATCTCGAAGAGGATTACCACGCGCAGTTTATGCAGCGCGCGCTGACTAATGCCGGTTTTGAAAGCAAAATCCTGCACGGGCTGGGCGAACTGCGCTGGGACGATGCCGGGCAGCTTATCGATGATGACGGGCGGCACGTGAACTGCGTTTGGAAAACCTGGGCGTGGGAAACGGCGCTTGAACAGGTGCGTGAAGTCAGTGAAACAGAATACGCGGCGGTGCCGATTCGTACCGGTCATCCGCAAAATGAGGTGCGTTTGATCGACGTCCTGTTGCGCCCGGAAGTGCTGGTGTTCGAACCACTATGGACGGTGATACCCGGTAACAAAGCGATTCTGCCGGTGCTGTGGTCGTTGTTCCCGGGCCATCGCTATTTGCTGGATACCGATTTCACTGTCACGGATGAACTGGCGAAAACCGGTTATGCCGTGAAGCCGATCTCCGGCCGCTGCGGCAGCAATATCGATCTGGTCAGCCACGACGATCAACTGCTCGATCAAAGCTCCGGGAAGTTTGCCGATCGCAAAAATATCTACCAGCAGCTGTGGTGTCTGCCAAAAGTGGAGGGCAAATATATTCAGGTGTGTACCTTTACGGTCGGCGGCAGCTATGGCGGCACCTGTCTGCGCGGCGATGAGTCGCTGGTCATCAAAAAAGAGAGCGATATTGAACCGCTGATTGTGCTGAAAGATAAGGACTTTCTGTAACAAATGCCGCGCTTCATGAGTGAAGCGCGGAGTCTGAATCAGAGCGCAGGCTGCGCGACGGGCTGGCAGCGCCACATTTTATACAGCGTGGCGCAGGCGGCCAGCAGCGCCGGAACACCGAGGAACATCAGGATGCTGTCAGCCTGCCATTGCATCGACAGCAGCTGGGCGCTCATCATCGTCCCCGCCACGCCGCCAAAACGGCCCACACCCTGCATCCACGCGATGCCCGTTGCCCGACACTGGGTTGGATAGAACGTAGCCGCCAGCGTCTGCATACCGGACTGCGCGCCGTTCATGGTGATCCCCATCAGGAAAATCAGCCCGCCAAACAGCCAGATATGGCTGTTTTCCTGCGCCATCAGCACGATGAACAGCGTGGTGATGATAAACCCGACCGAGACCACTTTGTGCGCTTCCCAGCGGTCCATCAGCCAGCCGGCCAGCAGAATGCCCGCCGTGCCGCCAAAGGTGAACAGCGAGGTGAGCAGCGCGGATTGCTCCATCTGATAACCCATGCCCTGCATCAGGATCGGCATCCAGCTCAGCAGGACGTAATAGATAACCAGCCCCATAAAATAGCTCATCCACAGCATCAGCGTACCGGGCAGATAAGCCGCGCTGAACAACTGCGCCACGCTGCCTTTCTTCTGCGTTTTCTGCTCTTCATGCAGCGAAAAACGGCTTACCTGCTCAAGATCCTGATCGACAAAACGACGCAGGATCCGTTTGATTTTCACCCCATTTTCGCCGCGGTTAACCAGATATTTCACTGATTCCGGCAGCAGCCAGATCAGTAGCACCGTCAGCACTAACGGCGCCGCGGCACCCAACAGCAAGACGCTGTGCCAGCCATGCGCCGGAATCAGCCAGGAAGAGATAGCNGCGCTGCGGTGCGTATTCGGACATCAGCGTAATGGCGTTCGGCATGGCGGCGCCAAGTCCAAGCCCGGTCAGGAAGCGCCACAGGGTCAGCGTGTTGATCGACTGTGCGTACGCCGTGCCCAGGCTGGCGAGTCCGAAGAACAAACACGAAAAGACCAGCACACGTTTGCGGCCAATACGGTCCGAAACCGGGCCAGCGATTAACGCGCCCAGCGACAGGCCGAGCAGGGCGGCGCTCAGCACCGGGCCAAGATCCTGTTTTTTAATTCCCCAGTCACTGGAGAGCGCGGGCGCGATATAGCCCATTGCCGCCGTATCAAAACCATCAATGGCCAGTACCAGAAAACCGAGAATAATGAGTGTCCAGTGGAACCACGAAAAGCGGCTGTCGTCGATGGCTTGTTGAATGTTCATGTCGCCGGATACGGCCATACAGATCTCCCCTGCCTGAAGCGGATGTTTATCGTGTGGTTGTCATGTTTTTATTGTATTTGCCTGTATATACATCTGTGATGGCGGGATTAATGTCAAATTTAGTTTGACGAAATGTTAACTGCGTGTTGTTTTTTTTTGGCGACCTGCCAGGCGGCAGGTACAAAAAAGCCGCGTCAGTGACGCGGCTCTGAGGTTGCGGTTCGATCTTAGCGAAGAAGGGCCTGGCGAATGGCTTCACCGACCTGCTGTGTGGAGGCGCTGCCTTTCATATCCGGGGTTTTTGGTCCGCTGGCAATGCTCTGCTCAATGGCGTTCAAAATACCATTATGGGCGGCGTGGTAACGCTCATCGCCCTGGCCAAGGAAGTCGAGCATCATCGCACCGGCCCAGATTGTGGCGACAGGGTTGGCAATGTTCTTGCCATAAATATCCGGCGCGGAACCATGTACCGGTTCGAAAAGCGACGGAAAAGTGCGCTGTGGATTTAAATTGGCAGACGGCGCAATGCCGATCGTTCCTGTGCAGGCCGGGCCGAGATCGGAAAGAATATCGCCAAACAAATTCGATGCGACGACAACGTCAAAACGTTCCGGCTGCAGGACAAAACGCGCGCATAACACATCAATATGCTGTTTGTCCCAGCGAACGTCAGGGTAATGGCTGGCCATGGCTTCGACGCGTTCATCCCAGTACGGCATGCTGATCGCCAGTCCGTTGGATTTGGTCGCTGACGTCAGCGTCTTACGGGGGCGGCTCTGCGCCAGTTCAAAGGCGTAGCGCAGGATGCGATCCACGCCGCGGCGAGTAAAAACGGATTCCTGAATCACCACCTCATGCTCAGTGCCCGCATTAACACGCCCACCCAGCGAAGAGTACTCTCCTTCGGTATTTTCCCGTACGACGTAGAAATCAATGTCACCCGGCTGTTTGCCTGCCAGCGGGCAGGGCACGCCGGGGAACAGACGCACCGGGCGGAGGTTGACGTACTGATCGAATTCGCGACGAAACTTCAGTAAGGATCCCCACAGGGAGATGTGATCCGGCACGGTGTCCGGCCAGCCCACAGCGCCGAAATAGATGGCGTCAAAATCCTTAAGCTGCGCATGCCAGTCGTCCGGCATCATTTTGCCGTGGCGCAAGTAGTACTCACAGCTGGCCCATTCGATTTGCTCAAAGCTGAGCGACAGATCCCAGCGTTCGGCGGCAGTCTGCAACACGCGAATGCCTTCGGGCAGAACTTCTTTGCCAATCCCGTCTCCGGGGATCGCGGCAATACGCCAGGTTTTCTTCATACCCACTCTCACTTTTCCACGATAAAAATTGACTTCCTCTCTATCCTATAATTGACTCATTCATAATCAATCACGCTAACTGGTGAAACATAAAACACAGATCATGAATAATCTTCCGCTACTGAATGACTTACGCGTGTTTATGCTGGTGGCCCGCCGGGCCGGGTTTGCGGCGGCGGCAGAGGAACTCGGTGCCTCACCGGCTTTCGTCAGCAAGCGGGTTTCACTGCTGGAACAAACACTGAATGTGGTGCTGCTGCACAGAACGACGCGTCGCGTTACTATCACTGAAGAGGGCGAGCGCATCTACGAATGGGCGCAACGCATTCTTCAGGATGTGGATCAGATGGTGGATGAGCTATCGGACGTGCGGCAAATTCCTCAAGGGACACTGCGGATCATCAGCAGTTTCGGTTTTGGCCGTCGAGTAGTGGCACCAGCTTTATCAGCCCTTGCCCGACAGTACCCTCAGCTGGAATTACGCTTTGATATGGAAGACCGGCTGGTGGATCTGGTGAATGAAGGTGTCGATCTGGATATTCGCGTTGGTGATGATATAGCGCCCAATCTTATTGCCCGCAAGCTGGCAAACAATCATCGTATTCTCTGTGCCTCACCGGATTTTATTGCCCGTCACGGTATGCCAAAGCAATTGAGCGACCTTGCGGCGTTGCCCTGTCTGGTGATTAAAGAACGCGATCACCCCTTCGGCGTGTGGCAACTGCACAGTAAAGAGGGCGTACACGCGATAAAAGTGACCGGCGCACTGTCATCGAATCACGGTGAGATTGTGCATCAGTGGTGTCTGGACGGACATGGGATCGCGCTGCGTTCCTGGTGGGATGTGAGTGACAACATTGCCAGCGGCCATCTGGTACAGATCCTGCCGGATTGCTATCAGCCCGCTAATATCTGGGCCGTTTATGTTTCCCGGCTGGCGACGTCGGCAAAAATCCGGACCACGGTCGAGTTTCTGCGCAGCTATTTTGAGGCGCACTACCCGCAACAGTGTGTCGTGAATAAAGCGATTAAATAAGAACAGCACTCTGCCTGGAAGGCAAAATGCTGTTGATTTACCCTTATGCTTCCAGCGGTGCACGCCAGTCATCAGCACCTGATGTTCCGGCGGAAACGTGTTCCCACTCGATCTTACGGTAAGCCAGCGATACCTGAATCAGCTGCGTGAATTCACGCTTGGTGTCGTCCTGACAATGCGGCATGTGACAGTCGATATCCACGATAGTGGAATCTGTCAGGCGGGTGGTGAAGAAATGCTCCTGTTTGCCCTCAATAGAAGTACGATACCAGTGCAATTCGGTAGTCGGCAGCATTTCACCGGACGCCAGCGCGTTGTACAGCAGCGGCACCGCTTTGTTCAGCGCGACGGTAAAAATGAACGGCTTATGCGCGCGCTGACCGCTTGGCTGACCGGATTGCGGGTCGGTCGGTACCGTAACGTTATGCTTGAACTCCTGCACCAGCATTTCATCTTCGTGTCCCTGAACGTAGATATTGCCCACGGATTCCGCTGTGAATGCACGATCGGTAATCAGGCCCTGAGTCTGGCCTTTGATCGATATATAACAGGGTGTTGGCATGATTAACTCCTTTTCTTAATGGATGCGTATTTATTTAACGATTGTCTTTCGTAAGTTCCTGGTGACCAGGATTTTCATATGTTCACATGAATAACGTATTAATTCATGACTATAAAGGTTCGAAATCGGATGTATATAATAAATGCGTGGCAATATTTATTGCCCGGGTAAATATTTTATTGGTAAATATATAGTGACGTTTATATGGATGATATTTATGTGTGCATCGTTGTTAAGTGAAACTGTGCGCAATCTTGTTGTGTGTGGAGTTTTGTATCTCATTGTTTTAAAGGTTATTTATAGTGTCACTGCATGTGCAATGATATAAAAAGTCCGAAGTCGTATTTTTATGTCGTTTTACAGGTGCGTATAGTGCCCTGTTAAAAGTAGCCTTGTGCTATTTATCAACTGCCATTAAAGCAATACTTATGTTTTTATCTGTCACGGTATTTCTTTAGATGGCTGAACGGAATGCGCCTACATAACCTGACGGATTAAACTCATGAGCAGCAATAAAGAAGGCAGTATCGCCCCGAAAGAACGAATTAATATCCGCTACGTCCCGAAAACTGATGGTCAGACAGCAGAAGTGGAACTGCCGCTAAATTTGCTGGTGACGGGAAATCTGAAAGGAAAAGCGGACGATACACCGCTGGATGAACGCCAGCCGGTTTCCATCAATAAGAATAATTTTGATGCCGTCATTGCAGAGTCAGGAATCCGCCGGGATTTCACCACACCGTCAGCGATCAGCGAAACCCCTGGTGCGCGGATGGATATCAATCTGAAAGTGCAATCTCTTGCCGATCTTTCGCCAGACAACATTGCGGCTCAGGTACCGGAGCTGAAAAAGCTTCTGGAGTTGCGTGAGGCGCTGGTCGCGCTGAAAGGGCCAATGGGCAATATCCCCTCATTCCGCGCTCAGCTTCAGGCGCTGTTGGATAACGAAGAAACCCGCGAGCAGCTGATTCAGGAGCTGGGTCTCGCCAGTCAGAAATAACTTTGTACAAGGATTTCAGTATGTCTCAACAGGAAGAACTTGCTCCGGTTAGCGCCACGCCTGCGGCTACATCCTCTCTGCTGGATGAAATTATGTCGCAGACCCGGTTTCAACCCGACTCCGAAAGCTACGATATTGCCCGTCATGGCGTTACCGCCTTTATTTCAGCGCTGCTGCAGAGCGACAACAATGTAGAGCCGATCGATATTCTGGCCGTGAATACCATGATTGCCGACATCGATGAACGCATGGGCCGACAGATGGATCTCATCGTTCATTCGCCGGAGTTTCAGGAGCTGGAGTCATTTTTGCGCTCCCTGAAGCTACTGGTGGAGCGCGCCGATACGCGAGAAAACATCAAAATTTATGTCGTACATGCGACGCAAGAAGAATTGCTGGATGATTTCGAGTTTGCACCTGAAATCACCCAGTCTGGTTTTTATAAACACGTTTACTCCAGTGGTTACGGCCAGTTTGGCGGCGAACCGGTCGCGGCAGTCATTGGTAACTATGCATTTAAGAACACCGCTGCCGACATGAAACTTCTGAAATACGTCAGCACGGTCAGCGCGATGGCGCACGCCCCATTTCTGTCGTCGGTCTCTGCGGAGTTTTTCGGTCTGGACAGCTGGGCTGAACTGCCGGGGATTAAAGATCCTGGTGCGATTTTCGAAGGTCCGGCATATAGCAAATGGCGTGCCTTACGTGAATCTGAAGACTCCCGTTATCTTGGCCTTACCGCGCCTCGCTTCCTGCTGCGCCAGCCATATGCGCCAGGCGAAAACCCTGTTAAGAGTTTCAACTATCGCGAAGATGTCAGTAAGCGCCATGAAGACTACCTGTGGGGCAATACAGCATTCCTGCTGGCTTCCAACATGGCGGAGAGCTTTGCGAAATACCGCTGGTGTCCAAATATCGTCGGTCCGCAAAACGGCGGGGCGGTGAAGGATCTGCCCGTACACCTGTATGAAGCCATGGGGCAACTACAGGCAAAAATCCCGACGGAGGTGTTGATCACCGATCGCCGTGAATATGAACTGGCTGAAGAGGGATTTATTACGCTGACTATGCGTAAGGGCAGTGATAACGCCGCATTCTTCTCGGCTAACTCTGTACAAAAACCAAAAGTATTCCCGAATACGCCCGAAGGCAAAGAAGCTGAAACCAATTACAAATTGGGCACGCAATTGCCTTATCTCTTCATTATCAGCCGTTTGGCCCATTACATCAAAGTGCTCCAACGCGAGCAGATTGGCTCGTGGAAAGAGCGTGGCGACCTGGAGCGGGAGCTGAATGGCTGGATCCGTCAGTACGTCGCCGATCAGGAAAACCCGCCAGCAGAAGTCCGCAGCCGTAAACCGCTGCGTCAGGCAAAGGTTGAGGTACTGGATGTCGAAGGCGAACCGGGCTGGTATCAGGTTGCGCTCTCCGTACGACCGCACTTCAAGTACATGGGTGCCAGCTTCGACCTGTCTTTGGTTGGGCGTCTGGACAGGGAGTAACGACTGTGACGGAGCGGGGCTTTGGGGGAAGTTTATTTGAACGCATCGGTGATGCGGCAACGTTGTCGCCGCGTCGGAAACCAAAGATGGTACTGCTGCATTCCATCTTGCATAACCTGCAAAACATCCTCAATACCCGTTCCGGCAGTTGTTACGGATCCCCGGAACTGGGCATTTCTGATTTAAACGATGAGGCGCTTATCTCTCGTGATTTCCGCAGTGAAATCGGGCATGGGCTTCATGACTGTATTCTGCAGTATGAACCGCGTATCGATAGTGCTGTTGTGACTGCCGCCACCGCGGATGGCTATTCCCCGCTGGAGTTACGTTTTCACATTATGGCGCAGGTGGGTTTTGATGAGGCCGTGGATGTTCTGGAGTTCGACATCCTGCTCGATAGCCATCAGCACTTTCAGGTGGAGTAAACATTATGGCTTTTGAGGAACGTTACTACCGGGAAGAGCTGGACTATCTACGTCAGTTAGGCAAATTGCTGGCGGAGGAAAAACCTCACCTGGCCCGTTTTCTGTCTGAAAAGGCGGGAGACCCGGATGTGGAACGTCTGATGGAGGCGTTTGCCTTTCTTTCAGGGGGGCTACGGCAGAAACTGGAAGATGAGTTCCCGGAATTTACGCACGGCATTATTCGTATGCTCTGGCCGAACTACCTGCGCCCGGTACCTGCCATGACGGTCATTGAATACCAGCCCAAAAACAGACTCAATGCGCCTGTTCAGGTGAGCCGTAATGAACTGGTCAGATCCCGGACGGTCAATGGTTCATTATTGCCAGGCAAAGGAGCACTGACTGAACGTGAAAATGTGTCTCCTCCCGTTTGTCATTTCACACTCGCGCGTGACGTCTGGTTGCAGCCTGTGCAAATCCAGGACGTTTGCAATAACAGCACCCTCAAGGAAGGCATCATTGATGTCGATTTTGTCGCGGGATCAGGCGTCTTTCCTCGTGCGCTGGAGTTAAACAAACTTACGTTCTGGCTCGGAAATGAAGATGACTATACCCGCCATCAGCTGTATTTGTGGTTCAGTGAGCGACTGACCGGTGCGGAACTGGTTTCCGGTGAATATCGGATACCATTGCCTGACTTATGGCTGGAAGCCGCCGGGTTTGAACGCGACGACGCATTACTGCCGTGGCCGAAAAACGTCCATAACGGATATCGGGTCCTCCAGGAGTATTTTTGTTATCCGGAGAGCTTCTTTTTCTTTCACCTGCGGGATGTTGCTCCGTTGCCGGAGGATTTTCCGATCAGCGCCTTCACGCTACGTTTGCGTTTTAACCAGCCTTTGCCCGTGGATATCAAGCTGCGCCGGAATTCATTACGGCTTTATTGCACGCCTGCCGTCAATCTGTTTGTCCATCACGCAGAGCCCATCAGGCCGGACGGCAGCATGTCCCAGTATCCGCTCCGTGCCAGCCATAAATTTCCTGAAGCTTATGATATTTTNTGGAGTCGGTTTCCAGCAGTGTTCAGGCCTCAGGAGAGTCATCAGAAAAGGATAATAAAACCAGAACCTGGCCAGAGTTTGAAAGTTTCAACCATCAAATTGAATACAGTCGCCAGCGTGAGGTGGTGTACTGGCATCACCGGGCCAAAACATCCTTGTTCCATCGCGGACTTGACCACGCGATAGCTTTTGTTCACGCCGATGGCAGCGTTCCGGGGATTACCCGGTTGAAAGGTGAAGTGATCACGACGTCGTTGGTTTGCACTAACCAGATGTTGCCAGCCGAGTTGCATACCGGCGATGTCTGTGTCGCTATTGGTAAAAATCCCGCCGTTGCCTCTTTCAGCAATGTTACCCGTCCAACGCGACCGTTGTATCCCATCACGGACGGCGACATGCACTGGTCGCTTATTTCGAGTATGAACCTGAATTATCTCTCACTGCTTGACAGAGAAGCGCTATGCCAGATCCTGCGCACCTTTGATCTTCCGGGCATTCATCACCCGCAACAGGCTCGGCTTTCCGGGCAAAAACTGGATGCCATTGAAAAACTGGAGACCCAGCCAACGGATCGCCTGTTTGAGGGCGTACCGGTACGCGGGCTCGCCACCACGTTATGGATCAACCCAGCTCCTTTTGTCTGCGAAGGGGAAATCTATTTGCTGGGCACGGTGCTGTCACACTTCTTCGCGTTATATGCCAGCATCAATTCGTTTCATTGTCTGAAAATCATCAACACGGAAAGTCAGGAGTCCTGGGAATGGCAACACACCGGCCAGCACGCTCTGATGTAAAGTCGCACTTTCCGCTGAACGACGTACGCGGTACTAACTTTTATGTGCTGATGGAATCGCTCTACCGTCGCTATGGAGAGGCGAGTCTCCGCACTGAACCCAAACAGGAAGTGGTGCTGTTTAAATCTGATGCCAGCATTGCCTTTCCAGGCAGCGATCTCAGCACGCTTGAGCGAAACGACGCGGGGCAGTTTGTTTTGACCTCAACGTTTCTTGGCTTTTCCGGAAGCCAGTCTCCGCTACCGGGTTATTACCTCGATCAGATGGCAAAGGAAGAGGCGCAAAACGAAGAGGGAATGAAAGCCTTTCTCGATCTGTTCAGCCACCGCTGGACGCAGTTTGCGTACCACGCCTGGCGAAAATATCGCTATTACATCTGTTTTCGCAACGGGGGCACCGATCATTTTTCGCAGCGGATGTACGCTCTCGTGGGGCTGGGTAGCCAAAGCATCCGCGACAGGCTCGCCATCAATCACAGCAAAATGCTGGCCTATGCCGGTGTGCTGGCGACACCAGGACGCGCGCCGGAGGTGATTTGTAACCTGGTCTCGCACTGTTTCGATCTCCCTGTCGTTGCTATCAAAAGCTGGCAGCTGCGTTGGGTTGCGATTTCACCATCTCAACAAAACCGGCTTGGCGAACGAATGCCAAAAAAGAAAACTGCGGGTCACATTCCGGGCAAGTCCGTACTTGGCGTCAATTTCACGCTCGGCGCACGGGTGCCCGATCGCAGCGGTAAATTCCTGCTGCAGATTGGCGATCTGTCGATGGCGCGCTATCTCACTTTTTTGCCGGACGGTGAAAATCATCAGGCGCTAAAAATGTTCATCTCTTTCCTGCTGCGCGACCAGTTTGCCTGGGACTTACAGTTGTGTCTGGCACCGGATCAGGCAAGAGGGATGAGGCTTGGGGATCGGTCCTGCGCATGTCTGGGCAGAACCAGTTTCATTGGTCAGCCGAAGGTGCCGCCTTCCGTCACTCTCCACATCAGGGAATAATTTTATGGAGCAGTCTGTGGTTGAAGAAAAACAACAAAACAACACCGTATCACTGACGTTACAGGTGATGAATGGCAACGAGCTGGAAAGTGGCCGTGCCGCGAAATGTCAGTTCTCTGGTGAGGATGGCGATATTGGTCATGCCGGGGATTGCCACTGGTCAGTACAGGACAGGGCGGGGTCTATTGCCGGGCATGCCTGTACTATTGTCCGGCACGACGGGGCGTTTTGTTTACGTAGCCTGATGCCGGGGTTGATGATCAATCTGGCCCCCGTTTCTACTGAAGCCGGGCTGGTCCGCCTGTGTCAGGGTGATGAAATCAATCTTGGTGCACTGGCGTTGAAAGTCTTTCTGCATGAAGGAAAACGCATCAGCTATGACGAGCAGATGGCAACGCCTGAAAGCATTGTCACGCGTCGTGACAGCCTGGCGGAGGCGCTGATATCTACGGACGGACAGCCAGAATATCCGGGCATGCAACATCGCCATCAACTGACGCCAACCGTCGTTAACGGTTTTTCTGCCGACCCCCTTCAGGTACTGCAGACTGAAAGCCTGACGCAGTTTTCCACCGCTTCACACCAGCAACGCACGGTTCCGTTATCCGATCTGAAAGCCAATGGCGGGATCGATACGCCGTTTATGGATCTGCCGCCCGTTTATGCCGATCCGCAGGATGACGAAACATCACTGGCAGACATGGCACAAAAGCATCTTGCCGTAACGCCGCTGCTGCGAGGGTTAGGGAGTTCACTCAGCGTGCAAAACTCTCAGGATGCGGATGCCTTTCTGGAAGAGTCAGGTCGTGCACTTCAGGCTGCGATTCAGGGACTGCTTGATCTCCAGCACAGTCAGAACAGCCTGTCGGATAAGCATCTGCGCCCGCTTGAGGATAACCCATTGCGCCTGAACCTTGATTACAGCACGGCGCTGGAAGTGATGTTTGCCGAGGGGAAAAGCCCGGTACACCTGGCGGCGCCTGCCGCTATTCGTGAGAGCCTGCGTAATGTGCGTCATCACGAAGAAGCCAATCGTGCCGCCATTGCCGAAGCGTTGCGAGTCATGCTTGACGCTTTCTCACCACAGAACCTGATGCGTCGGTTTGTACAGTACCGGCGTAGTCATGAACTCCGCCGCGAACTGGATGACGCAGGCGCATGGCGAATGTACAGCCATTATTACGATGAGCTGGCGTCTGACCGTCAACAGGGGTTCGCCATGCTGTTTAACGAAGTCTATGCCCAAGTTTATGACCGGGTGCTGCGTGAAAAACAGCGGGAGCTGGAAGCATGATGGTGAGGACGTTCCTGGTTGGCATCCTGATGATAGTCACGTTAACCGGTTGCGAAACGGCGAAAAAAATTGGCCAGGTGATCGGCGATCCGGGTATCCAGGTCGGGACGCTGGCGGAACAGCCTTCGGAACTCACCGTCACCCTGCTTACCGAACAGGACACCAATATCAATAGTGACGGAGAGCCCGCCCCCATTGATGTCCAGCTGGTTTATCTGAGTGATGACTCAAAACTGCAGTCTGCGGACTATGACCAGATAGCCACTACACCACTTCCGGATGTACTCGGGAAAAACTATATCGAACACCAGGACTTTACCCTGCTTCCGGACACCATCAAAACCCAAGCGCCAGTAAAGCTGAACGAAAAAACACAGTTTATCGGTGTCGTCGCTTATTTTTCTGACGACCAGACCAGTGAATGGAAACAGACAGAATCAGTAGAAGGGACAGGGCATCGTTACCGCCTGTTGGTTCATGTTCGGCAGAACAGCATTGAGATTAAAAAAGAGGACGACTGACCATGGCAACCACGAAAAACAGAGTGATTTGGCAGGAAGGCCTGTTTGCTCTGCCGCAGCATTTTCAACAGCAGCAGCGCCATAGCGACTACATCCTGAGTGAGCGTCTGGGCGCCCTGGAAAATTTTGCCTGGGGATTTACTGAACTGTCGATCAATGAAGAATTGCTCGCGCAGGGCAAAATCATGATTAACCGGGCATCAGGTTGCATGCCAGACGGGACGGTGTTTCGTATTCCCGATCAGGATTTGCTGCCAGCCCCTTTTCAGCCCGTCGATCTGGCAACGTCGGAAAGTCACGATATTTATCTTGCACTGCCGGTTATGAGTGACGTCATCAATGAAATTAAAGGGTTACGCAGCGCCGGGCAAAGCTCCGAGCGTTATCGCCTTACTCTGACCGACGTTCGCGATTTACACACCGATGGGGGCGACGTACAGCCGCTGGCTCTCGGTCAACTGGCGCCAAAGATTGTCAGTGGTGCAGAAGACCTTAGTGCTATGGTGGTATTGCCGTTGTGCCGCATTCGCAGCCGGTTGTCCGGCGGCGCGCTGGTGCTGGACGACAGTTTCATTCCAACCTGCCAGACTGTTCGCGTTAGTCCGGTGCTGGAACGCTTTGTCGGTGAAATTCAGGGTCTCATCGCCACCCGTGCCGCAGATCTGGCAAAGCGGATTGGCTCGCCAGAGCAAAGCGGTATTGCAGATGTGGCGGAGTTTATGATGTTGCAGATGCTTAATCGCCATCAGATGCACTTTTCTCATCTGGCCTGTTTGCACGTTCTGCATCCGGAAGCGTTTTACCTGGATTTGCTCCGCGTGCTGGGCGAACTGATGACTTTCACTGAGAACAGCCGACTCCCGTGTACCGTTGAGCCTTACGATCATCGCGATCTCACGCAGTCATTTAAAACAGTGATTCCGGAGCTGCGCCGGGCATTAAATATTGTTCTGCGTCCCCGTGCGCAAAATCTGCCGCTGATCTTCACCGAAGGCGTTTATCTGGCGACGGTCAACGAGCCGGAACTTCTTCAATCCGGCGTGTTCGTGCTGGCCGTACGGGCACGGATGCCGCATAACCAACTGATTCTTCAGTTCACCCAACAGTCGAAGATCGCGGCCACCGACAAAATCCGCAATATGGTTAGCGTACAGGTGCCGGGAATTCCGCTGCGCCCACTTCCTGCTGCTCCACGCCAGTTGCCGTATCACGACGGTTACGTCTATTTCGAACTGGAAAAAGGCACAGCGACCTGGCAGGACGTTGTGAAGGCCGGGGCCCTGGCGATGCATATTTCTGGCACATTCCCGGAGCTGGATATGCAGCTGTGGGCAATCAGGAGTTAAGACCATGAGCGAGCAGTTTGCCTTTTCTCATGACAAAAACAGCGTACCGATGATGGCGGGTTCATCAGAGTTGTTCGGCGGTTTTTCACCTGAAATAGCGGAAGATAATGCCCGTCGTCAGTATCGGCTGGCACTTCGCGGCAACAGTCTTAACCCAATGATTGACGCGGCCACGCCGCTGCTGGGAATGGTGATGCGGCTGGCCACTATGAACAGCCATGCTATGCCGGAACATCTCTTTGCACAGGTTGTAACCGACGTGCAGGCTGTAGAGCAGCTACTTCAGGAACAGGGATATGAGCCCGGCGTCATTGTCTCGTTTCGCTATATCCTCTGTACGTTTATCGATGAGGCTGCACTGGGTAATGGCTGGTCAAACAAAAACGAATGGATAAAGCAGTCGCTGCTGGTGCATTTCCATAACGAGGCATGGGGAGGCGAGAAAGTCTTCATCCTGCTTGAACGCCTGATGCGCGAGCCGAAACGCTATCAGGACTTGCTGGAATTCCTGTTTCTTTGTTTTTCCATCGGCTTTCGCGGCCGTTACAAGGTCGCACTGCAGAGCCTGGAAGAATTCGAACTGATTTATCGCCGTTTGCACCATGTTTTATACCCGCTTCGCGGCGAGGCACCGTTTCCGCTGCTGCATCTGGATAAAAAAGCGCAGGGTGGTCGCTATCAGCTGATTAAGCGCCTCACGATCAAACACATTCTGTTGGGGGGGCTTACGGTACTGACGCTGGTTTATCTCTTCTACCTGCAGCGCCTTGATGCGCAGACCCAGGACATTCTCCACCAGTTAAACCGGCTTCTCGCCAGGTAAGGATACCCCATGATTCAAATTGATTTGCCGACGCTGGTTAAACGCCTTAACACGTTCACAAAACAGGCGCTGGAGATGGCGGCTTCTGAATGTATGACCCAGCAGGCGGCCGAAATTACCGTGAGCCATGTGGTGTTGCAGATGCTTTCGATGCCTCGAAGTGATTTTCGCGTTATTGCTGAACAGGCTGATATCGCTACAGATGCGCTGCGCCAGGCGTTGACGGTGGAAAACTATGCGACGACACGTCAGGTGGATACCTACCCGTCTTTTTCTCCCATGCTGGTCGAATGGCTGAAAGATGCGTGGCTACTGGCCTCTGCAGAAATGCAGATGGCAGAACTTCGTGGTGGCGTCCTGCTGTTGGCGCTTTTGCATTCCCCATTGCGTTACGTGCCGCCACAAGCGGCAAGACTGTTGACGGCTATTAATCGCGATCGTCTGCAACAGGATTTTATACAGTGGACACAGACGTCGGCAGAATCCGTTGTGCTGAATGGGGGCGAGCATCCCTCAGTAGTAACCATGAATGCCGATGACAGCCTGCTGGCCCGCTATACGAAAAATATGACGGACGATGCACGCCACGACAGGCTTGATCCAGTTCTGTGTCGCGATAACGAAATCGATCTGATGATCGATATTCTCTGCCGTCGCCGCAAAAATAATCCTGTGGTGGTGGGTGAAGCGGGTGTTGGTAAAAGTGCGCTTATTGAAGGACTTGCGCTGCGCATTGTCGCGGGCAGTGTGCCAGACAAACTGCGCGACACGGACATTATGACCCTGGATTTAGGCGCATTGCAGGCTGGCGCATCGGTGAAAGGGGAGTTCGAAAAGCGATTTAAGGGGCTGATGATGGAGGTCATTCAGTCGCCCAAGCCCATCATTTTGTTTATCGACGAGGCACACACGTTGATTGGCGCGGGTAATCAGCAGGGGGGTCTGGATGTATCGAACCTGCTGAAACCGGCGCTGGCCCGCGGTGAACTAAAAACCATTGCCGCCACGACGTGGAGTGAATACAAGAAATATTTCGAGAAAGATGCCGCCTTGTCGCGTCGTTTCCAGTTGGTGAAAGTGAGCGAACCGAACGCGGCAGAGGCAACCATCATCCTGCGCGGTCTGTCATCCGTGTATGAGCAATCCCACGGTGTGCTGATCGACGACGATGCTTTACAGGCCGCGGCATCGTTGAGCGAGCGCTATTTGTCTGGTCGCCAGTTACCGGACAAAGCAATTGATGTGCTGGATACCGCCTGTGCCCGCGTGGCGATTAATCTCTCCTCACCGCCAAAGCAGATTTCGGCGCTGACCACCCAAAGCCATCAGTGCGAAGCGGAAATCCGCCAGCTTGAACGTGAGATGCGCATCGGGTTGCGTACCGATGCTTCCCGGCAGGAAGAGGTCCACGCGCAGTATGAGGCGACTCATATGGCATTGCGGGAGCTGGAAGATGCCTGGCGGCAGCAGCAGTCGCTGGTACAGGAAATCATTGCACTGCGTCAGTTGCTGTTGACCAGCCCGGAGGATGAGCCTGATGCCAGCGCCGTCGAACAGCTGACGACACTCACTACTCAATTGAGTATGTTGCATAACGAACAGCGCCTGGTCTCACCGCATGTAGACAAAAAGCAAATCGCCGCCGTGATTGCTGAATGGACCGGCGTGCCGCTCAATCGCCTGTCGCAAAATGAAATGGCAGTAATTACCGACCTTCCGCAATGGCTTGGCGAAACCATTAAAGGTCAGTCACTGGCGATTAACCACCTTCATAAGCACCTGCTGACCGCCCGGGCTGATTTACGCCGGCCGGGGCGCCCATTAGGTGCGTTTCTGTTGGTGGGGCCAAGCGGCGTGGGGAAAACTGAAACCGTGCTGCAACTGGCGGATTTACTCTACGGAGGGCGGCAATACCTTACCACCATTAATATGTCGGAGTTTCAGGAAAAGCATACCGTTTCACGCCTGATTGGCTCCCCTCCCGGCTATGTCGGCTACGGTGAAGGAGGCGTGTTGACCGAAGCTATCCGCCAGAAACCATATTCTGTGGTGTTGCTCGATGAGGTGGAAAAAGCGCATCCGGATGTGCTCAATCTGTTTTATCAGGCATTCGACAAAGGTGAAATGGCAGATGGTGAAGGCCGCCTTATCGACTGTAAAAATATTCTCTTTTTCCTCACCTCTAACCTCGGCTATCAGGCCATTGTTGAACATGCAGAGGCGCCGGAGACCATGCGGGAAGCGTTGTATCCGGTGCTTGCGGAATTCTTTAAACCAGCGTTGTTGGCGCGCATGGAGGTTATTCCCTGGTTGCCGTTGTCGAAAGAGACTATCGCCATCATCATTACCGCGAAACTGGCTCGTCTGGATAGCGTGCTGCGCTCCCGCTTCGGTGCGGAGGTCGAGATAACGCAGGCGGTAACGGATGAAATCATGCGGCGCGTCACGCGCGCCGAGAATGGCGCCCGCATGCTGGAGTCGATCATCGATGGTGAAATGTTGCCGCCGTTGTCACTGCTACTGTTGCAAAAAATGGCAGCCAACACAGCAATTGCCAGAATCCGGATATCAGCAGCAGAAGGTGCCTTCACGGCAGACATTGAAGATGCTGATGTGCCGGGCGCGGTGAGTGAAGGCGCGTTATGAGCAACGCTATTTGCCGGTTGCTTAGCCTGCTTTTGATAACGACTCCGGTGCTCGCCGGTGAATCTGACGTTCAGGAGACGTTACAGGCTATGAGCGTCTGCCGAAAAGAGGCTGGCGCGCTNNCCCCGGAGCCCGCTAATGCGTTTGATGGTGCGCTGGTCAAAGCGCGTTATTCAGGTGAAGCATGGCAACGGGCGATCGAACAGGAGAAACAGCGAACTGGCGACACGACCGCGTTGCTGGTGACGCAAACCGGTGAGGAGCATCCCGTTGTTGTTATCACCACACCCGCCATTGGCAATCTGCCACCTCGCCCTGTGTTGATGTTGAGTTGCGTCGACAATATTACACGTATGCAGGTGGCGCTAATGCAGGCGCGCAGTGAAAACGACATTCCCGTAACGCTAACTGTCGATGGTCGACAATTCCGCAGCCGCTGGTTTGTTCGTGAAAATGGTGTCCTGCTGGAGTCCAGTCGGGGGTTGGCCGGTATTGATGAGATCAAACAGCTCTTCGGCGTAAAGATGCTTACCGTGGATACAGGTACAGAAGGCGCAGCCGGTAAGCTGACTTTCGCGATCGATGGGCTGGCGCAGGCGATTGCACCGCTGCGTAAGGCCTGCCATTGGGCAGGGGAGTAAGGAGCGCACAATATGGATTTACGTAACCCTGACACCTGGATTTCACATTTGCTTGAAACGCTGCCGGAAGAGAAGCAATCCCGTGCGTTGAATGACGACAACCCTCACTGGGAATTTATCGAGAGTGAGATCGTTAAGCTGGGGTCACTCGCTCATAAGCAGCTCGATTTGCCTGAACTTCAGCGCCGGGGGCTGCAACTGCTGGCATCGGAAAGCAAAGATTTACGGTTGCTGGCGCATCTGCTGCGCACCCTGCAGCACACCGGCGATCCACTTTTGGCGATTCGGCTTCTGGCGCTATATGTAGCGCATTTCTGGCTGGTCGCCTGGCCGCAAAATATTGCGCATAAGAAGCGGTTTGCCGATCAGATACTGAAGCGTTTCGAAAAAGGTATTGATGGGTTTACTACCGATGCGGATGCAAAGCAGCGGGATACATTGTTAGGTGAACTCGCGAGGCTGGCGCAACTCTGGCAGGAGCACGATGCGTCTGAACTGGCGCAAGCGACTGATGAGCTTGCGGTATTGTATCGACGTGCCTTTCAGGACGCCGCTCCGACAACAGCATTGCGTCCATCGGCAGCGATTCATCCTGCGGTTGCAGCACCGGCTGATGTTCCCGCTATGCCCGCGTCGACAGTAAACGTGAATAGCTATGATGACAAAGCCTGGCGCGAAACCTTACTGAAGGTCGCGGAAATCCTTTGTGAACGTCAACCAGCGTCGCCGCTGGGGTATCGCCTGCGCCGTCATGCGCTGTGGCAATCTATTACCAGCACACCGCAGTCAGAGAGCGATGGCCGGACGCCTCTGGCAGCCGTTTCCGCAGACAGGGTCGCCGACTACCAGAATCGCCTCAGCAGTGCGGATATAACGCTCTGGCATCAGGTCGAGCAAAGTCTGTTGCGGGCCCCCTACTGGCTGGATGGCCATCATCTTTCTGCACGTATCGCGCAGCAACTTGAATACCCCGATATTGCCGAAGCTATTCGCGATGAAACGGGGCGCTTCCTGCGGCGTCTGCCGGGGTTGTCTGCATTGAAATTCAGCGATCGCACGCTTTTTATGAACGACACCACCCGGCAATGGCTGGAAAACACCACCGTCGCGGCATCGGTAACGGCAGAACTCACGGCAAACGAGGAAACCCGCCTGGTCTGGCAATGCTTCGAAGAGCAAGGGCTGGAAGCCGCGTTGTTGCTGTTGGAACAGCAGCCGGAGGGAGAGCTGCGTACGCGATTTTACCGCGAGTGGCTGGGCGCTCAGATGCTGGAAGTCGCTGGCATGAAACAGCTGGCGCGCCAGCATTACGGCACGTTACACCAGTCGGCTCGCCATATAGCGCTGGCGGACTGGGAGCCTGCGCTATTGCAGCAACTGCAAGAACAGATAAAAGAATAACAAGGAGCTTTTGTGGTCAGAATACCGACGCCCCGCATTTTTACCGGGTTGAAATCTTTGCTCAGGCCTGCGATGCCCCGGCTAACGGTGTCCGCTGCATGGCTGCTGGCGCTGGCATGGATTTTTCTACTGGTGTGGATTTGGTGGAAAGGCCCGACATGGACACTGTATGGCGAATCATGGCTTAAACCACTGACGAATCGCTGGCTGGCGACGGCGATATGGGGGCTGATTGCACTGGTGTGGATCACGGTACGAGTTGTGAAACGCCTGCAACAAATTGAAAAACAACAGCAGGAACAACGTCAGGAGGCGCTGGATCCCCTGGCTCAGGAGATCAATTTTCATCAGCGTTACCTGGATCGCTGGTTACTGCGTCTTCAGCGTCATCTGGATAGCCGTAATTATCTTTGGCAACTGCCGTGGTATATGGTTATTGGCCCGCTGGAGAGTGGCAAATCCACGCTATTAAGGGAAGGTTTTCCGTCCGATATTCTCTATACTCCGGAGCGTTTGCGAGACGGAGAACAGCTCGTGGCTATCACCCCGCATGTTGGTAATCAGGCGGTCATTTTTGATATTGACGGCGCATTGACGGCGAGTGGAGATGATGATCTTCTGTACCGCCGATTACGGGAAAACTGGCTGGACTGGTTGTTACGGAAGCGGGCGCGACAGCCGCTTAACGGTATTATTTTGACCCTTGACCTCCCCGATTTCCTGACGGCAAATAAAGCCCGCCGGGAACAGCTTTTGCACTTGTTGCGCAGTCGTTTGCAGGAAGTTCGCCAGCATCTTCACTGTCGGTTACCGGTCTATCTTGTGCTGACGAAGCTGGATCTGCTGTCAGGGTTCTCAGCGCTTTTTCACTCGCTGGAAAAAAAGGATCGTGATGCGATTCTTGGCGTGACGTTTACCCGAAGCGCCCATGAAAAAAGTGACTGGCGATCAGAACTGAATGCGTTCTGGCAGGAATGGGGGCAGCGAATGAATCACGCGCTGGCGGATCGCATGCTTGCACAGGGAAGGGCTGCACCGCGCAGCTCTCTGTTCAGCTTTTCCCGTCAGATGCAGGGGGCAGGTGTTCAACTGACAACGCTGATTGACGGTTTGCTCGATGGGGAGGGTAACGATGTCATGCTGCGCGGTGTGTATCTTACCTCTTCAGCACAGCGCGGACAGGTCGACGATATCTTTATGCAGTCTGCCGCCCGGCAGTATGGCCTTGGTAGTAGCTCTCTTACGGCCTGGCCACTGGTGGAAAGCGCGCCGTACTTTATGCGCATGCTATTCCCACAGGTGTTGCTGGCTGAGCCTAATCTGGCGAGTGAAAACAGCGTCTGGCTTGCGGACTCCNTGGCACCATTACTACAATAGCAACTATGACGCGGGTATCACCGTGCTCAGACAGGCGAAATCCTTTATGGCGATCCCGCCGCCGCAGGGTGAGGACGACAATGGAAATCTGCAACTTCCACTACTAAACCCGTTACGTGATGCAACACTGGCTTACGGTGACTGGGGCGATCATAACCGGTTCGCGGATATGGGGTTGTATCAGGGAACGCGCATCGGTCCTTATGTTGAAGAGACCTATTTGCAACTGCTGGCACAGCGTTATATGCCCGCCGTGCTTAATGGTCTGATGAATGACATGAACAACGCGCCGCCAGAAAGTGAAGAGAAGCTTGCGGTATTGCGCGTCGTTCGCATGCTGGAAGATAAAAGCGGGCGTAATAACGCTGTGGTGAAACAATACATGGCGAAGCGCTGGAGCGAGAAATTTCACGGCCAGCGTGATATTCAGGTGCAACTTATGTCGCATCTGGACTATGCATTGAATCGTACTGACTGGCATGCCCAGCGCCTGGCGGGGGAGGGTGACGCTATCAGCCGCTGGGCACCTTATGAGAAGCCTGTCGTTGCCGCGCAGAAGGAACTCAGCAAACTCCCGGTTTATCAGCGCGTTTATCAAAGTCTGAAAACACGTGCTCAGAGCGTATTGCCTGCCGATCTGAATATCAGGGATCAGACCGGTGCTGCGTTTGATCGGGTTTTTGTTGCCGGGGATAACGACAAACTTATTATTCCGCAGTTTCTTACCCGCTACGGTCTGCAAAATTACTTTGTAAAACAGCGTGATGAACTCATAGAGCTCACTGCGATGGATTCGTGGGTACTGAATCTTACCCGCAGCGTCAGTTATAGCGATGCAGACAGAGAAGAGATCCAGCGGCAACTGACCGAACAATATCTGAGCGATTACACCGCGACCTGGCGAGCCGGCATGGATAATCTGAACATCCGTAATTATGAATCTGTGACAGAGCTAACTGACGCGCTTGAGCAGATCATCAGCGGCGATCAGCCTTTCCAGCGAGTACTGGTGACCCTGCGCGACAACACACAGCCCACTGCGCTTTCGGAAAAACTCGATGAAAAAGCCAGAGAGGCAATACTGGCAGAGGCGGATTATCGGCTGTTGACACGCCTCGGGCAGGAGTTTTCGGCAGAAAACAGTACGCTGGCAGAGCAGAGGGAAAAAGCCAGTACCTTGCAGGCCGTTTATCAGCAACTGACGGAGCTTCACCGCTACCTGTTGGCGATACAAAACGCGCCGGTGCCAGGGAAATCTGCATTAAAAGCAGTACAGTTGCGGCTGGATCAAAATAGCAGCGATCCGATTTTCGCTACCCGACAATTAGCTAAAAATTTGCCTGCCCCGCTTAACCGGTGGGTTGGTAAGCTGGCGGACCAGGCCTGGCATGTGGTGATGGTAGAAGCCGTGCACTATATGGAACTGGACTGGCGCAACAACGTTGTGGAAACCTTTAATAATCAGCTGGCGGATAAATACCCCTTTAATCCGCAAGCGAAAGAGGATGCCTCGCTGGATGCTTTTGAACGGTTCTTTAAGCCGGACGGGGTTCTTGACTCGTTTTATCAGCAGAATCTGAAGCTATTTATTGAAAACGATCTGAGTAGAGATGACGACGATAATGTAATCATTCGAGAGGATATCCTCAGTCAACTGGACGCTGCGCAGAAAATCCGCGATATCTTCTTTAGTCGCCAGAATGGGTTAGGCACTCAGTTTGCGGTAGAAACCGTCGCGTTGTCAGGTAATAAGCGACGTAGTGTGCTGAACCTGGATGGCCAACTGGTGGACTATGCGCAGGGCCGTAATTACACAGCACACCTGGTCTGGCCGAATAACATGCGCGAAGGAAATGAGAGCAAGCTGACGCTGGTCAGTGCCGGTAAAGGCAGCGCGCCTCGCAGTATAGCTTTCAGCGGTCCGTGGGCGCAGTTCAGGTTACTTGGCGCTGGGCAGTTAACGGGTGTGGAGGAAGGCACATTTACGGTTCGTTTTAATGTAGATGGCGGCTACATGGTTTACCGTGTCCATACGGATACCGAAGATAATCCGTTTACCGGTGGATTGTTCAGCCAGTTCCGGTTGCCGGATACGTTGTACTAAATAAAAATCTCGCGCCGGAGTTATAAGCCGGCGCGGTGCAATATCTATATTAAATATTTATGATATTAAGGAATTGTCATGGCGAATATTATCTATTTGACACTGAATGGACAAATGCAAGGGCTGATTTCGGCGGGTTGCTCCTCCCTGGATTCCATTGGCAATAAAGCGCAATTAAGCCATCGCGACCAAATAATGGTGCTGTCGCTCACGCATGGGTTAACTCGTCAGCAAAATGTAAATCATCAGGCATTGAGGCTGGTTAAACCGGTTGATAAGTCATCGCCGTTACTGGGGAAAGCCATAAATGAAAATGAAGCGTTAAATTGTGACTTCAGTTTTTATCGCACAAACCGGACTGGCCTGAATGAATGTTATTATAAGCTTAAACTGACAAATGCCAGAATCTCCCGTATTCAACTACACAACCCTCACACTATCGATGACAGCGAGGGGCAACCGGAAGAGTCTATAGATCTCACTTATGAATCCATTAGCTGGGAGCATTGTACTGCGGGTACAAGCGCTTATAGCCTGTGGAGTGACCGTATATTTTAAATGCTGTAATCCAAAGGAATTTTTGCAATGAAAGGATACTACGAGTGGATAGAAAGTAGTACAGGTTTAATTTCTTATAAAAACTATATATCTTTTTATTGATTATTATATTGCAGGTGGATTTGACACTATTAAATTTATAAAAAATAAGAAATGTACACTCGGTTCGGTTATCACATCAAAAAATAAGCGGGTTAACTTATTTTATAGCTCCATGAGTGAAGAGAAAATGAACATATCTGCCAATACTCAGACGATTATTACCGGGCGCGATCCGCGTGGCCTGCCGGAGTTCAGCGCTATCCGTGAAGAAGTTAACAAAGCCAGCCATCCCGCACAGCCTGAAATGAACTGGAAGCTGGTCGAATCTCTGGCATTGAGCATCTTTAAAGCTAACGGCGTGGACTTACACACTGCTGCTTATTTCACACTGGCGCGGACCCGTACACAAGGTCTGACAGGCTTTTGTGAAGGTGTGGAATTGCTGGCGGCGATGATAAGTCATGAGTGGGAAACGTTCTGGCCACAGAGTGGAGCTGCGCGAACGGAAATGCTCGACTGGTTTAATACCCGTACTGGCAATATTCTGCGTCAGCAAATGTCCTTTTCTGAAGCCGATCTTCCGCTGTTGTATCGTGTGGAGCGAGCATTGCAGGTGATCTGCGATAAGCTCCAGCAAGTGGAGCTCAAGCGCGTTCCGCGTGTTGAAAACTTACTCTATTTTGTTCAGAACACAAGGAAACGATACGAACCGCAGCCAAAAGCTAAAGTAGCGGATAGCGCTGAAATAACTACCGTCAGAACGCTGATCTATAAGCCGGAAAATGCAGAAACTGATGTAGTTGCTCCTTTACCAGAACTTCCTGAAATGAGAGTCACTGTTCATCGCAGCGCAACGGAGATGTCGGCGAAGCGATCTATCGGCATCCTGAAAGGATGTGTAATTGGTGTCGCATGTTCCGCAGCCGTTTCTGTAATGCTCTGGTGGTGGCTGGTTTACCCTCTTCAGCAACAGAGCAGCCGTGTGCGTGATGTTGCATCGGGAGCGGCAGCCACCTGGCTGGCATCACCGTCGCTTTCAGACTATGACGCACAGCTCAGGAAACTGCTCAGTGCTTCTCCGATGCAACAACTGGACACTGGCGAGCAGATGACGCGTATTGCAGGTAGCCAATGGCCGGAAAGTCAGCAGCAGCAACACGCTACCGTCACGTGGAATAACATGCTGAATCTTCGGGCGAAAGAGAGTCCGTCGCTACAGGGCTGGCAGCAAACACGAACCGATTTGCGGGCATTCGCCGAGCTCTTGTTACAGCGGGAAAAGAATAAAGAAGGGCTCACGATCTCGTATATTAAAACTGTGATCTACCAGGCCGAGAGGATGCTGAATCAGGAAATACCCCTTGAGTATCTTCTGACACAATACGAAGAGCGTCGAGCTCACGGTGAAAATACGGATCTGCTGGAAAAGCAAATTAAGGAACGCTTAAATGGCGTGCTCAGCCGCTGGTGGTTATTAACAAAAGAGCCAACAGCGGCGGCAGAGTAGTTATTCGTAGCGGCTGACAAGATCCTTCACAACAGCCGCATAGGTTTTTTGTTTTAGTTGGGTGATTTGTTGTTCCTGCGTCTCTGATGTTGCCCCTGTCGGCGACAGTACACTGTATTCATAATTGACGGGAGACCAGGTCGCCCATTCACCCGTTGCGACATCCACGAGCGCGAAACGTACCAGATAGCGGAGCAGGGTAGCATCTGTGAATTTTTCATTTTTGTAACCTGACCATACTGTATTTTTAGTGACGGTATCGTATTTTCCGCTCTGTAATTCATCCCAGTAAACAATCACGGCTTTTTGCTGACCCTTAGCAGCGATATAACGCAATGCCTGCATGTAATTCATATTTTCGCTTTCGGCGTTATCCGCATTACTATTACAGGAAAGTGATTTTTGCGTATCAGGGATCCCGGAGAAAGTTGAAATTAAATAATACTTACTCATCTCCTGTTGCATCATCATTTCTGGCGCGCGACTGCCGGACTGAACCAGTATGACGGAAGCATTCAGCGGGACACTGAATGCTTCTCCGTCAAGCGCATCCTGAATATCTTCTTCCGAAACAGCCAGCGTGGCCTCGCTTCCAAAGACGTCTCTGTCTGTCAGCTGTACGCTGGTTGCTTTACTGATGCGAGTTTCCGCGCGGGGGGTTCCATTCTTTTTTGCATCGATAGGGGAATACGAACAGCCAGAGAGAAATGTAGCTGCGCACAGAAATAGTGTTAATCGGAAATGCATACTTTATGATCCTTCAATGGTATTAGGTATATGTCGCTATTGTTTGATGGTTTAAATAATCGACTAAATCTCATCATTTTTTTGTACTGTTATAATAATAACGATTTCTTTTATATAGCACGTACAACGCTCCTCTCATTATCAAAAAATATATGGATGTATATTTGTAATTTGACGCGACGTCTGTGTTAATTATGCAATGTGTGGCATGTAAGTCAGCGGACCGGCATATTCCGTGAATTACATGAATGATAAGCGTTTTACTCGGCACGACATCTGATGCAGATCTATAATGGTGAAGTTCTTATGTCGAGCTTACAGTGAAAGGAAATATAATGTTACTGAAATTCAATGATAGTTTACATGATCAACTTCGGGACAATAAATGTAACTTGCTTTTGTCACATGTTTCGAATAAAATCGAATTAGGAATAGGGTTTTTTAATTGTTAAGGCTTTTCATAAAAAGCATCTTCATAAATCAAATCATAGTTATTCAATGAATTTAATATGATGTTTATCGCCCTCTTTCCAGTGGCCCATAATTTGAAGTCTTTTTTCTTTTGCGTAAGCGAACCAATTAAATAGAACCAATTCTTCTGGGCTTTACCTGCAAAGACAACTAGCATAAACTCTCCACTCTTTGAATTATTTATTTCAAGTTCCTCTGCCCATAATTCTTCTATATTATTATTGAGTGTATTTATAGTTGCTTTTAAGGTGATGTCTTTTGCTGCGGAATAACTATTTTTTTTCAGTTTATCCATGAGGAGATTGCAGAATTGTTCTTTGTTAATTGCCGTATTGGCGCATAAAAAATAAACATCAATAATGCCATGAATTAGACCGTTTTTTTTCATTATTAATGAGTGGTAGCTCATTAACTGGTTATTATATCGTTCCGTATACCGCCATGACGCAGGATGATAAAATGAGTAACTTGCAGGTGAATTTATATTTATGCTTTTTAGCTCTTCTGCGAGATGCCATTCGGAATCGTTAATTAGAGTAAAAAACTTCACACAATGAAGTAAATCCTCAGCTAAAAAATCATAACTTGTCAGAGAGCAGCTGGCTTTTACCATAATTAAATTAACTCCCTTTCGTTCGAAGTCATAATTTTTAAAAGCTCTAATTCTTGATATTATCACATTTCCGTCAGAATGTTTTTTTGTTAAAATATCCGAATATTTCCCGCTGACGCTATAATAGTATTTGTGATGAATGGTTTCTTCACCTTGAGATAGTGATATATAATCAAGCCATTCACTGGCATCAATATCATTCTTTATAAACTCATAAATCACTGCTATTTCCATAAATGGGAACTCAGTATCGGGTATTGTTTGATAACAACCAATAGTATAGAAGCCATGAAGTTTATCGATGGGTTTAGGTTCTATACTGACCGGCTTGACATTTAGCGGAAGCAGTATTTTATAATGTAGGCTCTTTGAATTAGTAGAAGTGTAACGACAACGCCATAAATGTTCTTTTTGGAAATCGGAACTATATGTAATAACCTCGGGGAAAAATATTACATCGCTACTGTGTTCCTTCATAACAATCCTCTGATTATTTAAATTCATATTGATTCAATGTAATAATTATCACTGACTAGCGTAGACACAATATCAGCTTATGCTCGTTGTAAAATTAATAGTCATATTAATTCTTTGCTTTACACCACATAATATAATTATAAAAATATTCTATGCTTTTTTGCGGTGTTTTAAATAAATTATAAGTGATTGTTATTGATTGTTAAATTTTTATTTCCATGCTTACTGAGAGAATACACATTCAAAATGACATTATTAATGAGATTAAAAAGACATGAGTAGATGCTTCAGTTAAGGGCGTCACTGCTCCCGATATATTCATTCTGTGTACGAAATTGGCATGAAAATTTTCTGGGAAAGCTAAAATTGGTTACTATCTGTTGTTATTGTTTTTATTCATTTAGAATGCGTCATTTGACTAATACATTAAAACATAAATAAATATAGAAAAGGTTGGAGACTATTTTAATGCAGCGATAAATCATTGCATTATGAGCCATAAATGCTTTTATTGGTTGTTTGGAAATGTTTGTACTATTGTGTTTAATATGAAATGAAGCTATTCGCGTAATGCCACTTTCTAACATTGAAAAAAAAGAATAATAAATCCCAGCATAAACACCTAGCAATGAAAGTACCTTGCATAAAAAAATGTCTCGAATAAAGTTAATTGCAACGTATGCCGATAAGCCATATAAAATAAACCCTAATATAAATCTAAAAAATGTATTTTTATATATCGATGAAAATAAATGAAAGAAACTTTTCATGTTAGCCTCCTATAATGACATTAGAAGCGCCAGAAAGTATTACCCCAGAGCTTGAAGTGGGGCTTGTTAATAATTCATGCAAAGGTACATCTGTAAACGGACCGATCTGTATTTCGATATCGCCTTTAACACCTAATATGGCAGCCAGCTCTCCCACTAATTTTAATTTTAGCATGAAGTTATCTACATCAGTCCACAATCCAGCTCCGAGTGCGGCCCCAACAGATCCGGCGGAAACATTCACAGCGCCCTTCATTTTAAAATATTTTGATTCTACTGAGCCAGAAATCTCTCCTTTCGCCGCAGCTGCTTCAGCTCCCAATTCAAAATTTATTCCATAATTTAATTCATCGTTATCATATATAGCCCCTATTTCGCCTTTCGCTTCCGCCGCTCCGACTGTCCCTTCTGCTTTTATTCCCCCATAATCACCAGTGCCCTCTTTACCTGAGCTTATACCAATATTCCCGGAAACTCCGGTTGCTTTTGCATTAACACTTCCTGAGCTTTCTTTTTCATTCGATATCGTACCTGAATCTATTTCAGCCTTGCCGATAGCACCCCCGATATTTAAATTAGTATTACTATTATTTAATGAATGATTTAATTGAAAATCCTCAAGGGAAATTTTATTATTGGCGACGTCATAATCTCCATCGCCATCTGTATCGGACAACTTTGCTGATGCTAGTAAAACATTTATCTGAAACTCTTCCGGATCTTTCACCAAAATGGAACCATCTTCATAGGTCTTTTTAGCTAGTGTCGCGAAATGGTATTCTGGCGGTTTGGGACTCTTTCTCGGCGGCAATTTTTTATTACCACAGAGGACCTTGTCTCCATATCTTGCAGCTGGTAGCCCGTTGATGGTAACTGTTTTTGAACCCTCACTAATTACTCCCGGTCCATGTTCTTTGCATGTAAAGATATCCCCCATCCGCGTCGCAGGAAATCCGCCAGTAAAAACATTGGAACTGCCTGATGTTAGCGGGCCATCATGTCCTGCTTTATCTATACTTTGTCTTGCTGCATTCTTGCTCATATCATTATCCCAAGTTTAACTTCATAAGAATTTTATGGGTTTAATTTTAATATTCCGCCCGTTAATAGTTGCTCTTCACTTCCATCCGCCGATAGTTTTTTCGTGTTCACATGATATTCATTTTCTGCGGTGTTCTTAATCACTTTTCCTTTAAGGGTGATCTCTCCATTTTTTAATAGCGTGATACTTGAATCACCACAGATAAATTCAATTTTTTCTTCGGAGTTTATACTAATATCTTTTTTGACGTTTATTAACTGCCCTCCCTCACAGAGAGAAATGTATTGGTTCCCCTTTAGAATATTTGACTTTTGATCTCCCTCAGTGATTTCTATCGTCCGATCGTTAATAACAGTTATGATCTGATCATTCGCCACCGTCACTTTCTGATCATGTCCATGCTCTCTCTTCCTGCCCACAACCACCGTTTGCCCCAACCCAACGGTAATACTCTGGTTGTTGCCAATGGTTTCGGTATGGTCCACTTTCACGTCGGTGGTGCGGTTATTGAGCACTTCGGTATCCATGT
>NZ_JNGH01000047.1 GCF_001188485.1 Trabulsiella odontotermitis
CCGCTGCTGGCGCGGGCGTTTGCCGACCGCATCGCCCGCCGACGCGGACAGGAAGGGCGCTACCAACTGGCGAACGGCATGGGCGCAATGCTGGACGCCGATGACGCGCTGGGCCGCCACGAGTGGCTGATTGCGCCGCTGCTGTTGCAGGGCAGCCACTCGCCGGACGCACGCATTCTGCAGGCGCTGCCGCTGGATATCGACACGTTAACCGCCCGCTGCCCGTGGCTGGTGGNNTTGGCGAGCTGGTGGTTAACGTTCAGCCGCTGGCAAAGCCGTCTGAAGAGGAACTGCATCAGGCGATGCTGAACGGTATTCGCGATAAAGGCCTGAATGTCCTGAACTGGACGCCGGAAGCGGAACAGCTACGCTTGCGTCTGCACTGTGCGGCAAAATGGCTGCCGGAACAGCCGTGGCCCGCGGTCGATGATGCGTCGTTACTGGCATCGCTGGAAAGCTGGCTGCTGCCGCAGATGCAGGGCGTGCACTCGCTGCGGGCGCTGAAAACGCTCAATCTTCACAACGCGTTACAAAACCTGTTGCCGTGGTCATTACGTCAACAACTGGATAGTGAGCTGCCAGCGCATTACACTGTGCCGACCGGAAGCCGGATTGCCATCCGCTATCACGACGAAAATCCCCCGGTGCTGGCGGTGCGGATGCAGGAGATGTTCGGCGAAGCGACAACGCCGACGATTGCTCAGGGGCGCGTCGCGCTGGTGCTTGAGCTGCTGTCGCCTGCTCAGCGGCCTTTGCAGATCACGCGCGATCTCAGCGCGTTCTGGCAGGGCGCATACCGTGATGTGCAGAAAGAGATGAAAGGGCGCTATCCGAAGCACGTATGGCCGGACGACCCTGCAAATGCGGCGCCAACCCGGCGAACGAAGAAATATTCATCGCCTGAAAATTGAGAGATTTCTTCTTTTACCCTCTGGTGAAAGACAAGAGAATCAGGCCATTACGCCTGAAAAATGCGGAGAGAAAGCATGGCGGGGAATGACCGCGAGCCGATAGGACGAAAGGGGAGACCCGCGCGTCCGGCAAAACAAAAGATAAGTCGTCGTCGACTCCGGGAAGAGGAGTATGACGACGAGTACGATGACTACGACGATGAGGATGAAGAGCCGATGCCGCGTAAGGGGAAAGGCAGAGGGCGTAAGCCTCGTGGTAAACGCGGCTGGTTCTGGCTGCTGGTGAAGATTGGTATCGTCCTGGCGGTGCTGATTGCCATTTACGGCGTCTATCTTGATCAAAAAATTCGTAGCCGTATCGACGGTAAAGTCTGGCAGCTGCCGGCGGCGGGGGNGAGCCCGACATGCCGGTCAGTAAAAGCGAGATGGTACGGCTGCTGACGGCCACTCAGTACCGCCAGGTCACCGCAATGACGCGCCCGGGCGAATTTACCGTGCAGGCGAACAGTATTGAGATGATCCGCCGTCCGTTTGATTTCCCGGACAGCAAAGAGGGGCAGGTGCGCGCGCGTCTGACCTTCGATGGCGATCACCTCGATACCATCACCAACATCGACAACAACCGCCAGTTCGGTTTCTTCCGTCTCGATCCGCGGCTCATCACCATGCTCTCATCGCCCAACGGCGAGCAGCGCCTGTTTGTGCCGCGCAACGGTTTCCCGGATCTGTTGGTGGATACGTTACTGGCGACCGAAGACCGCCATTTCTACGAGCATGACGGTATCAGCCTCTACTCTATCGGTCGTGCGGTGCTGGCTAACCTGACAGCGGGGCGGACGGTGCAGGGCGCCAGTACGCTGACGCAACAGCTGGTGAAAAACCTGTTCCTCTCCAGCGAGCGTTCTTACTGGCGTAAGGCGAACGAAGCCTACATGGCGCTGATCATGGACGCGCGTTACAGCAAGGATCGCATTCTTGAGCTGTACATGAACGAAGTGTATCTCGGTCAGAGCGGCGACAACGAAATCCGCGGCTTCCCGCTGGCGAGCCTTTATTACTTCGGTCGTCCGGTGGAAGAGCTGAGTCTCGATCAGCAGGCGCTGCTGGTGGGGATGGTAAAAGGCGCGTCGATCTACAACCCGTGGCGTAATCCTAAACTGGCGCTGGAGCGTCGTAACCTGGTGCTGCGTCTGCTGCAACAGCAGAACGTGATCGACCAGGAACTGTACGACATGCTGAGCGCTCGTCCGCTGGGCGTACAACCGCGCGGCGGCGTGATTTCACCGCAGCCTGCGTTTATGCAGATGGTGCGTCAGGAGCTGCAGGCGAAGCTGGGCGACAAGGTGAAAGATCTCTCCGGCGTGAAGATTTTCACCACCTTTGACCCGGTCGCGCAGGATGCGGCTGAAAAAGCGGCCACCGACGGGATCCCTGAGCTGAAGAAACAGCGCAAGCTGAGCGATCTGGAAACCGCGATGGTGGTGGTTGACCGCTTTAGCGGCGAAGTCCGGGCGATGGTCGGCGGCGCGGAACCGCAGTTTGCGGGCTACAACCGTGCCATGCAGGCGCGCCGTTCGATTGGTTCTCTGGCGAAACCTGCGACCTACCTGACTGCGCTGAGCCAGCCGAATCTCTATCGTCTGAACACCTGGATTGCCGATGCGCCGATCGCTATTCGTCTGTCGAACGGCCAGACCTGGTCGCCGCAGAACGATGATCACCGCTACAGCGGTCAGGTGATGCTGGTGGATGCGCTGACCCGTTCAATGAACGTGCCGACGGTGAATCTCGGGATGGCGCTGGGCCTGCCGGCGGTAACGGACACCTGGCAGAAACTGGGTGCGCCGAAAGATCAGCTTAACGCGGTGCCGGCCATGCTGCTGGGGGCGCTGAACCTGACGCCGGTGGAAGTGGCGCAGGCGTTCCAGACGATTGCCAGCGGCGGGAACCGCGCCAGCCTNNGTGCTGTATCAGAGCTATCCGCAGGCAGAGCGTGCGGTTCCGGCGCAGGCGGCGTACATGACGCTGTGGACCATGCAGCAGGTGGTGCAACGTGGTACGGGTCGCCAGCTGGGCGCGAAGTATCCGGGTCTGCATCTGGCAGGGAAAACCGGGACCACCAACAACAACGTTGATACCTGGTTTGCCGGTATCGACGGACGTGAAGTGGTGATCACCTGGGTGGGCCGCGACAACAACCAGCCGACGAAGCTGTACGGTGCCAGTGGTGCGATGTCGATTTACCAGCGCTATCTGGCGAATCAGTCGCCGATCCCGCTGAATCTGACGCCGCCGGAAGATATCGTCGATATGGGCGTGGATGACAACGGCTACTTTGTCTGCGGCGGTGGCGGCATGCGAACGCTGCCGGTCTGGACGACGAACCCGGACGCGCTGTGCCAGCAGAGTCAGGCGCAGCAGGAACAGCAGCCGGGCAATCCGTTTAACCAGTCGCAGCAGCAGCCTCAACAGCAGCCGCAACNTGGCGGTAACTAACGCCAGCACACACGCCCTCTCTCCACCGGGGAGGGGGCATTTCATGCTCCCCGAATTAACCTTCCGCTAACTCCCTAACAACGCTCCGGTTATTTTTTATACCCTTAAAACCCTCAGGGTCGCATTCCGCTTGCTATGCCAGCGTCGTTTCGCCTATTATGCAGCCGTCATAATAATAATTCTCGTTTACGTTATCATTCACTATTTCATCAGAGAAACGAAATGGCGCGTCCAAAAACTGCTCAGCCAAAGCCTGCCACGCTGCGTAAAATCGCAGTGGTAGTAGCCACAGCGGTTAGCGGCATGTCTGTATACGCACAGGCGGCTGAANAAACCATCACCGTTACCGCCGCACCTGCCGCCCAGGAAAGCGCCTGGGGCCCGGCCCCGACCATTGCAGCGAAACGCACCGCGACGGCAACCAAAACCGATACCCCAATTGAAAAAACGCCGCAGTCTGTTTCCGTGGTGACACGTGAAGAAATGGACATGAAACAGCCGGGAACGGTGAAAGAAGCGCTGGGCTACACGCCGGGTGTGTTCTCCACTCGCGGCAGTTCTTCTACCTATGATGTGGTTTCCATTCGTGGCTTCACTACGTCTACGACGGTGAACACCAACCAGTATCTCGATGGCATGAAACTTCAGGGCGATAACTACTCTGAAGTGTCGATGGACCCTTATTTCCTTGAGCGCGTGGAGTTGATGCGCGGCCCGGTATCGGTGCTGTACGGCAAAAGCAATCCGGGCGGTATCGTCTCGATGGTCAGCAAGCGTCCAACCACCGAACCGCTGCGTGAAATCCAGTTCAAAATGGGCACCGACAATCTGTGGCAGACGGGCTTCGACTTCAGCGATGCCATTGATGACGCAGGCGTGTGGTCTTATCGCCTGACCGGTCTTGGCCGCAGCCAGGACGCGCAGCAGGATGCGGTGAAATCTTCCCGCTACGCCATCGCGCCTTCCTTCAGCTGGCGCCCGGACGCGAAAACCGACTTTACCTTCCTGAGCAATTTCCAGAGCGATCCGGATGCAGGTTATTACGGCTGGTTGCCGCGTCAGGGCACTGTCGTGCCTTACTACGACGCTAACGGTAAAGCACATAAGCTGCCGACCGATTTCAACGAAGGCGAAAAAAATAACACGATGACTCGCCGCCAGCAGATGGTGGGTTACAGCTTCGCGCACGAGTTTAATGATACGTTTACCGTACGTCAGAACCTCCGTTACGCGCAGGTCCACACGCTGTACCGTTCTGTCTACGGCAACAGCTATGTCGCTCCGGCACAGATCGGTCGCGCATATGTGCGTTCTGATGAAGCCCTGAACAGCTTCACCGTGGATAACCAACTGCAGTCTACATTTGCCACCGGCACTGTGGATCATACGCTGCTGACCGGGGTCGATTACCTGCGCATGCGTAACGACATCGACGCTGACTACGGTTCGGCTAATCCCATTAGCATGCAGGATCCGCAATACGGTAACCCGAACGTTAACGTGAACTTCCCGTATGCAGTGGTGAACCGTCAGGAACAGACCGGCCTGTACGCACAGGATCAGGCTGAATGGAACAAATGGGTGCTGACGCTCGGCGGTCGCTATGACTTCGCGAAAACGTCGACGCTCACGCGTTCTACTAACACCACGGCGGAAGTTAACGATCAGCAGTTTACCTGGCGCGGTGGTCTGAATTACCTGTTTGATAACGGAATTTCTCCGTACATCAGCTACAGCGAATCATTTGAACCGGTCTCTGGGGCGACCAAAGAAGGCAAACCGTTCGATCCGTCACGCGGCAAGCAGTACGAAGCGGGCGTGAAATACGTCCCGAAAGATATGCCAGTGGTAGTTACGGCGGCGGTTTATCAACTGACGAAAAATCACAACCTGACGCCGGATCCTGAAAATACGCTTTTCAGCGTCCAGTCGGGTGAAATCCGTTCCCGTGGTTTTGAACTGGAAGCGAAAGCGGCACTGACGGCAAACATCGACGTCACTGCGGGCTACACGTTCACCGATGCGGAATATACACACGATACCGTTTATGGCGGCAAGCGCCCGGCGGAAATCCCGCGTAACATGGCGTCGCTGTGGGCGGATTACACCTTCCATGAAACCGCGCTGAGCGGTCTGACGGTCGGGGCAGGTGCGCGCTATATCGGCTCAACTTCCAGCTTCTACACCACGGGCGCTAACAACAACGAAGCGTTCAACGTCGCGGGCTACACGCTGGCTGATGCCACCATTAAGTACGATCTGGCGCGTTTTGGTCTGCCGGGCTCGTCGATAGGAGTGAATGTGACCAACCTGTTCGACCGCGAATACGTGTCCAGTTGCTATCGTGATTACGCATGCTACTGGGGCGCAGAGCGTCAGGTGGTTGCCACCGCAACGTTCCGTTTCTAAATCCTTTTCAGGCGCGGCGTGCCGCGCCTTTTTCACACGTTGGTCGCTATGCAGGAAAAAACTTCTCTTTCCGAAACTACCTTTTCGCTTAGCAACGTCTCTTTCCGCGTACCGGGCCGTACGCTGCTGCATCCCCTTTCTCTGACCTTCCCTGTGGGCAAAGTGACCGGGCTTATCGGTCATAACGGCTCAGGGAAATCGACACTGCTGAAAATGCTCGGTCGGCATCAACCGCCGTCGGAAGGGGAGATCCTGCTCGACGGACAGCCGCTGGAGAGCTGGAACAGCAAGTCATTCGCCCGTAAGGTCGCTTATCTGCCGCAGCAGTTGCCGCAGGCGGAAGGGATGACGGTGCGCGAACTGGTGGCGATTGGTCGTTATCCGTGGCACGGCGCGTTAGGGCGCTTTGGCGTGGCGGACAGAGAAAAAGTGGAAGAGGCGATTAGCCTGGTCGGCTTAAAGCCGCTGGCGCACCGCCTCGTGGACAGCCTCTCCGGCGGCGAACGTCAGCGGGCGGGGATCNCGCTGGTGCATCGCTTAAGCCAGCAGCGCGGCCTGACGGTGATCGCCGTGCTGCATGACATCAACATGGCGGCGCGATACTGCGATTTTCTGGTGGCACTGCGCGGCGGTGAAATGATTGCACAGGGGACGCCGGAAACGCTGATGTGCGGTGAAACGCTGGAGCAAATTTACGGTATTCCAATGGGCATCCTGCCGCACCCGGCGGGGGCAGCGCCGGTGAGTTTTGTCTATTGATGAACCGTTCACTATGCATTAGCCGCCGACGCTTGCTGACAGCCATGGCGCTGTCACCGCTGCTGTTGAAGATGAATAGCGCCCGTGCGGCATCCGTTGATCCGCACCGCATCGTGGCGCTTGAATGGCTGCCAGTTGAGCTGTTGCTGGCGCTTGGCGTCACGCCGTACGGTATCGCCGATATTCCCAACTATAAGCTGTGGGTGAACGAGCCCGCGTTACCTGATTCGGTGATTGACGTTGGATTACGCACCGAGCCCAATCTTGAACTGCTGACCGAAATGAAACCCTCGTACATGGTCTGGTCAGCAGGCTACGGCCCGTCGCCGGAGAAGCTGGCGAAAATCGCCCCCGGTCGCGGCTTTAACTTCAGCGACGGTAAAAATCCGCTGGGAATGGCGCGTAAATCACTGGTGGAAATGTCGCAGTTGCTGGGGCTGGAAACCAGGGCTCGCCAGCACCTTGATTACTTCGACCAGTTTGTCGCACAGTACAAACCGCGCTTCGCACAGCGTGGCCAGCGCCCGTTGCTGATGCTGACGCTGCTGGACGCCCGCCACGTGCTCGCCTTTGGCCCGAACTGCCTGTTCCAGCCGATCCTTGACGCGTACGGTATCGTGAACGCCTGGCAGGGCAACCCCAATTTCTGGGGAAGTGAAGTGGTGGGGATCGACCGGCTCGGCGGCTTTAAGGATGTGGACGTGCTGTGCTTTGACCACGGCAACGACCTTGAAATGCAAAAACTGATGGCGACGCCGCTGTGGCAGGCGATGCCGTTTGTCCGTCAGCAGCGCTTCCAGCGCGTTCCGGCGGTGTGGTTTTACGGCGCTACGCTGTCAGCGATGAATTTTGTCCGCGTACTGGATAACGCGCTGGGAGGGAAAGCATGAGATCGCGAATCGCACCTTTCCCGGCCACGCTGTTACTCGTTTTATTTATTGCCGCGTCGGCGCTGAGCTGGGTGAATTTCAACGTCGCGCTGCCACGGGCGCAGTGGGGCGAGGCGTTCTGGCAGCCGGACATCGACAACATCGCGCAGATGCTGTTCCACTACAGCCTGTTGCCGCGCGTAGCGGTGTCGCTACTGGTGGGCGCCGGGCTGGGCCTGGTGGGCGTGCTGTTCCAGCAGGTGCTGCGTAACCCGCTGGCGGAACCGACGACACTTGGCGTCGCGACGGGCGCGCAACTGGGGATCACCGTGACCACGCTGTGGGCATTACCGGGGGCGCTGACGGCGCAGTTCGCGGCGCTGGCCGGGGCATGTGTCGTTGGCGCGTTGGTGTTTGGCGTCTCCTGGGGCAAACGCCTGTCGCCGGTGACGCTGATTCTCGCCGGTCTGGTGGTCAGCATGTACTGCGGCGCGATGAATCAACTGCTGGCGATTTTCCATCATGATCAACTGCAAAGCGTGTTCCTGTGGGGCACCGGGACGCTGACGCAAACCGACTGGGGCGTGGTGCAACAGCTGTGGCCGCAACTGCTCGGCGGCGTGATGCTGACGTTGCTGCTGCTGCGCCCGCTGACCCTGATGGGGCTGGACGATGGTGTGGCGCGTAATCTTGGCCTCGCGCTGTCGCTGGCGCGTCTGGCGGCACTGGTGCTGGCAATTGTCATCAGCGCCTTGCTGGTGAACGCGGTGGGGATCATCGGTTTTATCGGCCTGTTTGCGCCGCTGCTGGCGAAAATGCTTGGTGCACGGCGGTTGCTGTCCCGCCTGATGCTGGCACCGCTGATTGGCGCGCTGATCCTCTGGCTCTCCGATCAAATCATTCTCTGGCTTTCCCGCGTGTGGATGGAAGTCTCAACCGGTTCTGTGACCGCGCTGATTGGCGCGCCGCTGCTGCTGTGGTTGCTGCCGCGTCTGCGCAGTATCAGCGCGCCAGCGATGGATGCCGGCGATCGCCGTCAGCGTGTGCTGGCCTGGTCTCTGACGGGGCTGGCTGTACTGCTGCTGGTGATGCTGGTCTCACTCTCTTTTGGCCGCGATTCTCAGGGCTGGCAGTGGGCGGGCAGCGAGCTACTGAATCAACTGATGGAATGGCGCGCACCGCGTATTCTGGCGGCGCTGATCGCCGGGATGATGCTGGCGGTGGCGGGCTGCATTATTCAGCGCCTGACCGGTAACCCGATGGCCAGCCCTGAAGTGCTGGGGATCTCCTCCGGCGCAGCGTTTGGCGTGGTGTTGATGCTGTTCTTTGTGCCGGGCGATGCGTTCGGCTGGCTGATGCCTGCCGGGAGTCTCGGCGCGGCGGCGACGTTACTGGTTATCCTGATCGCCGCCGGTGTTGATGATGTTACAGGCCAGCGGCGATCCACGGATGGCGCAGATCCTGACGTGGATTTCCGGTTCGACCTACAACGCGACGTATCCGCAGGTGGTTCGCACCGGGCTGATGATGGTTGTGCTGCTGGCGCTGGTGCCGTTTTGCCGTCGCTGGCTGACCATCTTACCGTTGGGCGGGGGNNCTGTCGACGTTTATCGGCGCGCCGTACTTTATCTATCTGCTGAGGAAGCAGAGCCGGTAAAAAATGCCGGGTGGCTGTGCGCTACCCGGCAGTTAACCTTACAGCTGTGCAAACACCCGGCGCGCCGCGTCGATGGTGTTATCGATATCTTCTTCGCTGTGCGCCACAGACATAAAGCCCGCTTCAAANNGGCGCCAGGTAAACGCCTTCGTCGAGCATCAGGTGGAAGAAGCGTTTAAAACGTTCCACGTCGCATTTCACCACATCCTGATAGCAGGTCACGGTGTTGGCGTCGGTAAAGAAAATGCCGAACATGCCGCCAACGTGGTTTACGACCAGCGGGATCCCCGCTTCTTTCGCCGCTTCCCGCAGGCCGTCCGCCAGTTGGGTGGTCAGCGCCGTGAGCGTGGAGTGGATGCCCGGCTGAGAGACCTCCGTCAGGCAGGCATAGCCCGCCGCCATCGCAATCGGGTTACCGGACAACGTGCCCGCCTGATACACCGGGCCGGTTGGTGCCAGCGCGTCCATTACGTCACGGCGTCCGCCAAATGCGCCGACAGGCATGCCGCCGCCGATGATTTTGCCGAGGCAGGTCAGATCCGGCACCACATCGTAATACGACTGCGCACCCGCGAGCGCCACGCGGAAACCGGTCATTACTTCGTCGATGATCAGCAGCGCGCCGAACTCGTCGCACAGCGCGCGCAGACCCGGCAGGAAATCCGGCTGCGGCGGAATACAGTTCATGTTGCCCGCGACCGGTTCTACGATGATGCAGGCGATATCCTGCGGATACTGTTCGAACGCCGCACGTACGGACGCGAGATCGTTATACGTGCAGGTCAGGGTATGTTTTGCAAAATCTGCTGGTACGCCCGGGGAATTCGGCTGGCCGAGGGTCAGCGCACCGGAACCGGCTTTTACCAGCAGGCAGTCGGCATGGCCGTGATAGCAGCCTTCAAATTTGATGATTTTATCGCGGCCGGTAAAACCCCGCGCCAGGCGGATGGCGCTCATGGTCGCCTCGGTGCCGGAGTTCACCATGCGCACCATGTCCATCGTCGGCACCAGTTCGGTGACCAGCGCGGCCATTTTCACTTCCATTTCCGTCGGTGCACCGAAGCTCAGACCGCGTTCGGCCGCTTCAATCACCACATTGCGGATCGCCGGGTGGTTGTGTCCGAGCACCATCGGCCCCCAGGAACCGACGTAATCGACATACGCTTTGCCGTCCACGTCGTACAGGTAAGCGCCATCGGCACGTTCAATAAACAGCGGAGTCCCGCCCACGCCGGTAAAGGCGCGCACCGGCGAATTCACGCCGCCGGGGATGAGTTCGCGCGCTGCGCTGTAGAGGTTTTCTGATTTGCTCATAGCCTGTTCCTGGTTCGTAGAAAGCGAAATGAGGACTATTCTAAGGTATTCCGCAAAGGTTATGAAAGTTTTGCCCAAATCAAAACAGGAAGTGATGTAGGATAAGTACAATACGTCCGCATTTTGTATGACTTATTAACGCCGAACGCATGAAACCTGAATCTCCCTCTTTTGAATCACAGCAATTGCTTCGTTTACGCCGCCGCCACGTGGTGCGTCGTCTGCTCAACCGTGACAAAACGCCGCTGGCGATTTTGCTGATGGCCGCCGTGGTTGGCTCTATCACCGGACTGGTGGGCGTCGCCTTTGAAAAAGCCGTTACGTGGGTACAGAACGGGCGACTCGGGACTCTGGCGCAGGTGGCGGATCACGGCTTTCTCGTCTGGCCGCTGGCCTTTGTTCTCTCGGCGCTACTGGCGATGGTGGGGTATTTTCTGGTGCGCCGTTTTGCGCCGGAAGCGGGTGGGTCGGGGATCCCGGAAATTGAAGGCGCGCTGGAAGAGCTGCGTCCGGTGCGCTGGTGGCGGGTACTACCGGTGAAATTTATCGGCGGGATGGGCACGCTCGGCGCAGGAATGGTGCTCGGCCGCGAAGGACCAACGGTGCAGATTGGCGGCAATATCGGCCGCATGGTGCTGGATCTGTTTCGCATGCGCAGCCCGGAAGCGCGCCATACGCTGCTGGCGACCGGGGCTGCGGCGGGGTTATCGGCGGCGTTTAACGCGCCGCTGGCGGGGATCCTGTTTATCATCGAAGAAATGCGCCCGCAGTTTCGCTATAACCTCATCTCCATTAAAGCGGTATTTACGGGCGTGATCATGTCGAGCATCGTGTTCCGTATTTTCAATGGCGAAGTGGCGATTATCGATGTGGGGCATCTGTCGAACGCGCCGGTGAACACGCTGTGGTTGTATCTGGTTTTGGGGATGATTTTTGGCGGCGTTGGCCCGCTCTTCAACGCGCTGGTGCTGCGGACGCAGGATATGTTTCAACGCCTGCACGGCGGGGAAATCAAAAAATGGGTGCTGATCGGCGGGGTGATTGGCGGGGCGTGCGGTGTGCTGGGGTTGATTCAACCGGCGGCGGCAGGCGGGGGTTTTTACCTGATCCCCATCGCGGCGGCGGGCAATTNACACCATCGGTGTGCTGCTGTTTATCTTCATCGCCCGCGTGTTGACGACGCTGCTCTGCTTCTCTTCCGGCGCACCGGGTGGCATTTTTGCGCCGATGCTGGCGCTGGGAACGCTGCTCGGCACCGCGTTCGGCATGGCGGCGGCGGTCAGTTTTCCGGCGTATCAGCTGGACGCGGGCACCTTCGCGATTGCCGGAATGGGGGCGCTGCTGGCTGCGTCGTTGCGCGCGCCGCTCACCGGGATCGTGCTGGTTCTGGAAATGACCGACAATTATCAGCTCATTTTGCCAATGATTATTACCTGTCTTGGCGCAACACTACTGGCACAATTTTTGGGCGGTAAACCGCTATACTCCACTATCCTCGCGCGTACCCTGGCAAAACAACAGGCAGAACAAGAGCGCAATACACAGCAGGTTGGTGGGGAGAATACTTGAACGAAATACTCGGGTATTAGATAATGGCTCAAAAGCTCAGGTTATAATTTAACCTGACTGCAGTATAACCGGGAGTAAGAAATGAGTGATGACGTAGCAGCGCTGCCGCTGCAGTTTACTGATGCCGCAGCTAACAAGGTAAAAAGCCTGATTGCGGACGAAGACAACCCGAACCTGAAACTGCGCGTGTACATCACTGGCGGTGGTTGCAGCGGGTTCCAGTACGGTTTTACCTTTGACGATCAAATCAACGAAGGCGATATGACCATTGAGAAGCAGGGCGTGGGTCTGGTTGTGGATCCGATGAGCCTGCAGTACCTGGTGGGCGGTTCTGTGGATTACACGGAAGGTCTGGAAGGTTCTCGCTTTATCGTCTCCAACCCGAACGCCACCAGCACCTGCGGGTGTGGTTCCTCGTTCAGCGTCTGATGCGGTTGGCCCGGTGTTTGCCGGGCCGACAAAACCGTTTACCGCCCGTTCTCATCCAGCGCAAACGTCGGCAGTTTCAGATGCCAGCGTATCGCCGCCAGACGAATCACCAGCGTTACTAACATCCCCAGCATCGCCGAATTTTCGAGTGACATCGCAAAGGTGTAATGCGCCGTCGCGTGTACAATACCGCCCGCAATACAGGCGGTGGCGTAGATTTCGGTGCGCAAAATCATCGGAATTTCACGTGCCAGCACATCACGGATGATCCCGCCGCCAACGCCCGTCACCACGCCCATGCAGATGGCGACTAACGGGCCACTGTCGGCAAGAAACGCTTTATTAACGCCAATGCCGACGAACACCGCCAGCCCGACGGCATCCAGCACCGGTAAAATCCATTTGGGCAACCGGCGCGGCTGACGCACCAGCAGGATTGTCAGCATGCTGGTGATCATCGCCACGACCAGATCGGTGGGGTCTTTCACCCAGAATACCGGGCCATTGGCCAGCGCCATATCACGAATGGTGCCGCCGCCGACGGCCGTCACCACGCCGAGCACCAGAACGCCAAACGGATCCATGCGAAGTTTGCCGGCGAGCAGAACGCCGGAGATAGCAAAAACGGCTGTACCTACGATATCCAGCCAATACACGAGCATCGTTATTTTCCTGCCTGATTCACCTGCGCAAGCGCAGAACAGAGTTGTTTTGCGGCGAGGATAATACGCGGGCTCGCGCGTTCAAACCAGTCACTATTCAGGGCAATAACCGGAATTTTGAGCTGGGTATGCCAGTAAGCCTCAATTTTCGGAATTTCACGCGCATTTCCACCGAACACAATGGCCTGCGGATCGCGGGACAGCACCTGCTCGCGGCTGACCTGCGGCCAGGGAACCCGACTTGCGGCAAAAATATTTTCTCCGCCGCAGAGTTCGAGGATCTCATTCTGAATGGAGTTTTTTCCGCTGGTAAACAGGGGATTCGCCCCGAACTGTAAAAAAACACGCGTTTTCGGCGCGCTGGCGTAGCGGGTTTTTAGTTCTTCGTAGTCGTGCTGTAAGGTGCGGACGGCCTGTTTCGCCTTTTCCGGCTGCGGACTCCACGCGGCCAGTTGTTGCAGCGCGTCGATGATATTGCTGACCGAATCGGTTTCAATCCACAACACGTGAATGCCCAACGCGCTCAACTGGTTAATCTGACGTTCGGCATTGCCCTCTTTCCACGCCAGCACAAGGTCCGGTTTCAGCGCCACGATGCGTTCAAGGTTGATACCCTGCCAGCTCGCCACCTGTTCGATGCCAGCGGCTTCGGGGGGATAGTCGGAAAAAGCACTGACCGCGACAGGTGTAATGCCTGCTGCGAAAGCCAGTTCGGTATTGGACGGGGAAAGCGAAATGACCCGCGGCGCGGCGAGCAGCCACGCCGGGGCAAGGAAGAACAGGGCAACGATGGCCCTGACGTATGCGTTAGCCACGCGCCAGCTTCTGCACCAGCGTTTCTACCATCAGGGTAGACTGTTTCGCCGCGACCGCGAGGAATTCGTCAAAGCTGAGGTGCGATTGCTGGTCAGCGACGTCGGAGATCGCGCGAACCACCACAAACGGCACCTTAAAGTTATGGCAGACGTGCGCAATGGCGGTCGCTTCCATCTCTACGGCAATCGCCTGCGGGAAGTTGTGGCGGATTTTCGCCAGGCCGACAGAGCCGTTAATAAACGCATCGCCGCTGACGATAAGCCCGCGTACCGCGTTCAGGTTCAGCTCTCTAATGCAGCTTTCTGCGGCGGCAATCAGTTTTTCATCCGCCTTAAAGCCTGCCGGGCAGCCTGGTAGCTGGCCATATTCGTAACCGAAAGCGGTGACGTCGGCGTCGTGATAGCGCGCTTCATCGGAGACGACGATATCGCCCACTTTCAGCGTTGACGCCAGACCGCCCGCAGAGCCGGTGTTAATAATGACATCGGGTTTGCAGTGCTCGAGTAACAGGGTCGCACCCATCGCCGCGGCGACTTTACCGATCCCGGATTTGAGCAGTGCGATCTCTGTGCCATTCAGCGTACCGGTGTAAATTTCGCTACCGCCGAGCGTAAGCGTTTTGCGGTTCTCGATGTTGTCACGCAGCAGCGTAACTTCTTCTTCCATTGCACCAATAATGCCGATTTTCATAGATTTACTCGCGATAAGTCATAATTAAAGGCATAGTTTATCATGCGCTCAGAAGATGCGCATTTCCGGACCGGGAGCGGGTATGGCTAAGATCGACTTTCGCAACAAAATTAACTGGCGTCGGCGTTATCGTTCACCCCAGGGCGAGAAAACCGAACACGAGATCCTGCGCATTTTCGAAAGCGACCGCGGGCGCATCATCAATTCGCCAGCGATTCGTCGATTGCAGCAAAAAACCCAGGTCTTCCCGCTGGAGCGAAATGCCGCGGTGCGCACGCGCCTGACCCATTCGCTGGAAGTGCAGCAGGTCGGGCGTTATATCGCCAAAGAGGTGCTGACGCGTCTGAAAGAGCAAAAGCTGCTGACCCCCTACGGGCTGGACGAACTGACCGGGCCGTTTGAGAGCATTGTCGAAATGGCCTGCCTGATGCATGACATTGGCAACCCGCCGTTCGGCCACTTTGGCGAAGCGGCGATCAACGACTGGTTCCGCCAGCGGCTGTTTCCGAGCGATGCCGCCAGTCAGCCGATGAGCGACGATCGCTGTCTGGTGCTGGGTTTACGGCTGCGGGAAGGCGAAGAAGCCTTGAACGAACAGCGCCGCAAGGTGCGCCAGGATCTGTGCCAGTTTGAAGGCAACGCGCAGGGCATTCGCCTGGTGCATACGTTGATGCGCATGAACCTGACCTGGGCGCAGGTGGGCTGCATTCTGAAGTACACCCGTCCGGCATGGTGGGTGGGGCCACCGCCGCAAACCCATAGCTATCTGATGAAAAAACCGGGTTATTACCTGTCAGAAGAGCCATACATTGCGCGGCTGCGTAAAGAACTTTCGCTGGCGCCTTACAGTCGTTTTCCGCTGACCTGGATAATGGAAGCTGCTGACGATATTTCTTATTGCGTCGCAGACCTTGAAGATGCGGTAGAAAAACGCATATTTAGTGTGGAGCAGCTTTATCAGCATCTTCATGATGCCTGGGGGCATCATGAAAAAGGATCGCTATTTTCTCAGGTCGTCGAAAATGCCTGGGACAAATCGCGTTCTAATTCCCTGAGCCGCAGTACCGAAGATCAGTTCTTTATGTATTTGCGGGTCAATACGCTGAATAAACTGGTGCCCTACGCCGCCCAGCGCTTTATTGATAATATCGCGCAGATTTTTGACGGCGAATTTAACCATGCGTTACTGGAGGACGACAGCGATTTTAGCCAACTGCTTGATCTCTATAAAAAGGTGGCAATGAAGCATGTGTTCTGCCACCCGGATGTCGAACAGCTGGAATTGCAGGGATACCGCGTCATTAGCGGCCTGCTGGAAATCTACAAGCCGCTGCTGGAATTATCTGAGCATGATTTTAGCGAGCTGGTGGCCAAAGAACGGCTGCGCCATTTGCCGATCGAGTCGCGGCTTTTTCAGAAACTGTCGACCCGCCACCGGCTGGCGTATATCGAAGCGGTAAATAAAATTCCGCGTGATTCGGCGGCGTTTGTGGTCATGGAATATTATTATCGCTGCCGCCTGATCCAGGACTATATCAGCGGCATGACAGATCTCTACGCGTGGGATGAATACCGTCGTCTTATGGCGGTGGAATAAGCGGTGAGTTTTGTAAAGACGACCAATAAATTTTTACTTTTTCCATAAACTTAATCCCGGAACTTCCCGTTATAAAGTGAATCTGATAGTGACGTACACAGCGTTTTAGCCCTATCTGAAATTGGAATTGAGATTGAGAAACATGAAAAAAACCACGTTAGCAATGAGTGCACTGGCTCTGAGTTTAAGCTTAGCGTTATCCCCGCTGTCGGCGACAGCAGCGGAAACGGCCTCAGCGGCAACGACGGCTCAGCAAATGCCGAGTCTGGCGCCGATGCTTGAAAAAGTAATGCCTTCAGTGGTGAGTATTAACGTTGAGGGTAGCACCACCGTTAATACGCCGCGGATGCCGCGCAACTTCCAGCAGTTCTTTGGTGAAGATTCCCCGTTCTGCCAGGACGGCTCCCCCTTCCAGAGCTCTCCGTTCTGCCAGGGTGGCCCCGGCGGCCCGGGTGCCGGTGGCAACGGCGGCGGCCAGCAGCAAAAATTCATGGCGCTGGGTTCCGGTGTGATTATTGATGCCGCGAAAGGCTATGTGGTCACCAATAACCACGTGGTCGACAATGCAACCTCAATTAAAGTCCAGTTGAGCGATGGCCGTAAGTTAGACGCCAAAGTGGTCGGCAAAGATCCGCGCTCCGACATCGCCCTGATCCAGGTTCAGGATCCGAAAAACCTGACGGCGATTAAACTTGCCGACTCCGATGCGCTGCGCGTCGGTGATTACACGGTGGCGATCGGTAACCCGTTTGGTCTCGGCGAAACCGTGACCTCCGGGATTGTGTCCGCGTTGGGCCGTAGTGGCCTGAACGTTGAAAACTACGAAAACTTTATCCAGACGGATGCCGCGATTAACCGCGGAAATTCTGGCGGCGCGCTGGTTAACCTCAACGGCGAGCTGATTGGTATCAACACTGCGATTCTGGCACCGGACGGCGGCAACATCGGTATCGGTTTTGCTATTCCGAGTAACATGGTGAAAAGCCTGACCGAACAGATGGTCAAGTTTGGCCAGGTGAAACGCGGCGAGCTGGGCATTATGGGTACCGAACTGAACTCTGAGCTGGCGAAAGCGATGAAAGTCGACGCGCAGCGCGGAGCGTTTGTCAGCCAGGTGATGCCGAACTCGTCCGCTGCGAAAGCGGGCATTAAAGCGGGCGACGTCATCACCTCGCTGGGCGGCAAACCGATCAGCAGCTTCGCCGCGCTGCGTGCGCAGGTAGGCTCAATGCCGGTCGGCAGCAAAGTCAGCCTGGGTCTGCTGCGTGACGGCAAACCGATGACGGTCTCGCTGGAGCTGCAGCAGAGTAGCCAGACGCAGGTCGAATCCAGCTCTATTTTCAGCGGCATTGAAGGCGCGGAAATGAGCAACAAAGGCCAGGATAAAGGCGTGGTGGTGAATGCAGTGAAAGCTGCGTCGCCGGCCGCGCAGATTGGCCTGAAGAAAGGCGATATCATCGTCGGTGCTAACCAGCAGCCGGTGAAGAACATTGCGGATCTGCGTAAGATCCTCGACAGCAAACCGTCTGTTCTGGCGCTGAACATCCAGCGCGGCGACAGCACGATTTACCTGCTGATGCAGTAATCCTCAAGGCCTCTCCCGTCCGGGAGAGGCCGCTTTCTTTTCAATTTGTGATTATTCCCACATCTCCATAGATCTGACTGCTGGTTTGTGCATCTGCACAATGTGGTAGCGTAGTATCTTCACTAAGCTGATGCTCTGCTGACAGGAGGGGATATGGCTGGCTGGCATCTTGATACCAAAATGGCGCAGGATATCGTGGCGCGAACCATGCGCATTATCGATACCAATATCAACGTGATGGATGCCCGTGGCCGGATCATCGGTAGTGGTGATCGTGAGCGCATTGGGGAATTGCACGAAGGCGCGTTGCTGGTGCTCTCACAGGGCCGGGTCGTGGATATCGATCACGCCGTCGCCCGCCATCTGCACGGTGTCCGTGAAGGGATCAACCTGCCGCTGCGTCTGGAAGGGGAGATCGTCGGTGTTATCGGCCTGACCGGGGNNTGCGTGAAGAACTGGTAATGAACCTGATCCAGGCTGAAGAGAACACCCCGGCATTGACGGAGTGGGCACAGCGTCTCGGTATTGACCTCAACCAGCCGCGCGTCGCCGCGGTAGTGGAAGTCGACAGTGGGCAGCTTGGCGTCGACAGTGCAATGGCAGAACTGCAACAGCTGCAAACGGCGCTGACCACACCCGAGCGCAATAATCTGATTGCGATTGTGTCGCTCACCGAAATGGTGGTGTTGAAACCGGCGCTGAACACCTTTGGCCGCTGGGACGCGGACGATCACCGTCGCCGCGTGGAGCAACTGATTTCCCGCATGAAAGAGAATGGCCAGTTGCGTTTTCGCGTGGCGCTGGGGAATTACTTTACCGGCCCGGGCAGCATTGCGCGCTCCTGGCGCACCGCGCGAACGACGATGATGGTGGGCAAACAGCGCATGCCCGACAGCCGCAGCTATTTTTATCAGGATCTGATGTTACCCGTGCTGCTCGACAGTCTGCGCGGCGGCTGGCAGGCGAATGAGCTTGCCCGCCCGCTGGTGCGCCTGAAAGCGATGGATAACAACGGGCTGCTACGCCGCACCCTGCAGGCGTGGTTTCGCCACAACGTACAACCGCTGGCGACCTCAAAGGCGCTGTTTATCCACCGCAATACGCTGGAATATCGCCTGAACCGCATTTCAGAGCTGACGGGGCTGGATTTGGGTAATTTTGACGACAGGCTACTGCTGTATATTGCTCTGCAGCTGGATGAACAGCGGTGATGAGCGTGCCGGGGGAGGGGACACCGCCACCCGGCAACAAACGACTTATTTGGTACGGGTCAGCTTTTCAAGATCGGCTTCGATTTCGTTGATCTTGTTGGTCACAACGCTTTCCAGGTGACGAAGGTCATCGAGGATCTTGCGCTTCAGATCGACTTCCGTACGATCGCGCAGGCAGATCTGATCAAGTTCATCAATCACATAGCGCAGATTAGGGCTGATTTCCTGCACCTCTTTGTAGCCCTGTCCAACGCCATCCGCCACGACGGTTTTCCGCTGGCGTGGATATTTGAACTTCACGCTTTTCGCGAAAAACTCGCCCTTATCCTTCTGGAAATAGATTTTCAGGATATCGTTGTTGGCTTCCTGCCGGAGGCTGTAACGATCGATTTCATCAGGATTGGTAATACCCAAACTTTTCAGATTGTCGTACATAGCGGTACCCCTAATTTCAATATAACTATTGAATAATTAATGAAAAAATCCGTTTCCGCCAGCGCGACGTGTAAAAAAAGCGGGGCAAGCCCGCTTTTCATCCGATATTAATCGATGGTGCGTAGCAACTCGTTAATACCGACTTTGCCGCGCGTTTTTGCGTCGACTTTTTTGACAATGACCGCGCAGTACAGGCTGTATTTGCCGTCTTTTGACGGCAGGTTGCCGGATACCACCACGGAGCCCGCCGGAACGCGACCGTAATGCACTTCACCGGTTTCACGATCGTAAATTTTGGTGCTCTGACCGATGTAGACGCCCATGGAGATCACCGCGCCTTCTTCGACGATTACGCCTTCGACGATTTCAGAACGCGCACCAATGAAGCAGTTGTCTTCAATGATAGTCGGGTTAGCCTGCAGCGGTTCCAGAACGCCGCCGATGCCTACGCCGCCGGACAGGTGAACGTTTTTACCAATTTGCGCGCAGGAGCCAACGGTTGCCCAGGTATCGACCATGGAGCCTTCGTCAACGTACGCGCCGATGTTCACATAAGACGGCATCAGCACGGTGTTGCGGGCGATGAACGCACCCTGGCGCACGGCCGCTGGCGGCACAACGCGGAAACCTTCTTTCTGGAAGCGCGCCTGATCGTAATCGGCGAATTTCATCGGCACTTTATCGAAGTAGCGGCTTTCCGCACCGTCGATAACCTGATTATCGTTAATACGGAAAGAGAGCAGAACCGCTTTCTTCAGCCACTGATGGGTCACCCATTGACCCTCGATTTTTTCGGCAACGCGCAGGGCGCCGGAATCCAGCAAGGAAATGACCTGGTTTACCGCTTCGCGGGTGACGGTATCCACGTTTGCCGGAGTGATCTCGGCACGGCGTTCAAAAGCGGACTCAATAACGTTCTGTAACTGCTGCATTGTTTCTCTTTCCATTCACTAAAAAAATAACGTTACCCTTTATCGTTTGGATTGAGGGCTGCTGTCAACCGCTGTTGCACTTCTTGCTGCAGCGCATTATTAAGGGCACGCCGGTCGGCGGTGGCGATTATAAATAAATCTTCTACTCGCTCACCAATTGTGGTGATCCTCGCCCCGTGAAGCGAAATGCCGAGGTCGGCAAACACCTGGCCAACGCGTGCCAGCAGTCCGGGTTGATCGAGGGCGATCAGCTCAAGGAAGGATTTTCTGTCAGTATGCGTCGGCAGGAAACTGACTTCGGTATCGACCGTAAAATGGCGCAGTTTTGCCGGTTTCCGCCGTGGCGTTGGCGGCTGCCAGGCGCGCTGGGTGATGGCCTGTTCCAGACCGTGACGAATCACGTCGTGGCGATCTGCCGACAGCGGGCTGCCGTCAGGCTCCAGCACGATAAAGGTATCCATCGCCATGCCGTCGCGGGTAGTGAAAATCTGCGCGTCGTGAACGCTGAGGTTGCGTCTGTCCAGCTCCGCACAAACGGCGGCAAAGAGATAGGGGCGGTCAGGGCTCCAGATAAAAATCTCCGTGCCGCCGCGGGTTGCCTGCGGGCTCAGCAGAATCAACGGTTTTGTCAGGTCATGCTGAAGCAGATGGCGCGCGTGCCAGGCGAGCTGGTTCGGCGTATGACGCACAAAGTAGTTGGCGCGGCAGCGCGCCCAGATCTGATGCAACGCTTCTTCGTCGATGTTGTCCATCCGCAGCAGCGCCAGCGCCTGTAACTGATGATGCCGCACGCGTTCGCGCATGTCCGGCATGCTTTGCATACCGCGGCGCAGCTGTTTTTCCGTGGCGAAATAGAGTTCGCGCAGCAGGCTCTGCTTCCAGCTGTTCCACAGGGTTTCGTTGGTGGCGCAGATATCGGCGACGGTCAGACAGACCAGAAAACGCAGGCGGTTTTCGGTTTGTACCGCTTCGGCGAATTGCTTGATGACCTCGGGATCCTGAATATCGCGACGCTGGGCGGTCACCGACATCAACAGATGGTGGCGTACCAGCCAGGCCACCAGCTGTGTTTCGCGGGAATTCAGGCCGTGCAGCTCGGCAAACTTGAGTACGTCCTGCGCGCCGAGAACGGAATGGTCGCCGCCGCGCCCTTTGGCGATATCGTGAAACAGCGCGGCGATGAGGATCAGTTCCGGGTGATTCAGCCGCGGCCAGAGTTCAACGCACAACGGATGCTGCGGGCGGGTCTCTTCGCGGGCAAAACTTTCCAGCTTCAGCAGGACGCGAATGGTGTGCTCATCGACGGTGTAGGCGTGAAACAAGTCAAACTGCATTTGCCCGACGATATACGACCACTGCGGCATATAGGCCCACAGCACGCTGTGGCGGTGCATCGGCAGCAGACCGCGGCGTACCGCGCCGGGGTGGCGCAGCATGCTGAGGAAAATCGACCGCGCCTCCGGGATGTAGCACAGCGGCTGTGCGAGATGGCGGCGCGCGTGACGCAAATGGCGCAGCGTGGTGGAGTAGATCCCGGTGATGGTGCTGTTGCGCACCATGATGTAGAACATTCGCAAAATGGCCTGCGGTTCGCGCATGAACAGCGTGTCGTCGCGCAGATCGATAAGCGTGCCGCGTAGCTGAAAATCGTCATCCAGTGGGCGCGGTTTTTCGTCCTCGGTCAGCGCCAGAATGGCTTCGTCAAACAGCTGCAGCAGCATCTGATTGAGTTCGCCGACGCGGCGGGTGACACGATAAAAATCCTTCATCATGTGCTCAACCGGCTCATTCCCTTCGCCGTGGTAGTTGAGCCGTTGCGCGACGCTGAGCTGACGATCGAACAGCAGGCGGTTATCGTAGCGGTTAAGTTCCAGATGGAGCGCAAAACGGATGCGCCACAGCAGATGCAGACACTCGTTCAGCTCATTACGCTCGGCTTCAGTCAGAAAACCGAAACCGACCATTTCGTCGAGCGAGGTGGCGCCAAAGTGACGGCGCGCGACCCACTGCAGGGTATGGATATCCCGCAATCCGCCAGGGCTGCTTTTGATATCCGGTTCGAGGTTGTAGCTGGTGCCGTGATAGCGCTGGTGGCGGTCGTTCTGCTCTTCTACTTTCGCGGCAAAGAATTTCTCGGAAGGCCAGAAGCCGTCGCTGAAAATGTGTTTTTGCAGTTCGAGAAACAGCGCGACATCGCCGATAAGCAGGCGGGTTTCAATCAGGTTAGTGGCGACGGTAAGGTCCGAAAGCCCTTCCAGCAGGCACTCTTCCAGCGTACGGACGCTGTGGCCGACTTCCAGCTTGATGTCCCACAGCAGCGTCAGCAGTTCGCCAATTTTTTGTGCTTCCTCGTCCGGCAGCTTTTTGCGGCTGAGTATCAGCAGGTCGATATCTGACAGCGGGTGCAGTTCGCCACGACCGTAGCCGCCCACCGCCACCAGCGCCACGTCGCTTATCTCGCCAAAACCGTAATGCAGCCACAGGCGTTGCAACAGCTGATCGATAAACACGGTGCGGGCATCAATCAGCTGCTCAGCGGAAATACCGTTGTCGAAGGCGTCGCCAAGCCAGCGCTGGAACGTTTCCAGTTGCGCCTTAATGGTGGCGCAGTTGAGAAATTCTTCGGGCCACGAGACCGGGTTCGCGGGCTGATCAGGCAAAACAGGCAGTGTGGTGTCAGGTAAAGAAGTGTTCATCGCGCCACCCATAAGAGAAAGCTATCACCCATAAAAAAGCCGGCTTTCGCCGGCTCTTCGTCATTCGTTGTGCGAGATTATCGCCGGGATGGTGTCATCCTTGCGTAGTGTCAGAATTTCGCAGCCGTTGTCCGTCACCACAATAGTATGCTCGTACTGTGCAGACAAGCTTCTGTCTTTGGTTTTCACCGTCCAGCCGTCTTTCATGGTGCGGATGCGGTAATCACCGGCGTTGACCATCGGTTCAATGGTGAAAGTCATGCCCTGTTTCAGCACCACGCCGCCGTCATCGGCATCATAGTGCAGTACCTGAGGCTCTTCGTGGAACCCGCGGCCAATACCGTGACCGCAGTATTCGCGCACCACGGAGAAGCCTTCCGCTTCGACAAATTTCTGAATAGCGGCGCCGAGGGTACGCAGGCGAATGCCCGGTTTCACCATTTTCAGGGCGAGGTACAGGCTTTCCTGCGTGACGCGGCACAGACGCTCGCCCAGAATCGTCGGTTTACCGACAATAAACATTTTTGAGGTGTCGCCGTGGTACTCGTCTTTAATGACGGTCACGTCGATGTTGACGATATCGCCGTCTTTCAGCAATTTTTCGTCATCCGGAATGCCATGGCATACCACTTCATTAATTGAGATGCACACGGATTTCGGGAAACCGTGATAGCCGAGGCAGGCTGAAATTGCATGCTGTTCGTTAACAATGTAGTCGTTGCAGATGCGATCCAGTTCGCCGGTGCTCACGCCCGGCTTAATAAACGGTTCGATCATCTCCAGCACATCCGCGGCCAGTTTGCCCGCGACGCGCATTTTTTCGATTTCTTCAGGGGTCTTGATTGAGATAGCCATGAATTCTGTCCATCAGGGCCGATTTATCGGCAATACTAATCTACGTGCTGCAATGGTATCAGCCTGGCGTACTTCCTGCCAAATTGAGAATCCTTTACCGCACACTGCGCCAACAATTATTGGTTTCCGGCAGTGATTTGTGGTATAAAGCGCGCCGGACTTCCGATCCATTTCAGATACACAGGCTGGACGGAAGCGATAAATCTCACTTTGTGTAACAACACACACGTATCGGCACATATTCCGGGGTGCCCTTCGGGGTCGGTAATATGGGATACGTGGAGGCATAACCCCAACTTTTATATAGAGGTTTTAAACATGGCAACTGTTTCCATGCGCGACATGCTCAAGGCTGGTGTTCACTTCGGTCACCAGACCCGTTACTGGAACCCGAAAATGAAGCCGTTCATCTTCGGTGCGCGTAACAAAGTTCACATCATCAACCTTGAGAAAACTGTACCGATGTTCAACGAAGCGCTGGCTGAGCTGAACAAGATCTCTTCTCGTAAAGGTAAAATCCTTTTCGTTGGTACCAAACGCGCTGCGAGCGAAGCGGTGAAAGAAGCGGCTAACAGCTGCGATCAGTTCTTCGTGAACCATCGCTGGCTGGGCGGTATGCTGACTAACTGGAAAACCGTTCGTCAGTCCATCAAACGTCTGAAAGATCTGGAAACTCAGTCTCAGGACGGTACTTTCGAAAAGCTGACCAAGAAAGAAGCGCTGATGCGCACTCGTGAGCTGGACAAGCTGGAAAACAGCCTGGGCGGTATCAAAGACATGGGCGGCCTGCCGGACGCACTGTTCGTTATCGACGCTGACCACGAGCACATCGCAATCAAAGAAGCAAACAACCTGGGTATTCCGGTATTTGCTATCGTTGATACTAACTCTGATCCGGACGGCGTTGATTTCGTTATCCCGGGTAACGACGATGCTATCCGTGCTGTCAGCCTGTACCTGGGCGCAGTCGCTGCGACCGTTCGTGAAGGCCGTTCTCAGGATCTGGCTTCTCAGGCGGAAGAAAGCTTCGTAGAAGCTGAATAATAAGGTTCAAGCCCTTATTTAACCAGGTAGTACTGAGTTTGGTTAGGGGCCTCTATATGGCCCCTTTTTCACTTTTATACCTGTTTGGCCGGGAGCCAGGCAGGTCTCAATCTCCCGAGGATTTTAGAATGGCTGAAATTACCGCTTCCCTGGTAAAAGAGCTGCGCGAACGTACTGGCGCAGGCATGATGGAATGTAAAAAAGCTCTGGTTGAAGCTAACGGCGACATCGAGCTGGCAATCGAGAACATGCGTAAATCCGGCGCTATCAAAGCGGCGAAAAAAGCAGGCAACGTGGCTGCTGACGGCGTGATCCTGACCAAAATCGAAGGCAACTACGGTGTGATTCTGGAAGTTAACTGCCAGACTGACTTCGTGGCTAAAGATGGTGGTTTCCAGGCGTTTGCTAACAAAGTTCTGGACGCTGCCACTGCAGGCAAAATCACTGACGTTGAAGTTCTGAAAGCACAGTTCGAAGAAGAGCGTGTTGCCCTGGTTGCTAAAATCGGTGAGAACATCAACATCCGTCGCGTATCTTCCCTGGAAGGCAACGTGCTGGGCAGCTACCTGCACGGCGCGCGTATCGGCGTTCTGGTTGCTGCAACTGGCGCTGACGAAGAACTGGTTAAACAGCTGGCAATGCACGTTGCTGCAAGCAAGCCGGAATTCGTTAAGCCGGAAGACGTGTCTGCTGACGTGGTAGAAAAAGAGTACCAGGTACAGCTGGACATCGCCATGCAGTCTGGCAAGCCGAAAGAAATCGCAGAGAAAATGGTTGAAGGCCGCATGAAGAAATTCACCGGCGAAGTTTCTCTGACTGGTCAGCCTTTCGTGATGGATCCGAGCAAAACCGTTGGACAGCTGCTGAAAGAGCACAACGCTGACGTGACTGGCTTCATCCGCTTTGAAGTGGGCGAAGGCATCGAGAAAGTTGAGACTGACTTCGCAGCAGAAGTTGCTGCAATGTCCAAGCAGTCTTAATCGCTGTAAAGGAGCCGCCTGAGGGCGGCTCTTCTTTGTACCCATCATGTGAAATTCAGTCAGCTCCGATTGGGTACGACTGTGAAGCAACGCATGATGTCGCCAGAAAAAACCATCCCATTCGTGACAGTCTCAGGAAAGAAACATGGCTACCAACGCAAAACCCGTCTACAAACGTATTCTGCTTAAGCTGAGTGGCGAAGCGCTGCAGGGCTCAGAAGGCTTCGGCATTGATGCAAGCATTCTCGACCGTATGGCGCAGGAAATTAAGGAACTGGTTGAACTGGGTATCCAGGTCGGTGTGGTGATTGGTGGCGGTAACTTATTCCGCGGCGCAGGCCTTGCGAAAGCGGGCATGAACCGCGTGGTGGGCGATCACATGGGGATGCTGGCGACCGTCATGAACGGTCTGGCAATGCGTGACGCGCTGCATCGCGCCTATGTGAATGCTCGTCTGATGTCTGCCATTCCGTTGAATGGCGTGTGTGATAACTACAGCTGGGCGGAAGCCATCAGCCTGCTGCGCAACAACCGTGTGGTGATCCTCTCCGCCGGTACCGGCAACCCGTTCTTCACCACCGATTCCGCTGCCTGCCTGCGCGGTATCGAGATCGAAGCGGATGTGGTGCTGAAAGCCACCAAGGTGGACGGCGTGTTTTCCGCCGATCCGATGAAGGATCCGACCGCCACGCTGTACGAACAGCTCACCTATCAGGATGTGCTGGAAAAAGAATTGAAAGTCATGGATCTGGCCGCCTTTACGCTGGCTCGTGACCACAACCTGCCGATTCGCGTCTTTAACATGAACAAGCCAGGCGCACTGCGTCGCGTTGTCATGGGCGAAAAAGAAGGCACTTTGATCACGGAATAATTTCCGTCGCGGCCAAATACAGGTAAGATTCCGCTTTAACAATGGCGGGTGATTTACCCGGTGGCATGATTTAAACGAGACTATACTTAGCACACTTTATTCTTCGCGGTGTGACTGTCTGGTCTGACTGAGACAAGTTTTCAAGGATTCGTAACGTGATTAGCGATATCAGAAAAGATGCCGAAGTACGCATGGACAAGTGCGTAGAAGCATTCAAAAACCAAATCAGCAAAATTCGCACGGGCCGTGCTTCTCCCAGCCTGCTGGATGGCATTGTCGTCGAATATTACGGTACGCCGACGCCGCTGCGTCAGCTGGCCAGCGTCACAGTAGAAGATACCCGCACGCTGAAAATCAACGTGTTCGATCGTTCTATGGGGCCGGCGGTTGAGAAAGCCATTATGGCGTCCGACCTGGGTCTGAACCCGAGCTCTGCGGGCAGCGACATCCGTGTTCCACTGCCGCCGCTGACCGAAGAACGTCGTAAAGATCTGATCAAAGTCGTGCGTGGCGAAGCGGAGCAGGGTCGTGTGGCCGTGCGTAACGTTCGCCGTGATGCGAACGACAAAGTAAAAGCACTGCTGAAAGATAAAGAGATCAGCGAAGATGACGATCGCCGCTCTCAGGATGACGTGCAGAAACTGACCGACGTGGCCATCAAGAAAATTGATACCGCGCTGGCAGAAAAAGAAGCAGAACTGATGCAGTTCTGATTTGCGCGGATAGCCGACAACGCCGTACAGGAGGCTTATAGCTTTGCTGGCGGCGTTTTGCTTTTTACCTCTTTTAAAATTCTTCCGGATCTTTCATGAAGCAATTAACCGTTCTTGGCTCTACTGGCTCCATTGGCTGTAACACACTGGATGTGGTACGTCATAACCGCGACCGTTTCGCCGTTACCGCGCTGGTCGCCGGTAAAAACGTTGACCGGATGGTCGAGCAATGCCTGGAGTTCACGCCGCGCTTTGCAGTGATGGATGATGAAGAGAGTGCGAAAGCGCTGAAAATCGCATTGCAGCAGCACGCTAGCCGGACGGAAGTGATGAGCGGTCAACAGGCGGCCAGCGATGTCGCCGCGCTGGATGATGTCGACCAGGTGATGGCGGCAATTGTCGGGGCGGCAGGACTGGTACCCACGCTTGCCGCAATCCATGCAGGCAAAGCGGTACTGCTGGCAAACAAGGAAGCGCTGGTCACCTGCGGGCGTTTGTTTATGGACGCGGTGAAACGCAGTGGCGCACAATTATTGCCTGTGGACAGTGAGCATAACGCGATTTTTCAGAGTTTACCGGAAACAATTCAGCAGAACCTGGGATACGCTGACCTGGAGCAGAATGGCGTTTCGTCGATTCTGCTTACCGGGTCTGGTGGCCCGTTTCGTGAGACCGCGTTGTCTGAGATGGCATCAATGACGCCGGATCAGGCATGCAAACATCCGAACTGGTCGATGGGGCGTAAAATCTCCGTCGATTCGGCCACCATGATGAACAAAGGTCTGGAATATATCGAAGCCCGTTGGCTGTTTAATGCTTCTGCCGCGCAGATGGAAGTGGTGCTGCATCCGCAATCGGTCATCCACTCGATGGTGCGTTATCTGGATGGCAGCGTGCTGGCGCAACTCGGAGAGCCAGACATGCGTACGCCGATCGCCCATACCATGGGCTGGCCTGCGCGCGTGGTCTCCGGCGCTAAACCACTCGATTTCTGCTCGCTGGGAACATTAAGTTTTGCCGCGCCTGATTACGATCGTTATCCGTGCCTGAAACTGGCGATGGACGCGTTTGAGAACGGGCAGGCGGCGACCACGACGCTGAATGCGGCGAATGAGATCACCGTCGCCGCCTTCCTTGCCGGACGCATTCGCTTTACCGATATCGCTGCATTAAATTTATCGGTACTGGAGATGATGTCGATGGCAGAACCGCAAAGTATTGATGAAGTGCTTGCGGTGGATGCTGGCGCGCGTGAACTGGCGCAAAAACAAGTGATGCGTTTCGCAAGCTGATGATAATCCGCCTGTGTTGAGTCGCGACATTTGTTAGCGCAGGGCTTCGGTGATATAGTCTGCGCCACCCTGTCGTAGCGATTTGATCGTTTGCGGGCGGGTGAGCCGTGATTTTCCACGGCTTTTTTTGCGTAAAGCTTTAGACTGTATCCCGTGGTTGGCCCTGGGTCGACGCGAAGCCAGCAGCGCAGTGATGGGCTGTCAGGGGCGGGTATTCCGTAGTACCGCTAATTCCTTTTCATGGATCATTAACGCGTTATGTTGTCTGCGAATCAACCAATAAGCGAAAAATTGCCCGCACATGGCTGTCATCATGTGGCGATAATCATGGACGGCAATGGGCGCTGGGCGAAGAGACAAGGGAAGATACGAGCCTTTGGTCATAAAGCGGGGGCGAAATCCGTTCGTCGCGCGGTCTCCTTTGCTGCAAATAATGGTATCAGCGCGTTAACCCTTTACGCATTCAGCAGTGAAAACTGGAATCGACCGGCGCAGGAAGTCAGCGCGTTGATGGAGCTGTTCGTCTGGGCGCTGGACAGCGAAGTAAAAAGTCTGAATCGCCACAATGTGCGTTTGCGTATTATTGGCGATACCAGCCGTTTCAATGCGCGTTTGCAGGAAAGAATTCGTAAAGCCGAAGCATTGACGCAGAATAATACAGGGTTAACACTCAATATTGCGGCAAATTACGGCGGTCGTTGGGATATTATTCAGGGAGTTCAGCATCTGGCTGAACAGGTTCAGGAAGGCGCACTCCGCCCCGATCAAATCACTGAAGATTTGCTGAGTCAGCAAATCTGCATGCACGAGCTGGCTCCCGTAGATTTAGTTATTAGGACAGGGGGAGAACATCGCATCAGTAACTTTCTGCTCTGGCAAATCGCCTACGCTGAACTTTACTTCACCGATGTTCTTTGGCCCGATTTCGATGAACAAGACTTTGAAGGTGCGTTGCATGCCTTTGCCAATCGTGAGCGTCGTTTCGGCGGCACCGAGCCAGGTGGCGAAAATGCCTGATGGGGGTCGCTTTTGCTGAAGTATCGCCTGATTTCTGCTTTCGTTTTAATTCCCGTTGTCATCGCGGCACTGTTCCTTTTGCCGCCCCTGGGGTTCGCCATTGTCACGCTCGTCGTCTCGATGCTGGCTGCGTGGGAATGGGGTCAGTTAAGCGGTTTCACGTCTCGCACCCAGCGAGTCTGGCTGGCGGTACTTTGCGGCCTGTTACTGGTGGTTATGCTGTTTTTACTGCCGGAATATCATCAAAATATCCATCAACCGTTGATTGAAGGCACGCTCTGGGCCTCGCTCGGCTGGTGGGTGGTGGCGCTGTTGCTGGTGTTGTCTTACCCCGGCTCTGCGGCATGGTGGCGCAACTCTAAAACCCTGCGTCTGATTTTTGGTTTACTGACTATCGTGCCGTTTTTCTGGGGCATGGTGGCGCTGCGCGCATGGCACTACGATGTAAACCACTACAGCGGCGCGCTGTGGCTGCTTTACGTTATGGTGCTGGTGTGGGGTGCGGACTCCGGTGCGTACATGTTCGGAAAACTGTTCGGCAAGCATAAGCTGGCACCGAAAGTCTCTCCGGGCAAAACGTGGCAAGGGTTTATCGGCGGGGGGTTTACAGCGGCGGCATGTGGGCTAATCTGGAAGTGGCTCCGGCGACCTTATTACTTTGTTCTGTTGTGGCGGCATTGGCCTCTGTTCTCGGCGATCTCACTGAGAGTATGTTTAAGCGGGAAGCGGGAATCAAAGACAGCGGTCATTTGATTCCAGGGCACGGCGGTATTCTGGATCGTATTGACAGCCTGACGGCGGCTGTTCCGGTCTTCGCCTGTCTGTTACTGTTAGTTTTCAGGACGATTTAACGGAAGGTTTTATGCTGAGCATTCTCTGGAATTTGGCTGCGTTTATCATTGCGCTGGGTGTGCTGATCACCGTGCATGAGTTTGGTCATTTCTGGGTTGCTCGCCGTTGCGGTGTTCGTGTTGAGCGTTTTTCCATCGGTTTCGGGAAAGCGCTGTGGCGCCGCGTCGACAAGCGCGGCACCGAATTTGTGATCGCTCTGATCCCCCTTGGCGGCTACGTCAAAATGCTGGATGAGCGCGTTGAACCGGTCACGCCGGAAATGCGCCATTACGCATTCAACAATAAAACAGTGGGGCAACGCGCCGCTGTTATCGCCGCCGGTCCGGTGGCCAATTTTCTCTTTGCTATTTTCGCTTACTGGCTGGGGGTTTTTCTTNGTGCCTGGCATTCGGCCCGTGGTTGGTGAAATAACACCCAATTCGATTGCTGCGGAAGCACAAATTGCACCTGGGACGGAACTTAAAGCCGTTGACGGTATCGAAACGCCTGATTGGGATGCGGTGCGTCTGGCGCTCGTCGCAAAAATTGGCGATTCTCAGACGACAATCACGGTTGCCCCTTTCGGAAGTCCCCAGCGCCAGGATAAAATCCTTGATCTTCGGCACTGGGCTTTTGAGCCGGATAAACAAGATCCGGTCACCGCGCTGGGGATCCATCCCCGCACGGCACAAATCGAGACTGTTCTGGCAGAAGTGCAGCCAGATTCCGCGGCAAGCAAAGCAGGTTTGCAAGCCGGCGACAGGATCGTTAAAGTCGGTGGTCAGCCGCTGACGCGATGGTTAACGTTTGTTACGCTGGTGCGTGATAATCCTGGTAAGCCATTGGCTCTTGAGATTGAACGGCAGGGCAGCGCCTTGTCATTAACATTGATACCCGACACAAAACGCGGTAGTGATGTGGCTCAGGGTTTTGCAGGGGTGGTGCCAAAAGTCACACCGCTGCCCGATGAGTTTAAGACAGTTCGGCAATATGGACCGTTTGACGCCATCCTTCAGGCCACGGATAAAACCTGGCAACTGATGACGTTAACGGTTCGGATGCTAGGAAAATTGATAACCGGTGACGTAAAACTGAACAACCTCAGTGGGCCGATCTCTATCGCCCAGGGGGCTGGGATGTCAGCGGAGTTTGGGTTGATTTACTATCTGATGTTTCTTGCACTCATCAGTGTGAATCTCGGCATCATCAACCTGTTCCCGCTGCCCGTACTCGATGGGGGTCATCTGCTCTTTTTAGCGATTGAAAAGCTGAAAGGCGGACCGGTATCCGAGCGAGTTCAAGACTTTAGTTATCGCATTGGCTCAATTCTGCTGGTGCTGTTAATGGGGCTTGCACTTTTCAATGATTTCTCTCGGCTCTAAGAGAGATGGTTAGGAAGAACGCATAATAACGATGGCGATGAAAAAGTTGCTTATAGCGTCGCTGCTGTTTAGCAGCGCGACCGTATACGGTGCTGACGGGTTCGTAGTGAAGGACATTCATTTCGAAGGCTTGCAGCGAGTCGCCGTTGGTGCGGCCCTTCTGAGTATGCCAGTGCGACCGGGCGATACGGTGACTGATGACGACATCAGTAACACCATTCGCGCCCTGTTCGCGACCGGAAACTTTGAGGACGTACGCGTTCTGCGGGATGGTGATACGCTGCTGGTGCAGGTCAAAGAGCGTCCCACTATTGCCAGCATCACTTTCTCCGGTAACAAGTCGGTGAAAGATGACATGCTGAAGCAGAACCTGGAAGCCTCCGGTGTTCGCGTTGGCGAATCCCTTGACCGCACAACCCTTTCCGACATCGAGAAGGGGCTGGAAGATTTTTACTACAGCGTAGGGAAATACAGCGCCAGCGTGAAAGCCGTGGTGACCCCGCTGCCGCGTAACCGCGTTGACCTCAAGCTGGTCTTCCAGGAAGGCGTCTCTGCCACAATCCAACAAATCAACATTGTGGGTAACCACGCGTTTACCACTGACGAACTGATCTCCAGCTTCCAGCTGCGTGATGAAGTGCCATGGTGGAACGTAGTGGGCGATCGTAAATATCAGAAACAGAAACTGGCGGGCGACCTTGAAACCCTGCGCAGCTACTATCTGGATCGCGGTTACGCACGCTTCAACATTGATTCGACGCAGGTCAGCCTGACGCCGGACAAAAAAGGCATCTATATTACCGTCAACATCACCGAAGGCGACCAGTACAAACTGTCTGGCGTGCAGGTGAGCGGTAATCTGGCGGGGCACTCCGCCGAGATCGAAAGCCTGACCAAAGTGGAGCCGGGTGAGCTCTACAACGGTACCAAAGTAACCAAAATGGAAGATGATATTAAAAAGCTTCTGGGTCGCTATGGTTACGCCTATCCGCGCGTACAGTCTCAGCCTGAAATCAACGACGCTGACAAAACCGTTAAGCTGCATGTGAACGTCGATGCCGGTAACCGTTACTACGTGCGTAAGATCCGCTTCGAAGGTAACGACACCTCGAAAGATGCCGTTCTGCGCCGCGAAATGCGCCAGATGGAAGGCGCGTGGCTGGGCAGCGATCTCGTTGATCAGGGTAAAGAGCGTCTGAACCGTCTGGGCTACTTCGAAACGGTTGATGTGGATACCCAGCGCGTATCGGGGAACCCGGATCAGGTCGATGTGGTTTACAAGGTGAAAGAGCGTAACACCGGTAGCTTCAACTTTGGTGTCGGTTACGGCACAGAAAGCGGCGTGAGCTTCCAGGTCGGCGTTCAGCAGGATAACTGGTTAGGTACCGGTTACTCTGTCGGCATCAATGGCACCAAAAACGACTATCAGACCTATTCCGAATTTTCTGTGACCAACCCGTATTTTACGGTTGATGGTGTGAGCCTCGGCGGTCGTATCTTCTACAATGATTTTAAAGCGGATGATGCTGACCTCTCCTCCTACACCAACAAGAGCTACGGTGTAGACGGAACGCTCGGTTTCCCGATTAACGAATATAACACGCTGCGCGCCGGGTTAGGTTACGTCCATAACGACCTGTCTAACATGGAACCGCAGGTGGCGATGAACCGTTATCTGACGTCAATCGGCCAGCCAGCCAGCGTAACGCAGGATGACAACGGCTTCTCGGCAGATGACTTCACCTTCAACTACGGTTGGACGTATAACAACCTCGACCGCGGGTTCTTCCCGACGAAAGGTAATCGCGTCAACCTGAACGGTAAAGTGACGGTCCCGGGCTCCGATAACGAGTTCTACAAAATGACGCTGGATACCGCCTCCTACTTCCCGATCGATGACGATCACAAATGGGTGGTGCTGGGTCGTACCCGCTGGGGCTATGGTGACGGTCTGGGCGGCAAAGAGATGCCGTTCTATGAAAACTTCTATGCCGGTGGTTCCAGCACCGTGCGTGGCTTCCAGTCGAATAACATCGGCCCGAAAGCCGCGTATTATGGCGCACCGGGTCTGGATGAATGTAACCAGAGCTCAGGTATTTGTAAGTCTGATGATGCGGTCGGTGGTAACGCCATGGGCGTCGCCAGCATGGAGTTAATTGTTCCGACGCCGTTCGTTAGCGATAAGTACGCGAACTCGATTCGTACATCCTTCTTCTGGGATGCGGGTTCTGTGTGGGATACCCATTGGGAGAACACCGCAGCAACGCGTGCAGCAGGTATTCCGGATTATAGCGATCCGAGTAATATCCGTATGTCAGCCGGTATCGCATTACAATGGATGTCTCCATTGGGGCCGTTGGTCTTCTCCTACGCCCAGCCGTTCAAGAAATACGACGGAGACAAAGCAGAACAGTTCCAGTTTAACATTGGTAAAACCTGGTAATTGTTCGGTGCAAAGGAATGCATATGCAGTGTAGCGATGACTCAGGTGAACACTTCGGTGGTCGCCAGGCCACGCAAAAGACGGTACCTCAGGGTACATATGGGATGGTAAGGAGTTAATTGTGAAAAAGTGGTTATTAGCTGCAGGTCTCGGTTTAGCAATGGCAACGTCTGCTCAGGCAGCGGACAAAATTGCGATTGTTAACATGGGTAGTCTGTTCCAGCAGGTTGCACAGAAAACAGGCGTTTCTGCTACGCTGGAAAACGAGTTCAAAGGCCGTGCCGGCGAACTGCAGCGTCAGGAATCCGATCTGCAATCCAAAATGCAGCGTTTGCAGCGCGATGGTTCTACCATGAAGGCCAGCGACCGCACCAAACTGGAAAAAGACATCATGTCTCAGCGTCAGACCTTCTCTCAGAAAGCCCAGGCTTTCGAGCAGGATCGTGCGCGTCGCTCTAACGAAGAGCGCGGTAAACTGGTCACCCGTATCCAGACTGCCGTGAAGAAAGTGGCTGACGATCAAAGCATCGACCTGGTTGTTGACGCGAATACCGTCGCTTACAACAGCAGCGATATCAAAGATATCACCGCTGATGTACTGAAACAGGTTAAATAAGTAATGCCTTCAATTCGACTGGCTGATTTAGCTCAGCAGTTGGATGCAGAATTACACGGTGATGGCGATCTCGTCATCACCGGCGTTGCGTCCATGCAATCTGCTAAAGCAGGTCACATTTCGTTCATGGTGAATCCTAAATACCGTGAACACCTGGCGCTTTGCCAGGCCTCTGCGATCGTGATGACGCAGGACGATCTTCCTTTTGCCAAAAGCGCGGCCCTGGTAGTGAAGAATCCCTACCTGACCTACGCTCGTATGGCACAAATTCTTGATACCACGCCGCAGCCAGCGCAGAACATCGCACCCAGTGCGGTGATCGACGCATCGGCAACGCTCGGCAACAACGTTTCTGTCGGGGCGAACGCGGTGATCGAATCCGGCGTCGTGCTTGGCGATAACGTTGTTATCGGCGCGGGCTGCTTCGTGGGTAAAAACACAAAAATCGGTGCGGGTTCCCGACTGTGGGCTAACGTTACCGTTTACCACGAGATTGAAATCGGCGAAAATTGCCTGATCCAGTCCAGCACCGTGATCGGCGCTGACGGCTTCGGTTACGCCAATGATCGCGGTAACTGGGTTAAGATCCCGCAACTCGGTCGCGTTCTTATTGGCGATCGTGTGGAGATTGGCGCCTGTACCACGATTGACCGTGGGGCGCTGGACGACACGGTGATCGGCAACGGTGTTATCATTGATAACCAGTGCCAGATTGCACACAACGTGGTTATTGGCGACAATACCGCGGTTGCAGGTGGCGTTATCATGGCGGGAAGCCTGAAAATTGGCCGTTACTGCATGATTGGCGGTGCCAGCGTGATTAACGGGCATATGGAAATTTGCGACAAGGTGACGGTCACCGGTATGGGCATGGTTATGCGTCCGATCACCGAACCTGGCGTCTATTCCTCCGGTATTCCGTTGCAACCGAACAAAGTGTGGCGCAAAACGGCAGCCCTGGTGATGAACATTGATGATATGAATAAGCGTCTTAAGAGTATTGAGCGCAAGGTCAATCAACAAGACTAAAAATTCATCATTCAGACCCTGCATTTCCCGGCCTGTCGGCATTCCTGTGATTGCGGCAGGCCGTGTTATTATTGCCATTCAGTATATTTTTGACAGGAAGAGTATTTTGACTACTGACACTCATACTCTGCACATTGAAGAGATTTTAGAGCTTCTGCCACACCGCTACCCGTTCTTACTGGTCGATCGCGTGTTGGATTTTGAAGAAGGTCGTTTTCTGCGCGCAGTGAAAAATGTTTCTGTAAACGAACCGTTTTTCCAGGGGCACTTCCCTGGTAAACCGATTTTTCCGGGCGTGCTGATCCTGGAAGCGATGGCGCAGGCCACCGGTATTCTGGCGTTTAAAAGCGTAGGCAAACTGGAACCTGGCGAGCTGTACTATTTCGCCGGGATCGACGAAGCACGCTTTAAACGCCCGGTTGTGCCTGGCGATCAAATGATCATGGAAGTGACCTTCGAGAAAACCCGTCGTGGCCTGACCCGCTTCAAGGGCGTTGCCCTCGTTGACGGGAAAGTGGTCTGCGAAGCGACGATGATGTGTGCGCGTAGCCGGGAGGCCTGATACGTGATTGATAAAACTGCCTTTGTTCATCCCACCGCCATTGTGGAAGAGGGTGCCGTTATCGGTGCCAACGCGCACATTGGTCCGTTTTGTATTGTTGGCCCGAATGTTGAAATCGGCGAGGGCACCGTACTGAAATCTCATGTTGTGGTTAACGGTCACACGACGATCGGTAAAGACAACGTGATCTATCAGTTCGCTTCCATCGGGGAAGTTAACCAGGATCTCAAATATGCTGGTGAACCGACGCGTGTGGAAATCGGCGACCGTAACCGCATCCGCGAAAGCGTGACTATTCATCGCGGCACAGTACAGGGCGGTGGACTGACGAAGGTGGGCAGCGATAACCTGCTGATGGTTAATGCCCACGTGGCACATGACTGCACGCTCGGCAACCGCTGCATTCTCGCCAACAACGCAACGCTGGCGGGGCACGTATCGATTGATGACTTCGCGATTATCGGCGGTATGACGGCCATCCATCAGTTCTGCATCATTGGTGCGCATGTGATGGTTGGCGGCTGTTCTGGCGTTGCCCAGGACGTACCGCCGTACGTGATTGCGCAGGGCAACCACGCCACGCCTTTCGGCGTTAACATCGAAGGGCTGAAGCGTCGCGGCTTTAGTCGTGAGGCGATTACGGCGATCCGTAACGCGTACAAACAGCTGTACCGTAGCGGTAAAACGCTGGAAGAAGCCAAACCAGAGATTGAAGCCCTGGCCGAACAGTATCCGGAAGTCAAAGCGTTCACCGAGTTCTTCGAACGTTCGACGCGCGGACTGATTCGTTAATGGCGGAACAGCGTCCTCTGACAATTGCCCTGGTCGCCGGAGAAACCTCCGGCGATATCCTTGGCGCAGGTCTCATCCGTGCTCTGAAAGCGCGGGTTCCCAACGCACGTTTTGTCGGTGTGGCGGGGCCATTGATGCAGGCGGAAGGTTGTGAAGCCTGGTATGAAATGGAAGAGCTGGCGGTGATGGGCGTTGTCGAGGTGCTGGGGCGTCTGCGTCGTCTGCTGCACATTCGCGCCGATCTCACCCAACGTTTTACCGAACTTAAACCCGATGTTTTCGTCGGTATTGATGCGCCTGACTTCAACATTACCCTCGAGGGCAATCTGAAAAAGCAGGGGATCAAAACCATTCATTACGTCAGCCCGTCCGTCTGGGCCTGGCGACAAAAACGCGTTTTCAAAATCGGCAGATCCACCCACCTGGTGCTCGCGTTCCTGCCTTTCGAAAAAGCGTTTTATGACCGTTTCAACGTCCCGTGCCGGTTTATCGGCCACACCATGGCCGATGCCATGCCGCTGGATCCCGATAAAAACGCGGCGCGCGATGTGTTAGGTATTCCGCATGACGCCCATTGTCTCGCCTTGCTGCCCGGCAGCCGTGGCGCAGAAGTGGAAATGCTCAGCGCGGATTTCCTGAAAACGGCGCAGATCCTGCGCAATCATTATCCCGATCTTGAAGTCGTGGTGCCGCTGGTTAACGCGAAGCGCCGTGAACAGTTTGAGCGCATCAAAGCGGAAGTCGCTCCCGATCTTCGCGTGCACTTGCTTGATGGTAAAGGGCGCGAAGCGATGGTCGCCAGCGATGCCGCCCTGCTGGCGTCCGGCACGGCGGCGCTGGAGTGTATGCTGGCGAAATGCCCGATGGTCGTCGGTTATCGCATGAAGCCGTTGACATTCTGGCTGGCGAAGCGGTTAGTGAAAACGGACTACGTTTCACTGCCGAACCTGCTCGCCGGACGTGAACTGGTGAAAGAGCTGCTGCAGGACGACTGCCAGCCGCAGGCGCTGGCTGACGCGCTGCTGCCGTTGCTGGCTAACGGTCCGATTGTGGGCCTCAACGACTCGAAAAAACTCTCTGAAAAGCGCCGCCTTGCGCTGTTTGACGAAATCACTGAGAAAGCCCTGTGCTGGAGCCTTGGCCGCGCAGAGCCGCATGAAATCGACGAACTGAATATTTTGCATGCCACCATGCTGGCGATGCAGCGCGCCGTTGCTGGCTTAAAAATCGCACCGGAATATGTGCTGATTGATGGCAACCGCTGCCCGGCGCTGCCCATGCCGTCGATGGCGGTGGTCAAAGGCGACAGCCGGGTCCAGGAAATCAGCGCCGCGTCGATTCTGGCGAAAGTGACGCGTGATGCGGAAATGACGGCACTGGATCTCAACTTTCCCCAGTATGGCTTTGCGCAGCATAAAGGGTATCCTACCGCTTTCCACCTGGAGAAGCTGGCCGAGCACGGTGCGACCGAGCATCATCGACGCAGTTTTGCTCCGGTAAAACGTGCGCTGGGTCTTGTGTCCTGACCGGGCGCTATTAAGCAACGCGGAATCTGAAGATGGCTGAACCACGTTTCGTACACCTGCGGGTGCACAGTGACTACTCCATGATCGATGGGCTGGCGAAGACCGGGCCGCTGGTGAAAAAGGCGGCCGCGATTGGCATGCCTGCGCTGGCGATCACCGATTTCACCAACCTGTGCGGGCTGGTGAAGTTCTACGGAGCGGGACACGGCGCCGGCATGAAGCCGATAGTCGGCGCTGATTTTCACGTCCAGAGCGATCTACTGGGCGATGAACTCACTGAACTGACGGTACTTGCCGCCAATAATACCGGCTACCAGAACCTGACGCTGCTGATTTCCCGCGCCCACCTCGAACACAACGAAGGGTTGATTTTACTGTCCGGCGCGCGGATGGGCGACGTCGGTCGTAGCCTGTTGCGCGGCAACATGGCGCTGGTCGAACAGTGCGTGTCGTTTTATGAAGAACATTTTCGCGATCGCTACTACCTGGAGTTGATCCGTACTGGCCGTGCGGATGAAGAAAACTACCTGCATGCGGCCGTCGCACTGGCCGAAGAGCGCGGTCTGCCGGTCGTCGCCACTAACGACGTGCGTTTTATCGACGCGGGTGATTTCGACGCCCATGAAATTCGCGTCGCGATCCACGATGGCTTCACGCTCGACGATCCGAAGCGCCCCCGCAACTATTCTGCACAACAGTACATGCGTACTGAAGATGAGATGTGCGAACTGTTCGCGGACATCCCGGAAGCGCTGGAAAACACCGTTGAGATCGCGAAACGCTGCAACGTGACCGTGCGTCTGGGCGAGTACTTCCTGCCGCAATTCCCCACCGGGGAGATGACCACAGAAGATTTCCTCGTCGCCAAATCGAAAGAGGGGCTGGAAGAGCGTCTTGAATTCCTCTTCCCCGATCCCGCTGTGCGGGCGGAAAAACGTCCGGAATACGATGCGCGTCTGGATATCGAACTTCAGGTGATCAACCAGATGGGGTTCCCTGGCTACTTCCTCATCGTCATGGAGTTTATCCAGTGGTCGAAGGATAACGGTGTCCCGGTTGGCCCCGGACGAGGCTCCGGTGCGGGCTCGCTGGTGGCCTACGCGCTGAAAATTACCGACCTCGATCCTCTCGAATTCGATCTGCTGTTCGAACGTTTCCTTAACCCGGAACGTGTCTCCATGCCTGACTTTGACGTCGATTTCTGCATGGAAAAACGTGACCAGGTGATCGAGCACGTGGCGGATATGTACGGCCGCGACGCGGTATCCCAGATCATCACCTTCGGTACCATGGCGGCGAAAGCGGTGATCCGCGACGTGGGCCGCGTGCTGGGCCACCCGTATGGCTTTGTCGATCGCATCTCCAAACTTGTGCCGCCCGATCCGGGTATGACGCTGGCGAAAGCGTTTGAAGCCGAACCGCAACTGCCGGAAATCTACGAGGCAGATGAAGAGGTTAAAGCGCTGATCGACATGGCGCGTAAGCTGGAAGGCGTCACGCGTAACGCCGGTAAACACGCCGGTGGCGTGGTGATCGCGCCGACTAAAATCACCGATTTTGCCCCGCTGTACTGTGATGAAGCCGGTCAGCACCCGGTGACCCAGTTTGATAAAAACGACGTGGAATATGCCGGGCTGGTCAAATTCGACTTCCTTGGTCTGCGTACGCTCACCATCATCAACTGGGCGCTGGAGATGATTAACGCCCGCCGTGAAAAAAACGGCGAGCCGCCGCTGGATATCGCGGCCATCCCGCTGGATGACAAGAAAAGCTTCGACATGCTGCAGCGCTCGGAAACCACGGCGGTATTCCAGCTTGAATCGCGCGGCATGAAAGATCTGATCAAGCGTCTGCAGCCTGACTGCTTCGAAGATATGATCGCGCTGGTGGCCCTGTTCCGTCCGGGGCCGCTGCAGTCGGGCATGGTAGATAACTTTATTGACCGTAAGCACGGGCGCGAAGAGATTTCCTACCCGGACGTTCAGTGGCAGCACGAAAGCCTGAAACCGGTGCTGGAGCCGACTTATGGCATCATTCTGTATCAGGAACAGGTGATGCAGATTGCCCAGGTGCTTTCCGGCTATACGCTGGGCGGCGCAGATATGCTGCGTCGTGCGATGGGTAAGAAAAAGCCAGAAGAGATGGCCAAGCAGCGCGGCACTTTCGAAGAAGGTGCGAAGAAAAACGGCGTTGATGGCGAACTGGCGATGAAAATCTTCGACCTGGTGGAAAAATTCGCCGGTTACGGATTTAACAAATCACACTCCGCCGCCTACGCGCTGGTCTCTTACCAGACGCTGTGGTTGAAAGCGCACTACCCGGCCGAGTTTATGGCGGGGGGGGGCTTAAAATCCTGCCGCCGGATATCAACTCCGGCCTGTACCATTTCCACGTCAACGATGACGGCGAAATCGTCTACGGCATTGGTGCGATTAAAGGCGTTGGCGAAGGTCCGATCGAAGCGATCCTTGAGGCGCGTAACGAGGGCGGTTACTTCCGCGAGCTGTTTGATCTCTGCGCGCGTACCGACACCAAAAAACTCAACCGCCGGGTGCTGGAAAAACTGATCATGTCCGGGGCGTTTGACAGGCTTGGTCCGCACCGCGCGGCATTGATGAATTCGCTCAGCGATGCGCTGAAAGCGGCGGATCAGCATGCCAGGGCCGAAGCCATTGGTCAGGCAGATATGTTCGGCGTGCTGGCGGAAGAGCCGGAGCAAATAGAACAGTCCTACGCCAGCTGTCAGCCCTGGCCGGAACAAATTGTTCTGGATGGCGAGCGTGAAACGTTAGGTTTATACCTGACGGGGCACCCGATCACCCAGTACCTGAAAGAAATTGAGCGCTATGTTGGAGGCTATCGGCTAAAAGACATGCATCCGACCGAACGTGGGAAGGTCACCACGGCGGCGGGGCTCGTGATTGCTGCGAGGGTCATGGTCACCAAACGCGGCAATCGTATCGGCATCTGTACGCTGGATGACCGTTCCGGGCGGCTTGAAGTGATGTTGTTCACGGACGCCCTGGATAAATACCAGCAATTGCTGGAAAAAGACCGCATACTTATCGTCAGCGGACAGGTCAGCTTTGATGACTTCAGCGGGGGGCTTAAAATGACCGCCCGCGAAGTGATGGACATTGACGAAGCCCGGGAAAAATATGCACGCGGGCTTGCTATCTCGCTGACGGACAGGCAAATTGATGACCAGCTTTTAAACCGTCTCCGCCAGTCTCTGGAACCCCACCGTTCGGGGACCATTCCAGTGCATCTCTACTATCAGAGAGCGGATGCACGCGCGCGGTTGCGCTTTGGCGCGACCTGGCGTGTCTCTCCGAGCGATCGTTTACTCAACGATCTGCGTAGCCTCATCGGCCCGGAGCAGGTGGAACTGGAGTTTGACTAATACAGGAATACTATGAGTCTGAATTTCCTTGATTTCGAACAGCCGATCGCCGAGCTGGAAGCGAAAATCGATTCCCTGACAGCGGTAAGCCGTCAGGATGAGAAACTGGATATTAACATCGACGAAGAAGTGCATCGTCTGCGTGAAAAAAGCGTAGAACTGACGCGCAAAATCTTCGCCGATCTTGGTGCATGGCAGGTCGCTCAGTTGGCGCGCCATCCACAACGCCCATATACCCTGGATTATGTCCGCCTGGCGTTCGATGAATTCGACGAACTGGCCGGTGACCGCGCTTACGCTGACGACAAAGCGATTGTCGGCGGGATTGCGCGTCTGGACGGGCGTCCGGTGATGATCATTGGTCATCAGAAAGGTCGTGAAACCAAAGAGAAGATTCGTCGTAACTTTGGTATGCCGGCGCCGGAAGGCTACCGCAAAGCCTTGCGCCTGATGCAAATGGCAGAACGCTTTAACATGCCGATCATCACCTTCATCGATACCCCGGGTGCTTACCCTGGCGTGGGTGCGGAAGAGCGTGGTCAGTCTGAAGCGATCGCCCGCAACCTGCGTGAAATGTCGCGCCTGAAAGTGCCGACCATCTGTACCGTTATTGGTGAAGGTGGTTCCGGCGGCGCGCTGGCGATCGGCGTGGGTGACAAAGTTAACATGCTGCAGTACAGCACCTATTCGGTTATCTCGCCGGAAGGCTGTGCGTCAATTCTGTGGAAGAGCGCCGATAAGGCACCGCTGGCCGCAGAAGCGATGGGCATTATCGCCCCGCGCCTGAAAGAGCTGAAACTGATCGATTCCATCATTCCGGAACCGCTGGGTGGCGCGCACCGTAACCCGGAAGCGATCGCCGCAAGCCTGAAAGCGCAACTGCTGGCGGATCTCGCCGATCTCGACGTGCTGAGCAAAGACGATCTGCTCAATCGCCGATACCAGCGCCTGATGAGCTACGGTTACGCATAACCGACAGCGCCTTCTGAAAAGCCGCACTCGTATGCGGCTTTTTTTATGTCTGCGGTTTAGCCAGGCTATGATTAGCTAAAGGTTTTCCAGGAGGAACGCGTGAATATAATTGCCATTATGGGGCCTCACGGGGTCTACCACAAAGACGAGCCCATCAAGGAACTGGAAGCGGCGCTGGCACGACAGGGATTTAAAACCATCTGGCCGCAAAACAGCGCCGATCTCATTAAGTTCATCGAGCATAACCCCCGTATTTGTGGCGTGATTTTCGACTGGGACGAATACAGCGTCGATCTCTGCAGCGAGATAAACCAGCTCAATGAATATCTCCCGCTGTATGCGTTTATTGATACCCACTCAACGATGGACGTTTCCGTCCACGACATGCGCATGGCGCTGTGGTTCTTTGAATATGCGCTGGGGCAGGCGGAAGACATCGCCACCCGCATTCATCAGTACACCGGGGAATACCTCGATAACATCACACCGCCATTTACCCGCGCGCTGTTCACCTACGTGAAAGAAGGCAAATATACGTTCTGTACGCCGGGCCACATGGGCGGTACGGCCTATCAGAAAAGCCCGGTGGGCTGTCTGTTTTATGACTTTTTCGGCGGAAATACGCTGAAAGCGGACGTGTCGATTTCGGTGACGGAACTGGGTTCGCTGCTCGATCACACCGGCCCGCATCTGGAAGCGGAAGAGTATATCGCCCGCACCTTTGGTGCCGAGCAGAGCTACATGGTGACCAATGGCACCTCTACCTCGAACAAAATCATCGGCATGTATGCCGCGCCCGCGGGCAGCACGTTGCTGATTGACCGCAACTGCCACAAATCATTAGCGCATCTGTTGATGATGAGCGACGTGGTGCCGCTGTGGTTAAAACCGACGCGTAACGCGCTGGGGATCCTGGGCGGCATTCCACGGCGTGAATTCACCCACGACAGCCTCGCGCAGAAGGTGGCGACAACGCCGCAGGCGCAGTGGCCGGTACATGCGGTGATCACCAATTCGACCTATGACGGCCTGCTGTACAACACCACCTGGATCAAGCAGACGCTGGACGTGCCTTCCATTCATTTCGATTCGGCCTGGGTGCCCTATACGCATTTTCACCCGATCTATCAGGGAAAGAGCGGCATGAGCGGCGATCGCGTGCCGGGCAAAGTGATCTACGAAACGCAGTCGACCCACAAAATGCTTGCCGCGCTGTCGCAGGCCTCGCTGATCCACATCAAAGGGGATTACGACGAGGAGACGTTTAACGAAGCGTTTATGATGCATACCTCCACGTCGCCGAGCTATCCCATTGTCGCGTCAATTGAAACGGCGGCGGCGATGCTGCGCGGGAATCCCGGCAAACGGCTGATCCATCGCTCGGTTGAGCGCGCGCTGCACTTTCGCAAAGAGGTGCAACGGCTACGTGAAGAGTCGGAGGGCTGGTTCTTTGATATCTGGCAGCCGGAAGCGGTGGATCAAGCTGAATGCTGGCCAGTGGCGCCGGGTGAAGACTGGCACGGTTTCGCTGATGCCGACGCGGATCATATGTTTCTCGATCCGGTCAAAGTGACCATTCTCACGCCGGGCATGGATGAGCAGGGCAATATGGGCGACGAGGGGATCCCGGCGGCGCTGGTGGCGAAATTCCTCGACGAGCGCGGTGTGGTGGTGGAAAAAACCGGGCCGTACAATCTGCTGTTTCTGTTCAGCATCGGCATCGATAAAACCCGGGCGATGGGGTTACTGCGCGGGCTGACGGAGTTTAAACGCGCTTACGATCTCAATTTGCGCGTCAAAAATATGCTACCTGATCTCTATGCGGAGGATCCCGATTTTTACCGCAACATGCGCATTCAGGATCTGGCCCAGGGCATCCACAAACTGATCCGCCAGCATCAGCTTTCGCACCTGATGCTGCGCGCGTTTGACGTGCTGCCACAAATGGTGATGACGCCGCATCAGGCATGGCAGCGGCAGATCAAAGGCGAGGTGGAAACCATCGAGCTGGAGCATCTGGTAGGCCGGGTGTCGGCAAACATGATCCTGCCGTATCCGCCAGGCGTGCCGCTGCTGATGCCGGGCGAGATGATCACCGAAGAGAGCCGGTCGGTGCTCGATTTCCTGCTGATGCTGTGCTCGATAGGGCACCACTATCCTGGATTCGAAACCGACATTCACGGCGCGCGGCGCGGTGAGGACGGCGTTTATCGGGTACGAGTCTTAAAAAACGACTGAAGGGTTGCATGCAGCGGCCGCGGGCGGGTAACGTGCAGGGATACTTAAAGGAGGATTTCCATGCTGGGTTTAAAACAGGTTCACCACATTGCCATCATTGCGTCGGATTACGCAAAGAGCAAAGCCTTCTACTGCGACATTCTCGGTTTTACGCTGCAGAGTGAAGCCTATCGTGAAGCGCGCGACTCCTGGAAAGGCGATCTGGCGCTGAACGGGCACTATGTGATTGAACTGTTCTCCTTTCCGTTTCCGCCTGCGCGCCCGAGCCGCCCGGAGGCCTGCGGGTTGCGTCATCTGGCGTTCAGCGTAGACGATATTGACCAGGCGGTTGCCCACCTCGAAAGCAAAGGTGTGCGCTGCGAAGCGATTCGCGTCGATCCCTTTACCGATAAGCGCTTTACCTTTTTCAACGATCCTGACGGCCTGCCGCTGGAGCTCTACCAGCAATAACGCTTGTCATCACAGACTTAGCCCGGTAACGTGCCGGGTTAGGCTTCTTTATCGCAAGACCATCATGACAACCCCGGCAATCGCTCAACTTCTTTCCCCCTGGCGTCGCTTTCTGGTCGCGTTCAGCGGCGGCCTTGACTCTACCGTGCTGCTGCATCAACTGATGTGCTGGCGGCAGGAGAACCCCGACATCCAACTGCGCGCGATTCATATCCATCATGGACTCAGCGCCAACGCTGATGAGTGGGTGGCCCATTGCCAGCAGCTGTGTCAGCAATGGGCCGTCCCGCTGGAGGTGGTCCGCGTCACGCTGGTGGATGAAGGTAAGGGAACGGAAGCGCACGCGCGGCTGGCGCGTTACACCGCTTTTCGCGACGCGCTGACGCCTGAAGAGGTGCTGGTGACGGCGCAACATCTGAACGATCAATGTGAAACTTTTCTGCTGGCGCTAAAACGCGGCAGCGGACCGGCGGGGTTGTCGGCAATGCCTGCTGCCGCGGATTTCGCCGGAACGAAACTTCTGCGCCCTTTGCTGAATACCTCCCGCGCATCGCTGTTGCAGTGGGCGCAGGATCATGCGCTGAGCTGGATCGAAGACGAATCCAATCAGGATGATACCTACGACCGCAATTTTCTGCGTCTGCACGTTGTTCCGACGCTTGCCGCCCGCTGGCCGCATTTTGCCGATGCGGTGGCGCGCAGTGCGGAACTGTGCGGCGAACAGGAACAACTGCTGGATGAGCTGCTGACTGACGAGCTGAAGACGATGACGGACAGCGACGGGACGCTCGCCCTCGCCCCACTGGAGAAGGTCAGNGCGCGTGAAGACGCGAACCCCTGTCTGCGGTTTGGTGATTATGAAATCCGGCGTTTTCAGCAACGGCTCTGGTGGCTGAAATCCCATGCCAGTCAGGCAGAAACTGTGATTGCCTGGCCATCGCCGTTTTCGTTACTCAGGCTGCCGGATAACCTCGGCGAGCTACGGCTGACGCCCGGCGGGATCATTCGTGCTCCGGCGGATAACGACATCGTCAGCGTGCGGTTTAAAGCGCCGGGCATGTTGCGGATTGTTGGCCGAAACGGGAGCCGTAAACTGAAAAAAATCTGGCAGGAACTGGGCGTTGCGCCGTGGCTGCGCGATACAACGCCGCTGCTGTTTTATGGTGAGACGTTAATTGCGGCGGGGGGGGCGGNAAGAGGGGAAAGGCGTACAGCTGGAATGGATAAAAAACGGGCAGTTGCCTGCCCGTTCCTGAATTACGACTCGCTGACCACGACGGTGCCGATTTCCGGATGACTGAAGCTGGCGATTTTATCAAGACGTAGCTCCCGGGTTTCACCGGAGACGTCTACTACCAGATACTCCACGTTTTTACGTGACAGCAAGTCATTGGCCTTCGCTTTCAGCACTTCACCATCTTTCAGCTCCAGCGTCAGGATCAAATGATGCTGGCAGGCGAGTTCGAGATTGTCATAGTCATCACAGTTGATGGGTTGATAAGTATCATTCATTGACATAATCGCTCACCAGTAAGTTCGCAGCGGCATAGGCTGCCTTTTCCCTGACCGACTCTGAAATGGCATAATCGGATGCAACATCATTCAATGCCCTCAGCACACAACCCAGCGCATCTGGGATATACCCTAAGTCTCCGCTGGCAATTTCCGCATATCGCGCGCGTATTAACTCACAATACTTTTCCACATGCCCTCCTGTCAGCGTTCTGACTCAACCGTGGGATGCAAGTTTAAGCCTACGAAGATAAACTCTGTTTAGCAAGGTGACTATACCATACCCATCAAAGCAATATCAGCAGGATGAGCGTTAACTCAGGCAATTCGTGACAGCCTTTTGTCACGGATTTCGCTACAATAAACGCCAATTTTTGCAGGAGTTACCTCATGGCGCTGAAAGCGACAATTTATAAGGCGATAGTGAATGTTGCCGACCTCGACCGCAATCAGTTTCTGGATGCCAACCTGACGCTGGCGCGTCACCCCTCGGAAACCGAAGAGCGCATGATGCTGCGCCTGCTAGCGTGGCTCAAATATGCCGATGAGCGGTTGCAGTTTACGCGCGGCTTAAGTGCGGATGACGAGCCAGAACTGTGGCTGCTCAACGATCACCTTGCCATTGATTTATGGATTGAGCTCGGGCTGCCGGACGAGCGTCGCATCAAAAAAGCGTGCTCCCGTTCGCAGCAGGTTGCGCTGTTTACTTACAACAGCCGCGCCGCGGAAGTCTGGTGGCAGCAGAATCAGGCGAAGATGGCCTCGTTTGATAATCTGTCGATCTGGTATCTCGACGACGCGCAGCTAGCGCAGCTGAGCGCCTTTGCTGCGCGCACCATGACGCTACAGGCAACGCTGCAGGATGGCGCGATCTGGCTGTCAGACGATCAGAATAATCTGGAAATTCACTTAACCCCCTGGCAACAGCCGGCATGATCAGTCTGTCGCGGAACGTTTCCATCCCGGATGATGAGGTGGTCATTACGGCGATCCGCGCGCAGGGCGCGGGCGGACAGCACGTTAACAAAGCCTCAACGGCAATCCATTTGCGCTTTGACATTCGGGCCTCAAGCCTGCCAGAGTATTACAAGGAACGCCTGCTGGCCGCCAGTCATCACCTGATTTCTGAAGACGGGGTGATGGTGATTAAGGCGCAGGAGTATCGCAGCCAGGAGATGAACCGGGAAGCCGCGCTGGCTCGCCTGGTGAGCGTCATAAAAGAATTAACCGCCGTGCAGAAACATCGTAAATCTACCCGACCTACAAAAGCGTCAAAAGAACGCAGACTGGCCTCGAAGGCGCAGAAGTCCTCGGTAAAAGCGCTGCGCGGCAAAGTTCGTCATCCTTAAGCATGACGACGGAAGACCATTGAGAATAAGGAATTCAAGGTGAAAAAAGCGATATTAACAGTAGCGGCCGCATGCACGCTCTTTGCACTTATCGGATGTAATAACCGTGCTGAAGTGGATACGGTAGTGGCACCGCAGTCGGAAGCGCTAACGCCGATGCAGCAGAGCTGGCGTGGGGTTTTACCTTGTGCGGATTGTGAAGGGATCGAAACGTCGCTGTTTCTGGAAAAAGACGGCACCTGGGTAATGAACGAACGTTACCAGGGCGTACAGCACGAACCGTCGTCGTTTGCCTCTTATGGTACCTGGGCGCGCACGGCGGATAAGCTGGTGCTGACCAACAGCGAAGGGGAGAAATTCTACTACCGTGCGAAGGGCGATAAACTGGAAATGCTCGACCGCGACGGTAACCCCATCGAATCGACGCTGAATTATACGCTCGAACCGGTAAAGGCAAGCCTGCCGACCACGCCAATGGCGATGCGTGGAATGTATTTTTATATGGCTGACGCCGCCATCTTCACCGATTGTGCCACCGGTCAGCGCGTCGCGGTCGCCAGTAATGCCCAGCTGGAGCGCGATTATGCCGTTGCACGTGGCACCGACACCAAACCGGTGTTGCTGGTGGTCGAAGGGCATTTCACTCTCGAGCCAAACCCGGATACCGGCGAAATGACGAAAACCCTGATGGCCGATAAGGGAACAACGTTTATCCCCGGCAAAGACTGTAACGAGTGATAAAAAAGCCTCGCAATCGCGAGGCTTTTTTTGTGGGCTTAACCCTTAATGGCGTTGACCAGGTAGCTGAGAATATCGCCGGTCTTTATCAGCTGTTTCTCGCCTGAACGACGGTATTTATATTCGATATCGTCGTTATCGAGGTTACGGTCGCCAATCACGATGGTGTGCGGAATACCAATCAGTTCCATATCGGCAAACATCACGCCCGGACGCTCTTTACGGTCGTCCATCAGCACTTCAATGCCCTCCGCGCGCAGCGCGTTGTACAGTTTTTCCGCCAGCTCCTGTACGCGGTAGGATTTGTGCATGTTCATCGGCAGAATCGCCACCTGGAACGGCGCGATGGCGTCCGGCCAGACGATACCGCGTTCGTCGTTGTTCTGCTCAATGGCTGCCGCAACCACACGCGTCATCGTCAGGATCTGGTTACGACCGTCTTCACCCTGCACGGCAGCATTCAGCGCCTGAGAGTATTTGGTGCCGAGCTGGAAGATATGGCCCACTTCGATACCGCGTTTGATCAGCAGCGTGCCCTGGCCGTCCGGGCTCGGATCGCCGGCAACAACGTTACGAATATCCGCCACTTCCGGCGTTGCGACATCGCGATCCCAGTTAATGCCGAAATAATGTTTGCCGTCGATATTCGCGCCAGCGCCGAAATCGCTCATCGCGGCGACGGTACGATCGATCACTACCGGTACCGGCATATTCACCGGGCCAAGCGAACCCGGACCGGCATTCACTACCGCGCGGATTTCCGCTTCGGTTGCGAATGTCAGCGGGCTGGCGACCTGCGGCAGTTTCTCTGCTTTGACTTCGTTCAGTTCGTGATCGCCACGCACCAGCAGCGCAATCAGCGGGTATTCGCTGCCTTCGACGGTTTTCACCAGCAGCGTTTTGACGGTTTTCTCAATCGGCAGGTTGAACTGTTCAACCAGCTCGGCGATAGTTTTCGCGTTCGGCGTATCAACCAGCGTCATTTCCTGCGTTGCCGCAGCGCGCGGGGTTGTTGGCGCGAGGGCCTCAGCGAATTCGATGTTGGCGGCGAAATCGGAGCTGTCGGAGAAAATCACATCATCTTCACCGCTTTGGGCCAGGACCTGGAATTCATGAGACGCGCTACCCCCGATGGAGCCGGTGTCCGCCTGCACGGCACGGAAATCCAGCCCCATACGGGTGAAGATTTTGCTGTAGGCGACGTACATCGCATCGTAGGTTTCCTGCAGGGATTCCTGCGAGGTATGGAACGAATACGCGTCCTTCATCAGAAATTCGCGCGAACGCATAACGCCAAAGCGCGGGCGCACTTCGTCACGGAACTTCGTCTGGATCTGGAAGAAGTTCAGCGGCAGTTGTTTGTAAGAGTTCAGCTCGTTACGGATCAGGTCGGTGATCACTTCTTCGTGGGTCGGGCCGAGGACAAACGGACGATCGCCGCGATCAACAAAACGCAGCAGCTCCGGGCCGTACTGCTCCCAACGACCGCTCTCCTGCCACAGGTCAGCTGGCTGAACCACTGGCATGGACACCTCAATCGCACCAGCGTTGTTCATCTCTTCACGCACGATGTTTTCGACTTTTTTCAGGACGCGCAGGCCGGTCGGCAGCCAGGTGTATAACCCGGAGGCCAGCTTGCGGATCATCCCGGCGCGCAGCATCAGCTGATGGCTGATGACTTCGGCGTCGGCAGGTGTCTCCTTCAGAGTGGAGAGCAGATATTGGCTAGTACGCATGTTGTTACGATTCCATTTGGACGATTGGAACAGGCTCAGAACGAACCTGATTCAAAAAAAGTGGTTTAGTTTACCAGTGTGGCAAAGATGCCAAAAGAGAGGAAAATAAAATTAGCGTGGTTCCAGGGCAAAGACTTCAAATCCCTGGTGGTTTACGCGCCAGCGAACGTTGAAATCCAGCAGCCAGACGGCATAGGTTTTCCCGCTTTCTTCCTCTTTTCGATAGGCTGGACGCGGATCCTGGGCCAGCACATCGCAAATGAACGTTTTAAGCTGTGGATACCGCTTTTCGAGTTGCTGCAACTGTGCTTCAACGTCCTCGGTAAAGCTGACGGACATCTCCGCCTGCGGCGCCTGTTGCGCGTAGCTGGCGGTGGCATCCGGCAGCGCTTCAGCAAACGGCAGATAGGGTTTAATGTCGACAACTGGCGTGCCGTCTACCAGATCCAGACTGCCCAGTTGCAGGATCACCTGATCTTTCTGGCAGTGAATACCTTTCAGCTCAACCAACGACATGCCGATAGGGTTCGGGCGGAAGGTGGAACGGGTGGCAAAAACGCCCATTCTGGCATTACCGCCAAGACGCGGCGGCCTGACGGTGGGACGCCAGCCACCGTCCATCGTCTGATGAAAAACAAACAGTACCCACAAATGGCTGAAGTCTTCAAGACCACGAACGGCCTCGGCCTGATTGTAGGGGGGAAGCAAATGAAGTTCGCCGCCCTGGCTTTTCACCAGCCCAGGCTGGCGGGGAACGGCAAACTTCTCTTTGTAGGGAGAGTGAATGACGCCTATTTGCGCAAACTGAAACGCACTCATTTCGCCGAAACGTTGAGGGCAGAACCGATGCATACCGCCTGACGATAGCACCCCGGCGTACCACTGGTGACTTCGCAGCTGTGCAGCAGAACCGCGTTCGCTCTCATTTTAGAGGCGTTAATCTGCATACGCTTGCGCGCCGTAGGGATGTTTGGCGGAGAGTCCTGATTGGATGCCTGACAGGATTCGCCGGAGACCTCACCCAGTTCGCGGAACGGTTTACCGACCAGATCTTCCGCTTTGGTGTAGATTTTCACCGGCACAGGGCGCGGTGCTTTAGGTTTGACGGTTTCCGTCTTAGGTGGCGTTGCGGTGCTTTGTACAGGTTCGACAGGAGATCTGCTTAGCATGGAACAGCCGCTTAACATGAGTGCCAGTAAACAGATCGGTAAAGCACGCATAATATTTCCTCAATGAATGGTAAACCAGACAGTTATTGAATCAGGTGCGGGTCAAAATGACAAGACGGGCATGAGCCCGTCCTGAATGATATTAAGTAGGGAAAGAGATTACCAGCCTTTCACCGCACCGCCATTAAAGATTTTGTTGGCCGCTTCAGCCACTTCGTCAGACTGATACGCTTCAACGAATTTCTTCACGTTTTCGGCGTCTTTATTGTCTTCACGGGAAACGATCAGGTTTACGTACGGAGACTCTTTATCTTCGACAAAGATACCGTCTTTCGCTGGCGTCAGGTTGATCTGGCTGGCGTAAGTGGTGTTGATAACGGCCAGCGCAATCTGCGCATCGTCCAGAGAACGCGGCAGCTGCGGCGCTTCCAGCTCAACAATCTTCAGGTTTTTCGGGTTCTGCTCGATATCCAGCACGGTTGGCAGCAGGCCCACACCCTCTTTCAGTTTGATCAGGCCAACTTTCTGTAGCAGCAGCAGGGAACGGCCGAGGTTGGTCGGATCGTTCGGTACAGCAACCTGTGAACCCGGCTGCAGTTCGTCCAGCGTTTTGATTTTTTTGGAATAACCTGCGATCGGGTAAACGAAGGTGTTTCCGACCGGTACCAGCTTGTAGCCGCGATCTTTGATCTGCTGATCCAGGTACGGTTTGTGCTGGAAGGCGTTCGCATCAATGTCGCCTTTGCTCAGCGCTTCGTTCGGCAGTACATAGTCGTTGAAGGTCACCAGCTCAACGTCCAGGCCGTATTTCTCTTTTGCCACTTTCTGCGCAACTTCAGCAACCTGCTGCTCAGCGCCCACAATGATACCTACTTTAATGTGGTTCGGATCTTTTTCATCCTGACCGCAACCCACGAGAGCCAGAGAACCAATCAGGGCACCCACAGCCGCGAAAGTCTTCAAATTGAACGCCATGTTATTTCCTTTGTATGTTGTGTATTACGTTATTTGTGAGTCACAGTCCGGACGATACGATCGCCACAGAATTGAATTAAATAGACCAGAACGACTAACAATACCAGTACCGTATTCATCACCGTCGCGTTATAACCGATATAGCCGTACTGATAGCCAATCTGGCCGAGACCACCAGCGCCGACGGCACCGCCCATCGCCGAATAGCCCACCAGTGTGATGAGGGTAATCGTCGCCGCATTGACCAGACCCGGTAGCGCTTCCGGCAGCAACACTTTGCGGACGATTTGCATCGGCGTGGCACCCATGGCACGGGAGGCTTCAATCAACCCGGTGGGGATTTCCAGTAATGCGTTTTCCACCATACGGGCGATAAATGGCGCGGCACCGACGGTCAGTGGCACAATCGCCGCCTGCAGACCGATAGACGTGCCGACAATCACGCGGGTGAAGGGGATCATCCACACCAGCAAAATAATAAAAGGAATTGAACGGAAGATGTTTACCAGCGCCGACACGGTGCGGTAAAGCTTCGCGTTTTCAACGATCTGCCCCGGACGGGTGACATACAGCAGCACGCCTACCGGCAGACCGAGAACAAAACCAAACAAGCCGGAAACAAAGGTCATCGCCAGCGTTTCCCAGACGCCACGAGCCAGTAACCACATCATTGCCTCAGACATAACCCAGCACCTCTACTTTTACATGGTGTTGCTGCAGCCAGGCTATTGCGGCTTGCGCATCTTCTTGTGTTCCGTGCATTTCTGTCAGCATGATGCCGAACTTAACGCCGCCCGCGTAATCCATCTGCGCGCTGATAATGTTGTTGTTCACGTTAAAACGACGTGCGGTTTCGGAGAGCAGCGGGGCGTCAACGGACTGACCGGTAAACTCCATACGCAGCATCGGCACGCTGTCCGCCTGCGGGAAATCCTTCAGGCGTGCAAGATAATCTTCCGGGATATCCAGATGCAGCGTGGACTGGATGAACTGCTGCGCCAGTGGGGTTTTCGGATGGGAGAATACTTCGCTCACCGTATCCTGCTCAATCAACTGACCGTTGCTGATGACGGCAACGCAATCGCAGATGCGTTTTACCACGTCCATCTCATGCGTAATCAACAGGATGGTCAGACCGAGACGACGGTTGATATCTTTCAGCAGTTCCAGAATGGAGCGCGTTGTCGCCGGGTCGAGCGCGCTGGTGGCTTCATCGCACAGCAGCACTTTGGGATTGCTGGCCAGCGCACGCGCAATGGCGACGCGCTGCTTTTGACCGCCGGACAGGTTTGCCGGATAGCTGTCGTGTTTATCACTCAGACCCACCAGATCCAGCAGCTCAGTAACGCGGCGCTTCACCTCTTCTTTCGGGGTGTTATCAAGTTCCAGCGGCAGAGCCACGTTGCCGAAAACGGTACGCGAGGCGAGCAGGTTAAAGTGCTGGAAAATCATGCCAATCTGGCGGCGGGCTTTGGTCAACGCGCTTTCTGAGAGCGTCGTCAGTTCCTGGCCGTCAACCAGTACGCTACCCTGCGTCGGGCGCTCGAGCAGATTCACACAGCGAATCAATGTACTTTTGCCCGCACCGGAGGCACCGATGACGCCATAAATTTGCCCGGCAGGGACATGCAGGCTGACATCATTGAGAGCCTGAATCGTACGGTTCCCCTGCTGGAACACTTTGGTGATATTCGAAAGTTTAATCATTAGGTATTTATTATCGTTTAAATGGTAGCCGTGGCATTTTTTACTGCCGGACGCGCACAAAGGCCGTCAATGAAATGGATGTTAAGGCATCCAGACGTCTAAATCAATCCGGCTTTCAATAATGAGCACTTTCTTGCATGACGAAACATGCGATACTAGCGGCACAGGCTATATTCAGGAGCTCATCGTGGCAAAGTCAGTACCCGCAGTTTTTCTCGATCGTGATGGCACAATTAATGTTGATCACGGTTATGTGCATGAAATCGATGATTTTGAGTTTATTGATGGCGTGATTGATGCCCTGCGTGAACTCAAAGAGATGGGTTTTGCTCTGGTACTGGTGACCAACCAGTCAGGGATTGCGCGCGGCAAATTCACCGAAGCGCAGTTTGAAACACTCACAGAGTGGATGGACTGGTCGCTGGCCGACCGCGGGGTCGATCTGGACGGTATCTATTATTGCCCGCACCATCCGCAAGGCAGCGTAGAGGCATTCCGCCAGGTCTGTGATTGCCGTAAACCGCACCCGGGGATGCTTATCTCTGCGCGGGATTATCTGCACATCGATATGGCTGCTTCTTATATGGTGGGCGATAAGCTGGAAGATATGCAGGCAGCGACCGCCGCAGAAGTCGGCACCAAAGTGCTGGTGCGTACCGGTAAGCCGGTGACTGAAGAGGCTGAAAATGCCGCGGATTGGGTGATTAATAGTCTTGCCGATCTGCCTGCCGCTATCAAAAAGCAGAAATAATCAGCGTTATGATGAAAAGATGAGCGGTTGAAATAAAAATGAATTTTTCCGCTTGTCATTCCTCGCAGGCCCCCTATAATGCGCCTCCATCGACACGGCGCTGATGACAAACATCACACAGCGACGGTGAGTCGAAAGAGAAAAATCCTGAGAAATTAGGGTTGACTCTGAAAGAGGAAAGCGTAATATACGCCACCTCGCGACAGTGCGCTGTAAGCCGCGTCG
>NZ_JNGH01000048.1 GCF_001188485.1 Trabulsiella odontotermitis
CCGCAGGTACCGGAAATTATCCTGCTCAATTCGCACGACGGTTCGTCCAGTTACCAGATGCTGCCGGGATACTTCCGTGCCATCTGCACCAACGGCATGGTCTGTGGTCAGTCGTTTGGCGAAATCAGAGTTCCGCACCGGGGCGATGTCGTCAGCAAGGTCATTGAAGGGGCCTACGACGTACTCAGCGTCTTTGACCGGGTGGAAGACAAGCGCGATGCGATGGAATCGCTTTTGTTACCGCCACCAGC
>NZ_JNGH01000049.1 GCF_001188485.1 Trabulsiella odontotermitis
CGCAGCAGCGATTTTTCAGACTCGCATGATGCGCAGAATTTTGCTGCCGGCGTCAGCGTGCCGTACGGCTACGGCCTGCTCGATTACAGCTACAGCCGGAGCAACTACCTCAGCACCATTGACAACAACGGCTGGCCGTGGCGCTCCACCGGCGACAGCGAAACGCACCGGCTTACGGGTTCGTGGGTGGTGTTCCGCAACGGCGATATCAAGACCGCTCTCACAACCAGCATGACGCACCGCATCAGCCGCAATTATCTTGATGATGTGCTGCTGGACTCCAGCAGCCGCAGGCTCTCCGGCGTGATGCTCGGCATTAATCACACGCAAAAAATGGCCGGTGGTGTGGCGACCCTCAACCCGTCCTTTACCCACGGTGTACCGTGGCTGGGCGCGGAAGATGATAATGACAAACGCGGTGATGTGCCACGGGCTGANCTGGTTTTCGACACAGTTTACCGTGGGAACCCCTGTGAAATCCCCGGACTGGCTGGCACCGGATCATCTCAATATTTATTACCGCCTGGTGGTGGCGTTTTAAGGGACAAAAACGATGGATAACAATCAGACCCGTTTTTCTCAGCGTGTATTGAGCTGGCTGCTGAGTACCCTGCTGGCAACGCAACCGCTTCTGCCCGCGGTGGCTGCGACCATCACCCCCACCGGTAACACAAAGATGGACAAGGCAGCCAACGGCGTGCCGGTGGTGGATATCGCCACGCCGAACGGGGCCGGGATTTCGCACAACCAGTTTAAGGATTACAACGTCGGCAAAGAGGGGATGATCCTCAATAATGCCACGGGCAAGCTCAATCAGACGCAGCTTGGCGGGCTGATTAGCGGCAACGCCAGGCTGAAAGCGGGCAAAGAAGCGAAGGGCATCATCAACGAAGTGACCGGCGGCAACCGTTCACAGCTTCAGGGCTATACGGAAGTGGCGGGCAAAGCGGCGAATGTGATTGTCGCCAACCCATACGGCATCACCTGTAACGGCTGCGGATTTATCAACACCCCCCAGGCCACCCTGACCACGGGGAAACCTGTTTTTGACGCCAGCGGCAATTTACAGGCGCTGGACGTGAAAAAAGGCAGCATCACCATTGAGGGGCAAGGGCTGGATGCCAGCAGCAGCGATGCGCTGTCGATCATTTCACGCGCAACCGAAGTAAACGCCGCCATTCATGCGAAAGATTTAAAGGTGGTTGCCGGGGCCAACCGCGTTGGCACCGACAGTAGCGTGCAGGCGCAGCAGGGCGAAGGCAGCGCTCCCACGGTGGCGGTGGATACCGGTGCGCTCGGCGGGATGTACGCCAACCGCATCCGTCTGGTGTCCAGCGAGAAAGGCGTCGGGGTTAACCTCGGCGACCTGAATGCCCGCCAGGGAGACATCACCCTGGATGCCAGTGGCAAACTCACCGTTCACAACAGCCTCGCCAGCGGGGCGCTGTCCGCTAAGGGTGAAAGCCTCGCCCTGACGGGCGACCACAAATCCAGCGGCAGTATGACGCTGAACAGCCAGGGCGACATTGCCCTGAGCAACGGCTCGCNNCGCCAACGGCACGATTGCGCACGCCAGTGAAAAGCTGACCGCCGGACGTGATGCAACGCTTACCGCGAAGAACATCAGCCAGGATGCTTCCAGCCAGATTAACACTGCCCGCGATATCGCGGCTAAAGCCAGCGATACGCTGAAAACACAAGGGCAGATGACCGCCGGGCAGAACCTGACGGCAAGCGCCACGACCCTGACCCAGGACGGTAAACTGCTGGCGCAGAACAGCGCCCAGTTGAATGCCAGCACGCTGAATAACCGCGGTTCCGTGCAGGGCAGCTCGCTGACGCTGGGCAGTACAACGCTCAGCAACTCAGGTTCACTGCTGAGCGGCGGCAACCTGATTGTAAATACAAACGATTTTGCCCAAAGCGGCAGCACCGGCGCGAAGGGCAAAGCGGATATCACCGCCAGCGGGAAGCTGACTAATACAGGCTCTCTGGTGAGCGACGATGCGCTGACGCTGAAAGCGCAGGACGTGACGCAGAACGGCGTGCTGTCTGGCAGCAAAGGGCTGACGGTCAATGCGCAGACCCTGACCTCCGGCAAAAATTCGGTGACCCACAGCGAGGCTGCCATCACGCTGAATACCGCCACGGCGGCGCTGGACGGGGAAACCAGCGCGGGCGGCAATCTCCAGCTTCAGAGCGACACGCTCAGCACGGCGGCGAGCGCACAGCTTCAGAGCGGCAATACACTCAGCCTCACCGCGCAGGAAGCAGCGCTTGCAGGTACGCAGGCGGCACAAAAAACCATGACGGTTAACGCCCGTGAGAAACTCACTCACAGCGGCAAAAGCAGCGCGGCAGCGCTCAGACTTAGTGCGCCGGAACTGACCAACACTGGCGTGCTTGTGACCTCCACCCTGAACACTCAGTCGCAAACTCTCACCAACAGCGGCCTGATGCAGGGCAAAAGCGCCTTGCTGATTGGCACACAAAAGCTGGATAACCAACAGAACGGCACCCTTTACAGCGCCGCAAATCTTACGCTGGCTATTCCGGATATCCGCAACAGTGGGCTTATCACCAGTGATAAAGGTTTAATGCTAAGCTCTGGCTCCCTCAGCAATCCAGGCAAAATCATCGCTGACACGCTGAACGTCAAAGCGGGCACGCTAAGCGGAGACGGCCTGTTGCAGGGGATCGGGGCGCTGACGCTTGCCGGGGATACTCTCTCGCAGGGTGCCAACGGGCGCTGGCTGACGGCTGGCGATCTCTCCCTCAACGGTAAAACGCTGGATACCGCGGGGACCACGCAGGGGCAGAACCTTACCGCTCAGGCGGATAGCTGGACGAACAATGGCTCGGTGCTGGCAACCGGCAATCTTAACGCTACGCTGGGTACCTCTCTGCTCAACAATGGCGACCTGATGAGCCAGGGCAATTTCGGGCTGAATGCGCCCGTGCTGACCAACCACGGCAGCATTCTCTCATCAGGCGAAATGTCACTCGCCGGAACAACCTTCACCAGTGACGGCACGCTTCAGGGCAACGGCAAAACCACGCTCAGCGCGGCAACGCAGGCCCGCAACGGCGGCAAAATTCTCTCTGGTGGCGATCTGAGCTTCACTACGCCGGACTACAGCGGCAGCGGCTGGCTGCAGGCCACTAACCTGATGCTGAACGTGGTGAAGCTTGCCAGCAATGGCACCGTGATGGCGGCGAACCAGGCGACGCTCACAGGTAACAGTTTGACCAACGGCGGTACCTTCCAGGCCGCACAGCTGAACGTCAACACGCAGACCACCACCAACAGCGGCACGCTGCTCGGCAATCAAGGTTTGACGCTCAAAGGGAACAACCTTAACAACGCGGGCGGGAAGGTGTTCAGCGGCGGGGATATGCTTGCCGAAATGGTCTCGCTCAGCGGCGCGGGCCAGCTGGTGGCGCTCGGCAACCTGACGCTGAAGCTTACCAACGGCTTCACCACCCAGGGCGTTATCGCCGCGAACAAGCAGCTCTCCGTCAGCAGCCAGGGCGATATCACTAACGGAGCCACATTACAGGGCAACGGCATCACGCTGAATGCTGAGGGCAAGCTGACCAACAACGGGCAACTGACCGCAGGTAGCGGCACCACAGCATTGAGCGGCAGCCAGATTGCGATGAACGCCAGCGGCAGGCCGCAGNGGGCAATATCACTCTCGACGGTTTTACCGGCACGGCGGGCAGCCTGGCGTTAACGGTGGCCGGGTCGATCGTTAATACCGCCCTGCTGTATGCGGGCAACAACCTCTCACTGTTTGCCAACAGCATCCAGAACCTGCACGGCGATATACTGGCGGGCAATAATCTGGTGATGCAGAAAGACGCCAGCGGTACGGCGAATGCCGGGGTGATCAATACCTCCGGGAATATTGAAACCACTAGCGGCGATATTACGATTAAAACGAATGCCTTTACTAACCGATATACCACCCTGCAGGCCAGTGAGAATGCTGAGGAGCTGGCCCCACTGCCTTCATGGGTACACGGAACTGAAGGGGATATTTCGTTAGATGACATGGGGCCGAATGAAGTGGGTTACCATTACTCACTTGGCTCACCTCACGGTGATGGATTTGACCGCGATATTGTCTGGCAGGTCAGCGTTTATGAGCGTGCAAGGTTTAAGGAAGTCCTTTACTCACACAGTGCTGTGACCGTGCTGGCTGAAGGCAATCAGCCGCGGATGTCTTCCGGGCATAATTTCAGTATTTATGCGTATAAACTGGTAAATGAAGCGGGTTTACTGCTGGCAAACAATGATTTTACGCTTAAGGGTGGTGAACTTAATGACCAGTCATGGCAGGAAGGGGATAAGCAACAGTATCTGGTGTTTGAGACAACAGACCCCGTATCCGCTAATGATTCTGAGCAAAATACAAAACCGCATAACACCAATACCATGTCAGAATACGCGACTCTTCAGAAAATTCATTATAAAGCGAGCGGAGAATTAAAAACACAGGAAACCCCGGGCAAACTGTATCGCGCTGTTATACAGGCCGGGGGCAATATCGTTGCTGATTTTACCCGTGACATCAGTAATACCAACACCACTGCCAACGCGGGCAAAATCAGCAACACCATCACAAAGCCGAACCTCAACACACCTTCGGCGCAAAGCATCGGCGGGGGGGGAAGCTCCCGGCGGTATGGACGGCAACTATCCCCTGCCCTCCGGCAACAACGGCTACTTTGTGCCGTCCACCGATCCGGACAGCCCTTACCTCATCACCGTGAACCCCAGACTTGATGGTCTCGGTCAGCTTGACCCGTCGCTGTTTGGCGATTTGTATAAGCTGCCTGGCATGAACCCTGGCGCAGCGCCACGTGAGACAGGCAGCCAGTACACCGACATGAATCAGTTCCTCGGTTCGTCGTATATGCTGGACCGCCTCAGCCTGAACCNNACACCGTGCTGAACCAGACCGGGACGCGCTATATCAATGGCCCTGGCTCCGACCTCGACCAGATGCGCTACCTGATGGACAACGCCGCCGATGCGCAGGGTTCACTCGGCCTGAAGTTTGGCGTGGCGCTGACCGCCGAACAGGTGGCGGCACTCGACCACAGTATTCTGTGGTATGAAACTGCGACCATTAACGGCCAGACCGTGATGGTGCCGAAAGTGTATCTATTGCCAAAAGACGTGATGGTGCAGAGCGGCAGGGTGATTAGCGGGCACNAAGCGGGCGGGGCGCTCGACCTGAGCGCGCAGGGCGACATCAACAACATCGTCTCAGCCATCAGCGGCAAAACCGTACAGCTGGAAAGCGCCGGCGGTAGTATCAACAACATCATGCAGACTCAGCAGTGGAGTATAGGTGATGACAGTAGTTATGTCCGTGGTACTGACGTCGGGCAGACTGCCTACATCACGGCTACCGACGGCTTGAGTATGTCGGCAGCGAAAAACATTAACATCACCGGGGCGAGCGTGGCCGCAGGTGGTGACCTCGCGATGGGCGCTGGCAATGACCTGAACCTGAACGCGGCGGGCAACGGACAGGCCAGCCACACGGGCGGCAGCGAAAGCCATCAGAGCAGCGCAGACAGAACCATGATTTCTGCGGGCGGCAACGTGACGCTGGTTGCCTGGAGGGACGTTATCAGCCAGGCGGCAGGCATCGCGGCGGAAGGGAATGTCGGCATCCAGTCCGGACGCGACGTTAATCTTCTGGCAGAAGCCACCACCACGGGCAGCAGCAGCCACAGCAGCAAGAAAACGGTTATCGATGAATCCGTGCGCCAGCAGGGCACCGAAATCGCCAGCGGCGGCAACACCACAATTATCGCCGGACGTGACGTGAACAGCGAAGCCGCACAGGTGACCTCCAGCAGCAATATAGGCGTGGCGGCAGGCCACGACGTAAACCTGACCACCGCGACAGAAAGCGACTATCACTTCAGGGAAGAGACGAAGACCAAAAAAAGATTCCTCAGCAAGAAAACCACGCACAAGATTGAGGAAGACAGCACCACCCGTGAAGCCGGGTCACTGTTGTCTGGAAACAGCGTCACGGTAAACGCCGGTAACAACCTGACGGTGAAAGGCTCGGATGTGGTGGCTGACCAGGATGTGGCACTCAGCGCGGGTAATAATGTGGATATATCC
>NZ_JNGH01000005.1 GCF_001188485.1 Trabulsiella odontotermitis
CGAGCGGCGGACGGGTGAGTAATGTCTGGGAAACTGCCTGATGGAGGGGGATAACTACTGGAAACGGTAGCTAATACCGCATAACGTCTTCGGACCAAAGTGGGGGACCTTCGGGCCTCATGCCATCAGATGTGCCCAGATGGGATTAGCTAGTAGGTGGGGTAACGGCTCACCTAGGCGACGATCCCTAGCTGGTCTGAGAGGATGACCAGCCACACTGGAACTGAGACACGGTCCAGACTCCTACGGGAGGCAGCAGTGGGGAATATTGCACAATGGGCGCAAGCCTGATGCAGCCATGCCGCGTGTATGAAGAAGGCCTTCGGGTTGTAAAGTACTTTCAGCGGGGAGGAAGG
>NZ_JNGH01000050.1 GCF_001188485.1 Trabulsiella odontotermitis
CCGTTCAGCGGCAGCATCAGCGCAATTTTGTTCGCCGACGCTGGTTTGAAATTCTGCACGTTCACCAACTGGGACGGCAGCATTTTCGCGCCCGGGTTTTGCGGGTAGCGGGTCTGCCAGTCTTTAATGCCCGCTTTCATCATGTTCGCATCGTTGCGGTTATCAAACCACACGCGTTGCAGATCCAGCCAGCCCTGCAGGACGTTTTCATCCGCATTAATGACCAGCGCGTTCGCCTGCTCCTGCGTCATTGAGGAGAGCGTCTGCCAGGTGGCATCAATGTTCTTTTGCTTGTCCTGCGAGGACGCCAGCAGCGGCTGCTGGGCAATCAGCGCACGCAGCAGCGTGATCGACGGTCTTCCTTGCTGCGCAGTGATATTATCCTNNCGCCTGCTGCGCCTCTTCGAGGCTGGAGACATCGATTTTCGCCAGCAGCGCCTGCGCGCCCGCGAAATCTTTCTGCGCCAGTTTCATCTCGATGGCCAGCAACGACTGCTCCTGACGCTGGTCAGCGCTCAGATCCTGCGGCAACTGACCAAACAATTCGCTCGCCTGCTGGCTTTTGCCCTCTTTGAGCAATGCACGAATGGCGAGTAATTGCCAGTTGGTCTTGCTATCATCAGCGCTTTGTTGCATCTGCTGCAGATAGTAACCCGAGTCAGCCTGGGCCGCCCCCTGAAGGTGAGCCGTGCTCTGGTCCGTAGACTGGGTGCCACAGCCGGCGAAAAATAACGCAGCCACAACAAGAGGCAGACAGCGCGCGGCTTTCGAACGAAGAAAAGTAGACGGTACCATACTGTATCCAGTGGTTATTTTTATACGCAATGCTCAATATTAAATCGGCTATACGGACGAAACAATGAAACAACACGATTCCGCAGATAATTCTCACGGTCAGCTCTATATTGTCCCCACGCCCATCGGGAATCTGGCCGATATCACCCAGCGTGCGCTGACCGTGTTGCAGGACGTCGATCTTATCGCCGCAGAAGACACCCGTCACACCGGTTTGCTGTTGCAGCACTTTGCCATCAACGCCCGTTTGTTCGCCCTCCATGACCATAACGAGCAGCAAAAAGCGGAAACGCTGCTGGCGAAACTGCAGGAAGGGCAGAACATCGCGCTGGTTTCCGATGCCGGTACGCCGCTGATTAACGATCCGGGCTATCACCTGGTGCGAACCTGCCGGGAAGCCGGTATTCGCGTAGTGCCGTTGCCGGGGCCGTGCGCCGCGATCGCCGCCCTGAGCGCCGCCGGTCTGCCGTCGGATCGCTTCTGCTATGAAGGTTTTCTGCCTGCCAAATCCAAAGGACGTCGCGACGCGTTGAAAGCGCTGGAAGAAGAGCCGCGCACGCTGATTTTTTATGAGTCCACGCACCGCCTGCTGGAGAGCCTGGAAGATGTCTGCGCAGTGCTTGGCGAATCCCGCTACGTGGTGCTGGCGCGTGAGCTGACCAAAACCTGGGAGTCCATTCACGGCGCGCCCATCGGCGAACTGTTGGCGTGGGTAAAAGAAGACGAAAACCGCCGTAAGGGTGAAATGGTGCTAGTACGCACTGGAGCAGCAGGAGTAATCGCGTATGAGCCGCTATCAGCCACCGTTTACCATTACCAACCAGATGCTCAGTCAGGTGGCTGAGACTGGCGAATTGCTGGGGCATTGGGCCGCGCGTGCTGGCCGGGCCTCGCCGTTATTACGTAAAGAAAACCGCATTCGCACTATCCAGGCTTCCCTGGCGATTGAGCACAACAGCCTTAGTACCGAACAGGTCACCGCCATTATGGAGGGCAAGCGCGTGCTTGCTCCGCTCAAGGATATTCAGGAAGTCAGAAACGCGATCATTGCCTACGAAAAAATGGATGACTGGCAGAGTCATCAGCTGGCAGATCTGCTGGAAGCGCACAAGACCCTCATGATTGGGCTGGTAGACACCCCCGGCGCTCTGCGCAGCGGCAACGTCGGGATTTATCGCGAGAGTCAGCTTATTCATATGGCTCCCCCGGCTTCGCAGGTTCTACGTTTGATGGGCGATTTACTGAACTGGTTGCAGGAAACGGATTTGCACCCGCTGGTGGCAAGCTCTGTTTTTCACTATGAGTTTGAGTTTATTCATCCCTTTGCTGATAGTAACGGGCGCATGGGGCGTCTATGGCAAACGCTGATCTTAAGCGAGTGGCGGCCAGAACTGGCCTGGTTGCCGGTCGAAACACTCATTCACCATCAGCAGGAACGCTATTACCAGGTGTTAGGAGAGTGCGACAAGATCAGCGACAGCACGGCCTTTGTCGAGTTTATGTTGTCGAATATTATCTCCGCGTTAAAAGATGGGATCGATGATCTGTCGGAAGAAGTGTCGGAACAAATGTCGGAGAAAAAAAATCGCTATTTAACCGAACAGGAATCTACCATCCTGAATCTGCTTGCGGATAACCCTTTATTGAGCGCCGCAAAAATAGCCGCGACGCTGGGTGTAGCTTCCCGCACTGTCGAACGCCACCTGAAAGCGCTACAACGCAAAGAAAAACTGCAACGTGTCGGCGCAAATAAAGGTGGCTACTGGCAGATAAAATAAAGGGCATCACCTCGATGCCCTTTATTGTCTTAACAGTCGTACAGCGAACCGTCGTACAGACAGGTGACATCAGGATGCAGCCACAGCAGCGACGCGGGAAGTTCAGTGGTGACCTTTCCTTCGCAAAAGGCGGAAAATGCGCGCTGTTTGCCGTCGCCCGCCACCAGGAATAACACCTCTTTTGCCGCCAGAATATCCCGCAAACCCAGCGTGATGCCGTGCTCAACGGGTAAACCAGCGTGCTTAATCATGTCATGCTGGCGCGTCTGGTTATCAAGCTGCGCGATATGGCATGACGGCTGCAAAAATGCCGCCGGTTCGTTAAGACCAAGATGACCGTTCTTACCAAGGCCCAGCAGGCACAAATCCAGCCCACCGCGGTGCACAATTCTGTCGACGATGCGCACACATTCGCATTCATCCGCCGTTTCACCGTTGAAGGCAATGTACTGCTCATCGGTGATACCGAGCGGTTGAATAATGTGTTGTTGGAGGAAGGCCTCGCAGGTGCCGTCGGCCTCTGCGGGCAATCCAACCCACTCATCCAGCTTGACGAAGGTCAGCTGGCTGACATCCAGCCGCTGCGCCTTCACCGCCTGAACAAACAGCTGATAGGTGAGCAAAGGCGTCGCCCCCGTCGCCAGACAGATAACCGCGTCAGGTTTGCGGCGAACAAGGGCGAGAAGCCTGGCGCAGGCCGCTTCACTCAGCGCGTGGTAATCAGCAAACGAGGCGAAGGCGATGTCTTTCATTTAGAGCACTCCCAGCGCCGAACCCAGAATAGCGAGAACAAACGTCACGGCGATCAGCACAACCGGGTGCGCTTTTTTCACCCGCAGCAGGTAGTACATCAGCAGCGTGTAGCCCATCGGCAGTATGTTCGGGAACACCTTGTCGAAGAAGTCCTGCTGAAGCGCAACGTTGTGGGTGGCGTCGATGGCGAAAGTCGTCACGACGTTAATATGAACATACGACGCGATCAGCCCGCCGATAACCGTAATCCCGAGGATCGTCGCCGAACGGGCAATCATCTGCGAGTTTTCTCGCACCTTGTCGATGGCTTTGATCCCCACCGTATAGCCGACGTGCGTCCAGCCCACGCGCAGGAAGAAGATCGCGAGGTAGACGGCGAAGAACAGAATCGGCCCCAGCAGGTTGCCCTGGCTGGCAAAGGACGAACAGATACCCGCCATGATAGGCAACAGGGTGAACCAGAAAATCGCATCACCGATACCGGCGATCGGACCAAAGAGTGCGACTTTCAACCCTTTGATGGTACTACGGTTTTCGCCTTTCTCTTCCATGGAGATCAGCAGGCCCATCAGGAAGCCCACCAGGTTCGGGTGGGTGTTGATAAACTCCAGGTTATCCTTCATCGCCGCGCTGAGCCCGGCTTTGTCGTTTTTGTAGATTTTTTTCAGCAGCGGCAGCATCGCCCAGGTGAAACCGCCCGCCTGCATACGTTCGTAGTTAAAACTCGCCTGGAGCAATGAGGAGCGAAACCCTAAGCGAGTGATATCTTTTTTACTGATTTCAGATCCCATTGCTGTAGTCCTCTTCGTCATTTTTAGCGGCAACAGGCTGAGCCTGCGCACTTTCTTTCGCTTTGGCTTTCGCGTTGAAGTATTCGTACACCGCGAAACCCGCCCCTAACACGGCGACAGGCAGCAGGTTGCTGACCTGGATGTAGCAAACAAACAGGAAACCGGCGATGAAGTAAGGGATGTACTGTGCTTTAAACATCACACGCAGCAACAGACCAAAACCAACCGCTGGCAGAATGCCGCCCGCGACTTCAAACCCGTGCGTCAGCCAGGCTGGCATCGATTTCACCAGCGCCTGCATGGCACCCTGTGCGAGATAGGTACAAAGGAAAGCAATGATGGAATACGAAAACGCGACAATCAGCGTCGTCGTCCAGTTCAGACGCGCAAAGGCGGCGGTGTTAGCCTCTTTGGCGCATCTGTCGGCTTTGTTCATGAACAGCGAGAACGCCGAGTAGAAGAACAGAATGACGTACTGCATTAACAGGCTGAAGGGGAGGCCTAAGCCGATCGCCGTTTTTGCATCGACGCCGGTAGACCAGGCAATGACGGTAGTCATTACCCCCGCCATAATCGGGTTAGGTGGCTGAACCCCGCCCGCAGGGGTTAACCCTGCGAAAGCCAGTTCGGTCAGACCCCCGGTAATTAAACCGATGTGAATATCACCCAGAATCGCACCCGTGAGGGTACAAACGATAATGGGACGGAAAAGAAAAAGTGCTTCCAGCCAGAAATCGATCCCTAGAACAAATACAAGAGCGGCAAGCGATATGCCTTGAATAAGCGTAATTTCATGCATTTTATTGCCTCGTGTCGTTATATTGCCTGAAAATTTATCGAGACAGCGTTGTTAGTCAGGAATGCCCTCTTTAGCATCACCAGGGACGTCCTGAATAAACACATTTACCCCGTTGCTTTTAATAAAGCGCAGGTCATTCAGATCGCTTTCGTCGACATAGACTTTGCTGCTAATCTGTTTTTTACCTTCCGAAAAGTGCATATTCCCCACGTTCACATCTTTCAGCGGCACCCCCCCTTCCAGCAGTTTTCTGACGGTGGCTGGCGTGCGGCAAATAAGAAAAATCTTCTGATGTGGCGCGGCCTTAGCGATGACGTTGGTCGTTTTTTCAATGCTGAAGAAGCGGATGCCGAAGCCGTAATTTTCGGCGGTAAAGCTCATCAGTTTCTGCTGCATTTCATCTTTCGCCACGTCATCATCCACAACCACAACCAGGTTTGCGCCAATGGCGGTTGTCCAGGTCACACCGACCTGACCATGAACCAGACGATTATCAATACGTGTTAATAATATATTTGGACTGCTCATATCATGAATTCCTGTAATAACGTGAATATCGTTTATGCCCATCCTCTATGAGAGTTTAGAAAACATCGTCCTGATTCATTTTCTTGCTGATAACAGACAGCATCTGTTATTTTTCACATTGATTGCATCAGGCTGTCTGATGCAATCAAATTCTGTGTTAGTTCTATATTTTTTTATAATGTTGTGACGCTGTCCGCGGTCAGCTTATTCATCGAGCCACAAACGGTAATTTTGTTTCTGACCACCTCTTTCATGGCTTCCATACNTTAACTTTGCAGACCCCAAGCTCGATGGCGCGACGGACAAATTCGTCCGGCACATCGCTCGCACCGTGAAGCACCAGCGGCACATCGACCACCGCGCGAATTTTTTCCAGCCGCGCAAAATCAATCTTCGGCCGTTTGGTGTACAAACCGTGCGCGGTACCGATGGCGACGGCCAGGCTGTCCACGCCGGTCTCTTCGACAAAGCGGCGGGCGTCCTGCGGATCGGTGAGGAACGCGCTCTCTTCGTCAACGTCCATATCATCTTCAACGCCGCCAAGACGGCCCAGTTCGGCTTCCACGCTGCAGTCATGGCGATGGCAAAAATCCACCACCGATTTCACCAGTTTCACGTTTTCATCAAACGGGAAATGGCTAACGTCGNNTGATGATCGAGGTGCAGCGCCAGCGGCATGTCAAAGCTGGCAGAGTAGGCTTCACAGAGCGCAAAAATCTCTTCAAACGCGATGTGTTTATAGGTGCCCGGCGTCCCGGCGAGGATCACCGGGGAACGCATTTCGTAGCAGACTTCAAGGATCGCCTGGATGGTTTCGGCGTTATGAATGTTGAAAGCCGGGACGGCATAGCCTTTCGCCTGCGCATCCTGAAGAAGATACTTCGTTGAAATAATACCCATTTTTTCAATCCTCTCAGGCAACCCATGGATGAATAACGACGCCCTGAACCACACGGTTCACCGTTCCGCTGGCGGAAGGGGTATCAGGCGTATTGCCGATCCTGATGGATTCTGTCAGGGCAAAGACCTGGGCGTACATCAGGAAACAGAAAACCTGTTCGACGTCGATAAAGGTGCGTGCAGGTGGCAGCGTAATGTGCGGACCATCCTGGATGACGGCGTCGGTGTCAGCGGCAATCGCTACCACCTGCATCGCCTGTCCGTCGCGGCGCAGCTCGGCCAGCAGGTCGAGATCGTACTGGCGGGTGTACGGATGGCTTGAGACCAGCACGATCACCAGTGTTTCTTTGTCGACCAGCGATTTCGGCCCGTGACGGAACCCGGTCGGCGAGTCATAAAACGCCGCCAGCTTACCGGCTGTCAGTTCCAGCACTTTCAGCGCAGATTCCCGCGCCACACCCTGCAGACCGCCGCTGCCGAGATACACGATGCGTTTCCACGGCTGTTGACCAAACACGCCGCGGCTGAAATCGCCCAGCGAGTCGAGGATCGCCTGGCTGCGATCGGCAACGTCTTTGAAGGTGCGGCTGTTAATGATTTCCGGCGCGAATACTGCGAGGCAGCTGGCCATCATGGTGGTGATGCTGCTGGTCATCGCGAAACCGCGATCGTGCGTTTCCGCAGGCATCAGCAGGGCAAAGGCGTTATCGCTGTGCTGTGCGTTCTGGTAGAGGCTGCCTGCTTCGTTACAGGTAATCATCAGATGGTAGCTTTCCGGCACGAACTGATTCGCCAGATCCACCGCCGCTACGCTCTCCGGGCTGTTCCCGGAGCGGGCGAACGACACCAGCAGCAGTGGCTTATCCGCTTTGAAATAGTCCATCGGGTTGGTGACCAGATCGGTCGTTGGAACGGCGCTAAAGTTTTTCCCGGTGTGGCGCGACAGCCACGGCGTAATAATATCGCCAATAAATGCCGAGGTTCCCGCGCCGGTGAGGACAATTTGCAGATCGTCTTTGCGCAGCAGCGGCGTCAGGAAGTTGTCGATCGCCCGACGAATGCTGTCGATATGGGCGAGCGAACGGATCCAGGCGACGGGCTGTTGGCGGATCTCTTTTTCAGTCCAGGTTCCGGTGTTCGCGAGAGAAGGCGTGTTGGTATCAGGCATAACTCAATCCTTAGTCGGGTGAAAGCTGAAGACGAATCGGCACCTGCCATTTACTTTCGTTTCGTTTCACTTAATTGCAGAATCTACTAATTGAAATCTACAAAAAAGAAAACGAAAGTTCAATGTGTGAAAAGAAAATAAAACGAAAAATGTGATCGCAGAGGGGGCTATGAAAGGTTTCATTTTGATAAATAAACGTTTTTATTTTGCCCGGGGTGGATCGTTTTTCCGTGAAAGAAAGGAAAAAAAAGCCCGCAATGGAGACGTTGCAGGCTAAAGTGACACACACTGAAAGGGCTATAGGGGAATAGCCAGGCCTTGAACCCAGGTTTGCTGCACATGCAGCGCATTGTTGAGCGCAATCAGGCTGGCGCGCTTGCCGGGACGGATCGATCCCAGTAGCTCGCCAACGCCAAGCAGTTTTGCCGGGTGCAGCGACGCCATTGCAATGGCCGCTTCCGGGCTGACGCCCACCTTCTGCACCATGTTTTGTACCGCGACATCCAGGGAGAGGGTGCTTCCGGCAAGTCCGCCAGAAGCGGTGCGCACAATGCCGTCGTGCATCTCCACGTCGTAGCCGCAAATGTCGTAACGCCCGTCTGGCATGCCTGCCGCGCGCATGGCGTCGGTGATTAAAATAATCCGATCCCCGGCACAGTGGGCGCAGAGCTGCATCGCCGCAGGATGGACATGATGACCATCGGCGATAAGCTCAAGCCGGGCGCGGTTGTCGGTCAGCCCTGCGCCGACCATGCCCGGCTCGCGGTGATGTAACCCCGTCATGCCGTTAAAACAGTGCACTAACCCATCGGCACCCGCATCGAATGCGGCGAGGGTCTGCGCCCAGGTCGCGGCGCTGTGCCCGAGCATCACCCGAACGCCACGCTGCTTAAGGTGCTTGATGGCCTCCAGCGCCCCTGGTTTTTCCGGTGCCAGCGCTACCACGCGCAAAGACCCCTGCGAGAGCGCAATCAGCGTATCCAGCTCGGCAATGTCCAGTTCGCGGAATAATTCCGGCGGATGGGCGCCTTTGTTCTGCGGCGTGAAGTAAGGACCTTCAAGATAGCTTCCCAGAATTTGCGCGCCCGGCCCGCCGCGCTGGCAGCGTTCCGCGATGCGTGTCAGCGCGGCATGAATGGCGTCCAGCGGTGCGGTGACGGTGGTGGGGCACCAGGCACCCACCCCTTCACGCGCTTTATGCATCGCCAGCACATCCAGCGTCTGCGGCGCGTCATCCATGACATCAACACCTGCGCCGCCGTGGACGTGGATGTCGATATACGCCGGACAGAGCAACTCAGCGTCACGCGCGTTGACGCCAGCCGGGATCGGCGCAATCTCAGTGATTACGCCGTCCTCGATGTGGAGTTGATGATCGTCAAGCCAACCCTGTTCGCTCAGCAGCCGTCTGGCGCGTAGCACAAGGCTCATATGCCTCCCTCGTCAGGCGTTTCCTCACGGCTACGGCTCAGTTCATCGGCCAGGCTGGTAAGGCCGCGATGGCCGCTTTCNNATACGAAACTCTTCAGCGCTCAGCTCGTCGCGCTCCAGCGCCATTTCCAGCAGCAACTGCAGGTTGGTCCCTGTGATCACTTCACAACCCGTTCTTTGCATCGCCAGCGTAGACGCGACGCGGAACGGGGTACCGCCAAGCAGATCGGTCAGGAAAACAATCTCTTCATTCGGATCGAGATCGCCCATTGCGCCTTCCAGCTGCGACGTCAGCAACGCCGTACTGGAGGTTTCCGGAAAATCAACGGCGATGAATTGCGGCTGACTGCCGAGGATTTGCTTCATGGCCTTTTCCAGACCGCTGGCAAACCCGCCGTGACCGCAAAGAATAATGCCTATCATCATGACTCCTTTTCACTTACAGGAAGTGGGCAAACTTACCGACAATACCCAGTATGACGGTGATAACAATAAGACGCAGTGGGCTCCATCCACGACGCACCAGCGCGTACATGGTCAGCGTATACACCAACGGCAGAAACGCCGGCATCAGCTTATCGATAACGTCCGTCTGCAGTTTGACGACGGCATCACCGGCGGTAATTTCCAGCGTTGTGTTCAGCCGTACGTAGGTGGCGACCAGCGCGCCAATCACCGTCATCCCGACGATAGACGCAGCATGCCCCACTTTTTTGGTGTTTGCTTTGATCAACGGTATCGCCGCGACACCCATGCGGTACGCGTAATGCGCCAGACCAAAACGCAGACCCAGATGCACCACGTTGAACAGCAGCAGGAAAATCACCGCGCCGAGAATCGAGCCCTGCAACGCCAGGCTTGCGCCAATACCGCCGCAAATCGGCAGCAGCGTCNCGGTGCGCCGACGGCGATTTTGGTGTTCTGAATACTGTTCACATCCTGCTTGGAGCGTTCCATCGCCAGGATAATGCCGATCACGAAGGTGACGAGGAACGGATGGGTGTTAAAGAACCCCATGTGGCCTTTCATCGCCCGGGCGAGATCGCGCTTGTTAGTATGGATTTTTTTCAGCGCGGGCAGCAGGCCGTACAGCCAGCCGGAGGCCTGCATACGTTCATAGTTAAAGGACGCCTGGAGTAGCATCGAACGCCATGCCACCCGGTTAATATCTTTTTTGGTCAGTTCTTCACCGATGGACTGATCTTCATAGATATTTTCGTTTACGCCAGCCAGCAGCGTCTCGTCCTGAGCGGAGGCGCCTGGCAGGGTGGTTTGATTAGATGCCATCTTCAAATTCCTCTTTCTGTGGCTGAGACACTTTAGGTTCCGGGTCTTTACGCAGGAGATCGATCAGCGCCATCGCCAGCGCGGCGGCGGCAATCGCCAGCACCGGCAGTTTCAACCAGGCGGCGGCGACAAAACCGACGATGAAGTACGGGATGTAGACGTTCTTCATCATGATTTTCAGCAGCACGGCAAAACCGATGGCGGGCATGATGCCCCCGGCGACGCCGAGACCGTCAATCAGACGCTGCGGCAGCACATCAATGGCGGCTTTGGCATGTTCCGCACCGAAGTAGATGGGCAGGAACGCACAGAGAAAATAGAAGATACCGAGCGCCAGCAGCGCCAGATAGTTTACGCGCTCGATCCCACGGGTATCGGCATTGGCGGCCATGCGGTCGCAGCGTGACATCACCCCGGACATCACCGAGAACAGGAAGGTGATCCCCATTTGTACGGCCACTGCGAACGGTACGGCGACGCCAACGGCCACTTCAGGTTTAACGCCGGTGGTGATGGCAAAGGTGGTACCGACGATGGTACCGATAATGACGTTAGGCGGTTGCGCCCCGGCCAGCGGCGCAAGGCCCATCCATACCAGTTCCAGCGTACCGCCTGTCAAAATACCGGTATGCAGATCGCCCAGGATCAGACCCACCAGCGGACCTAACACCACCGGACGGTGCATGTGCGTTAAGCCGTTGAACATGTCCAGTCCAGCGATAAAGGCGAGTATGCCCAGAGAAAAAGCCTGTAACAGACTGATTTCCATCGCGAATCCCTCAGAGAAGTTTAAAAATATCTACAGCGGGTTCTGTCGGAACGCCCTGCACAAAGCACTCCACACCGGCAGCCTTCAGGCCGTTCAGCGCGGCAATGTCTGTGGCGTCGACAGAAACCGTTTTAGCAATTTGTTGCTTGCCATTGGCGTAATGCATGTTGCCGACGTTGATCCGTGTGATCGGCACGCCACCCTTAACCAGCGTGAGGAAATCCGCAGGTGTCTTGCAGACCAGCAGGATCTTCTGGCGATCGGCGGCGCGGTGAATGTTGTCGATCACTTTCTGCAGCGTCCAGAAACGGACGGCGATCCCCTCAGCCAGTACCATTTCCATCAAGTTTTGCTGAACAGGATCTTCCGCAACCTCGTCGTTGGCGACTAACACCAGGTTTGCGCCAGCAAATCCAACCCATTGCACGCCCACCTGACCGTGAATCAAACGCTCATCAATACGGCTTAAGACGATGTTTGGCATTGCGTTTCCCTCTTCGTTGTTATGCGTTATGACGGCGCTGACAGGCGTCGTGGTACTGACGCAGGATGTCCTGAATGTGATCGATAATGAGTTCCCGCGGCGTGGCCTTCAGCGTGCCTTCGCGCACTTTGGCGTACTGTAAGGGCAGATACTGGCTAATCAGCGGCAGCGGAATAGGATCATCGGCCAGGTTGCGCACCAGGCTATCAAAGGCGTTATCGATTTGTTTGTCCGGCCAGTAGTAACGAACGCGGTCGGAATAGCTGTAGCCCCGCGCCAGACGGCGGGCGTTGCCGTCGCCGTGGTAGTGGCTTTGCCAGTATTCGGGACGATCGAGCATCACGTTTTCCAGCACGTGGCGTAAGCCGGAGCAGGCTTTTGCCGGTAACAGCTCTTCTTCCACGGCAGCCAGCGAGAACAGCGCTTCACGCAGCGCAAAGGTCAGCGCCGGGCCGACTTTCAGAATGGCGAAGTGATCCACCACCAGCTCGCGCAGCGCGTGCGGCGTCTGGTAATCCGTAGAGTGCGCTTCGAAGATCAGCGTGTCGTACGCTTCCACCATTTTGCTCAGCGCAACGGCTTTCTGTGGCTGGTAATCAATAACGTTGGTATGGTCAAATTCGACGCCCGGTTGCACTACCAGCGCGATGATGCGCGGCCAGATGTCGCTCAGACCCTGCGCGGCGAAGGCGTCCTGATGAGCCTGTAACGTGTCCTGTGCCGCTTTCGGCGTTGTCACGGCCAGTTCAGTCAGCGTTTCGTGGGCACCGCCAGGGACGGGCACTTCGGTGCCGATCACATACACGAGGTCGGACTCGCCAAAATGTTCGCGGCAGGTGTCTTCGGCGATTTTCGCCAGCCGGGCGGCGCGTGCGGCGACGATAGCATCTGTTAACGGAATCGGGTCGTCGGCGCAGGACATGCTGCAATCGAGGTGGATTTTCTTAAAGCCTGCAGCGACGTAGCTTTTGATCAAATCGTCCGCATGGGCCATCGCCTCAGCGGAAGGCAATGTCTGCCAGCGGTTAGGCCCGAGATGGTCACCGCCAAGGATCAGCATGGACTGGGGGAAATGAAGCTGGTCGGCCAGGCGGCAGACGAAATCGCGAAAATCGGCGGGGGGCATGNAAGCGTATTGCGGATTCCAGCACCAAAGGATGTGCTGAACAAACGGCATAAATGCCATTTGCGTTACCGCGTTTGTGCTGTTCCACCATGTCGGTTAGATGTTTCACTTTCCTCTCCATTTAGGATGGGTTCGGCATTTATCTTTCGTTTTGTTTCATTTAATACTGCGTCAGCGATCCATAAAAATAAAACGAAAGATACTGATTTTCCGATCTGTTTCACAAAAGAAACATAATGAAAGCTTTCAGCACGGCGGAAATCCCTCTGAAACCGCATTTCAGGGCTTGCATTCCTTCAAAGGAAAGGAGTTAATAGGCAAAACGAAATGAAACGAAAGATACGAACCAAGGATCATTTATGAGCAGCACCGATTCTTCCGCAGATAAGCGAATCACCGGGACCAGTGAAAGGCGCGAACAGATCATCCAGCGATTGCGGCAGCAAGGAAGCGTTCAGGTGAACGATCTTTCTGCGCTGTTCGGCGTATCGACGGTGACGATCCGTAACGATCTGGCGTTTTTGGAAAGGCAAGGCATTGCGGTTCGCGCGTACGGTGGCGCGCTGATTTGTGACAGCACGACGTCGGGTATTGAACCGTCCGTTGAGGATAAAAGCTCGCTGAATACGGCACTCAAACGCCGTATCGCCAGCGCCGCGGCGGAGCTGATCCAGCCGGGGCATCGGGTGATCCTTGACTCCGGGACCACCACCTATGAACTCGCCCGCATCATGCGCCATCATCAGAACGTCATCGCCATGACTAACGGCATGAACGTCGCGACGGCGCTGCTGGAGGCGGAAGGGGTGGAGCTGTTAATGACCGGCGGGCATCTGCGCCGGCAGTCGCTCTCTTTCTATGGCGACCAGGCGGAGCAGTCGTTGCTTAATTATCACTTCGACATGCTGTTTCTTGGCGTCGACGCCATTGATATTGAGCGCGGCGTGAGCACCCATAACGAAGATGAAGCGCGGTTGAACCGCCGTATGTGCGAAGTGGCCGATCGGATCATTGTGATCACCGACTCCAGCAAGTTCAACCGTTCCAGTCTGCATAAGATCATCGATACGCAACGCATCGACATGGTCATCACTGACGATGGCGTTCCGGCGGAAAGCCTGAAAGAGTTACAGCGGGTGGGCATCGAAGTGGTGTTGGTGCGGGAGTAATCAAAGCAGGCCGGGTAAGCGAAGCGCCACCCGGCAATGCATAGTGATCAGGTCACTGGCGCCGGGTTAAACACCGCCAGTTGGTTGTGCAGGCCCCACTGATCCGAAAAGGTTTTCTTGCGGCCACTTGCCACGTCGAGAATAAAGTGGAACAGCTTCCAGCCCACATCCTCAATGGTTTCTTCGCCGGTAGCGATGGTGCCAGCATTAATGTCCATCAAATCATACCAGCGGTTTGCCAGTTCGGTGCGCGTCGCCATTTTGATGACGGGCACCGCCATCAGGCCGTAAGGCGTGCCGCGACCGGTAGTGAATACCTGAACGGTGATCCCTGACGCCACCTGCTGAGTACCGCAGACGAAGTCGCTGGCCGGTGTGGCGGCATAAATCAGGCCGCGTTTTGTCGGGCGCTGCCCTGGAGACAGTACTTCAACGATGGCGCTTTTGCCGGATTTCGCGATAGAGCCCAGCGCTTTTTCCACCACGTTCGCCAGCCCGCCTTTTTTGTTGCCGGGTGAGGGGTTGGCGCTGCGGTCGGTTTGCCCCATATCGAGATAGTTATCGTACCAGGCCATCTCTTCGAGCAGGCGTTTGCCGACCTCTTCGTTAACGGCGCGCGGCGTCAGCAGATGGATGGCATCGCGCACTTCGGTGACTTCTGAGAACATCACCGTGGCGCCACAGCGAACCAGCAGATCGGAGGCATAACCCACCGCCGGGTTGGCGGTGACGCCGGAAAACGCGTCGCTGCCGCCACACTGCATTCCCACCACCAGTTCTGAGGCCGGGCAGGGTTCGCGCTGGCGCTGGNTGGCGTTCCGCGACCTGCAGAATGTCGGTGACCATTGACTGAAATCCGACGTGCTGTTCATCCTGCAAACGCACAATGCTGGCGTCATCCACGGGAATGGGCTGAACGTCTTCTGTACCCTGCAACAGGCGTTCCGGCTGCAGCTTTTCACACCCCAGGCCAATCACCATCACTTCGCCACCAAAATTGGGATTGAGCGCGATGTTATGGATGGTGCGAATCGGCACCACCGCCGCAGGCGCGTTGATGGCGACGCCGCAGCCGTACAGGTGATTCAGGCCGACGACGCCGTCCACGTTCGGGTATTTTGGCAGTAAATCGCGCTCGATGATTTTCACCACGTAATCCACGACGCCCGCCACGCAGTGCACGCTGGTGGTAATGCCGAGCAGGTTTTTGGTCCCCACGCTGCCATCGGCATTGCGATAGCCTTCAAATGTGAAGCCTTCCAGCGGCGGCAGCGGTTCCGGCACGCGGGTCGCCAGCGGAAGGGTGTTCAGCGGCGGCGCTTTCGGCAGTTCGACCAGCGATTCGTCAATCCAGCTGCCTTGCGCGATGGCACGAACGGCATAGCCAATGATTTCACCGTAGCGAACGATTTCACCGTGCTGGGGAATATCGACAAGGGCGACTTTATGCCCTTGTGGAATATGTTCAATCAATTCCAGACCATCTGAAAACCGGGTGCCTGCTTTCAGACCATTGTCATTGACAATAATTGCCACATTATCGGTGTCATGTACTTTTATATAAAACGCTGTGGGTGGCGTTTGTCGAATTTCAATATCAGCCATTGTCCAGTATTCTCCAGCGAAGCGGTAGATAATATAATGTCTAAAAATAACGGCTCTGTATTTTTAAAATAAGAATGTCAGGAGTTGAAGGCTAATAGTGTGATCTCGATCACCTATTATTGTGACGCCATGCCCCACAAGGCGGGCAATCACTGGATCTGTGGAACAGCGCCCACGGGTGTGTGCAGTTGCCATAAATCGCGTTCTGAATAGATGTGTTTATTGTGTACATGCACAATGTGTATCGGTGGAACGCTGATTATACTGAATCACGATTTAATGGTTTTGTTTTACACGTAGATATTACCTGCTATCGATAAATAATCTGCAAAGCCGCACCCTGGTAATACATAAATAATAAAAAGGTGTGTTGTACCCGAGGATAAATAAATGATGCTTGATACAGAAATAGATTCTAAAAAAGGCATGCCGACCCGTTATCTCATATTGCTGATTATCTTTATTGTGACGGCGGTTAACTATGCGGATCGCGCCACCCTGTCGATTGCCGGTACGGACGTGGCGAAAGAATTACAGCTCAGCGCGGTTTCAATGGGTTACATCTTTTCCGCGTTTGGCTGGGCGTATCTGCTGATGCAGATCCCCGGCGGCTGGCTGCTGGATAAATTTGGTTCGAAAAAGGTTTACACCTGGAGCCTCTTTTTCTGGTCGCTGTTCACCTTCCTGCAGGGCTTTGTGGATATGTTCCCGCTGGCGTGGGCTGCTATCTCCATGTTCTGCATGCGCTTTATGCTTGGTTTTTCCGAAGCGCCGTCGTTCCCGGCCAACGCCCGTATTGTTGCGGCCTGGTTCCCGACCAAAGAGCGCGGTACTGCCTCAGCGATTTTTAACTCAGCACAATATTTTTCCCTCGCCATCTTCTCACCGTTGCTGGGCTGGCTGACCTTTGCCTGGGGCTGGGAACATGTCTTTACCGTCATGGGCGTGATTGGTTTTGTGCTGACCGCGTTGTGGGTGAAGTTTATCCATAACCCGACCGAACACCCGCGGATGTCCGAAAACGAGCTGAAATTCATCTCTGAAGGCGGCGCCGTGGTGGATATGGACCACAAAAAACCGGGCACCAGCGCGGCAAAAGGGCCGAAGCTGGACTACATTCGCCAGTTGCTGACCAATCGCATGATGCTGGGCGTGTTCTTCGGCCAGTACTTTATCAACACCATTACCTGGTTCTTCCTCACCTGGTTCCCGATTTACCTGGTGCAGGAAAAGGGCATGTCGATTCTCAAAGTGGGCTTTGTCGCCTCCATCCCGGCGCTGTGCGGTTTTGCCGGTGGCGTGTTGGGCGGCGTGTTCTCGGATTACCTGCTTAAGCGCGGCGCTTCCCTGACCCTGGCCCGTAAGCTGCCGATTGTGCTGGGAATGCTGTTGGCATCAACGATTATTCTGTGTAACTACACCGATAATACCACGCTGGTAGTGACCCTGATGGCGCTGGCTTTTTTCGGTAAAGGCTTTGGCGCGCTGGGCTGGCCGGTGATTTCCGATACCGCGCCGAAAGAGATTGTCGGTCTGTGCGGCGGCGTGTTTAACGTATTTGGTAATGTCGCGTCTATCGTCACGCCGCTGGTGATTGGCTATCTGGTGAGTGAACTGCACTCGTTCAACATGGCGCTGGTCTTCGTCGGCTGTTCTGCCCTGATGGCGATGGTCTGCTACCTGTTCGTGGTGGGCGACATTAAACGTATGGAATTGCAGGAATAAGCAAAAGGTACAGATGATGAATAACGATATCTTCCCGAACAAATTCAAAGCGGCGCTGGCGGCACAGCAGGTACAGATTGGCTGCTGGTCTGCGCTGGCGAACCCCATCAGCACCGAGGTGCTGGGCCTGGCGGGCTTTGACTGGCTGGTTCTGGATGGCGAGCACGCCCCTAACGATGTCACTACTTTTATTCCGCAGCTGATGGCGCTGAAAGGCAGCAGCAGCGCGCCGGTGGTCCGCGTACCGACCAACGAACCGGTGATTATCAAGCGTTTACTGGATATCGGTTTCTATAACTTCCTGATCCCGTTTGTGGAAACCGAAGAAGAAGCGGTGCGTGCTGTGGCATCGACCCGCTATCCGCCGGAAGGTATCCGCGGCGTGTCTGTCTCCCACCGCGCCAACATGTTTGGCACCGTGGCGGACTACTTCGCACAGTCAAACCGCAACATCACGGTGCTGGTACAGATTGAAAGCCAGACCGGCGTCGACAATGTTGACGCCATCGCGGCCACGCCAGGCGTAGACGGTATTTTCGTTGGTCCGAGCGATTTAGCCGCAGCGTTAGGCCATCTCGGCAACGCCTCACACCCGGACGTGCAGAAGTGCATTCAGCACATTTTCGCGCGTGCCAAAGCGCACGGGAAACCGTCCGGCATTCTGGCGCCGGTTGATGCCGACGCGCGCCGTTATCTGGAATGGGGCGCCACCTTTGTGGCCGTGGGCAGTGATTTAGGTGTGTTCCGCTCCGCGACGCAAAAGTTGGCAGATGCCTTCAAAAAATAACCACCGACAGAACAGAGAGAGACAGTTATGACGACGAAAGTGGGTTTTATTGGCCTTGGTATCATGGGAAAACCCATGAGCAAAAACCTCCTGAAAGCAGGTTACTCGCTGGTGGTCTCCGACCGTAATGCCGACGCTATCGCAGACGTGATTGCCGCCGGGGCGGAAACCGCCGCCACGCCAAAAGCCATTGCTGAACAGTGTGATGTGATCATCACTATGCTGCCGAACTCCCCGCACGTGAAAGAGGTTGCGCTGGGTGAAAACGGCATCATCGACGGCGCGCGCCCGGGCACTGTACTGATCGACATGAGTTCCATCGCGCCGCTGGCGAGCCGTGAAATCAGCGAAGCATTGAAAGCAAAAGGCGTGGAGATGCTCGATGCGCCGGTCAGCGGCGNTTTTTGATAAGTATTACGACCTGATGAAAGCGATGGCCGGTTCGGTTGTGCATACCGGCGATATCGGCGCGGGCAACGTCACCAAACTGGCAAACCAGGTCATCGTGGCGCTGAACATCGCGGCGATGTCGGAAGCGCTGAGCCTCGCCACAAAAGCAGGCGTTAATCCGGATCTGGTTTATCAGGCTATTCGCGGCGGACTGGCAGGCAGCACCGTGCTGGATGCAAAAGCGCCGATGGTGATGGATCGCAACTTCAAGCCGGGCTTCCGTATCGATCTGCATATTAAAGATCTGTCGAATGCGCTGGACACTTCACACGGTGTGGGCGCACAGCTGCCGCTGACCGCCGCCGTCATGGAAATGATGCAGGCGCTGCGTGCCGATGGTCTGGGCACTGCCGACCACAGCGCGCTGGCGTGCTACTACGAAAAACTGGCTAAAGTGGAAATCACTCGCTAACCGCGACAGGCCCGGTAAGGCAGCATTTACCGGGCCAGCAGCCAGGTCGGAACAGTGAAACGCCTTCTGGCGTTGTGTGGTAACAGGCTACTCACTATGAAAATCGTCATCGCCCCAGACTCGTATAAAGAAAGCCTTTCTGCCACTGAGGTAGCGCAGGCAATAGAAAAAGGATTTCGGGAAATCTTTCCTGATGCACAGTATGTCAAAGTGCCGGTCGCCGATGGAGGGGAAGGCACCGTCGAGGCGATGATAGCCGCCACGCAGGGGTCTGAAATGACCGCGCGCGTCACCGGCCCGCTGGGTGAACCGGTGGATGCCGTATGGGGCATTTCCGGCGACGGGCATACCGCGTTTATTGAAATGGCCGCCGCCAGCGGACTGGCGCTGGTGCCACCCGCACAGCGTAACCCGCTGCTCACCACGTCGCGCGGTACCGGCGAACTGATTTTGCAGGCGCTGGATCACGGCGCGCAAAATATCATTATCGGCATTGGCGGCAGCGCCACCAATGACGGTGGTGCCGGCATGATGCAGGCGCTCGGCGCGTCGCTGTGTGATGCCAACGGCACGGCGATCGGTTTCGGCGGCGGTTGTCTGATGAGCCTGAACGCGATCGATATTTCCCAGTTAGATCCGCGTCTGAAAAACTGTTCGATCCGCGTGGCCTGCGATGTGACCAACCCGCTGACTGGCGAGAGTGGCGCGTCACGGATCTTCGGGCCGCAGAAAGGTGCGTCCGAAGCGATGATTGCCGAACTGGATCGCAACCTGGAGCATTACGCGGAAGTGATCAAAAAGTCGTTGCGCATTGATGTGAAAGCAGTCCCCGGTGCCGGTGCGGCGGGCGGCATGGGCGCGGCGCTGATGGCATTTTTAGGCGCCGAGCTGCGCAGCGGCATTGATTGCGGGCAGCCTGACGCGCGATGTGGGCGTGGTGCATCAGCACGGCATCGACGCAGTATTCAGCGTCTTAACCAGCATCAGCACGCTGGAGGAGGCGTTCCGTGGGGCGTTTGATAACATTTATCGCGCGTCGCGAAACATCGCCGCCACGCTGCGCGTCGGGATGATGACGGAAGGGTGACATTGGCGCGTAAACCCTCTATACTACGCGCCGAAGCTGACCAGACAGTCGCCGCTGTGTCGTTGTCCTTTCGGGGAGACGGGTGCAGGGGAGGAAAGTCCGGGCTCCATAGGGCAGGGTGCCAGGTAACGCCTGGGGGGCGCAAGCCCACGACCAGTGCAACAGAGAGCAAACCGCCGATGGCCCGCGCAAGCGGGATCAGGTAAGGGTGAAAGGGTGCGGTAAGAGCGCACCGCGCGGCTGGCAACAGTTCGCGGCACGGTAAACTCCACCCGGAGCAAGGCCAAATAGGGGTTCACAAGGTACGGCCCGTACTGAACCCGGGTAGGCTGCTTGAGCCAGTGAGCGATTGCTGGCCTAGATGAATGACTGTCCACGACAGAACCCGGCTTACCGGTCAGCTTCGAACATTTGAGAACCCCGCTTCGGCGGGGTTTTTCATTTCCCCTTCGGACAATTTATCGCATTTGCGACAAACTCCACAAATCTGCCGTAAACCCAATATTTTGCAGATTCTTATTCTGCAAGCTGGCGAAGGCACCCTGGTAAACGCCTGAAAATGGCAAAAAAACCGGTGTTGCATACTTGTTTGCGTTGTTTCGTTTTTGTTGGGTGAATTCATTGGCAAATGCTAATGATCTATTAACTTGAATGTATATTTAACAATTTTATGTGACCTGCGCCGAATTTAATCGGCAAGGCTGTCATAATTTCTTAGATTATTTTATAAATTAAAAAATAAATGTATGAGGAACCGCTTAGGAATTATACGATAATCGATTGAAATATGGTCTTGTTTCCCTCGCGCAAATATAGTTTCAGAGGTGACCGTTATTGCCATAAAATAAAGTTATTCCCGCGATTTTTATTGATAAAAGTCAGGCAAAAGTCATTTTAAAAATAATTCAACATATTGATATTTAACTGTTTAATCTCTTTTTTAAACGGTGGGTAAACATGCGTTCCGGCAAATTGTGAGTGATCGCACATACCCGTGCCTGCTTTATTTAATAGAATTCCGGCCGAAATATGAAATATAGGAAGAGTGACATGGATAATGTTCTTCTGCCAAAGACACAACACCTTGTTGTTTTTCAGGAAGTCATTAGAAGCGGCTCAATTGGCTCGGCGGCCAAACAGCTTGGGCTGACTCAACCTGCGGTCAGTAAGATCATTAACGACATCGAATCCAACTTCGGTATCGAGCTGATGGTCCGTAAAAATACCGGCGTAACGCTGACCAGTGCCGGACAGGTGTTGCTGACGTACTCGGAGTCTATTACCCGAGAGATGAAGAACATGGTGAGCGAAATGAACAGCCTCAGCTGCAGCAGCGTGGTTGACGTGTCGTTTGGCTATCCGTCACTCATTGGTTTTACGTTTTTATCCAGCATGATGAAAACGTTTAAAGAGGTATTCCCGAAAGCGCAGGTTTCGATGTATGAAGCCCAGCTGTCGTCCTTCCTGCCCGCGCTGCGCGACGGGCGGCTGGATTTCGCTATCGGGACGTTAAGTGAAGATATGCAGTTGCAGGATCTTCACGTCGAGTCGCTGTTTGAATCGGAGTTTGCCGTGGTCGCCAGTCAGTCCCGAACGTGCACCGGAACCACCTCACTGGAGTCGTTGAAAAACGAACAGTGGGTCTTGCCGGACACCAATATGGGATACTACAAAGAACTGCTCACCACCCTCCAAAGCCATCACATCAGCACCGACAACATAGTAAAAACCGATTCCGTCGTCACTATCTATAACCTGGTTCTGAATGCCAATTTCCTGACGGTGATCCCGTGCGATATGACCGCACCATTTGGATCGAATCAGTTTATTACTTTACCTGTTGAAGACGAATTACCGGTAGCACGCTATGCAGCAATATGGTCAAAGAATTATCGCATTAAAAAATCAGCATCAGTATTAGTGGAACTGGCAAAACAATATTCATCGCAGGACTGCACAAGGCGAAGGCGATTTGCAGAAAGCATTTAATTAATTTTATTTAAAACAACACTACCCGGAGATTTCTATCGAATCTCCGACGACCCGGTATTATCTGAATTTAGTATCACTCTGTATGAGTAGAGGATGAAATGCATATTACATACGATCTCCCGGTCACTCTTGATGATATTCAAATAGCAAAACAAAGACTCGCAGGCAAAATTTATAAGACGGGCATGCCGCGTTCTAATTATCTAAGTGAACGTTGTAAAGGTGAAATATACCTCAAGTTTGAGAACATGCAGCGCACGGGATCTTTTAAAATTCGTGGTGCATTCAACAAGCTGAGTTCACTGACCGAAGCCGAACGCCGTAAAGGCGTCGTCGCCTGTTCCGCAGGCAACCACGCGCAAGGGGTTTCTCTCTCCTGCGCGATGCTCGGCATTGATGGCAAAGTGGTGATGCCGAAGGGCGCGCCGAAGTCCAAAGTCGCCGCGACACAGGATTATTCCGCCGAAGTGATCCTGCACGGCGACAGCTTCAACGACACCATCGCCAGAGCCAGTGAAATCGTCGAAATGGAAGGCCGGATCTTCATTCCGCCGTATGACGATGCGCATGTTATCGCCGGACAGGGAACGATCGGCCTGGAAATCCTGCAGGATCTGTATGACGTCGATAACGTCATTGTACCGATCGGCGGCGGTGGTTTAATTGCCGGGATTGCCACGGCGATTAAATCCATTAACCCGACGATTAAAATTATTGGCGTCCAGTCAGAAAACGTGCATGGCATGGCAGCGTCATTCTATGCCGGTGAAATTACCAACCATCGTAACAGCAGTACATTAGCTGACGGTTGTGATGTGGCACGTCCGGGTATTTTACCGTTCGAAATTGTGTCTGAACTGGTTGACGATATTGTTCTGGTCACCGAAGACGAAATTCGCGACAGCATGATTGCACTTATTCAGCGAAATAAAGTGATTACCGAAGGAGCCGGTGCGCTGGCGTCTGCGGCATTACTGAGTGGTAAACTTGACGATTATATTCAGAAACGTAAAACCGTCAGCATTATTTCCGGCGGTAATATCGATCTGTCCCGCGTTTCACAAATTACCGGTTTTGTTGGTGCTTAATTATTATTGCTAAGGACTCGATATGAGTAACACAGAGACTATTATTGCCAGCCAGGCAAAGCCCTCGGCATGGCGAAAATCAGACACGACCTGGACGCTGGGCCTGTTCGGTACCGCAATCGGTGCCGGGGTATTGTTCTTCCCGATTCGTGCAGGCTACGGTGGTTTAATACCCATTCTTATTATGCTGGTGCTGGCGTATCCGATTGCGTTTTTATGCCACCGCGCACTGGCGCGTCTGTGTCTGTCAGGCGCTAACCCGTCAGGTAATATTACTGAGACGGTAGAAGAGCACTTCGGCAAAACCGGCGGTGTGGTGATCACATTCCTGTATTTCTTCGCAATCTGTCCATTGCTGTGGATTTACGGCGTCACGATCACCAACACCTTCATGACCTTCTGGGAAAACCAACTGGGTTACGCCGCCCTTAACCGTGGCGTGGTCGCACTGTTCCTGCTGCTCCTGATGGCTTTCGTCATCTGGTTTGGTAAAGATCTGATGGTGAAGGTCATGAGTTTCCTGGTCTTCCCGTTCATTGCCAGCCTGGTGCTGATTTCCCTGTCGCTGATCCCGTACTGGAACTCTGCGGTGATTGATCAGGTGAGCCTGAGCGATCTCTCCTTTACCGGTCATGACGGCATTCTGGTCACCGTCTGGTTGGGGATTTCCATCATGGTCTTCTCCTTTAACTTCTCACCGATCGTCTCTTCTTTCGTGGTCTCCAAGCGTGAAGAGTACGAGCAGGATTTCGGCAGAGATTTCACCGAGCGTAAATGTTCTCAGATCATCTCTCGCGCCAGCATGCTGATGGTGGCAGTGGTGATGTTCTTCGCCTTTAGCTGCCTGTTCACACTGTCTCCGGCCAACATGGCGGAAGCGAAAGCGCAGAACATTCCGGTGCTCTCTTACCTGGCGAACCACTTTGCGTCCCTGTCCGGTACCAAATCCACGTTCGCTACCGTACTGGAATTCGGTGCGTCAATCATTGCGCTGGTCGCTATCTTCAAATCGTTCTTCGGTCACTATCTCGGCACCCTGGAAGGGCTGAACGGTCTGATCCTCAAGTTCGGTTACAAAGGCGATAAAACCAAAGTGTCGATGGGCAAACTGAACACCATCAGCATGGTTTTCATCATGGGCTCAACCTGGGTCGTGGCGTATGCCAACCCGAACATTCTCGACCTGATTGAAGCGATGGGCGCGCCGATCATCGCCTCCCTGCTGTGCCTGCTGCCGATGTATGCCATCCGGAAAACCCCTGCGCTGGCGAAATTCAAAGGCAGAGCGGACAATATTTTCGTCACCGTTATTGGTCTGCTGACCATTCTGAATATTGTCTACAAACTGTTTTAATTAACCGAAATGCTCAGTATCTGGATGAGCGGAGAAGTAAAATGATGGAATTCCCTGTCGTACTGGTCATTAATTGTGGTTCATCGTCAGTTAAATTTTCGGTGATTGATGTAGAAACGCAGGATGTATTGCTGACGGGTATTACAGAAGGTATCAATACGGAAGAAGCATATTTACGTGTTAATGGAGGTGAGCCAGCATTGCTGGCTCACCAGAATTATGAATGTGCTTTGAAAGCGATTACCTTCGAACTGGAAAAACGCAATTTAATGAATAGCGTGGCTTTAATTGGTCACCGAATTGCTCACGGCGGCAGTATATTTAACGAATCGGTGGTGATCACCGATGAGGTCATTGAACTGATTCGCCAGGTCTCACCCCTGGCACCACTGCACAATTTCGCCAACCTGCGCGGCGTTGAATCCGCTCAGCAATTGTTCCCTGGCGTGAAGCAGGTCGCGGTATTTGATACCAGTTTCCACCAGACCATGGAGCCGGAAGCGTATCTGTACGGCTTGCCGTGGCGCTATTTTGAGGAGCTTGGCGTTCGTCGCTATGGCTTCCACGGCACGTCGCACCGCTATGTTGCGCAGCGCGCGCATCATCTGTTGCGCCTGTCTGACGAGGATTCAGGCGTAGTGATTGCTCACCTCGGTAACGGCGCCTCTATTTGCGCGGTTCGCAACGGCAAGAGCGTTGACACCTCCATGGGCATGACGCCGCTGGAAGGGCTGATGATGGGTACCCGCTGCGGCGACGTTGATTTCGGTGCCATGGCGTGGATTGCCAGCCAGACCGGACAGACGCTCGGCGATCTTGAGCGCGTGGTGAATAAAGAGTCCGGTCTGTTAGGCATTTCCGGTCTGTCATCCGATTTGCGGGTGCTGGAAAAAGCCTGGCACGAGGGGCATTATCATGCGCGTTTAGCCATTAAAACCTTCGTGCACCGTATTGCGCGCCATATTGGTGGACACGCAATGGCGCTGCATCGTCTTGATGGCGTTATTTTCACGGGCGGTATTGGTGAAAACTCCACGCTGATTCGCCAGCTGGTTGTCGAACATTTACACGTATTCGGCATCGAACTGGATCATGAAAAGAATAAATTACCCGGCAGTGCCGGTGAGCGAATTATTTCTGCGCCAGATTCGCGAATTGCCTGCGCGGTAATCCCCACCAATGAAGAGAAAATGATTGCGCTTGATGCCATTCATTTAGGAAAAATTAACGCGACAGCTGAATACGCTTAATTTCTAAAGAGAGTAATTTCATGAAGGTAAATATCGATACCAGCGATATGCTGTATGCCGACGCCTGGCAGGGATTTAATGGTTCGGAATGGAAGCACGAAATAAACGTTCGCGATTTTATTCAGAATAACTATACGCCGTATGAAGGCGATGAAACCTTCCTTGCCGACGCCACCCCCGCGACCACGGCACTGTGGGAAAAAGTCATGGCGGGCATCCGTACGGAAAACGCCACGCATGCGCCAGTCGATTTTGATGTCAACGTGGCAACAACGATTACTGCCCACGCACCAGGGTACATTGAAAAAGATCTCGAAAAAATCGTCGGCCTGCAGACCGATAAACCGCTGAAACGTGCGCTGCATCCGTTTGGCGGCATCAATATGATTAAAAGCTCGTTCGACGCCTATGGCCGTGAAATGGACGAGCAGTTTGAATATGTGTTTACGCACTTACGTAAAACGCACAACCAGGGCGTCTTTGACGTTTACTCGCCGGAAATGCTGCGCTGCCGTAAATCGGGGATCCTGACGGGGCTGCCGGACGGTTACGGTCGTGGCCGCATCATCGGCGACTCGGCATTCGTTATCTGGTGCGCGAGCGCGAACTGCAGTTTGCTGATTTGCAGTCACGCCTCGAGCGCGGTGAAGATCTCGAAGCCACCATCCGCCTGCGTGAAGAGCTGTCAGAGCATCGCCGCGCGCTGTTGGAAATCCAGGAAATGGCGGCGAGCTATGGCTGCGATATCTCGCGCCCGGCGCGTACGGCGCAGGAAGCGGTGCAGTGGCTCTACTTTGCCTATCTGGCGGCGGTGAAATCACAGAACGGCGGGGCGATGTCTCTGGGCCGTACCGCGTGCTTCCTCGATATCTATATTGAACGCGATATGCGTAAAGGCGTGCTGACGGAGACGCAGGCGCAGGAACTGGTCGATCACTTCATCATGAAGATCCGCATGGTGCGCTTCCTGCGCACGCCGGAATTCGACTCGCTGTTCTCCGGCGATCCGATCTGGGCGACGGAAGTGATCGGCGGGATGGGGCTGGATGGCCGCACGCTGGTGACCAAAAGCGCGTTCCGCTACCTGCATACCCTGCACACCATGGGACCTGCGCCGGAGCCCAACCTGACCATTCTGTGGTCGGAAGCGCTGCCGATTGCGTTCAAAAAATACGCGGCGCAAATGTCTATCACCACCTCGTCGTTGCAGTATGAAAACGATGATTTGATGCGTGCGGATTTCAACAGCGACGACTACGCCATCGCCTGCTGCGTCAGCCCGATGGTGATCGGCAAACAGATGCAATTCTTCGGCGCCCGCGCCAACCTGGCGAAAACGCTGCTGTACGCCATTAACGGCGGTGTGGACGAAAAACTGAAAATCCAGGTCGGGCCGAAAACCGCGCCATTGATGGATGATGTGCTGGAATTCAACACCGTGATGAACAGTCTGGACCATTTCATGGACTGGCTGGCGGTGCAGTACATCAGTGCGCTGAATCTCATTCACTACATGCATGACAAATACAGCTACGAAGCGTCGCTGATGGCGCTGCACGACCGCGATGTTTATCGCACGATGGCCTGTGGCATCGCCGGGTTGTCGGTGGCGGTGGATTCGCTCTCCGCCATCAAATACGCCCGCGTGAAACCGGTGCGTGATGAGAGCGGGCTGGCCGTCGATTTCGTGATTGAAGGCGAGTATCCGCAGTACGGTAACAACGACGACCGCGTCGACAGCATTGCCTGCGATCTGGTCGAACGCTTTATGAAGAAAATTAAAGCGTTACCGACCTACCGTAACGCAGTGCCAACGCAGTCGATTCTGACCATTACGTCCAACGTGGTGTATGGCCAGAAAACCGGGAATACGCCGGATGGCCGCCGCGCGGGCACGCCGTTTGCGCCGGGCGCGAACCCGATGCACGGTCGCGATCGCAAAGGCGCGGTCGCCTCGCTAACCTCGGTCGCCAAACTGCCATTCACCTACGCCAAAGACGGGATCTCCTACACCTTCTCGATTGTTCCTGCGGCGCTGGGCAAAGACGACGGCGTGCGGAAAACCAACCTGGTCGGTCTGCTTGATGGCTATTTCCATCACGAAGACGCAACGGTCGAAGGCGGGCAGCATCTTAACGTCAACGTCATGAACCGCGACATGCTGTTGGATGCCATCGCCCACCCGGAAAACTATCCCAACCTGACGATTCGCGTGTCGGGTTATGCGGTGCGCTTTAACGCACTGACGCGCGAACAGCAGCAGGATGTCATTTCGCGCACCTTTACCCAGGCGATTTGAAAAAGGAAATAAACATGAAAAAAGTGATTGAAACCACGCGCGCGCCGGGGGCTATTGGCCCTTATGTGCAGGGCGTTGATCTCGGCGCGATGGTCTTTACCTCTGGCCAGATCCCGGTAAACCCGGAAAATGGTTCAGTGGCGGATGACGTCGCCGCGCAGGCGCGCCAGAGTCTGGAAAACGTGAAGGCCATCGTCGTCGCGTCAGGTCTGAGCGTCGGGGACATAGTGAAAACCACCGTCTTCATCACTGACCTGAATGATTTTTCGGTGATCAATGACGTCTATAAGCAATTTTTTGATGAGCATGATGCGGTCTATCCGACGCGCAGCTGCGTGCAGGTGGCTCGCCTGCCGAAAGATGTGAAGCTGGAAATTGAAGCGATCGCCTATCGCGGTGAACGCTAAACGCGCGTCAGCCTACAGGCCGTCACCGTGACGGCCTGTCCTGAAGTCGGGTGTCCCCATACTTTTTGAGCGGGTGCTGAAGATGATTAGCTCATTCGATATTTTTAAAATTGGCATTGGACCCTCCAGTTCTCACACCGTTGGCCCCATGAATGCGGGCAAACAGTTTATTGATGAACTGGAAAGCCTGGGATGGCTTTCACAAACCGGACGCATCAGCGTTGATCTGTATGGCTCACTGTCTCTGACCGGCAAAGGTCATGCCACCGATACCGCGGTGATCATGGGGCTGGCAGGCAACAGCCCGCAGAACGTCAAAATTGACGCCATTGCGGGATTTATCCAGCAGGTGGCCCGCAGCGGGCAACTGCCGGTGGCGAACGGCAACGCCCTCGTCGCCTTCCCGATGCCTGAAAGCGTGACATTCCACGAAACCGCGCTGCCACGGCATGAAAACGGCATGCGCATCACGGCCTGGCGCGACAATGAACCGCTGCTGGAAAAAGTCTATTACTCCATCGGCGGCGGATTTATCGTCGAGGAGTCGCAGTTCGGCCAGAACCATAACATTGAACAGCCGGTGCCGTATCCTTTCGCCTCCGCCGGCGAGCTGCTGTCGCTGTGTAAACTGCACGGGCTATCCATCTCCGGACTGATGATGCAAAACGAGCTGGCGCTGCGCAGTAAAACGGAAATCGAAGACGGGTTTGACCGTATCTGGCAAACCATGACCACCTGCATTGAGCGTGGGATCAACACCGAAGGCGTGCTGCCTGGCCCGCTGACGGTTCCGCGTCGTGCAGTGGCGCTGCGGCGGATGCTGGTGTCGAGCGATCGTGTTTCACAGGATCCGATGAACGTGATCGACTGGATCAACATGTTCGCGCTGGCGGTCAGCGAAGAAAACGCCGCGGGTGGGCGCGTGGTTACCGCGCCGACGAACGGTGCCTGCGGGATCGTCCCGGCAGTGCTGGCCTACTACGACAAATTCCGCCGGGCGGTAAACGCGAATTCCGTATCGCGTTATTTCCTCGCCGCCGGTGCCATTGGTTCGCTGTATAAAATGAACGCCTCGATTTCGGGCGCCGAAGTGGGCTGCCAGGGCGAAGTGGGCGTGGCCTGTTCGATGGCGGCGGCCGGGTTAACCGAACTGCTGGGTGGCAGCCCACAGCAGGTGTGCGTGGCGGCGGAAATCGCCATGGAGCATAACCTCGGGCTGACCTGCGATCCGGTGGCCGGTCAGGTGCAGATCCCGTGCATTGAGCGTAACGCCATCAACGCGGTAAAAGCGGTGAATGCCGCGCGCATGGCGCTACAACGCACCAGCGAAGCGCGGGTATCGCTCGATAAAGTCATTGAAACCATGTATGAAACCGGCAAAGACATGAACGACAAATACCGCGAAACCTCCCGCGGCGGCCTGGCGATCAAAGTGGTGTGTGATTAATGAAACCTGTTGTGGTGGTCGTCTGGCCGCCACAATACAGCGCGCTGAAATTATGATGTACCTCTCATTTCTGTTTTTAATAAAATAAGTTTCTCTTTATTGATTATCCGTACAAATATTTTCTCCTTTTGCCCCATATTCCCGCCGTCATTGTGACTTTTTTCTCCTTACTCACAGGTATCATTTTCACTATCTAAGGCATTCCTTAAGCGGACAAACAGGCAGTCAAGGTCGTGAATATGGTAAACCCGGAAAAACAGTCATTATGGAAAAAATTCATCCGCGCCGTGCAGGAAGAGGTAAAACCGGCGCTGGGGTGTACTGAGCCGGTTTCGCTGGCGCTGGCCTGCGCCACCGCTGCGGAGAAACTGGACGGGACCGTGGACCGGATTGATGCCTGGGTGTCGCCGAATCTGATGAAAAACGGCATGGGCGTGACGGTACCGGGAACCGGCATGACCGGGCTGCCCATCGCTGCCGCGCTTGGGGCGATCGCAGGCGATGCCAGTGCCGGGCTGGAAGTGCTCAACAAGGCCACTGCGCAGGATATTGCCTGCGCCAGAGAGATGCTGGATAACGGTAAAGTGCGCGTAATGCTGGAAAACCCGTGCGAGGAGATCCTCTCTTCGCGGGCAAAGGTCTACGCCGGTGACGCGTGGGTCAGCGTTACGATTGCGGGCGGACATACCTGCATCACCCGTATCGAAAAACAGGGCGACGTGCTTTTCGAACGTAATGACAATGTACCGACGGAAGCGGTGGCCTGCCCGCTGGAAATCCTCGCAGAGACCTCGCTGCAGGATATTTTTGCCTTCATCAACGAGGTGCCGTTTGAGGATATTCGCTTCATACTCGACGCTGCCCATCTGAATGATGCCTTATCCCGCGAAGGGCTGCGGGGGCAGTGGGGGTTGCACATTGGCGCGACGCTCGATCGGCAACGCCAGCGCGGGTTGATGGCCCGCGATCTGTCGAGTGACATTGTCATCCGCACCAGCGCCGCCTCGGACGCGCGTATGGGGGGCGCGACGCTGCCTGCCATGA
>NZ_JNGH01000051.1 GCF_001188485.1 Trabulsiella odontotermitis
TCTGCGGTGGCGATGGCCAGCGGGCTGGTGAACGTCAACGACGGCGCTTCGTTTACCGGTTACGGCAGTACCGCCGGGGATATCGACGTCATGCAGGGCGGTACGATGCAGATGAACGATTTCACGGTGGGCGGCAACCTGACCAACAGCGGTTCCGTTCTGCTGACCCGTGAAGACGGCCAGCCGGGCAATCAGCTGACCGTTAACGGCAATTATACCGGCAACGATGGCCTGCTGGCGTTCAACACCACGCTCGGGGGTGATGACTCCGCGACGGACAAACTGACAGTACACGGCGACACGGCGGGTAACACCCGGGTCAGCGTCAATAATGTCGGTGGCACCGGGGCGCAGACCGTCAACGGTATTGAGCTGGTGAAAGTAGACGGAAGCTCAGCCGGTAACTTCGCGCTGACCACCGGGACTGTCGAGGCCGGGGCCTATGTCTACGCGCTGGCAAAAGGTACCGGAGATGCGGCGAAAAACTGGTATCTGACCAGTAAATGGACAGGTGACGTGACCCCGCCGCAGGACGACCCGGTACCGCCGCCGGTAGATCCGATTGACCCAATTAAACCACCAGTGGTCGATCCGACCGCACGTGACGCGCTTCGCCCGGAAGCGGGCAGCTATATCAGCAACATCGCGGCGGCCAACACGCTGTTTAACCATCGTCTGCACGATCGTCTCGG
>NZ_JNGH01000052.1 GCF_001188485.1 Trabulsiella odontotermitis
CTGGCGACGACCAGACGGTTGGCGTCACCGGAGTTCTGCGCGTTGGTGTTACCACTGATGTAGTTGTATCCCGCACCGCCCAGGTAGACGAGATCCGTCACGCCGTCGTTGTTAAGGTCGACGCTCGACACCATCTTCTCAGGTGTGGCCTGATACCGCTCACCATAGCGGTTTGCAGGCGCCCCGGTCGGATCCCATACCAGCGACGGATCCTTGCTGAACATGCCCTCACCGTTATTAACAAACGTGGTGTCATAACCCTGGCCGGCTTCTTCATCGTTCGGCGTGTTATCCCCGTAGGCGAGGTCGACGTATCCGTCACCATCCCGGTCGTAG
>NZ_JNGH01000053.1 GCF_001188485.1 Trabulsiella odontotermitis
CCTTACGGGTGAAGCTGTCGACGATAGCATCTTTCACGCGCACGGCACCAAACTGGCTGTTGCGGATCTCATCATTCAGGCCGTTGAAGCTTACGGCGAAGGTCGCGCCAGGGCTGAAAATCTCCGTCCAGTTCACCGCCTGCACGCCGAGGTAGAGATCGAGATCGCTGTACACTTTGCACTCGCCCAGCGGCATCATGATACGTGACGCCAGACGGCTCCACATCAGGCTTTGGTACAGAAGCCGCGTGTCGCCCTGAAAATGGACACCACCCTGAACCACCTGGCAGCCTTCGGCGCCAAGCCCTTCCAGTTCAGTTTTTAACAGCTCTTCCAGCCCACGGGCCGTACTGGCAAACAGAGATTTCATATCGTCACTTTTATCAAACAAAATTGTTGCGCATTATAGCCAATCTGCGGCCTATGTCATAAAGTTAAAGGCTTATTTTGGCTTCAGGAAGTGTGCCATGGCGACGTTATCACGACTTTTTATTCACCCGATCAAATCTATGCGCGGCATTGGCCTGACCCATGCTTTCGCCGACATCAGCGGCATGGCCTTCGATCGCATCTTTATGGTTACCGAGCCAGACGGCACTTTCATTACCGCCCGCCAGTTCCCGCAGATGGTCAGATTTACCCCCGCGCCGCTGCATGACGGCCTGCACCTGACCGCGCCGGATGGCAGCAGCGCCATCATTCGCTTTGCCGATTTTGCGCCTCAGGATGCGCCAACGGAAGTGTGGAGCAATCATTTTACCGCGCGGATTGCGCCGGAAGCGATCAACCAGTGGCTGAGTGGCTTTTTCAAACGTGACGTTCAACTACGCTGGGTGGGACCGGCGCTGACCCGTCGGGTGAAGAAACACGACGCTGTGCCGCTCTCTTTCGCCGATGGTTTTCCCTATCTGCTCGCCACCGAAGCGTCGTTGCGGGATTTACAGCAGCGTTGTTCTGCCAGCGTGCGCATCGAACAGTTCCGCCCGAACCTGGTGGTTACCGGCACGGCGGCCTGGGAAGAAGATACCTGGAAAGTGATCCGCATCGGCGAGGTGGTTTTCGACATCGCCAAACCCTGCAGCCGCTGCATTTTTACCACCGTCAGCCCGGAGCGCGGGCAAAAACACCCCGCCGGTGAGCCGTTACGTACCCTGCAGTCTTTCCGCACCGCGCTGGACAACGGCGATGTCGATTTCGGTCAAAACCTGATTGCCCGCAACAGCGGCGTGGTGCGCGTTGGCGACAGCGTTGAGGTACTGGCGACCAAACCGGCACGGCGTTATGGCGCAGGCCAGGTGGATGAGTCGCTGGCGGTTGAGAAACAGGAAGACGCGGCGCTGGATATCGAATGGCAGAGTGAGACCTTTTCCGGCAATAATCAACAAATTTTGCTGGAACAACTGGAACAACAGGGAATTCGGATTCCTTATTCGTGCCGGGCGGGGATTTGCGGAAGCTGTCGGATAACGTTGCTGGACGGGGAAGTCACACCGCTGAAGAAAAATGCGGTCGCGAAAGATGGCACCATTCTGTGCTGTAGTTGCGTACCCAAAACCGCGCTGCGGTTGGGCAATTAAACGGCCTGGACGAGGGTATAATCCGTGACTACCGGTTGCGGCTGTAACCGGTCATTCATCACTTTGATAGCATCGCCAAGCTGCATGGTGCGCCCGGCCAGCGTCAAGCCCGGCTGGGCCAGCAGACACAGCGCGGCATTCTCACCCGGCTCTACCACCAGCAACGTCACCTGCTGACCGCTGTCGCTCAGCCAGACGCAGGCAGCATCGCCGAGTGCCGGCTGCCAGTGCGAATTGTGGGCGATAAAATGCCAGCTTTTTGGCATTTGGGGTTTCAGATAACGAATCGCCACCAGCGCATTCAGAATCAGTTCGGCGCGGTGTTCTTTAGAAAGGTCGAACTGGCGGCATTTCTCTTCAAAGGAGAAATAAAGCGCAGCGTCATCCACGCAAAAGCCCGAAGGACAGAATGCGTCCGGCGTTAACATCCGGCGGGCAAAACGCGAACGAAACAACATACCATTGGCTAAATCGAGCATCATTCGGTCATGCTCTTCATCAAAATACCAACGCCAGTTATCATCAGGTTTAATTCGCATATTCTTCTCCATCCGCATCAGCATCCCTGTTTTGCCAACATGCTTTTCCGTTTCCGCTTCGCTTAATTTTTCTAAATGTAATGAAAGACTAAAATGTTTAAATAAGCAACAATGAGGGAATATAAAACAACCAGGGCTGGAAATAAAGCCCTGGTTGTTAATATCGGACGAAAAGCGGATAAAAAATCAGATGTGAGTAACGATTTCTTTAATCAACGGCGGACCTTTAAAAATAAAGCCCGAATAAATTTGTACCAACGTTGCCCCGGCCGCTATCTTCTCGCGTGCCGCAATCACCGAGTCGATGCCACCGACGCCAATAATCGGCAAACGGCCATTTAATTCCGCCGACAGCTGGCGAATAATTTCGGTACTCTTTAATTGCAACGGACGACCGCTAAGGCCTCCGGTTTCATCGCAATGTTTCATTCCCTGGACAAGGGATCGATCTAACGTGGTGTTCGTTGCAATAACACCATCGATATTATGGCGAACTAAACTGTCGGCAACCTGGATCAATTCTTCAGAAGAAAGATCCGGGGCGATCTTCACAGCCACTGGAACATATTTATGATGCTTCGCCTGGAGTTCATTCTGTTTATTTTTAATACCAGAAAGAAGATCGTCGAGGGCATCGCCATATTGTAGCGTACGCAGGCCTGGCGTATTAGGTGAAGAGATATTAATCGCGATATATCCGGCATAGGCATAGACTTTTTCCATGCAAATCAGATAGTCATCTTTTCCCTGCTCAACCGGCGTATCTTTATTTTTGCCGATATTAATCCCGAGAATGCCGTCGAAATGGGCTTTTTTGACGTTCTCCACCAGGTTATCCACCCCGAGGTTATTAAAGCCCATACGGTTGATCAGACCTTCGGCATCGACCAGACGGAAGATCCTCGGCTTGTCATTTCCCGGCTGCGGGCGCGGCGTCACCGTCCCAATCTCGATCGAACCGAATCCCATGGCGCCGAGCGCGTCAATGCATTCGCCATTCTTATCGAGGCCGGCGGCAAGACCCAACGGATTCTTGAACGTCAGACCCATGCAGGTGACCGGTTTCGTCGGCACTTTCTGGCGCACCAGCGCTTCCAGCGGCGTTCCCGTTACACGACGTAATTGTTGGAATGTTAATTCATGAGCGCGCTCAGGATCGAGCTGAAACAGGGCTTTACGAACGAAAGGGTAGTACATGAACTCTCCTGGATTCCCGGTGTGCAAACCGGGGGCGTATTATGTTCGATCCCGTCGCGAAAGGGAATTGACCTGCGGCAAAAAAGCGCCATGAAAACGCAAACGTTTCCTTGATAGTCATATTTCAGCAATTCAGTCCCGGATAAATCATTTAGTAATCCCTCCCCGCTCTGCGATAAATGTTATCAATGTTAGATAAAAGCAAACATTTGGTTATATAGGAGGGGTTATGCGTCGAGTCATTACGTTGGCGGGCAGTCCACGCTATCCGTCACGTTCCAGCGCCTTGCTGGAATATGCGCGGGAGAAGCTGTCCCATGCTGACATCGAAGTTTTCCACTGGCATCTGCAAAATTTCGAACCAGAAGATTTGATTTATGCCCGCTTCGACAGTCCGGCGCTGCAGACGTTCATCGAGCAGCTCATGAGTGCAGACGGGCTTATCGTCGCCACGCCGGTCTATAAAGCCTCGTTTTCCGGCGCGCTGAAAACGCTGCTGGATCTGCTGCCCGAACGGGCACTGGAAGGGAAAGTCGTCCTGCCCGTCGCCACGGGCGGTACCATCGCGCATATGCTGGCGGTCGATTACGCGCTGAAACCGGTGTTAAACGCGCTTAAAGCGCAGGAGATCCTGCACGGCGTGTTTGCCGACGACAGCCAGGTCATTGATTACCAGCATCAGCCCAAATTTACCCCCAATCTGCAGCACCGTCTCGACGGCGCGCTGGAAACCTTCTGGCAGGCGCTGCAACGTCGAGAACCCGCGTTTCTGACATTACAGGGAGTTGCCCATGCGTGATTTATTCAACTGGCGAATACAGTCTCTGGCGCTGACCGGCCTGCTTACGTTGTCTGCCTGGAGCCAGGCGGCACAACCCGCCCCGGACGCCCTGCGTATCGGCTATCAGAAAGGCAGCGTCAGCCNGGCCAAAAGCCATCAGTTTCTGGAAAAGCGCTATCCGGACACACAGATTTCCTGGGTGGAATTCCCCGCCGGACCGCAAATGCTGGAAGCGCTAAACGTCGGCAGTATTGATCTGGGCAGCACCGGCGATATTCCGCCGATCTTCGCCCAGGCGGCAGGGGCGGATCTGGTGTACGTCGGCGTGGAACCGGCCAAACCGAAAGCGGAAGTGATCCTGGTGCCGAAAGACAGCGCGATCAAAACCGTCGCCGATCTGAAAGGCCATAAGGTGGCGTTTCAGAAAGGTTCCAGCTCGCACAACCTGCTGTTGCGCGCGCTCCAGCAGGCAGGGCTTAAATTCACTGATATTCAGCCGGTTTATTTGACGCCCGCCGATGCCCGCGCCGCGTTCCAGCAAAATAACGTCGATGCCTGGGCCATCTGGGATCCTTACTATTCTGCCGCTCTGTTGCAGGGCGGCGTACGGGTGTTGAAAGACGGCACCTCGCTCAAACAAACGGGCTCCTTCTACCTCGCCGCGCGCCCGTATGCCGAGAAAAACGGCGAGTTTATTCAGGGCGTACTGGACACCTTCAGCCAGGCCGATGCCTTAACCCAAAGCCAGCGGCAGGAAAGCATCACCCTGCTGGCAAAAACCATGGGGTTACCGGAGCCGGTGATCGCCAGCTATCTCGATCATCGCCCGCCGACGGTGATCGCCCCGGTTAATGAGGCCACGGCCGTGCTGCAGCAGCAAACGGCGGATCTCTTTTATGAAAATCGTCTGGTGCCGAAGAAGATCGACATCCGCACCCGCATCTGGCACCCCACTTCCCTACAAGGAGCGAAATCATGAGCCTGAATCTGTTCTGGTTTTTACCGACGCACGGTGATGGTCACTATCTTGGCAGCGACGAGGGCGCACGCCCGGTGGATCACGATTATCTGCAGCAGATAGCCCAGGCCGCCGACAGGCTCGGATTTACCGGCGTACTGATCCCGACAGGGCGCTCCTGTGAAGACGCCTGGCTGGTCGCCGCGTCGATGATCCCGGTGACCCGGCGGCTGAAATTTCTGGTCGCGCTCCGCCCGAGCGTGATTTCGCCGACGGTGGCCGCACGTCAGGCCGCCACGCTGGATCGTCTGTCAAACGGCCGCGCCCTGTTTAACCTGGTGACCGGCAGCGATCCGCAGGAGCTGGCCGGCGACGGCGTGTTTCTCGATCACACCGCGCGCTATGAAGCTTCTGCCGAATTTACCCATATCTGGCGGCGGTTGCTGGAAGGGGAAACCGTCGATTTTGACGGCAAATACCAGCGCGTGCGGGGGGCTAAATTGCTCTTCCCACCGATACAACAGCCGCGCCCGCCGCTCTACTTTGGCGGCTCTTCCGATGTGGCGCAGGATCTGGCCGCTGAGCAAGTTGATCTCTACCTGACGTGGGGCGAACCGCCTGAGCAGGTGAAAGAGAAAATCGCCCAGGTGCGGGAAAAAGCGGCCCGTCATGGGCGCCAGGTGCGCTTTGGCATTCGCCTGCACGTGATTGTGCGTGAAACGAACGAAGAGGCCTGGCAGGCGGCGGATCGTCTTATTTCGCATCTCGATGATGAGATCATCGCCAAAGCCCAGGCGGCCTTCGCACAAACCGATTCGGTGGGTCAGCATCGCATGGCGGCGCTACACAACGGTCGTCGTGAAAATCTGGAAATCAGCCCCAACCTGTGGGCTGGCGTTGGCCTGGTGCGCGGTGGTGCCGGTACCGCGCTGGTGGGCGATGGTCCGACGGTCGCCGCACGCATTAACGAATATGCGGCGCTGGGCATCGACAGCTTTATTTTATCTGGCTATCCGCATCTGGAAGAGGCCTACAAGGTGGGCGAGTTGCTGTTCCCGCATCTGGACGTCGCGATTCCTGAAGCGCCGCAGCACGGCACGCTGCAACAGCAGGGAGAAGCTGTCGCCAACGCGTTTATTCCGCGCAAAGTGGCGCAGAGCTGAGGAGCGTATGATGACTACGACATCCACGGCTCTGCTGCGACGCGTCGCCCCCTGGCTGCTTCCCGCCGGGATCGTCATCATCTGGCAAATCGCCTCTTCTACCGGCTGGCTCTCCACCCGCATTCTGCCTTCTCCGGAAGGCGTGGTGGAGGCGTTCTGGTCATTATCCTCCAGTGGAGAGCTATGGCAGCATCTGGCGATCAGCGCCTGGCGCGCGGTGATCGGCTTTTCCATCGGCGGATCAATTGGCCTGACGCTGGGGCTGATTAGCGGGCTGTCACGCTGGGGCGAGCGGCTACTGGACACGTCTATCCAGATGCTGCGCAACGTGCCGCATCTGGCACTAATCCCGCTGGTGATCCTGTGGTTTGGCATTGATGAGAGCGCCAAAATTTTCCTCGTGGCGTTGGGGACGCTGTTCCCGATTTATATCAACACCTGGCACGGGATCCGCAATATCGATCGCGGGCTGGTGGAGATGGCGCGCAGCTACGGGCTGTCGGGCTTTGCGCTGTTCCGCCACGTGATCCTGCCGGGCGCCCTGCCCTCAATTATGGTCGGCGTGCGCTTTGCCCTCGGCCTGATGTGGCTGACGCTGATTGTGGCGGAAACCATTTCCGCCAACGCCGGNNCCTGCTGGGCAAGCTGGCTGACGTCAGTGCACAGGGGCTGGAACGCCTCTGGCTGCGCTGGAACCCCGCCTACTCTTCGAAAGAGGCAAACGCATGAATACCGCACGCTTGAATCAGGGAACGCCGCTGTTGCTGAACGGCGTGACCAAACGCTACGGCGAAAACACCATTCTCAACGCGCTGGATCTGCACATCCCCGCCGGGCAATTTGTCGCGGTGGTCGGGCGCAGCGGCGGCGGCAAAAGTACGCTGCTGCGTTTGCTCGCCGGTCTGGAAGCGCCCAACGGTGGGGAGATACTGGCAGGCTGATGTTTCAGGACGCCCGACTGCTGCCGTGGAAAACCGTGATCGACAACGTCGGTCTGGGGCTGAAAGGCCACTGGCGGAATGCGGCGCGTCAGGCGCTGGCGTCAGTGGGGCTGGAAAATCGCGCTGGCGAATGGCCCGCCGCGCTTTCCGGCGGGCAAAAGCAGCGTGTGGCGCTGGCCCGCGCGCTGATCCATCGCCCTGGCCTGTTGCTGCTTGACGAGCCGCTGGGTGCCCTTGATGCGTTAACCCGCATTGAGATGCAGGATCTGATCGTATCGCTGTGGCAGGAACATGGATTTACGGTGCTGCTGGTGACGCATGACGTCAGCGAGGCGGTAGCGATGGCCGATCGCGTGCTGCTTATCGAAGACGGTAAGATCGGTCTGGATCTGACGGTGGATATTCCCCGTCCGCGGCGAGTGGGTCTGGCACGGCTGGCGGAGCTGGAAGCAGAGGTGTTGGATCGGGTGATGAAGCGTGGTTCAAATGAATTGCCTGCCAGAAAGCACGGTTAAAAAAGTCCGGTGGCGTATGTGCCACCGGACTTTTTATATCAGGCCAGCGCCTTCGTGATCTTCTCGAACAGATCGCCGGAGAGATTTTCCAGCCCTTTCAGCTGTTCCAGCGCGGCGCGCATTTTCTCCTGACGTTTCGCATCGTAGCGTTTCAGACGAATCAACGGCTCAATCAGACGCGACGCCACCTGAGGGTTGCGACGGTTGAGATCGGTCAGCATCTCCACCAGGAACTGATAGCCGCTGCCGTCTTCCGCATGGAACGCCGCCGGGGTGCTGCNAACAGGCTACGCACGGTGTTCAGCACGTCGTCCGCCGGGCTGGTGGCCTGCAGAATGAACCACTTGTCCATGACCAGACCATCCTGATGCCACTTGTCGTCGTACTCCTGCATCAGCGCATCGCGGCACGGCAGTTGTGCGGCAACCGCTGACGCCAGCGCGGCCAGCGCATCGGTCATGTTGTCGGCGTGGTGATACTGCTCGCGCACCAGTCGATCCGCCAGCTCCGCTTCCCCAAACGCCAGATAGCGCAGGCAGGTATTGCGCAGCGAACGCTTGCCGATGTCAGCGTGTTCCACGCGATAGCTGTCGAGCGCGTTTGCGTTATAAACGGCAAAGAATTCATCCGCCAGTTCGTTCGCCAGCGTCCGCGTCAGCGCTTCCCGTACGGTGGCGATGGCAATAGGATCGATGATGTCGAACAGTTCAGCAATTTCACTGGCCGACGGCAGCGTGAGAATTTCCGCCGCCAGCGCCGGATCGATCTTCTCATCAAGCAGAATCGCGCGGAAGGCGTCAGCGACATGTACCGGCAACGACAGCGGCTGCCCCTGCTGATGGCGGGCTACGTTTAGTTTGATGTAGGTCGCCAGCAGGCTTTGCGCCGCATCCCAACGGGAGAAGTCATTGCGCGCGTGGCGCATCAGGAACGTTAACTGCTGATCGCTCCATTTATATTCCAGTTTTACCGGTGCGGAGAATTCGCGCAGCAGCGACGGCACCGGCTGGAAATAGACGTTATCAAACACGAACGTCTGTTCCGCCTGGGTGACGTTCAGCACGTGATGCACCGGGTGGCCGCCCTTCTGCAGCGGGATCGCTTTGCCTTCGTTGTCATACAGTTCGATATCGAAAGGAATGTGCAGCGGCTGTTTTTCCGGCTGATCCGGCGTGGCTGGCGTACGCTGTTTGATGGTCAGCGTGTACTGTTCAGTTTCCGGATTGTAGTCATCATGCACGGTGACGACCGGCGTTCCGGACTGGCTGTACCAGCGGCGGAAATGGGAGAGATCGACGTTTGACGCGTCTTCCATCGCCTGCACGAAATCGTCACAGGTCGCGGCGCTGCCGTCGTGGCGCTCAAAGTAAAGCTGCATCCCTTTCTGGAAATTCGCTTCGCCGAGTAACGTGTGCATCATGCGGATCACTTCTGCGCCCTTCTCATACACCGTCAGGGTATAGAAGTTGTTCATTTCGATGACCATGTCCGGGCGAATCGGGTGCGCCATCGGACTGGCATCTTCCGCAAATTGCATACCGCGCATGGTGCGCACGTTGTTAATGCGGTTAACCGCGCGTGAGCCGAGGTCAGAGCTGAATTCCTGATCGCGGAAGACAGTCAGGCCCTCTTTCAGGCTGAGCTGGAACCAGTCGCGGCAGGTGACGCGGTTGCCGGTCCAGTTATGGAAATACTCGTGACCAATCACGCGTTCGATATCGAGATAGTCTTTGTCGGTGGCAGTATCGGTGCGGGCGAGTACATATTTGGAGTTAAAGATATTCAGCCCTTTGTTTTCCATCGCCCCCATGTTGAAGAAGTCGACGGCGACAATCATATAGATGTCGAGATCGTATTCGAGGCCGAAACGCGCTTCGTCCCACTTCATCGAGTTTTGCAGGGAGGTCATCGCCCACGGTGCGCGATCGAGGTTGCCGCGGTCGACGTACAGTTCCAGCGCCACTTCACGACCGGAACGGGTGGTGAAGGTGTCGCGCAGTACGTCGAAATCCCCTGCCACTAAGGCAAACAGGTAACACGGTTTCGGGAAGGGATCCTGCCATTGCACCCAGTGACGGCCGTTCTCCAGCTCGCCCTGCGCAATGCGGTTGCCGTTGGAGAGCAGGAACGGGTATTTACTCTTGTCGGCGATAACTTTGGTGGTGAACCGCGCCAGCACGTCAGGGCGGTCAAGATACCAGGTAATATGACGGAAACCTTCCGCTTCGCACTGGGTGCAAAGCGCTTCGCCGGACTGGTACAGCCCTTCCAGCGCGGTGTTGGCGGACGGGCTGATTTCGTTGACGATGCGCAGCGTGAAGCGCTCCGGCAAAGCGGAAATCACCAGCTGGTTATTCTCTTCTTTATAATCAGTCCACGGCTGGTCGTTCACATGAAGGGAAACCAGCGTTAAATCTTCGCCATCAAGACGCAGAGGCACATCAGAAGACGCAGCATGCCGGGATACCTGGCTTTCGGCCGTCACAACGGTTTTCGCGGCATCCAGGTCAAAGGTCAAGTCAATATCGCTAATCAGGTAATCCGGCGCACGGTAGTCGTGGCGGTATTTGGCTTGGGGCTGTTGTGTCATAAAAAACCTTTAGCATCTTTGTAAAGTATCGACTCCAGTCTATTCCTGTTGTGACAATCTCGCTACGCAGAATGTTCATCTTTTCAGGGGTAAACACGCTAATTGCTACATTCATATAACATTGAGGCACGAAATGCTCTCGACCAGAGCATCTGCTTGTGGTGTGATCCATGTTCAATATATTAAACTAGCTCCTGGACATGACCGCCGCAGACGATGCCGCGTTCATTGCAGGACATAGCCTGGTTATCAAGGTATACTCCTGCGTTTTTTATCTGCCTGTTTTTGATGGAAACGCTCCCGTGAGAGGATGCTACTGCGCGCCATGACACAATTTGCAACTCCGGTTCTGCACACGCTGCTGGATACAGATGCCTACAAACTGCACATGCAGCAGGCTGTTTTTCACCACTACTATGATGTACATGTGGCTGCTGAATTCCGCTGCCGTGGTGACGACCTGCTGGGCATCTATGCCGATGCGATTCGTGAGCAGGTGGACGCAATGCGTTCGCTTAAGCTGCAGGACGACGAGTACCGCTGGCTCTCCGGCCTGCCTTTCTTTAAGCAGGACTACCTCGACTGGCTACGCGACTTCCGTTACGACCCGCGGCAGGTCACTATTAGCAACGACAACGGCAAGCTGAACATTCGCCTGTCCGGTCCGTGGCGTGAAGTGATCATGTGGGAAGTACCGCTGCTGGCGGTGATCAGCGAACTGGTGCATCGCTACCGCTCTGCGGAAACCGGCGTACCTCAGGCGCTGGACACGCTTGAGCACAAGCTTGAAGATTTTGCGCAGATGACGGCGGATCTTGATATGTCCGCGTTTCGTCTGATGGATTTCGGCACCCGCCGCCGCTTCTCCCGTGAGGTGCAACAGGCGATTGTACAGCGTCTGCAACAGGAACCGTGGTTTATCGGCACCAGCAACTATGACCTCGCCCGCCGCCTCTCTCTGACGCCGATGGGCACCCAGGCGCACGAATGGTTCCAGGCGCATCAGCAAATCAGTCCCGATCTGGCCACCAGCCAGCGCGCGGCGCTAGCCGCCTGGCTTGATGAATACCCGGAACAACTGGGGATCGCCCTCACCGACTGCATCACCATGGACGCATTCCTGCGTGATTTCGGGCCGGAATTCGCTACCCGTTACCAGGGACTGCGCCACGACTCCGGCGACCCGGTGGAATGGGGTGAAAAAGCCATCGCCCATTATCAGAAACTCGGCATCGACCCGCTCAGTAAAGTGCTGGTTTTCTCGGACAATCTCGATTTAGCCAAAGCCGTCGATCTTTATCGTCACTTCTCTTCACGAGTGAATTTAAGCTTCGGTATCGGTACGCGCCTGACCTGCGACATTCCGCAGGTAAAACCACTAAATATTGTCATTAAGCTGGTGGAATGTAATGGCAAGCCGGTAGCGAAACTCTCCGACAGCCCGGGGAAAACCATCTGTCACGACAAGGCATTTGTTCGCGCGCTTCGCGAAGCCTTCGATTTGCCGCAGGTCAAAAAAGCCAGCTAAATAGCAAAAGGGAGCCCGATGGCTCCCTTCTTCTTTATTTATTTATCATTTTCTCTCTGTTGAGCTGCGAAATCTACTTGTCTGATAGCGGATGACAGGTAACATAGATAACTCCCTTTTCAGGGAGAAATGACATTTTTATTGGACTACTACAGAGAGATTATTATGAGCGTTGTGCCTGTTGCCGACGTACTCCAGGGCCGCGTAGCCGTTGACAGCGAAGTCACCGTGCGCGGATGGGTGCGTACCCGCCGAGATTCAAAAGCTGGTTTCTCCTTCGTCGCCGTCTATGACGGTTCCTGCTTTGATCCTGTACAGGCCGTCGCTAATAATTCTCTGCCCAATTACAATCAGGAAGTGCTGCGTCTGACGACCGGTTGCTCGGTGATCGTTACCGGCAAAGTGGTGGCTTCTCCGGGCCAAGCGCCACAGCATCGAGTATCTGCGTGAAGTCGCGCACCTGCGTCCGCGCACTAACCTGATTGGCGCCGTTGCACGCGTACGCCATACGCTGGCGCAGGCGCTGCACCGTTTCTTTGATGAGCAGGGTTTCTTCTGGGTGTCTACGCCGCTGATTACCGCGTCCGATACCGAAGGCGCTGGCGAGATGTTCCGCGTGTCCACGCTGGATCTGGAAAACCTGCCGCGCAACGATCAGGGCAAAGTGGATTACGACAAAGACTTCTTTGGCAAAGAATCCTTCCTGACCGTTTCGGGCCAGTTGAACGGTGAAACCTACGCCTGTGCGCTGTCGAAAATTTACACCTTCGGCCCGACCTTCCGCGCTGAAAATTCCAACACCAGCCGCCACCTCGCGGAATTCTGGATGCTGGAGCCGGAAGTGGCGTTTGCCGATCTCGAAGACAACGCCCGTCTGGCGGAAGCCATGCTGAAGTATGTCTTCAAAGCGGTGCTTGACGAACGTATGGACGACATGAAGTTCTTCGCTGAGCGCGTGGATAAAGACGCCATCGAACGTCTGGAACGTTTTATCAGTGCTGACTTTGCTCAGGTAGATTACACCGATGCGGTCACCATTCTGGAAAACTGCGGTCAGACGTTCGAAAACCCGGTGTACTGGGGCGTGGATCTCTCTTCGGAGCATGAGCGCTATCTTGCTGAGCAGCACTTTAAAGCGCCGGTGGTTGTCAAAAACTACCCGAAAGAGATCAAAGCGTTCTATATGCGTCTGAACGAAGACAACAAAACCGTTGCCGCGATGGACGTGCTGGCGCCGGGCATCGGTGAAATCATCGGTGGCTCACAGCGTGAAGAGCGTCTTGATGTTCTGGATGCGCGTATGGCCGAGATGGGACTCAATAAAGAGGACTACTGGTGGTACCGCGATCTGCGTCGTTACGGCACGGTGCCGCATGCTGGTTTCGGTCTGGGCTTTGAGCGTCTCATTGCCTACGTCACCGGTGTGCAGAACGTTCGTGATGTAATCCCGTTCCCGCGCACGCCGCGTAACGCGAGCTTCTAAGTTCATAAAATCGAAAGCCAGCTGTAAAGCTGGCTTTTTTTGTCCCTCTGTTCTTGCCGCCTTCCTTTTCTTCTCAACACTCCCGTTAAGTCGCGTAACATTTGCGAACAAAATATAACCAGATTCTTACTTGCCGATCAGACTATACGCATCCCTTAGCACAAACTTTAACCAACTCCAAAGCGGTACGGATGGCTAAGCGCACAAAAAGCAAAATCCGCGAATCGTATCTTTTTCGCACTAATAAAAGCGTTTTCTGATTTTAATATAAGTTTTTCAGATAGATAGCTAAGGGTTCGGAGAACTTTACAGCACACTTCCAGGAACTTTGAGATGGTTCACAAAGTTCCCTGATTTACACAAATTATTACACATTATTTCTTTTCGTAACTTATTTAGGAGATTTGTAGCACTTTCAGGCTAGCGAAACGTTGTCATGAATGGAAATATTCGTCCTAGATACAGAAAGACACCAAACTCTCATCAATAGTTCCGTAAATTTTCATTGACGGAATTTATTGGCGGCAGTGGCGAGTGTTAATAAAAAAACCTAATGAGGGTAATAAATAATGATGAAGCGCAATATCCTGGCAGTGGTTATCCCTGCCTTGTTAGTAGCTGGTGCGGCAAACGCAGCAGAAATCTATAACAAAAATGCCAACAAGCTGGATCTGTACGGCAAAGTAGTTGGTGAGCACGGCTTTGTTACCTCTGGTGACAACACCACTAACGGTGACTCTTCTTACGCTCAGATCGGTGTAAAAGGCGAAACTCAGATCAACGATCAGCTGACCGGTTACGGCCAGTTCGAATATCGTATGCTGGCTAACGAAGCTGAAGGTTCTCAGGTCAACAAAACTCGTCTGGCGTTTGCTGGTCTGAAAATTGCTGACTTCGGTTCTATCGACTACGGCCGTAACTACGGTATCGTCTACGACGTAGAAGCGCTCACCGACGTGGCACCGTCCTTCTCTGGCGAAACCTGGGCGGGCAGCACTGACAACTACATGAACAACCGTTCTACTGGCCTGCTGACCTATCGCAACAGCGACTTCTTCGGTCTGGTTGATGGTCTGAACTTTGGTATCCAGTACCAGGGTAAAAACGACCGTGATAACCTGAAACAGGCAAACGGCGACGGCGTAGGTTACTCTCTGGGCTATGATTTCGCCGAAGGTTTCGGCGTGATTGCTGCGTACAGCAATGCTAACCGTACCACTGCTGACAACGGCGGCCAGAAAGCTGACGGCCGTGGCGACAAAGCTGAAGCCTGGGCGTTCGGTACCAAATACGATGCGAACAACATCTACCTGGCAGCGATCTATTCCGAAACCCGTAACCAGACTGCTACTACTTTAGAGGATGTCTATGACATCGCTAACAAAACTCAGAACTTTGAAGTAGTTGCTCAGTACCAGTTCGACTTCGGTCTGCGTCCGTCCGTATCTTACGTACAGACGAAAGGTAAAGACCTGGTTGCTGCAGACGGTTCTTACTACGACCGTGACCTGGCTAAATACATCACTGTGGGTTCTTACTACTACTTCAACAAGAACTTCAACGTGTATGCTGACTACCGTATCAACCTGCTGGACGAAGACGATGCTCCGACCGCGCTGGTTGGTGTAGACGACCAGGTTACCCTGGGTGTTGCATACCAGTTCTAATCAGTACGCCACTTTGTTATATGCTTAAAAAACAGGGCTTCGGCCCTGTTTTTTTGTGTCCGGCAGTAAAAAATGGTGAGTTTTGAGAAGTCGCTCGCTTTTCGTCGCAAACGGTTGGCAATTTAGAAATCTCCCGTTAACCTGATATCGGAATTCCCTTCTGTAACCACAATGGAACCTC
>NZ_JNGH01000054.1 GCF_001188485.1 Trabulsiella odontotermitis
GCCAGGCATTAATTACGTGAAGAGGCCATCCGGAAGGATGGCCTTTTTGCGTTTTTGTGCATCTCAAATTCCCTCGAAATTGAAACTTTCTCACCTTTCGCTTCCAGACTCGACATTCGGGTAAATTCTGGTTATCTTCAGCTATCTGGATGTCTAAACGTTTATACGTATGCTGTGAGGTAACAAGGTTATGCCGATTCGGGTGCAGGACGAGCTACCAGCCGTCAAATTCTTGCGTGATGAAAACGTCTTTGTGATGACAGCATCGCGCGCTACAGGTCAGGAAATTCGCCCGCTGAAGGTGCTGATCCTTAACCTGATGCCAAAGAAGATCGAAACGGAAAACCAGTTCCTACGTTTGCTCTCGAACTCGCCGCTGCAGGTCGACATTCAGCTACTGCGCATCGATGCTCGCGAATCCCGCAATACACCGGCCGAGCATCTGAACAACTTCTACTGCAATTTTGACGACATCTGTCACGAAAACTTTGATGGACTGATCGTCACCGGCGCGCCGCTGGGGCTGGTTGAATTCAATGACGTTGCCTACTGGCCGCAAATCAGACAGGTACTTGAGTGGGCAAAAGATCATGTGACCTCAACGTTGTTTGTCTGTTGGGCCGTACAGGCGGCACTCAATATCCTCTACGGCATTCCCAAGCAAACCCGCACAGAAAAACTTTCCGGCGTTTATGAACATCATATTCTCCATCCTCATGCTTTGCTGACCCGCGGCTTTGATGATGCGTTCCTGGCGCCTCATTCACGCTACGCTGATTTCCCGGCGGCGCTTATTCGTGATTACACCGATCTCGAAATCCTGGCGGAAACGGACGACGGTGATGCCTACCTGTTTGCCAGCAAAGATAAACGCATCGCCTTCGTCACGGGTCACCCCGAATATGATGCTGATACTCTGGCGGGTGAATATTTTCGTGATGTTGAAGCGGGTCTGAATCCGGAAGTGCCCTATAACTATTTCCCGAAAAACGATCCGCAGAATCGTCCTCGCGCCAGCTGGCGAAGCCACGGCAACTTGCTGTTTACCAACTGGCTCAACTATTACGTCTACCAGATCACACCGTACGATCTGCGCCATATGAATCCAACGCTGGATTAATCTCCTGACATTCAGGATCCTAAAGCGTTTCAGCATTCCACCACAGGCACCTACGGGTGCCTTTTTCATTTCTGAAATCCACTTCATTCAGTAAATCAATTTTAAATTCTTTGTTATCAATACGTTGTGATGTTTTTATTTTAAAAATGGAAATTGTTTTTGATTTTGAAATTTAAATGAGTAGTCTTAAATGTGCTGAACGAAAACTGCACAACGATCGTTCGTTCACGTTGGGGGAATTTTAAAGGATCGACAACGAGGAGCTGCGACATGAATCAACAGGCAACAACCATCGATGAACTGGCGTTTAGTCAGCGACGTGGCGAGCAGGAAGAGCAAATCCTGACGCCGGAAGCCGTAGAGTTTCTGACCGAACTGGTGACGCGTTTCACGGCTAAACGCAATGCATTGCTGGCAGCCCGCGTCAAACAACAGCAGGAGATCGATGCCGGCGTGCTGCCTGATTTTATTTCGGAAACCAATTCCATTCGAGAAAGCGAGTGGACGATTCGCGGCATCCCGGATGATTTACTGGATCGTCGCGTCGAAATCACCGGCCCGGTCGAGCGCAAAATGGTCATTAACGCACTGAATGCAAATGTAAAAGTGTTCATGGCTGATTTTGAGGATTCGCTGGCGCCGAACTGGGAGAAAGTGATCGACGGGCAAATCAATCTGCGCGATGCGGTTAACGGCACCATCAGTTACACCAATGAAAACGGCAAAATTTATCAGCTGAAGCCCGACCCGGCAGTGCTGATCTGTCGCGTGCGCGGCCTGCATTTGCCCGAAAAACACGTTACCTGGCGCGGTGAAGCCATTCCGGGAAGCCTGTTTGATTTCGCGCTCTACTTCTTTCACAACTACAAAGCGCTGTTAGCCAAAGGCAGTGGTCCCTATTTTTACCTGCCGAAGACTCAGGCCTGGCAGGAAGCGGCCTGGTGGAGCGAGGTGTTCTGCTACACGGAAGATCGTTTCGATCTGCCACGCGGCACGATCAAAGCAACGCTGTTGATCGAAACGCTGCCCGCCGTGTTCCAGATGGACGAGATCCTGCACGCGCTGCGCGACCATATCGTTGGTCTGAACTGTGGCCGCTGGGATTACATCTTTAGTTATATCAAAACATTGAAGAATCACCCGGATCGCGTTCTGCCGGATCGTCAGGTTGTCACCATGGACAAACCGTTCCTGAGCGCCTACTCGCGTCTGCTGATCAAAACCTGTCACCGTCGCGGCGCATTTGCGATGGGCGGGATGGCGGCGTTCATTCCCAGCAAAGATGAAGAGCGCAACGCGCAGGTGCTGAAGAAAGTCAGAGCGGACAAAGAGCTGGAAGCGAAAAATGGCCACGATGGCACATGGGTTGCTCACCCGGGTCTGGCCGATACCGTCATGGACGTTTTCGACAGCATGCTGGGCGACAACCCGAACCAGCTCTTCGTGACGCGGGAAACGGATGCGCCGATTACCGCAGAACAGCTGCTGGCGCCCTGCGACGGTGAGCGCACGGAAGAGGGGATGCGCACCAATATTCGCGTCGCCGTACAGTACATCGAAGCCTGGATTTCCGGCAACGGCTGCGTGCCGATCTACGGCCTGATGGAAGACGCCGCCACCGCCGAGATCTCCCGTACGTCCATCTGGCAGTGGATCCACCACGAGAAGACGCTCAGTAACGGCAAACCCGTCACAAAATCCCTGTTCCGTCAGATGCTGCAAGAAGAGATGCGTGTCATTCAGGAAGAACTGGGCGAGGAGCGCTACAGCGGCGGCCGCTTTGAGGACGCTGCGCGCCTGATGGAAGAGATCACCACCTCTGACGAACTTATCGATTTCCTTACGCTGCCGGGCTACCGCCTGTTGCCATAACTCACCACATAACGACATGGAGCATTTGCATATGAAAACTCGTACCCAACAGATCGAAGAGTTACAAAAAGAATGGACACAACAAGCGCGCTGGGAAGGCATTCGTCGCCCTTACAGCGCGGACGAAGTGGTGAAATTACGCGGCTCAGTCAACCCGGAATGCACGCTGGCGCAACTGGGCGCAGCAAAAATGTGGCGTCTGCTGCATGGTGATGCGAAAAAAGGCTACATCAACAGCCTCGGCGCGCTGACCGGTGGCCAGGCGCTGCAGCAGGCTAAAGCGGGTATCGAAGCGATTTATCTGTCTGGCTGGCAGGTCGCGGCGGATGCGAACCTCGCGTCCAGCATGTACCCGGATCAGTCGCTATACCCGGCGAACTCGGTTCCTGCCGTGGTTGAGCGCATCAATAATACTTTCCGCCGCGCGGATCAGATCCAGTGGGCCGCCGGTATCGAACCAAACGATCCGCGTTTTATTGACTATTTCCTGCCGATCGTGGCCGACGCGGAAGCGGGTTTCGGCGGCGTGCTGAATGCCTTTGAACTGATGAAATCGATGATCGAAGCCGGTGCGGCGGCGGTTCACTTTGAAGATCAGCTGGCATCGGTGAAAAAATGCGGACACATGGGCGGCAAAGTGCTGGTCCCGACGCAGGAAGCGATCCAGAAACTGGTAGCCGCGCGTCTGGCTGCCGACGTCATGGGGGTTCCGACGCTGCTGGTTGCCCGCACCGATGCTGATGCTGCGGATCTGATCACCTCTGACTGCGATCCATATGACAGCAAATTCATCACTGGCGAGCGCACCAGCGAAGGCTTCTTCCGCACCCATGCTGGCATTGAACAGGCGATCAGTCGCGGCCTGGCGTATGCCCCGTATGCGGATCTGGTATGGTGCGAAACCTCCAAACCGGACCTCGATCAGGCGCGTCGTTTTGCGGAAGCCATCCACGCGAAATATCCGGGCAAACTGCTGGCCTACAACTGTTCACCGTCGTTTAACTGGAAGAAAAACCTCGACGATAACACCATCGCCAGCTTCCAGCAGCAACTGTCGGATATGGGTTACAAATTCCAGTTCATTACCCTCGCGGGTATTCACAGCATGTGGTACAGCATGTTCGATCTGGCGCACGCCTACGCACAGGGCGAGGGCATGAAGCACTATGTCGAAAAAGTCCAGCAGCCGGAATTCGCGGCGGGCAGCGAAGGCTATACCTTCGTGTCTCACCAGCAGGAAGTCGGCACCGGCTATTTCGACAAGGTCACCACCATCATTCAGGGCGGCGCATCGTCAGTCACCGCGCTGACGGGCTCCACCGAAGAAGATCAGTTCTGATAATCTTTCCCCTCTCCTACGGAGAGGGGCTACCGTGAGGGAAAACGATGCAGCGTGGCCTGGAATTATTGATTGCTCAAACCATACTTCAGGGCTTCGATGCGCAGTATGGCCGCTTTCTGGAAGTCACTTCCGGCGCGCAGCAGCGTTTCGAGCAGGCCGACTGGCACGCCGTGCAACAGGCCATGAAGCAGCGCATCCATCTTTACGATCATCATGTCGGTCTGGTGGTGGAACAACTGCGCTGCATCACCGGTGGCAGGAGTACGGACGCGGACTTCTTACTGGCAGTAAAAGAGCATTATACGCGTCTGTTGCCTGATTACCCCCGCTTCGAGATTGCCGAGAGTTTCTTTAATTCGGTCTATTGTCGTTTGTTTGATCACCGCTCGCTGACTCCGGATCGGCTCTTTATTTTCAGCTCCCAGCCCGAACGCCGTTTTCGCACGATCCCACGTCCGCTGGCGAAGGATTTCTATCCCGATCGCGGTTGGGGAACCTTGCTTACCAACGTTCTGTCCGATTTACCGCTGCGGCTGCCGTGGCAAAACAAATCGCGGGATGTGGAGTACATCATCGCGCATCTGACCGAAACGTTCGGGGCGCAGACGCTGCAACAGAGCTATCTGCAGGTGGCGAATGAGCTGTTTTATCGCAACAAAGCGGCCTGGTTGGTCGGAAAACTCTACACCCCGACGGCAACGTTGCCGCTGTTGCTGCCCATTCACCGCAGTGATGACGGCGAGCTGTTTGTCGATACCTGCCTGACGACCAGCGCCGAGGCCAGCATCGTGTTCGGTTTCGCCCGCTCCTATTTCATGGTTTACGCGCCGCTGCCTGCTGCACTGGTGGAATGGTTACGCGAGATCCTGCCCGGGAAAACCACGGCGGAGTTGTATATGGCGATTGGCTGCCAGAAACATGCGAAAACCGAAAGCTACCGTGAATATCTCAACTACATTCACGCCGCGGCGGATGAAAAATTCACCGAAGCGCCGGGCATTCGCGGCATGGTGATGCTGGTGTTTACGCTGCCGGGGTTTGACCGTGTCTTCAAGGTCATTAAAGACCGTTTTGCCCCGCAGAAAGAGGTGACGGCGGCGCACGTCCGCGCCTGCTATCAGCTGGTCAAAGAGCATGATCGCGTCGGGCGCATGGCCGACACCCAGGAGTTCGAAAACTTCGTACTGGAAAAGCAGCAAATTGACCCGGCGCTGATGTCGCTGCTGCTGACGGAAGCGCCGGAAAAAATCACCGATCTCGGCGACCGCATCAGCATCAGCCATCTTTATATCGAACGGCGAATGGTGCCGCTGAATATCTGGCTCGAACAGGTGGAAGGCCAGCCGTTGCGCGATGTCATTGAAGAATACGGCAACGCCATCCGTCAGCTTGCCGCCGCCAATATTTTCCCCGGCGATATGCTGTTCAAAAACTTTGGTGTCACGCGCCACGGGCGTGTGGTGTTCTACGATTACGACGAAATTTGCTACATGACGGAAGTGAATTTCCGCGATATTCCGCCGCCGCGCTATCCCGAAGATGAGCTTTCCGGCGAGCCGTGGTACAGCGTCTCACCGGGCGATGTGTTCCCGGAAGAGTTTCGCCACTGGCTGTGCGCCGACCCGCGCATCGGGCCGTTGTTTGAAGAGATGCACGCCGATCTGTTCCGTGCCGACTACTGGCGTGGCCTGCAAACGCGCATCAAAAACGGCCACGTTGAGGACGTCTATGCTTACCGCAGGCGGCAGCGTTTCAGCGTCCGCTACGGTAAGCAACCGCAGATCAATCAGGCGTAAAAATAACGCACCACATGAAAGAACACCGGCGCGGCAAAGCACAGGGAATCGATGCGATCCATCATCCCGCCGTGCCCTTCCAGCATCGCGCCGAAATCTTTCACGCCACGGTCACGTTTAATCGCAGACATACACAGGCCCCCGGCAAAACCGAGCAGGGTGATCAGCAGCGAGATAAAAAACGCTTCCACGACGTTGAAAGGCGTCACCCAGAACAGGGCTGCGCCAACGAGGCTGGCGCTCAGGATGCCGCCCACGAACCCTTCCACGGTTTTATTCGGACTGAGTTTCGGTACGATGGCGCGCTTACCCCACAGTTTGCCGAAGACGTACTGCAGCACGTCGGAAATCTGCACGACAATCATCATGAACAGCACCAGCTTGATATTTTCTCCTTCAAAGCCGGGAATGGAGAGCATCAGCAGCGCAGGCGCATGGCTGACGCAATAGACGGCAATCATCAGGCTCCACTGAATTTTGGCGCTACGCTCGAGAAACTGCCGGGTGTCGCTGGCGAGGGCAATGCGGGCTGGAATGAAGAGAAAGGCATAAACCGGAATAAACACGACAAATAAGTTGTACCACTGGATCCCGACCAGCAGATATTGCAGCGGCAGAATGACGAAAAAGCACCAGAACAGCGCTTCGTGATCCCCGCGGCGGGTGGGCGTCAGCGTGACGCATTCACGCAGGGCGAAGAACGACATCAGGGCAAACAGGACGACGGAACCGAGGGGGCCAATCAGTAGCGCAATGACCGAAATAGTACACATCACCCACCAGGCCCGGATGCGGGCGTTGAGATTGGTAATCGTGGCATTTTGCTTTTTTCTCGCCAGCAGATAGCCAATCAGGCTCGCGATCACCAGCAGGGTGAATAACCCCGTCAGCAGGAGCATCAATTCATGATCGGTCTTAATCATGGGAAAGCGCCTCCAGCGCGACTTTAGCACGGTCCAGGAATTCCGCCTTAGTTTCATCCTCTGCAGGGCCGCAGAGCGGGGAGCCAAACGTCGCGCTGCAAATAATGGGAACAACCAGCTTCGAGCCTTTCGGCAGCACGCGATTGAGGTTCTCCAGCCAGACCGGCACTAACTGCGCGTCCGGATAGCGCTGCATCAAATGATAAAGTCCGCTTTTGAATTCACCCAACGCCTCACCGTTGCCGCGCGTGCCTTCGGGAAAGAAAATCAGCGACTCCCGTTTTTCCAGCACCTCGATTAACGGTTCCAGCGGGTTTTCGCCGGACGCCGGTTTGCTGCTCTTGCCGTTACGCGCGATCAGCACCGCTCCGAAGATGCGCGAAGAGAGATAACGACGCAGGCGGCTTTTCTGCCAGTAATCGGCGGCGGCTACCGGGTGAACCTTATCCCGCATCGTGGCGGGCATACTGGCCCAGATCACCAGTCCGTCAAGATGGCTGCTGTGGTTGGCGAAATAGATTGTCGGCTGTTCGGCTTGCGGAACGGATTGCCAGCGGGCCTTAATGCCTGTCAGCAAACGGCACAGGCTGACCAGAAAAGCGCGCACCAGCGTTTTATCAGGAGTGAAACTCATGATGGCTCTCCTGTATTCAAGTCGCGAATAATTTTCCGCGTACGGTCGATGCAGGTGATGATTGTCCCCACCAGAATGACGATCAGCACGGCGAATCCGATCTGCTGCCCCCACTGCGGAACCACCGCAGCGACCAGCGCGCCTGCGGTTAGCAGCGCCATGCGATGCTGTTTCGCCATCGGGCCGCTGAAGCGCTGTGTCAGCCCACAGGTGCCGCCCAGCAGACGGACATAGGCCGTGGCGATGGCGAACAGCGCACAGGCCCAGCCCAGCACGACACCGGAAGAGAAGTGAATAAGTCCGTAGCCCATGCCGAGCAATAGCAGGGTGTCGGAGACCCTGTCGGGAAGTTCGTTATAGACCGCGCCCGCCGGGCTGCGTAAACCGCCTTCTACGGCCACCATGCCATCCAGCAGGTTACAGATTAATCTTCCCTGAATGCCTGCGGCAGCGACAACGAGCAACACGCGCTGCAGAAGCGTGTTATCGCTGCGCCAGACCAGCAAAAAGCACAGCGCGGCGATGGCAGCGAAAAGAATACTGAAGAGGGAGATGCCGTTGGGCGTACAGCCTTTACGGCGAAGATAGCGGGCGGCGGATGCGGCCCAGCGCGTCTCGCGCGCCCGGATGGGGCGGCGATCCTGGATGTCCTTTTCCATAGAGTGCTCATTTTCGGGTGTTGTTGAGCACAGAGTATACCGCTACGGCGGGGGGTTAANNGTCACCCGATCGTCGGTCATACGGGAAATTGGTCCGGAAATGGAGATGGCGGCAAACGGTTCGCGGTGTTCATCAAAAATGCAGGCCGCAATGCAGCGCAGACCCAGCGCGTGCTCTTCGTCATCGAATGAGTAGCCGCGCTTACGCGTTTGTGCCAGGTCTTCCTTCAGATGCACCGGCGACACCAGCGTGGCATGGGTATAGGCATGCAGCCCTTTGCGGTGCAGCAATGCGCTGACCTGTTCCTCGCTCAGCTGTGATAAAAAGGCTTTCCCGGCACCCGAGGCGTGCATCGGCAACTTACCGCCAATCGGCGCGGACATGCGCATCAACTGAGTACACTGGACCTGGTCGATGATAATGGCCTGATGATCGCTTTGATCGAGCACCGCGAGGTTCACCGTTTCGCCGGACGTTTCCATCAGCGAGCGCAACATCGGATGCACAATGGCCAGCAGGTTGCGGCTTTGCAAAAAACTGCTGCCGACGATAAACGCGTGAGCGCCTACCGTCCAGTGGCCGAGATCGCCAACCTGGCGAACGAAGCCCAGTTGCTGCATGGTAGTCAGCAGGCGGTGGGTGGTGGAATTAGGCAGTCCGGCCTGTTGCGCCAGCTCGGTCAGCGCCACGCTACCGTGGGATTCCGCAATCCACTCCAGCAATTTCAGACCGCGGGTCAGCGACTGGACTTGTCCAGCAGGCTGAGCGGCGGCAGGGGCGGCTTTTCTGCCGCGTTTGGCGGGAACGGTGGCAACCATAGCGGACTCCTTTTTCTGTATCGTGGAAATCATTTTCGTTTTATTCAGTAATAATGCAACCAATATCCTTACTCATCGGATGAGTTCTGTGAGGTAAATGAACTTGTCTCATGTTAAGGCCATGTGACTTTTCCGCACTGACGGTTTATGCCAGTATGGACTGCTGGCCTGTCGGCCTGGTTGATCGTTGTCGGGAGCACGTGTGAGCAACAAAGTTGAACAGCTGCATCAGCAGTTAAAAGAACGCATTCTGGTTCTGGACGGGGGCATGGGCACCATGATCCAGAGCTATCGTCTCGAAGAGCAGGATTTCCGCGGTGAACGTTTTGCCGACTGGCCCTGCGATCTGAAAGGTAACAATGACCTGCTGGCGATCACCCAACCGGAAACGATCGCCGCTATCCACTACGCGTACTTCGAAGCGGGTGCGGATATCATTGAAACCAATACGTTTAACTCGACGACTATCGCGATGGCGGATTACCAGATGGAATCCCTGTCGGCGGAAATCAACCTCGAAGCGGCAAAGCTGGCGCGCGCCTGCGCCGATGAATGGACCGCGCGCACGCCGGAAAAACCGCGCTACGTGGCGGGCGTGCTCGGCCCGACCAACCGCACGGCCTCTATTTCTCCAGACGTCAACGACCCGGCTTTCCGTAATATCACGTTTGATCAGCTGGTGGCGGCCTACCGTGAATCCACCCGCGCGCTGGTGGAAGGCGGCGCAGACCTGATTCTGATCGAAACTATCTTCGATACGCTCAACGCCAAAGCCGCAGTCTATGCGGTAAAAGAAGAGTTCGAGGCGCTGGGCGTTGATCTGCCGATCATGATTTCCGGCACCATCACCGATGCCTCAGGGCGTACGCTTTCCGGCCAGACGACCGAAGCGTTCTACAACTCCCTGCGCCATGCCGATGCGCTGACCTTTGGTTTGAACTGCGCATTAGGCCCGGACGAGCTGCGTCAGTACGTGCAGGAGTTGTCGCGCATTGCTGAATGCTACGTCACCGCGCACCCGAACGCCGGGCTGCCAAACGCCTTTGGTGAGTACGATCTTGACGCTGACACCATGGCAACGCAGATCCGCGAATGGGCAGAAGCTGGGTTCCTCAACATCGTCGGCGGCTGTTGCGGCACCACGCCGGAACACATCGCCGCCATGAGCCGCGCGGTGGAAGGTTTACCGCCGCGCCAGTTGCCGGAACTGCCGGTGGCCTGCCGTCTGTCCGGTCTCGAACCGCTGAATATTGGCGACGACAGCCTGTTTGTGAACGTCGGCGAGCGTACCAACGTCACCGGCTCGGCGAAATTTAAGCGCCTGATTAAAGAAGAGAAATACAGCGAAGCGCTGGACGTGGCGCGTCAGCAGGTAGACAGCGGCGCGCAGATCATCGACATCAACATGGATGAAGGGATGCTCGACGCCGAAGCGGCGATGGTGCGTTTCCTCAACCTGATTGCCGGTGAGCCGGATATCGCCCGCGTGCCGATCATGATCGACTCCTCTAAATGGGAGGTGATCGAAAAAGGGCTGAAATGTATTCAGGGTAAAGGCATCGTCAACTCCATCTCGATGAAAGAGGGCGTTGAGGCGTTTATCCATCATGCGAAAAAAGTGCGCCGCTACGGTGCGGCCGTGGTGGTCATGGCGTTTGATGAAGTCGGCCAGGCCGATACCCGCGAACGTAAAATTGAGATCTGTCGTCGTGCCTACAAAATCCTGACCGAAGAGGTGGGTTTCCCGCCAGAAGACATCATTTTCGACCCCAATATCTTCGCGGTCGCCACTGGCATTGAAGAGCACAACAACTACGCGCAGGACTTTATCGGCGCCTGCGAAGACATCAAACGCGAGCTGCCGCATGCGCTGATCTCTGGCGGCGTCTCCAACGTCTCTTTCTCGTTTCGCGGCAACGACCCGGTGCGCGAAGCCATTCACGCGGTGTTCCTCTATTACGCCATTCGCAACGGTATGGACATGGGCATCGTCAATGCAGGACAGCTGGCGATTTATGACGATCTGCCTGCCGAGTTGCGCGATGCCGTCGAGGACGTGATCCTCAACCGTCGCGACGACAGCACCGAGCGCATGCTGGAACTGGCGGAAAAATATCGCGGCAGCAAAGCCGACGATGGCGCGAACGGCCAGCAGGCGGAATGGCGTTCGTGGGACGTGAAAAAACGTCTCGAATATTCGCTGGTGAAAGGCATCACCGAGTTTATCGAACAGGACACCGAAGAGGCGCGCCAGCAGGCGGACCGCCCGATAGAAGTGATTGAAGGCCCATTGATGGACGGCATGAACGTCGTCGGGGATCTGTTCGGCGAGGGCAAAATGTTCCTGCCGCAGGTGGTGAAATCCGCCCGCGTGATGAAACAGGCGGTGGCGTACCTTGAGCCGTTTATCGAAGCCAGCAAAGAGAAGGGCTCGAGTAACGGCAAAATGGTCATTGCTACCGTGAAGGGCGACGTGCATGACATCGGCAAAAACATCGTCGGCGTGGTGTTGCAGTGCAACAACTATGAAATCGTCGATCTCGGCGTGATGGTGCCAGCGGATAAAATCCTCAAAACCGCCCGCGAGGTGAACGCCGATCTGATCGGGCTTTCCGGCCTTATCACTCCGTCGCTGGACGAAATGGTCAACGTGGCGAAGGAGATGGAGCGTCAGGGCTTCACCATTCCGCTGCTGATTGGCGGTGCGACGACCTCCAAAGCGCACACGGCGGTGAAGATCGAACAGAACTACAGCGGCCCGACGGTATACGTGCAGAACGCCTCGCGCACCGTTGGCGTGGTGTCGTCGTTACTCTCCGCCACCCAGCATGATGATTTTGTTGCCCGCACCCGCAAAGAGTATGAAACGGTGCGCATCCAGCACGCGCGCAAGAAACCACGCACGCCGCCGGTGACGCTGGACGCGGCGCGGGAAAACGATCTGGCGTTTGACTGGCGCAACTATACGCCGCCGGTGGCGCATCGCCTCGGCGTGCAGGCGGTTTCTGCCAGCATTGAAACCCTGCGTAATTACATCGACTGGACGCCGTTCTTTATGACCTGGTCGCTGGCGGGCAAATACCCGCGCATTCTGGAAGACGAGGTGGTGGGCGAAGAGGCCAAACGTCTGTTTAAAGACGCTAACGACATGCTCGACCAGCTTAGCGAGCAAAAAACGCTGAACCCGCGCGGAGTGGTGGGGTTGTTCCCGGCCAACCGCGTTGGTGATGACATCGAAATCTATCGTGATGAAACCCGGACGCATGTGCTGACGGTAAGCCATCACCTGCGCCAGCAGACGGAAAAAACCGGTTTTGCCAACTACTGCCTGGCGGATTTCGTCGCGCCGAAACTGTCCGGCAAAGCCGACTACATCGGCGCGTTCGCCGTGACCGGCGGGCTGGAAGAAGATGCACTGGCGGAGGCGTATGCAGCGCAGCATGATGATTACAATAAGATCATGGTGAAAGCGATCGCTGACCGTCTGGCGGAGGCGTTCGCAGAATACCTTCACGAACGGGTGCGCAAAGTCTACTGGGGCTACGCGGCGAATGAGAACCTCAGCAACGACGATCTGATCCGCGAAAACTACCAGGGCATTCGCCCGGCGCCTGGCTACCCGGCCTGCCCGGAGCACACCGAAAAAGGCACCATCTGGCAGTTGCTGGACGTCGAAACGCATACTGGCATGAAGCTCACCGAATCGTTCGCCATGTGGCCGGGCGCGTCGGTGTCGGGCTGGTACTTCAGCCATCCTGACAGCAAATACTTTGCCGTGGCGCAGATCCAGCGCGATCAGGTGGAGGATTATGCCCGTCGTAAAGGGATGAGCCTGGCAGAGGCTGAGCGCTGGTTAGCGCCGCACCTCGGTTACGACGCCGACTGATTCACAAAACTGTCATTTTTCTTTACAACAAACAGGGCGCTCTTCAGGCGCCTTGTCTCTTTATTGGTGGTAAAACCTTATACTAGAGAAAGGCCAGCCGCCTCAGGATAATAAAGATAAGGAGAAACTGCATCCGTGTTGACGTTGTTACACCTGCTTTCCGCTGTTTCCTTGCTGGTGTGGGGCACTCATATTGTTCGCACCGGCGTGATGCGTGTTTTTGGCGCGCGCTTGCGCACGGTGCTGAGCAATAGCGTAGAAAAGAAACCGCTCGCTTTCTGCGCGGGGATCGGTGTCACCGCGCTGGTGCAGAGCAGTAACGCCACCACGATGCTGGTTACGTCATTCGTGGCGCAGGATCTGGTGGCACTCACCCCTGCGCTGGTGATTGTGCTGGGCGCGGATGTGGGGACCGCGCTGATGGCGCGCGTGCTGACCTTCGATCTCTCCTGGCTGTCGCCGCTGCTGATTTTCATCGGCGTCATTTTCTTCCTCGGGCGTAAACAGACCCGCGCCGGGCAACTGGGACGCGTGGGGATTGGTCTCGGCCTGATCCTGCTGGCGCTGGAGCTTATCGTTCAGGCGGTACATCCGATCACCGAAGCGAGTGGCGTACAGGTGATTTTTGCCTCGCTGACCGGCGACATCATGCTGGATGCGCTGATTGGCGCGGTGTTCGCGCTGGTGAGTTACTCCAGCCTCGCCGCCGTGTTGTTGACCGCCACGCTCTCTGCTGCTGGGATCATCGCCTTCCCGGTGGCGCTCTGCCTGGTGATTGGTGCTAACCTCGGCTCCGGTCTGCTGGCGATGCTCAACAACAGCGCCGCCAATGCCGCCGCCCGCCGTGTGGCGCTGGGCAGTTTGCTCTTCAAGCTGGTGGGTAGCCTGATTATCCTGCCGTTTGTTCACCCGCTCGCCACAATGCTGCAAGAGCTACCGCTGGCCGAATCCGAGCTGGTGANCGCGTCTGAAACCGAAACACCTCGACACCACCGCGCTGGATACGCCTGCGCTGGCACTGGCCAATGCCGCGCGCGAAACCCTGCGTATGGGCGATGCCATGGAGCTGATGCTGGGGGGCCTGCACAACGTCATGCACGGCGAACCGCGTGAAGAGAAAGCGCTGCGCAAGTTGGCGGATGACATCAACGTGCTGTACACCGCCATCAAACTCTACCTGGCGCGGATGCCGAAAGAGGAACTGGCGGAAGAGGAATCCCGCCGCTGGGCAGAAATCATTGAGATGTCGCTGAACCTGGAGCAGGCCTCGGACATCGTCGAGCGCATGGGCAGCGAGATTGCCGACAAGTCGTTGGCCGCCCGCCGCGCCTTCTCGATTGAAGGGTTGAAAGAACTGGATGCGCTGTACGAGCAGTTACTCAGCAACCTACAACTGGCGATGTCGGTATTCTTCTCCGGCGACGTGCCCAGCGCCCGCCGTCTGCGCCGTAACAAACACCGTTTCCGTATTCTGAACCGCCGCTACTCACATGCTCACGTTGATCGGTTGCATCAGCAAAACGTGCAAAGCATCGAAACCAGTTCCCTGCACCTGGGTTTGCTTGGCGATATGAAGCGTCTGAACTCGCTGTTCTGTTCAGTGGCTTACAGCGTGATGGAGCAACCGGACGAAGACGACGAGCGGGATGATTATTAAACATCGGTGTTTCCCCATGCCCTGTGCTTTTATTACAGCCACGAAAGCCGATCAGCACTGATTTGCCGGATTTCACTTAATCACTGAAAGCACATCGCAAAGGCTCGTTTTCAGGCCGTACTTGATGCGCGAAGGAGTCAAAAATGAAAAAAAACGTTGATTGCAACATTCGCCATGTGACCACAGCGGAGACCAATATCTTCGCCGAGCTGGGTTTTGAAGAGAGTGAAGCGAAACGGCTGCAAGAAAGCGCCGAAAAAGAGGTGGAGTTACTGCTTGCTATCAAACGGCAACTGATGCAGGAAATTTCCACCTGGATTGCTGAAAATAAACTACGTCAGGCTGAGGTCGCGGTAAAACTCAATGTCACTCGTCCACGTGTCTCTGATGTGGTTAATCTCAAAACCAGTAAATTTACGCTCGACACGCTGGTGATGATGCTGAGCAAACTTGGCAAACCCGTCTCTGTAACCGTCGGCTAATCTTTTTACCGGTGCCAAGGTAAGGTATATTTCGCCTTTACAGGAGAAACTATGCTGCCAACCCAATCAACCCGATTAAACAAATACATTAGCGAAAGTGGAATTTGCTCACGTCGCGAGGCTGACCGCTATATCGAACAGGGGAACGTGTTTATCAACGGTAAACGCGCCACCATTGGCGATCAGGTCGTGGCGGGCGATGTGGTGAAAGTGAATGGTCAACTCATCGAACCGAGAAACGAAGAAGACCTGGTGTTTATCGCGTTGAACAAACCGGTTGGCATTGTGAGTACCACGGAAGACGGCGAACGGGATAACATCGTCGATTTCGTCAACCACAGCAGCCGTATTTTCCCGATTGGTCGCCTGGATAAAGACTCTCAAGGGCTGATCTTTCTGACCAACCACGGCGATCTGGTCAATAAAATTCTGCGTGCCGGTAACGACCACGAAAAAGAGTATCTGGTGACGGTGAACAAGCCGGTCACCGACGAGTTTATTCGCGGCATGGGCGCGGGCGTGCCGCCAAAGAAGTGCAAGGTTAAAAAGGAAGCGCCGTTTGTTTTTCGCATCACCCTCGTTCAGGGGCTGAACCGGCAAATCCGCCGCATGTGCGAATATTTTGGTTTTGAAGTGACGAAACTCGAACGTACGCGGATCATGAACGTCAGCCTTACCGGCATTCCGCAGGGCGAGTGGCGCGACCTGACCGACGATGAGCTGATCGAACTGTTTAAGCTCATCGAAGATTCGTCGTCAGAAGCGAAGCCGAAAACAAAGGCTAAAGCCAAACCGAAAACGCCGGCAGGGATGGCGAAAAAACCGGTGAGTAGTGGCGGGAAAACGATGGCTAAAACGCCTGCCGACATGGCCAACCGTAAGCGCTTTACCTCTCCAGGGCGGAAAAAGAAAGGGCGCTAATTAGCGCCTTCCACGGGTAGAGGTATTTGCCGACCAGGAAAAAGTCGCGTTCTCATCCGGTTTATACGCCTGCTTTTTCTTCAACTGGCGGGCTTTTTTAGCGTTGGCTTCACGCTGCGCCATCAGTTTGTCGATGTACTCTTTCTTAAGATGGTTGGTTTCAGCGTTGGTCAGCAGGCGACCATGCGCAATTCGCGCACGATCGAGCAGCGTTTTCAGCTCGCGCTGCTCGCTTTCCGTCATCTCTTTTTGAGTAATGCGGGGGAGTGCCATACCGATGCCCTCAGTCAGCCAGATAATTTAGTGTACGGCAATCCATGGTGGACTCATAGCGATGTCATCAACATATTGCGTGATGTCAGTCGGTAATGCCCTGATTAATCTATTCAGAAATGTTCCTGCCTTGCCTGCGGGAGGAGACATTGTGAGACAGATCACAGAAAAATGATCCTGTTTTGAACCCCAAAAATGTGACTCCCTCCCATCCCTCTTTTCCTGTGTTTCCTTATTATAAACTCGAAGTTGTACATGATTGTCTATAGACAACTCTAAATGTTCAGGTGCGCACCATGAAAACATTGAGGAAAAGTTCGCAAACTCCGCTTTATCAGCAGGTGGTGGAGTGGATAAGGGAAAGTATTTATAGCGGTGAACTCGTCGATGATGATCGGATCCCATCCGAATTTCAGATAATGGATATGCTTGAGGTCAGTCGCGGCACAGTTAAAAAAGCGGTAGACCAGCTGGTCAGGGAAGGTGTTCTGGTACAGGTACAGGGCAAAGGCACTTTCGTGAAGAAGGAAAACGTTGCCTACCCATTAGGTGAAGGATTGCTGTCTTTTGCTGAAGCACTAGCCAGCCAGAAAATAAACTTCACCACCAGTGTCATTACTTCCCGGCTGGAACCTGCCAACCGCCATGTGGCAGAGAAGCTGGGCATCAAACCAGGACAGGATGTGTTATTCCTTGAGCGTCTGCGTTCTATTGGTGATGAAAAAGTCATGTTGATTGAAAACCGTATCAATATTGACCTTTGCCCGGGCATTATGGATATAGATTTTACAAAGGAAAACTTATTCCCAACGATAGAAAGACTGTCTAATAAAAAAATAAGTTTTTCTGAGAGCCGTTACGCAGCTCGATTAATTGGTAATGAGCGAGGACATTATCTTGATATTGGTGAAGATGCGCCGGTTTTGCATCTTGAACAACTGGTCTTTTTCTCCAGAGGATTAGCGGTTGAGTTTGGTAATGTCTGGTTAAAAGGTAATAAATATTATCTTGGCACCATTTTGCAGCGCCGGGATGCTAACTAGCAAAGAGGAAATTATGCAGGACATTAATTTTCGACGTCATTATGTCAGACATCTTCCCAGGGGTGTCAGTCAGAATGAAATTATCAGGTCACTTGCCAGTCCGTTAATCAACGATGGCATGGTCGAACCTGATTTTGCGGACCACGTCATTGCCCGTGAAGAGAATTTTCCAACGGGTTTACCGGTGGAACCTATTGGGGTCGCTATCCCACATACTGATCATAAACATGTCAGGAAGAATGCGATCTGCGTGGGGATTTTGGCTGAGCCGGTTAGCTTTGAAGAAATGGGCGGTGAACCTGAACCTGTGCCCGTCCGGGTGGTTTTCATGCTTGCCCTCGGTGAGAGTAATAAACAGCTCAATGTGTTGGGTTGGGTCATGGATGTCATTCAGGATGGTGAGTTTATGCAGCGAATGCTCGTCATGAATGATGATGAAATTTATCAGTCTATTTACACACGCTTATCTGAAAGAGGTGAACTATGAGTCAAATGATATTATTTGTCTGTGCTACAGGCATTGCAACCTCCACGGCAGTGACAGAAAAAGTTATGGAGTATTGCAAAGAGCATGGACTCAACGTTAATTATTCTCAGACTAACGTGGCGTCACTACCTAACAATACTGATGGTGCAGCGCTGGTTGTTTCCACTACCAAAGTCCCCTATGAACTTGATATCCCAGTAGTCAATGGATTGCCAATTATTACAGGTGTAGGTGAAGAAAAAGTACTCGAGAGGATAGTTTCTATTCTTAAAGGTCAATCCTAATTTTATAAATATAAACTCAAAAACGTGTCCAGGCGCTAACGCGAGGTCTGGTTACGTCTGAAAAAGAGGTCTGATATGAATGATATAGCGCATTCCCTCTATACCGTTGTGCAGTATATCCTGGGCTTTGGTCCAACGGTTTTATTGCCACTGGTTCTTTTTTTCCTGGCATTGTTTTTTAAAGTTAAACCCGCAAAAGCACTTCGTTCATCATTAATTGTAGGTATTGGCTTTGTCGGTATTTATGCCATTTTTGACATCCTTACCAGTAATGTCGGCCCGGCCGCGCAGGCGATGGTTGAAAGAACCGGCATCAGTCTGCCTGTTGTGGATTTGGGGTGGCCGCCGCTGGCGGCGATTACATGGGGTTCTCCGGTCGCACCTTTTGTCATTCCGTTAACGATACTGATTAACGTCGCCATGCTGGCGCTGAACAGAACCCGGACTGTGGACGTGGACATGTGGAACTACTGGCACTTTGCGCTGGCAGGTACCCTGGTTTACTACAGCACCGGTAGCTTTGTCCTGGGACTCTCCGCTGCCGCACTGGCCGCTATCGTGGTCCTCAAACTGGCGGACTGGTCGGCTCCTTTGGTGGCGAAATACTTTGGTCTGGAAGGTATTTCACTTCCTACCTTGTCATCTGTGGTTTTCTTTCCGATCGGACTGCTGTTTGACAGAACCATTGACAAGATCCCGGGCCTGAACCGTATCCACATTGATCCGGAAAATGTGCAAAGAAAGCTGGGCATCTTTGGCGAACCGATGATGGTCGGAACTATTCTTGGTGTTCTGCTGGGTATTATTGCAGGTTACGACTTTAAACATATTCTGCTTCTTGGGATCAGCATCGGTGGTGTGATGTTCATTCTGCCCCGCATGGTGCGGATCCTGATGGAAGGCTTGCTGCCCTTGTCTGAAGCTATCAAAAAATACCTGAATACCAAATACCCTGATCGTGATGATCTTTATATCGGGCTGGATATTGCGGTGGCGGTAGGTAACCCGGCAATTATCTCCACAGCCCTTATTCTGACACCGGTCTCTGTTTTTATTGCATTTCTTCTTCCGGGCAATAAGGTTCTCCCGCTGGGTGACCTCGCGAACCTGGCAGTAATGGCATCAATGATTGTTCTGGCATGTCGTGGCAACATTTTCCGGGCTGTGATTACTGCAATTCCGGTGATTGTCGCCGACTTATGGATTGCGACGAAAATCGCGCCATTTATTACCAGTATGGCGAAAGACGTCAACTTCAAAATGGCTGAAGGATCCAGTGGTCAGGTATCAAGTTTCCTCGATGGGGGTAACCCTTTCCGTTTCTGGCTTCTTGAGATATTCAACGGAAATATCATCGCGATCGGCCTGATCCCGATTATTGCCCTGGTCATTTACGGCGTCTTTCGTCTGACAAAAGGAACGGTCTATGCCTGATTACCACGCAGCGCTTGTCATCGATATTGGTACCACCAACTGCAAAGTCAGCTGTTATTCCTGTCATGACGCGTCAGTTCTGGAAGTACGTAAATTTCCGACGCCAAAAAAGGAATCGGAGAACGGGGATGTTGATTTTGATATCGATACGCTGTGGCAGGCATTGCGGCGAGTGCTGGCTGAACTGATTTCTTTTTCCCCGTTTCCGGTGACAGATATCAGTATCACAAGTTTTGGTGAGTCTGGCGTGTTCGTGGATGAGAAAGGGACCATTCTCACCCCAATGCTGGCCTGGTATGACCGGCGTGGCGAATCTTATCTCACATCGCTAAGCGAGACAGAGAATGAGGAATTGTACGCAATTACAGGGTTACCGGTTCACAGTAATTACTCGGCATTCAAAATGCGCTGGTTGCTTGATAACTATGCGTTGCACGACCAAAAAAATATCTGTTGGTTACACGCACCAGAAGTACTGTTGTGGCGGTTGACAGGCGAGAAGCGGACAGATATTTCGCTGGCAAGCAGAACGCTGTGCCTGGACGTTTCCCAGCGGACATGGTCCCGCAGAGCGACGGCGATACTCGGCATTCCTTTCGAGGTACTGGCACCGCTGACTCGTCCGGGTGAAGTGGCCGGATGGGTAACGCCTGAACTCAGAAATGAACTGGGATTGACTCATAAGGTTAACGTCACCCTGGCTGGTCACGATCACATGGTAGGTGCCCGTGCGTTGCAAATGCGACCGGGCGATGTGCTTAACTCTACAGGAACGACAGAAGGTATTTTGCTTCTGAATACTCAACCGACTCTGAATGCGCAGGCCAGGCGGGATAAGCTGGCAAACGGATGCTATTCCGACGGTGAGTTTTTCACGCTCTTTGCCTCCTTACCTGTCGGAGGTTATGCGCTCGAATGGGTGCAGAAAACGTTTCGTTTAAACGCGGAAGACATCAGTGTCGGCCTGGAAAAAGTCATGGAGAACTATCTGCAATCATCCTGGTCAGCAGACCATGTGCCGATATTTATCCCTCACTTACGGGGGGCGGGTTCGCCAAACAAAAATCGTCATTCTCGTGGTCTGTTATTCGGTCTGACTGATGCTCTGGATACGGAGACGCTGCTTGAAAGTGTATTTATCGGCCTGGTTATGGAATTCGCTCACTGTTACGACTGCTTTACTATTCCGGCCGACAGCATATTGAAAGTCATTGGTCCTGCAGTAAAAAACCCGTTCTGGTTGCAATTGAAGGCTGACATTCTTCAATGCCCGGTAGAAGCAATTACTTTCGATGAAACAGTCTCCGTTGGAGCACTTTTGATGGCCTGTCCGGATGTCGTATTACCCTCACCCCCTGTTGTTGAATGGTATCTGCCTGACACAGGACGGTCGGTGAAATTAAAAGAATATCAACAAAAATGGCAGGCGTTTTATCGCTTTAAATTATTGCAGGAGGGAATTATTAAAGACGAATAGCAGTTGAGAATTCATTAATTCGACAATTTATTTATCTTCATCGCCAAGATATGAGGAGTTAATATGCCTTTAGTTAACGGTAGGATCTTGCTCGACTGTATTCGGGAAAAACGTGTGCTGGCAGGCGCATTTAATACCACTAACCTGGAAACCACTATTTCTATTCTGAACGCAATAGAACGTTCCGGATTACCTAATTTCATTCAGATTGCGCCCACTAACGCGCAGCTTTCTGGTTATGATTACATTTATGAAATAGTGAAGCGCTATGCCAATAAAATGGATGTTCCGGTCAGTCTGCATCTGGATCACGGAAAAACATTAGATGATGTCAAACAGGCTGTCAGAGCCGGATTTACTTCGGTAATGATTGATGGAGCGGCATTACCCTTCGAAGAAAACATCGCTTTTACCCGTGAAGCCGTGGATTTCTGTAAATCATTTGGGGTTCCTGTCGAAGCTGAACTGGGCGCAATTCTTGGTAAGGAAGATGACCATGTCAGCGAAGCTGACTGCAAAACCGAGCCTGAGAAAGTTCAGCGTTTCGTTGAAGAAACAGGCTGTGACATGCTGGCCGTATCGATCGGTAATGTGCACGGTCTGGAGGATGTTCCGCGCATTGATATCCCGTTGTTGCAACGTATTGCCTCTGTCAGCTCAGTCCCTTTGGTTATTCATGGGGGTTCAGGCATTGACGCGGATATTCTGCGAAGCTTTGTTAATTACAAAGTCGCCAAAGTTAATATTGCCAGCGATTTACGCAAGGCTTTTATTACAACAGTCGGAAAAGCATGGGTAAATAATAACAACGAGGCTAATCTCGCTCGCGTCATGGCGAATGCGAAACAGGCGGTTGAAGATGATGTTTATTCTAAAATTCTGATGATGAATAAAACACATCCCGCATTGCGTAAAGCATCTTAAGGAGGCGACATGATCCGGCAAAAAGTACGTGTTGTTAACAGCACGGGTTTGCATGCCCGCCCGGCGGCAACGCTGGCTAAGATTGTCAAAAAATACCAGTCATCACTGACGCTGGTTAATAATGACAAAGAAATACCCATCAAGGGAATGATGAGTATCCTTGGCGCAGGCGTAAAGGGAAATACGATGGTTGATTTAATCTGTGACGGGCAGGACGAACTGGCCTTTATGACCGAATTAAAAAGTGCCTTTGCGAATGGTTTTGGTGAGCCGTCGTAGATAAATAAAAAGAGGCGATACAGAGGGTCATAGAAGCTTTCTGTATCGCTTATTTTTAACGGAGGTAAAAACCATTAAAGATGCAGCACCTTAATGTTCAGCACCGGTGTTAGCCGTCTTAACGGGCTTTTCATCAACCGGCTTACCGGACCAGTACCCCGCCAGCAGGGAACCTGACAGGTTATGCCAGACGGAGAACAGCGCGCCGGGAAGGGCGGCGAGTGGGCCGAAGTAGATTTTGCCGAGCGCGGCGGCAAGCCCGGAGTTCTGCATGCCGACTTCAATCGCCAGCGTACGGCAGGTGGATTCATCAAAGCCAAACAGACGTCCACCCCAGTAACCGCCCAGCAGACCGATGCTGTTATGCAGGATAACGGCAACGATCACCACCAGGCCTACCGACGCGATATGCGATGCGGAACCCGCGACCACGGCGCTGATAATCGCCAGAATACACACCATTGAAAAGGCTGGCAGATACGGCTCCACCGCTTTTACCACGCGCGGCAGCAGATGATGCACCACCAGCCCCAGCGCGATCGGAATCACCACGATTTGCAGAATGCTGAGCAGCATCCCCATCACGTCCACCTGGATGTGGGCGTCAACGTACAGGCGCGTCAACAGCGGGGTGGCGACCACCCCCACCAGCGTTGATACCGACGAAATCGTCACCGACAGCGCTACGTCGCCTTTCGCCAGATAGATCATGACGTTTGACGCGGTGCCACTGGCCACGCTACCCACAAGCACCATGCCTGCGGACAACTCCGGCGGCATACGGAACACCAGCGCCAGCAACCAAGCGGCGAGCGGCATGACCAGGTAGTGCAGGAAAATCCCCGCGGCGACCGGTGCCGGGCGCGACAGCACGCGTTTAAAATCATCGACTTTCAGGTGTACGCCCATACCAAACATAATCAGCATCAGCAGCGTAGTGACCCAGGGGCCAATCGGGGTAAAGGTAGAGGGCGTGTAATACGCAATAACAGAAAGCAGCAGCGCCCATAACGGGAACAGCCTGGTGATAAAACCTAACATAATGTATTCCTTGCGATAGTGTTGTGTTGTGCTTTTATAAAAAAGCCGGGTTCGAGCCCGGCCATAGTTATTGTTTATCGCGTGGTGGAATTTTATTCAAACAAATTATGGTGAAGTTTCTGCACCACCTTTTCCGATTCGCCACCAGGCACCAGGAAGCACAGGTTGTAGCTGGAAGCACCGTAGCAAATCATGCGGATGTTGAACGGCTCCAGCACGCCAAACACCTCTTTGCCGACGCCGCAGGCGCGGGAAAGGTGGTTGCCAATCAGCGCCACCAGCGCCAGCCCTTCTTCGACTTCAACGCGGCACAAGGAGGAGAGTTCCGTCAGCAGCGCCTGGGTCAGCAGCGTATCGCCGGTCGAGGTTGAGCCGGTGGTGTCCAGCGTCAGCGCGATACTCACCTCTGAGGTGGTGATGAGATCGACCGAAATATTGTGACGCGCCAGAATGCCGAACACCTCCGCCAGGAAGCCGCGGGAGTGCAGCATATTCAGGCTGTGCAGCGTCACCAGCGTCTGGTTACGGCGCAGCGCCAGCGCGCGGAACAGCGGCGGATTCTCGGTTTTATTGCATACCATCGTGCCGCCCGCTTTTGGATCTTTGCTTGAACCGACGAATACCGGAATTTCGCTGCGCACGGCGGGCAGTAGCGTCGCCGGATGCAGCACTTTTGCGCCAAAGGTGGCCATTTCGGCGGCTTCCTCAAAGGCGATTTCATCAATGCGTCTTGCGTCCGGCACGATGCGCGGGTCGGTGGTGTAAATGCCCGGCACGTCGGTCCAGATATCCACACGTTTTGCGTTCAACGCTTCCGCCAGCAGCGCGGCGGTGTAGTCGCTGCCGCCGCGACCCAGCGTGGTGGTGCGGCCTTTGGCTTCGCTGCCGATAAAGCCCTGAGTGATGACCATATCTTCTTCCAGACGTGGTGCGAGCTGCAGGGTGCAAAGCTCTGACAGCGCAGCGATATCCGGCTCAGCACGACCAAAGCGATCGTTGGTGCGCATCACTTTACGCACGTCAAACCACTGCGCCTGAACCCCGCGCTCACGCAGAATCTCTACAAACAGCAAGGTGGACATCAGTTCGCCGTGGCTGACCAGTTCATCGGTCAGCGCATTGGACGTCGCCAGCGATGCGGCTTCCGCCAGCGTCGTGATATTTTCCAGCAGGCGCTCAATTTCTTCGCGGATCACATTTGGATTCTGCAGGCGATCGAGAATAGCGAACTGGATTTGACGAATGGCATCGAGTCTGGCGAAACGCTCAGTGGCTTCCAGGCCTTCTGCCAGTGCCACCAGCAGGTTGGTAATGCCCGCCGAGGCGGAGAGTACCACCAGCCGGGTAGTTGGATCGGTGAGTACGACGTCCGCGCTGCGATTCATCGCGTCGAAGTCAGCCACGCTGGTACCGCCAAATTTGGCGACGACTAAATCTGTCATAACAACCTCGTGTCAGGGAATGAAAAGAGTGACCTTGGCACAAGAGCAGAACATTAATCGAACCAGGCGCAGGTACCGTATTCATAAATAAAATGTGAGGCCGGGCGCTGTCAACGCTTAGGTTATGCGGATTTTTTATACTGCGCCGGAATCAAGAAATCTCGCTTATAAAAGTGTGATTACGCATCGTTTTTTAGCCGCTTTTGCCCTCTTCCTGAAAAACCATCACAATTTTTATCCGCAGGCGCTACAATCGACCCAGGTCACAATTTTCAAATCAGACGAGTATTGCTATGAAAAATATCAATCCCACGCAGACTTCAGCCTGGCAGGCACTACAGAAACACTACGAGGAGATGAAGGACGTCACTATCGCGGAATTATTCGCGAAAGACAGCGATCGTTTCTCGGCATTTTCCGCGACCTTTGACGATTTGATGCTGGTGGACTTCTCCAAAAACCGCATCACGGCTGAGACCCTGGCAAAACTGCAGGATCTGGCGAAAGAGACCGATCTGGCAGGCGCCATCAAGTCCATGTTCTCGGGCGAAAAAATCAACCGTACCGAAGACCGTGCCGTGCTGCACGTTGCGCTGCGCAACCGTAGCAATACCCCGATTGTGGTGGATGGCAAGGACGTAATGCCGGAAGTGAACGCGGTGCTGGAAAAGATGAAAAGCTTCTCGGAAGCCATCATCTCCGGTAGCTGGAAAGGCTACACCGGCAAGCCGATCACCGACGTGGTGNACCGAAGCGCTGCGCCCGTACAAAAATCATCTCAACATGCACTTCGTCTCTAACGTCGATGGCACCCACATCGCCGAAGTGCTGAAAAAAGTGAACCCGGAAACCACGCTGTTCCTGGTCGCCTCTAAAACCTTCACCACCCAGGAAACGATGACCAACGCCCACAGCGCACGCGACTGGTTCCTGAACACTGCTGGCGATCAAAAACACGTGGCGAAACACTTTGCTGCGCTGTCCACCAACGCCAACGCCGTCGGTGAGTTCGGCATTGATACCGCTAATATGTTCGAGTTCTGGGACTGGGTCGGCGGTCGTTATTCCCTGTGGTCGGCGATTGGTCTGTCGATCATCCTGTCCGTGGGCTTCGATAATTTTGTGGAACTGCTCTCCGGCGCACACGCGATGGACAAGCACTTCTCCACCACGGCACCAGAGAAAAACCTGCCGGTGCTGCTGGCGCTGATCGGTATCTGGTACAACAACTTCTTTGGTGCGGAAACCGAAGCCATTCTGCCGTACGACCAGTACATGCATCGCTTTGCGGCTTACTTCCAGCAGGGCAACATGGAATCCAACGGTAAGTACGTCGACCGTAACGGCAACAAAGTGGATCACCAGACCGGGCCTATCATCTGGGGTGAGCCAGGCACCAACGGTCAGCATGCGTTCTACCAGCTGATTCACCAGGGCACCAAAATGGTGCCGTGCGACTTTATCGCGCCATCCATCTCCCACAACCCGCTGTCCGATCACCATCCGAAGCTGCTGTCTAACTTCTTCGCCCAGACTGAAGCGCTGGCGTTCGGTAAATCCCGTGACGTGGTTGAACAGGAATACCGCGATCAGGGTAAAGATCCGGCAACGCTGGAACACGTGGTGCCGTTTAAAGTGTTCGAAGGCAACCGCCCGACCAACTCCATCCTGCTACGTGAAATCACCCCGTACAGCCTGGGTGCGCTGATTGCGCTGTATGAGCACAAAATCTTTACCCAGGGCGTGATCCTGAACATCTATACCTTCGATCAGTGGGGCGTTGAGCTTGGCAAACAGCTGGCGAACCGCATCCTGCCGGAGCTGAAAGATGATAAAGCCATCAGCAGCCACGACAGCTCCACTAACGGTCTGATTAACCGTTATAAGCAATGGCGTGGGTAATTAATATTGAATAATTAATGCCGGCGAAATGCCGGCATTTTTTTATCGGATAATTCTTGTTGTCCATTACGTAGCGCAAATTTCTTATCTGAGTTTTATCTGAAAAGGCTATTTAACCTGTTAATCACTGCGGGTTATTTTAGGATTTTACGGAGAATGGGATGTACAAAAACATATTATAATTTGTTGAATTTTATTGTATTTATTAATTTGAATTTGCCGCTTTGATTCCTTTTCATCCATAAATCCGAAAACCGTCCCGCTATTTTCCCCTGCGCTAATTCGCCTGCTTTAGTTGTGTATACTCGATCCCGTCTGAATTTCTTTTCAGGCATATCTCCATTCATTCAATGAAGGGAAGTAGTTATGAAGAAAATCCTGTATGGCATTTTTGCCATATCCGCGCTTGCGGCGACCTCTGCTTATGCAGCACCTGTGGAAGTGGGTGAGGCGGCAGGGTCGGCAGCGACGTCTGTGTCTGCGGGCAGTTCGACCGCAACCAGCGCCAGCACCGTAAGTTCGGCCGTGGGTGTCGCCCTGGCGGCGACCGGTGGTGGTGATGGCTCCAACACGGGAACCACGACCACAACAACCACCAGTACCCAGTAACAGCGGGTGCTTTAACCATAACCACACTTCGGTGTGGTTATTTTGCCCCTTCGGAGAAGAGTCGTGAAGCGACCCATTATTATCCTTCTTTGCCTGCTGCTTCAGGCATGTTCAGCCAGTACTAAAGGACTGGGACAATCCCTCTGGGACAGCCTGTTCGGCACACCCGGTGTTCAACTCACCGACGATGACATCCAGAACATGCCGTACGCCAGCCAGTATATGCAGCTCAACGGCGGTCCTCAGCTGTTTGTGGTGCTCGCTTTCTCAGAAAACGGGCAGCAGAAATGGGTGACACAGGATCAGGCCACCCTCGTGACCCGGCACGGCCGCATCATTAAAACGCAACTGGGCGGCGACAACCTGCTGGAGGTGAACAACCTGCAGGCCGATCCGCTGGCTAAACCTAATCAGATTGTCGATGGTGCGAGCTGGACGCGCACGATGGGCTGGACTGAGCATAAGCAGGTGCGCTACGCCACCGCGCGTTCGTCATTCCGCTGGGAGGGCACGGATACCCTGACGTTAGCGGGGGAAGAGACGCAGGTACGCGTGCTGGAAGAGACGGTCAGCACCGATCAGGCCCGCTGGCGCAACCGCTACTGGGTCGATGACGAGGGGCAAATTCGCCAGTCTGAGCAGTACCTTGGGGCGGACTATTTCCCGGTGAAAACCACCCTGATTAAGGCGGCAAAATCATGAAAAAACTCGCTATTGCCGTTTTGACCGTCGCGGCCATTGCACCGTTAACCACCTTCGCCGCCGGAAACATTGACGTCTATATCAACGGCGCGACGCAGCCGAAAAAACTCACCGACGCCGAACGGCTGGCGGATCTGGTCGCACAGCCGCGGCTGGCAGACAGCTGGTGGCCAGGGGCGGTGATCAGCGAACGTCAGTCCACCGTTGCCGCGAAACAGCAGCATCAGACGCTGCTCGCCCGGCTGACAACGCTCGCCGCGGAAGAGGGCGGTGATGACGGCGCGGCCATTAACGCGCTGCGCCAGCAGTTGCAGGGCATCAACGTGACGGGGCGCCAGTTGGTGAATCTCGATCCAGACGTGGTGCGGGTGAAACCGGGCGCCAACCCGCCGCTACAGGGCGATTACACCCTGTGGGTGGGCCATCAGCCTTCCACGGTGCGCCTGTTCGGTTTACTCAGTCGCCCGGGCACGCAGCCGTTCACACCAGAGCGTGATGTGGCGAGCTATCTCGACGATCAGAGCCTGCTCAGCGGCGCTGACCGCAGCTACGCCTGGGTGATTTACCCTGACGGGCGAACGCAAAAAGCGCCGGTGGCGTACTGGAACAAACGCCACGTTGAACTGATGCCGGGAAGCGTTATTTTTGTCGGCTTTGCCGATTCCCTGTGGACGAAGAAAAACGACGAACTGAATGCCGATATTCTTCACTCACTCACACAGCGGATACCTGAATAATGAAAACAAGATTTCTCTTTAGCCTGCTGGCGTTGGGTGTGAGCGCCGCCTGCCATGCAGAAACCTATCCGGCGCCGATAGGGCCGTCCCAGTCCGACTTTGGCGGCGTGGGGCTGCTGCAGACGCCCACCGCGCGTATGGCGCGGGAAGGGGAACTGAGCATCAACTATCGCGATAACGATCAGTATCGCTACTACTCCGGTTCGGTACAGTTGTTCCCCTGGCTGGAAACCACGCTGCGCTATACCGACGTACGTACCCGCGAGTACAGCAGCGTAGATGCGTTCTCGGGCGATCAGACCTACAAAGACAAAGCGTTCGATCTCAAGCTGCGGCTATGGGAAGAGAGCTACTGGCTGCCGCAGGTGGCGGTGGGCGCGCGGGATATCGGCGGTACCGGCCTGTTTGATGCGGAATACATCGTCGCCAACAAAGCCTGGGGGCCGTTCGATTTCTCGCTGGGTCTCGGCTGGGGCTATCTTGGCACCAGCGGCAACGTGAAAAACCCGCTCTGTTCCTACAGCGATAAATTCTGCTATCGCGATAACAGCTACCGCCAGGCGGGTTCGGTGGACGGCAGCCAGATGTTCCACGGGCCGACCTCGCTGTTTGGCGGCGTTGAATACCAGACGCCATGGCAGCCGCTGCGTCTGAAGCTGGAGTACGAAGGCAACGATTACAGCCAGGAATTCGCCGGTAAAATCGANNATCCGCAGATTCAGGTGAAAGGCGACACGCTGTACGTCACCGGCGAGCAGGTGAAATACCGCGACTCGCGTGAAGGCATTGAGCGTGCCAACCGTATCATCATGAACGATCTACCGGACGGGATCCGCACCATCCGCATCACCGAAAACCGCCTCAATATGCCGCAGGTGACAACGGAAACTGACGTCGCCAGCCTGCGTAACCATCTGGCGGGCGAGCCGTTAGGTCATGAAACGCCGCTGGCGCAAAAACGCATCGAACCGGTGGTGCCGGAGAAAACGGAGCAGGGCTGGTATATCGACAAGTCACGTTTCAATGTGCATATCGACCCGGTGCTGAACCAGTCCATCGGCGGCCCGGAAAGCTTCTACATGTATCAGTTGGGCGTGATGGGCACCGCAGACTGGTGGGTGACTGATCACCTGATCACCACCGGCAGCCTGTTTGCTAACGTTGCCAACAACTACGACAAGTTCAACTACACCAATCCGCCGCGGGACACACACCTGCCGCGCGTCAGAACCCATGTGCGTGAATATGTGGAAAACGATATTTACGTCAACAACCTGCAGGCCAACTATCTTCAGTATTTCGGCAACGGGTTCTACGGCCAGGTGTACGGCGGTTATCTGGAGACTATGTTCGGCGGCGCGGGCGCTGAAGTGCTTTATCGTCCGGTCGACAGCAACTGGGCGCTTGGTATTGATGCGAACTATGTGAAGCAGCGTGACTGGCGCAGCGCGCAGGACATGATGAAATTCACCGACTACAGCGCTAAAACCGGTCACCTTACGGCATACTGGACGCCGCCGTTTGCCCAGGATGTGCTGATCAAAGCCAGCGTCGGTCAGTATCTGGCTGGTGATAAGGGCGGTACGCTGGAAGTGGCGAAACACTTCGACAGCGGCGTGGTGGTCGGCGCTTACGCCACCCTCACCAACGTGTCGCCGGAAGAGTACGGCGAAGGGGATTTCACCAAAGGCGTGTACGTGTCTGTGCCGCTGGATATCTTCTCGTCCGGCCCGACTCGCAGCCGCGCAGCGATAGGCTGGACGCCGCTGACGCGTGACGGTGGTCAGAAACTGGGACGTAAGTTCCAGCTGTATGACATGACCAGCGATCGCAGCATTAACTTCCGTTGATGCTTTATTGCCGGGCGGCGCTGCGTTTGCCCGGCAATAAGCATAAATAAAAAATATAGATCTCTGTCACATTTTTGCGTTATACAGGAGACTCGCCCCGCGACAGAGGTGCTGTTATGACGTCACTCACTCGCCCCCGTGTTGAGTTCATCTCCACCATTCTCCAGACCGTGTTGAATCTGGGTCTGTTGACCCTTGGGTTGATTCTGGTCGTTTTCCTCGGCAAAGAGACGCTGCATCTGGCAGATGTCCTGCTCGCTCCTGAGCAAACCAGCAAGTACGCGCTGGTGGAAGGGCTGGTGGTCTACTTTCTCTACTTTGAGTTTATCGCCCTGATTGTGAAGTACTTTCAGTCGGGCTTTCACTTTCCGCTGCGCTATTTCATCTACATTGGGATCACCGCTATCGTGCGGTTGATCATTGTCGATCACAAATCCCCGCTGGATGTGCTGATCTATTCGGCGGCGATCCTGCTTTTGGTGATCACGCTATGGCTTTGTAACTCTAAGCGGCTGAAACGCGAATAAAAAAAGGGCGGCCCGAAGGCCGCCTGAACAGTCACAATTATTCGCAATGAACAGCATTTGAGGGTTGCAGTGGCATAACAATGAAACTTAACCTTTCACGCCGCCGGACGTCAGTCCGCTCACCAGCCAGCGCTGCGCCAGCAGGAACACGAGAGTGATAGGGATCGCGGACAGCACCGCCGCCGCGGCAAAATCGCCCCACAGGTAATTTTGCGGATTCAGGTATTGCTGCATTCCTACCGCCAGCGTGTAGCTGTTAACATCACGCAGCAGCAGCGAGGCGACCGGTACTTCGGTGATCGCGGCGATAAACGACAGAATAAACACCACCGCCAGAATCGGTACCGACAGCGGCAGCAGCACCACGNNGGCGTATAGCGCCACCAGCGACAGCACCGCCGGGAACATCTGGAAAATCAGCATCCCTTTCAGCAGCGTCGCTTTACCCGGGAAACGCATACGGGCAAAAGCGTAGGCGCAGGTAGTGGAGAGCGCCACGATGCCAATGGCGGTGATCCCGGCGATTTTCACCGAGTTCCACAGCCACAGCAGCACCGGGAACGGCGGCGGCGTAACGNNCGAAGTTGCCTTCGCGCAGGGAAATCGCGACCACCATCAGCAGCGGAAACATGATCGCCGCGATGAAAACAAGCAGCAGCAGGTGCGTGATAAAGAGGCGCAGCTTCTGAGATTTCGGTTGTACCATTGCCATCGTCTGTCCCTCCTTAGTCAAATTTCATGCGGGTGGCTTTCAGGTTCACAATCGCCAGCGCGCCCACCAGCAGGAAGATGATCGTGGCGATCGCCGCCGCGAGTCCGAAGTCCTGCCCGCCGCCGCCTTCAAAGGCGATGCGGTAGGTGTAGCTCNNCAGCAGGTCGGTATAACCCGCCGGGGTGGTGGTGCCGAGGCGATCCGGTCCGCCGTTGGTCAGCAACTGGATCAGTACGAAGTTGTTAAAGTTGAAGGCGAAGCTGGCGATCATCAGCGGCGTCAGCGGTTTGATCAGCAGCGGCAACGTGATCCTGAAGAAGTTCTGGAACGGACCCGCGCCGTCCATCGCCGAGGCTTCGTACAGATCGTCCGGGATCGCCTTCAGCAGCCCCATGCAGAGGATCATCATGTACGGATAGCCGAGCCAGGTGTTGACGATGATAATCATCGCGCGGGCGGTGGTCGGGTCGCTGAACCACGCCGGTCGGATGCCAAACAGCGTGCTCAGCATCATGTTGATTTCACCAAAGCTCTGGTTGAACAACCCTTTGAAAATCAAAATAGATATGAACGACGGCACCGCGTAGGGCAAAATCAGCAGCACGCGGTAAATCGCTTTGCCTTTCAGCGACTCCCACTGCACCACGCAGGCCAGCACCATGCCGACGGCCACGGTCAGCAGTACAGTCAGCACTGAAAACACCACCGTCCAGACGAAAATCGCCAGGAACGGCTTTTGAATCCCCTCGTCGTTGAAGACGCGGGTGAAGTTATCCCAGCCAATGGTCACGGTATAACCGGGGCTGAGTTTTTCGTCGCCCCAACTGCCATCAGCGTTAATGGACTGATAGAAACCGGCGCTGTTGTTCGGACGATATTTTGTGCCGCTCTGATTGTTGGTCAGCACCTCATCACTGCCCAGCGAGTACAGCGGGCGCGTGCCGGAGAACTGCCGCAGCGAACTCATCACCACTTTGCTCTCATCCGGCAGGAACGCGGTCAGCTGGTTCAGCGCCTGACGATTCTGGGTGATGACGCGCAGGTTAGCCCGCTCGCCTTCCGGCAACGCATCCGTTTCCTTGAGGGTGAGCTTCTGCTCGCCGCCCAGGGTAAAGGTGTCGGAGAGATAGTTTTTCCCGCTTTCCCCATCGGTCAGCGCCAGCTTCCACGCGTTCCCTTCAGGATATAAACCAAAGTTGAAGGCTTTCCCGGCCTGGTACGAGCGGTCCATCAGCACCTGCTGCGCACGTTCAAACGTCAGTTGGTTGGTGCTGCTGTAGTTGGTGAAGGCGATGGCGATGGTGCAGATCAGCGGAAACAGCACAAACAGGCCCATCCCGGCGACGCCAGGGTACACATAGCGCCAGGCATAGGCTTTGCGATGAGCGAAAATATACAGGCCAACTGAGCTTAAAATCAGCGTCATGATGGCGAACAGGTACTCTCCCTGGGCGTACATTAAAACAACAAGGTAACCCACCAGCAGGCCGAGCACGCCTATGACTAACCACTTCAGGGCGTCGCTTTGCCACCAGTGCTTCTTTTTAATGACATCCATGGGGTTCTTCCTCTACAACGGTGGAAACTTATCGTCAGGTGGCGCTGCGCTTACCTGACCTACGGATCGTGCCGTAGTCGTAGGGCGGGTAAGCGCACGCGCCNATCTACAGTCTGACGACCGCTGGCTGCGTTGATCACCGCCGTGCGGGTGGCGTACCAGAAGGCGGCCATCTGCGGGATGTTCGGCATGATTTCGCCTTTCTGGGCGTTATCCATCGTCGCTGCAATGCGCGGATCTTTCGCTAAAGTATCCTGGAAGGATTTCAGCGCCACAGCGCCCAGCGGTTTGTCCTTGTTCACCGCGTCCAGACCCTGATCGGTCAGCAAATAATTTTCAAGGAACTCTTTCGCCAGCTCTTTGTTCGGGCTTGCAGCGTTGATCCCGGCGCTCAGTACGCCAACGAACGGTTTAGACGGTTTGCCTTTGAACGTCGGCAGCAGGGTGACGCCGTAGTTGATCTTGCTCTTGTCGATGTTGGACCAGGCCCACGGACCGTTGATGGTCATCGCGGTTTCGCCTTTGTTGAATGCCGCTTCCGCAATGGAGTAATCGGTATCGGCGTTCATGTGTTTGTTCTTGATAAGATCAACCAGGAAGGTCAGACCCGCTTTCGCGCCCGGGCTGTCGACGCCGACATCTTTCACGTCATATTTGCCGTTTTCATACTTAAAGGCGTAACCGCCATCTGCGGCGATCAGCGGCCAGGTGAAGTACGGTTCCTGCAGGTTGAACATCAGTGCGGACTTCCCTTTCGCTTTCAGTTCTTTATCCAGCGCCGGGATCTCTTCCCAGCTTTTCGGCGGGTTCGGCACGAGATCTTTGTTATAGATAAGCGACAGGGCTTCGACAGCGATCGGATAGGCGATCAGCTTGCCGTTGTAGCGAACGGCGTCCCAGGTAAAGGGATAGAGCTTGTCCTGGAAGGCTTTATCCGGCGAGACTTCCGCCAGCAGGCCTGACTGTGCATAGCCGCCAAAACGGTCGTGCGCCCAGAAAATAATGTCCGGACCATCGCCCGTCGCCGCAACCTGCGGGAATTTCTCTTCCAGCTTGTCCGGGTGCTCAACGGTCACTTTAATGCCCGTGTCTTTTTCGAATTTTTGACCAACCTCGGCAAGGCCGTTGTAGCCTTTGTCGCCGTTAATCCAGATGACCAGCTTTCCTTCTTCAATCTTGGCGAGGGCAGAGGCGGAGAACATCATCGTGGTCAATGCGGACAGCGCGAGGATGCGAGCGCCAGTTTTGATTTTCATATATCCCGTCCTTTTTGGTGTGTGCTCGTGGATACACTTCAGTGGCTTAACGACGATGAGTTTCCTTATTTAGCAACCCCTTTCCATCCTCCCTTTGTCTACGCCCCGCCCCCGGTTTGTGTGATCTGTGTTACATAAAATGGAGTTATGAGTGTCAGCGCACATAAAAACGCCCCCATTTTTGTAACGACCATCACAAAATTCCTCAGCGCCCACCGTCCCCGGTGGCAGAGCCTGCCCTCTCATCCTCCCGCCTCCTCCCCCATAAAAAACCCGGGGGGTGGAGGATTCACGCCCTTAATCAATGGCGCATAGTCAGCCCAACTTGAATGTGTCTGTTGGTGACAGGTTGTAACGAAGGGAGAAGGGCATGGCGAGCGTACAGCTGCGAAATGTAACGAAAGCCTGGGGCGAAGTGGTGGTGTCAAAAAACATCAACCTCGACATTCACGAAGGGGAATTCGTGGTGTTCGTCGGTCCGTCAGGCTGTGGTAAATCGACGCTGCTGAGAATGATCGCGGGACTCGAAACGATTACCAGTGGGGATCTGCTGATTGGCGATACCCGAATGAATGATGTTCCCCCTGCCGAGCGCGGCGTGGGGATGGTTTTCCAGTCCTATGCGCTGTATCCCCACCTTTCCGTCGCGGAAAACATGTCGTTTGGTCTCAAGCTGGCGGGTGCCAAAAAAGACGTGATTCAACAGCGGGTGACACAGGTGGCCGAAGTGCTGCAACTGGCGCATCTGCTGGATCGCAAACCAAAAGCGCTCTCCGGCGGTCAGCGGCAGCGCGTGGCGATTGGCCGCACGTTGGTGGCCGAGCCGAACGTGTTCCTGCTTGATGAGCCGCTGTCGAACCTGGACGCGGCGCTGCGCGTGCAGATGCGCATTGAGATTTCCCGTCTGCACAAGCGACTGGGACGCACGATGATTTACGTCACCCACGATCAGGTCGAAGCGATGACGCTCGCCGACACCATCGTCGTGCTGGATGCCGGGCGCGTTGCCCAGGTGGGTAAGCCGCTCGAACTGTATCACTACCCGGCAGATCGTTTCGTCGCCGGGTTTATCGGCTCCCCCCANGCCGAACCGCCAGCGCGTCTGGCTGCCGGTGGACAGCGCGAACGTACAGGTGGGCGCCAACATGTCGTTGGGCATTCGTCCGGAGCACCTGTTACCCAGCGATATCGCGGACGTCACGCTGGAAGGCGACGTTCAGGTCGTCGAACAACTTGGTCACGAAACACAGATTCATATCCAGATCCCCGCCATCCGACAGAACCTGGTCTACCGCCAGTCTGACGTGGTGTTGGTAGAAGAGGGAGCCACATTCGCCATTGGTTTGCCGCCAGAGCGTTGTCATCTGTTCCGTGAGGATGGCACAGCTTGTCGTCGGCTGCACAAAGAGCCTGGCGTTTAAATCCCATAAAAATCAAGAGAAAAGCAATGATCTCAGGAGATAGAATGATGATTACTCTGCGCAAACTTCCACAGGTAGTTGCCGTCGCAGCAGGCGTTATGTCTGTTCAGGCAATGGCCGTTGATTTCCACGGGTACGCCCGTTCTGGCATTGGCTGGACCGGCAGCGGCGGCGAACAGCAATGTTTCCAGGCGACCGGTGCTCAAAGTAAGTATCGTCTCGGTAACGAATGTGAAACCTACGCCGAGCTGAAACTGGGACAGGAAGTCTGGAAAGAAGGCGATAAGAGCTTCTACTTCGATACTAACGTGGCCTACTCCGTTGCTCAGCAGAACGACTGGGAAGCCACCGATCCGGCGTTTCGTGAAGCAAACGTTCAGGGTAAAAACCTGATCGACTGGCTGCCTGGCTCCACCATCTGGGCCGGTAAGCGCTTCTACCAGCGTCATGACGTTCACATGATCGACTTCTACTACTGGGATATCTCTGGCCCGGGTGCCGGTCTGGAAAACATCGACGTTGGCTTCGGTAAACTCTCTCTGGCGGCAACCCGTTCTTCTGAAGCGGGCGGTTCTTCCTCTTTCGCCAGCAACAGCATTTATGACTACACCACCCGTACCGCGAATGACGTCTTCGACGTGCGTTTAGCGCAGATGGAAATCAACCCGGGCGGCACGCTGGAACTCGGCGTGGACTATGGTCGTGCGAACGAGCGTGACGGTTACTACCTGGTGGACGGCGCATCGAAAGATGGCTGGATGTTCACCGCTGAGCACACTCAGAGCATGCTGAAAGGCTACAACAAGTTTGTTCTGCAGTACGCCACCGACTCCATGACCTCGCAGGGCAAAGGTCTGTCACAAGGTTCCAGTATTGGCACCAGCGACAACATCAACTATGCCATGAACAACAACGGCAGCCTGTGGCGCGTGTTGGATCACGGGGCGATCTCCCTCGGCGACAGCTGGGACCTGATGTACGTTGGTATGTATCAGGACATCGACCTCGACAGCAACAACGGCACCAAGTGGTGGACCGTCGGCGTGCGCCCGATGTACAAGTGGACGCCAATCATGAGCACCCTGCTTGAAGTCGGCTACGACAACGTCAAATCCCAGGAAACTGGCGATACCAACAATCAGTACAAAATTACCCTGGCGCAACAGTGGCAGGCAGGCGACAGCATCTGGTCTCGTCCGGCTATCCGTCTGTTCGCAACCTACGCCAAGTGGGATGAAAAATGGGGCTATGCACCGGCCGGTAATGGCACGATCGCGGGTTACACCCCGGGTCAGGCCTATGCTGACACTGCTGCACGCACCTTTAGCCGTGGCGACAACGACGAGTGGTCCTTCGGCGCCCAGATGGAAATCTGGTGGTAATTTGAGTTAACCCGATGTAATGACCTGAAGAGGGGCGCAAGCCCCTCTCTCCTTAGGTTCAGCGCGCCATTGCCTGGCTACCGACTGGACCCTGTTTGAGGGAATAACGATGAAAATGAAAAAAAGTCTCGTCGCACTGAGTCTCTGTGCAGGTTTACTGGCAAGCGCACCCACAGTGACGTTCGCCGATGTGAATATTGTGCCGCAGAATACCTCTGCCGCACCGGCTATCCCCACCGACGCGCTCCAGCAACTGACCTGGACGCCGGTTGATCAATCCAAAACGCAATCGACCCAGCTTTCAACGGGCGGCCAGCAGCTTAACGTGCCTGGCATCAGCGGCCCGGTCGCCGCGTACAGCGTACCGGCCAATATCGGTGAGCTCTATCTGACGCTCAGTAGTGAAGTAGATAAAAGAACGCAGGTATTTGCGCCAAACGTGCTGATTCTCGATCAGAACATGACGCCTTCCGCCTATTTCCCGAGCAGCTATTTTACTTATCAGGAGCCGGGCGTGATGAGCGCCGATCGTCTGGAAGGCGAAATGCGCCTGACGCCAGCGCTCGGTCAGCAGAAAATTTACGTGCTGGTCTTCACCACGCCGCAGGATCTCCAGCAAACCACCACGCTGCTTGACCCGGCAAAAGCCTATGCGAAAGGCACCGGCAATGCCGTACCTGATATTCCGGATCCGATTGCCCGCCATGTAACTGACGGCACGGTGAAGCTGAAAGTGAAAACCTCGTCCGGCTCCAGCGTGCTGGTCGGTCCGCTGTTTGGCGCCTCTAAACCAGGCCCGGTGACGGTCGGCAATACGGCAGCACCGGCGTATGCCGCGCCGGTTGCGGCGGCTCCGGCTGCGCCTGCGAAACCGAGCGCGCCAGTGCTCAATGACACGGAAGCCTATTTCAACAACGCCATTAAGCAGGCGGTTGCCAAAGGTGATGTGGATAAAGCCCTGAAACTCCTGGACGAAGCTGAACGCCTCGGCTCGACATCTGCTCGTTCCACCTTTATCAGCAGTGTAAAAGGCAAGGGGTAACCGTTTCCCCGCAATGCTGATGTTTAGGCGAAGCCTTTCGGTGCGTCCACCCCGGGCGCACCTTTTTTGTTCTTCAGGTTCGTTACGTGCCTGTTACGCTAATGATCGTATATTGACGTTTCCCCGCCCCCGAAATCCGTTTTCTGCGTTACAATGCCACAAAGTTATGTATTGGAGACGTCAGGCATGACACATCCGGCACTCACGCAGCTGCGTGAGCTACGCTATTACGACGCAATTCCCTCTCTGGATCCGCAACTGCTGGACTGGCTGCTGCTGGAAGATTCCATGACCAAACGTTTTGAGCAGCAGGGCAAAACCATCACCGTGACTATGATCCGCGAAGGCTTTGTGACGCGCGATGCCATCGACGAAGAGCAGGCGCTGTTACCCGACGAGCCGCGCTACTGGCTGCGGGGAATCCTGTTATGTNNCGGGGCGCACCGTGGTGCCTGAATCCACGCTAACCGGTCCGGAGCTGGCATTGCAGCAGCTCGGCAACGTGCCGCTGGGTCGCTATTTGTTCACGTCGTCGTCCCTGACCCGGGATTTTATTGAAATCGGTCGCTATGCAGAGCTGTGGGGGCGTCGTTCCCGCCTTCGCCTGAGCGGGAAGCCGCTGTTGCTGACAGAGTTGTTTTTGCCTGCATCACCGCTGTATTAAGAGGTACAAAAAATGGAGTGGAGTCTTACGCAGAACAAGCTTTTGGCGTTTCATCGCCTGATGCGTACCGACAAACCGATTGGCGCGCTGTTGCTGCTCTGGCCGACGCTGTGGGCGTTGTGGCTGGGGGGGCCCGGGCGGTGTCTGGCTGATGCGCGCGGCGGGTTGCGTGGTGAACGACTATGCCGATCGTAAATTCGACGGCCACGTTAAACGCACGGCGCACCGTCCGCTGCCGAGCGGCGACGTCACCGAAAAAGAGGCGCGTACGCTGTTTGTCGTGCTGGTCGTGCTCTCCTTTTTGCTGGTGTTGACGCTCAACACCATGACCATTCTGCTCTCCGTGGCGGCGCTGGCGCTGGCCTGGGTTTATCCCTTTATGAAGCGCTACACGCATCTGCCGCAGGTGGTGCTGGGCGCGGCGTTTGGCTGGTCGATCCCGATGGCGTTCGCGGCGGTCAGCGAATCGCTGCCCCTGAGCTGCTGGTTGATGTTCCTCGCCAATATCCTGTGGGCGGNNGGCTTACGATACGCAGTATGCGATGGTCGATCGCGATGACGATCTGAAAATTGGCATTAAATCGACGGCGATTCTGTTCGGGCAATACGACAAGCTGATCATCGGTATTTTGCAGGTTGCGGTGCTGGCGCTGATGGTCGCCATCGGCATAATGAACCACCTCGGCTGGGCGTTTTACTGGTCGGTGGCGGTGGCCGGCGCGCTGTTTGTCTATCAGCAGAAGCTGATTAAAAACCGCGAGCGCGATGCCTGTTTCAAAGCGTTTATGAACAATAACTACGTCGGACTGGTGCTGTTTCTCGGGCTGGCGATGAGCTTTATGGCATAAAAAAGCCCTCTCCAGGGAGAGGGCTCTGTTCTGGGACGTTTACGCGTCCTGGCTGACGCTTTCAATCGTCAGACGAACATCTGACGTAATCAAATCTGCCAGAATCTGGTACACCTTCAGCGTCTCTTCCGGCTCGGCGTCACCTGTGTCGCTGATGTAGCCTTCATCACGCAACGTCAACACCAGCGTTGTAAATACCGCCTTGTCGAAGAACTCCGGCGCGTTAATGCCGTGCAGTACTGACAGACGTTGCGCCACGGTGCGGCTCTCTTTCTCCAGCGTACTGCGGTTAATGGCCGGGTTCGCGCTCAGCAGCCAGAAAGTAATGGCATAGCGCTGCAGCGTTTCGCGCGCGCCTGCCGCCAGCAGTTGCAGTGTGCGGGAGTGCGACGGATTAATAAAGATCTCGCCATCGTGCTGCGAAATCAGCTCCTGACGCTGCATTTCTGCCATCAGCGCATCAATCACGCCCGCCAGTTCTTCTTTTTCCCAGCGCAGGAATAGCTCGGCTTTCAGCAACGGATAGAGCATTTCCACATGGCTCAGCATATCGTCACGGGAGATGTGGCGATGCTGGGTGACGATCGCCGCCAGCAGTGACGGAATCATCAGCATATGAGTGATATTGTTGCGGTAATACGTCATCAGCACCGCCTGCTCGCGCGGCAGAATGATGATATCGCCGATGGTGTCTTTCTCGACTTCGAACTTGTTCATTTGCAACGCGTGGTCGATCAGCGCGCTGGCGGATACGGACGGCACGGTGGAATCCGGGGAATACGGCACATTGCGCATCAGCTCGAGGTAGCACTCCAGTTGCTGCGTTAACTGCTCTCTGGTCAGAGAACGCTGGCGGGAGGCCAGCAGCGCCGTACAGCACAGGTTCATGGCGTTCGCCGCACCAGCGTTGTTGATGCGCACCATCAGATCGGCGGCGATGTCATTCACCGTCGGCGTCAGCCAGGCCGGACGCACTGCTTCGATGGGATCGATCGCCTCGCGCCAGTTCGGCACATGGTGATTCAGGTAGGTCATTAGCGGCAACGGCTCGCCAAAGTTCACATAACCCTGGCCAAGATTACGCAGCTTGCTTAGCCCGCGCACCATCTGCGGCAGACTCTCTTTCTCTTTGGTCGCGCCGCGCAGCTCTTTCGCGTAGGTGCCCACTTCCATCACATGTTCGTAACCGATGTAGATCGGCACCAGGGTGATCGGACGGGTGCCGCCGCGCAGCATCGCCTGAATGGTCATCGACAGCGTGCCGGTTTTCGGATCCAGCAAACGGCCGGTGCGCGAACGCCCGCCTTCCACAAAGTATTCAACGGAATAACCGCGGCTGAACAGCTCGCCCAGATATTCGCGGAATACGGTGGAGTAGAGCTTGTTGCCCTTGAAGGTACGACGGATGAAGAACGCGCCGAGCCGACGGAAAATCGGTCCGGCGGGCCAGAAGTTCAGGTTGATCCCCGCCGCGATGTGCGGCGGCACCAGCCCCTGGTGATAAAGCANCATGTGGCTGCGGTGGCAGGGCACATAGACGATTTCGTGGCCGTCGTGCGCCAACTGGCGTACACGCTCGGCGTTATGCACGTTAATCCCCTGATACAACCGGTTCCAGGTAAACCCAAGGATGCGGTCGGTCAGGCGAATCATCTCATAGGAGAAGTTGGCGGCAATCTCTTCCATCAGCGCGATGGCGTTTTGCTGCGCTTTCTCATGGGAGATTTTTTTGCTGCGCGCTTCGTCTTCCACCGCCCGGGCGATAGCTTTTGAGGCCAGCAGCTTGTTGAACAGATCCTGACGCGCCGGCAGTCGCGGGCCTACCGCCGCCAGACGCTGACGGGCAAAGTGCATTCGCGCCACCCGCGCCAGTTTCTGGGCGNTTTATCCGTACCGTGCTCGGTGGCCATCCAGCGCATCGAGACGGAAGGGGAGAAACGCACAAAGCTGTCGCGGCCAAGCCAGGTGACGGCGAAAAATTTTTGAATGCCGTTCAGCATCCGCAGCGGCGGGTTTTCCTCGCCTTTATCACGCCCCGGCGAACGACCAAACATCACCGACACGGGAACCATCTGCACGTCGAGATCCGGATTGCTGCGATGCAGATCCAGATAGTTATGGAACAGTTTGATGGACTCTTCTTTGGGCGCGTAATAGGTGAAGACGCGCGGCCCGCCGTGGATAAACACGTAGCGTGGCAGCACGGTGCCGTCGATTTCGAGCGGCTCCAGCGGATCGGGTAAATCATGCGCCAGACATTGGGCGCGCAAGGTCAGCAAGTCTGCCTTAGAGTTGTAAGGCAAAACGTACATAATAGGGCGCGACGTATCGAGCCCTAACTCCTGAGCAGGTTCTGCCGGAATCGACTTGCTTTTTACCAGTACACTTAATGGTAAATTCAGTAATTTGTAGTAAATTCGTGGCCAGCCGGACATAAACGATGTAAAGCCTCTGGTTAATGATGCAAATGCGCGGCAAGAATAACAGAAAGCGTACAGAATATCTGTGGTAAGCCGTCATACTTCATGCCGCAGCGGTTCAGGCCGAAGCGTGAATTATTCCGGTTAATACCCGTACTTGTCATTGACGCACATAACAAAAGGTTCTTTTTGATGGCTAATAATACCACCGGGTTAACCCGAATCATCAACGCGGCGGGATATTCCTGGAAAGGAATACGCGCGGCGTGGGTCAACGAAGCCGCGTTTCGTCAGGAAGGTGTCGCCGCCATCGTTGCGATTATCATTGCCTGCTGGCTGGATGTCGATGCCATCACGCGGGTGTTGCTGATTGGCTCCGTCCTGTTGGTGATGATAGTGGAAATCATCAACAGCGCGCTGGAAGCCGTGGTGGACCGCATCGGGACGGAACGCCATGAACTCTCTGGCCGCGCGAAGGATATGGGCTCGGCGGCGGTGCTGTTTGCGATTATTATCGCGCTGATGACCTGGGTCACGCTGTTATGGTCGCATTTTCGATAACGCTTCCAGAATTGACGAAGACACTGGTTTTTTATGCTTTTTGTGGTTTCAAAATGGGCGTTAACTGTATATACTCACAGCATAACTGTATATACACCCAGGGGGCGGAATGAAAGCGTTAACGACCAGGCAGCAAGAGGTGTTTGATCTCATTCGGGATCACATCAGCCAGACGGGCATGCCACCGACGCGTGCGGAAATCGCTCAGCGCTTGGGGTTCCGTTCCCCGAATGCCGCTGAAGAACACCTGAAAGCGCTGGCGCGTAAGGGCGTTATTGAGATCGTTTCAGGCGCCTCTCGCGGTATCCGCCTGCTGGTTGAAGAAGAAGAAGGGTTGCCGCTGATTGGCCGTGTTGCCGCGGGCGAACCGCTGCTGGCGCAGCAGCACATTGAAGGTCATTATCAGGTTGACCCGGCTATGTTCAAACCGAGTGCGGATTTCCTGCTGCGCGTCAGCGGTATGTCCATGAAAGACATCGGTATTATTGATGGCGACCTGTTAGCTGTCCATAAAACGCAGGATGTCCGCAACGGCCAGGTGGTTGTCGCGCGCATTGATGACGAAGTGACCGTTAAGCGCCTGAAAAAACAGGGCAACACGGTTGAGCTGTTGCCAGAAAACAGCGAGTTTTCCCCTATCGTGGTGGATCTGCGCAACCAGAGCTTTACCATTGAAGGGCTGGCCGTCGGCGTCATTCGCAACGGCGAGTGGTTGTAACCTCCCTTTCCGTACTGCGGCGCAATGCGTGCCGCAGTGTGCGCATCGTTTTACCTCAGGCATTTCCCCATGCAATTTTTCAACGCAGCCGATAAGGCGTTGTGGCGTCTGGCGCTGCCGATGATTTTCTCCAATATCACCGTGCCTTTGCTTGGGCTGGTGGATACCGCCGTGATTGGTCATCTCGACAGTGCCGTCTACCTCGGTGGCGTTGCCGTTGGGGCGACCGCGACCAGCTTCCTGTTTATGCTGTTGCTGTTTCTGCGTATGAGCACTACGGGGCTCACCGCGCAGGCGTTTGGCGCAAAAGATCCGCTGGCGCTGGCGAGAGCGCTGGTGCAGCCGTTATTGATGGCGCTCGGAGCCGGGGTGCTAATCGTGCTGCTGCGTGGGCCGATCATTGATCTCGCGTTGCACATCGTTGGCGGCAGCGATGCCGTGCTGGAGCAGGCGCGACGGTTTCTGGCGATCCGCTGGCTGAGCGCCCCCGCGTCGCTGGCGAATCTGGTGCTGCTGGGGTGGCTGCTGGGCGTTCAGTATGCCCGCGCGCCGGTGATCCTGCTGGTGGTCGGCAATATCCTGAATATCGTTCTCGATCTCTGGCTGGTGATGGGCCTTCACCTGAACGTGCAGGGGGCGGCGCTGGCGACGGCAATTGCTGAATATGCCACGTTCATCATTGGCCTGTTGATGGCACGTCGGGTTCTGGCGCTGCGCGGTGTTTCGCTGGCGTTGTTGAAACAGGCGTGGCGCGGCAATTTCCGTCGGCTGCTGGCGCTCAATCGCGACATCATGCTGCGTTCCCTGCTGTTACAACTATGCTTCGGCGCGATTACCGTTTTCGGTGCCCGTCTGGGCGGCGATATCGTAGCGGTCAACGCCGTGCTCATGACCATGCTGACCTTTACCGCCTATGCGCTGGATGGCTTCGCCTATGCTGTCGAAGCGCATTCCGGGCAGGCTTACGGCGCGAGAGACGGCAGCCAACTGCTGCACGTCTGGCGCGCGGCGTGTCGTCAGTCCGGGCTGGTGGCGCTGGCATTTGCGCTGGTTTACCTGGCGGCGGGAGAACAAATTGTCGCTATGCTCACGTCTCTGCCGTCGCTGCAACAGCTGGCCGATCGCTACGTCATCTGGCAGGTTATTTTGCCGGTGATCGGTGTCTGGTGTTACCTGCTGGACGGCATGTTCATCGGCGCGACCCGCGGGGCGGAGATGCGTAACAGTATGGCCGTCGCGGCGGCCGGATTTGCCTTAACGCTACTGACGGTGCCGACGCTGGGCAATCATGGTTTGTGGCTGTCGCTGGCCGTCTTCCTGGCGTTGCGCGGGCTGTCGCTGGCGTGGATCTGGCGACGTCACTGGCAACACAACACATGGTTTGCCTGATGGTTAAATATTCTGAATATCGAACCGGGTTCAGTAGTCTCGTCTAAACTTGTTATTACGTTCAGCAGAAAGCGAAGGGCTGACGAGATTTTTTTAACAACCGAACGATGAGGATTTGATGATGAATAAAGACGAAATCGGCGGTAACTGGAAACAACTGAAAGGCAAAGCGAAAGAGCAGTGGGGTAAACTCACTGACGATGACTTCACGGTAATCGAAGGTCGCCGTGACCAGCTGGTCGGGCGTATTCAGGAACGTTATGGCTACGCAAAAGATCNNCCGGAACGACTACCACTGGTAAAACAGTCTCTACCCGAGATACACGGACGTACAACCCTCAGGGCGGCTTTTTGCCGCCCGCTCTGTTTTTAGCGCGGTTTTTTCTTCATCTGAATGGAGTGATCGTGACCGCATTCGCCAGGGTGGCGGCAGGCTTCCACCTCCACACAAGCCGCGCACAGACCATGCGCTTCAATCACGTTATGGCGCAATGCAAACCCCATCCGGGCCGCCAGCGTATGCAGAATATCTTCAACCCCTTCCGCACCTTCTTCTTTGACCACGCCACAGCGATCGCAAATAAACATCGCTGACGTATGCGTGGGCTGATCAAACAGATGGCACAGCACATAACTGTTGGTGGATTCCACTTTATGCACGAAGCCCTGTTCCAGCAAAAACTCCAGCGCCCGGTAGACGGTCGGCGGTTTTGCCTGAGGTTCGGCTTCACGCAGCAGATCCAGAAGATCGTAGGCGCTGATGGCGCCAGGTTGCAGGCTCATCAGGCGTAGCACCTCAAGGCGCTGCGGAGTCAGGCGTACACCGCGTTGCGCACAGGCTTTCTCGGCATGAGCTAACAGCGCTTGCGAAGTCGTCTTGTCCATGATGCATCCTCTGGTTGCGTGGAATTTAATCCCTTACTTTACCATGTAATGGCGGAAACACCGAGATCCGCGCTGATCGTCGGCGACGATCGGTCTGCGTTTTAAAATTCCAGTAATCCGAAACTTTCCAGAAAAGAAAATTCTCATCTATAAATAGTGAGGGACGACACAGATTATAACGAATACAGTGGCTCCCTCTGGGGTTAATCCCGCGTGAAACGCGTTTTTTTCATCGTTATTCACAGCAATAGTTCACCCCTTTTCAGGTGATAACTGGAAAGGGACAGACATTCATCTGCATATAACGAGCATACTGTGAAAAAAAACGTGAAATTTTCGATGTTGCCAGTGGCACTCACTTTCCTGATGGCAAATCAGGCAAGTGCAACGGATTTTGGCGCGGAAACGCGAAACAACGCGATGGGGGGAACGGGCGTCGCCTCATCCCGTTACGGTAGCGCGGTGTTCAACAACCCGGCGCTGCTGGCCAAAGCGCAACCAGACGATGACATCACGTTGGTCTTCCCGTCGATTGGCGCGCAGATCAGCGATAAAGACAACCTGCGCGATAAAATCGATGATATCAGCGACGATGTAGACAACTATCGCGATACCCTGGATAACCTGAATCTGACCGATCTCTTTATTCCCGGCTCGCCCGGGTATCGTCAGGTCTCCTCTGCGGCGGGCTCGCTTGCCGATCAACTGGAATCCCTGAAAGGGAAAACCGCCAGCGCGAAAGCCGCAGGCGGGATTGCGGTGAGCATTCCTAACGACACGCTGTCTGTTGCCTTTGTGGCGAAAGCCAACGCCCGCGCGCGGGTCAGTTCGTATATCGATCAGGGTGATATCGATCAACTGAGAGCGATTCAGGCGGTGCCCGCCACGGCGCTGACGGTGGATCCTGATAATCTCAAATCCACTGGCTTTGGTCGTGCGGCGATTGTTTCCGACTATGGCGTGGCTGTGGCACGGCAGTTTGATATTGGCGGCGTGCCGGTCTCGGTGGGCATTACGCCGAAGCTGCAAAAAACCTGGCTCTACAACTACACGGTGTCGATCTACAGCTACAACAGCGGCGATCTCAAAAACAGCCGTTACCGTAATGACGACACCGGGTTTAACGTCGACGCCGGGCTGGCTGCTGATTTTGGCGAAAACTGGACCGTCGGCTTAAGCGGTCAGAACCTGATGTCGCGCGATATCGACACTAAAGAGGTGGGCGGCGTGCGCGATACGTACCAGATTAGCCCGCTGGTGACGGCCGGCGTCGCGTGGCACAACGATTTGGTGACGCTTACCGCGGATGGCGATCTGACAGAAACGAAAGGTTTCAAAAGCGAAGAAGATTCGCAGTACGTCGGCGTCGGTGCGGAAGTGCAGCCGCTGAGCTGGCTGGCGGTACGCGCTGGTTATCGTGCGGATGTGAAAAGTAACGACAGCAATGTCTTCACCGCCGGTGTTGGTTTTGCGCCGTTCAACCGCGTGCATCTTGATCTGATGGGCCTGTATGGCGAAGACGAAACCTGGGGTGCCGGGGCGCAGTTGAGCATGACATTCTGATGTTAGCCGGAGGTTCACGCCTCCGGTTTATCTTTATGCTATAGTAGCGCCCCTTTTTACCCGGATGCTTAATAATTCGCCATGCTGCAAGAGACCTCGTCATCTGTTTTCCCTGCTCACCGTTTCTCCATCGCGCCCATGCTGGACTGGACAGACAGACATTGCCGATATTTTCTGCGTCTGCTGTCACGCCACACGCTGCTGTACACGGAGATGGTCACCACGGGGGCGATAATTCATGGTAAAGGCGATTATCTGGCCTACAGCGACGAAGAACATCCGGTCGCGTTACAGCTCGGCGGCAGCGATCCGGCGCAGCTGGCGCATTGCGCAAAACTCGCTGAAGCGCGTGGTTATGACGAAATCAACCTGAACGTTGGCTGCCCGTCTGATCGTGTTCAGAATGGCATGTTTGGCGCCTGCCTGATGGGCAATGCGCAACGGGTCGCGGACTGTGTGAAGGCGATGCGCGACGTGGTGTCGGTGCCCGTCACGGTTAAAACGCGTATCGGCATCGACGATCAGGACAGCTACGAATTTCTGTGCGATTTCATCAGCACCGTGTCCGGCCGTGGTGAGTGTGATACGTTCATCATTCATGCGCGCAAAGCCTGGCTTTCCGGCCTGAGTCCAAAAGAGAACCGCGAAATCCCGCCGCTGGACTACCCGCGCGTCTGGCAGCTCAAGCGTGATTTCCCGCATCTGACGATGTCGATCAACGGTGGCATAAAAACGCTGGAAGAGGCGAAAATGCATCTACAGCATATGGATGGCGTGATGGTGGGCCGCGAGGCGTACCAGAACCCGGGTATTCTCGCTTCGGTTGACCGGGATATTTTCGGCGCTGACGTGGCTGACGCCGATCCGGTCGCCGTGGTGCGCGCGATGTACCCCTACATCGAACGCGAGCTCAGTAACGGCACCTATCTGGGGCATATCACCCGCCATATGCTCGGCCTGTTCCAGGGTATTCCTGGCGCGCGTCAGTGGCGCCGTTATCTCAGCGAAAATGCTCACAAAGCGGGTGCCGACATTAACGTGCTGGAGCAGGCGTTGCAGCTCGTGGCGAATAAGCGTTAATTTTTCACTATTATTTCGTCAAATTCGCCACGCCCTGAAACGCCTTTCAGGGCGTTTTTCTTTCTATTCAATGCGTTAACTTCTGGCACGTTTCTTGTAATACCCCATGCAGAGCAACAATGACTTTTTGGGAGAGAGCACCATGCTGGAACTGTTATTTGTGATTGGATTTTTCGTCATGCTGCTGATGACGGGGGTATCATTGCTGGGGATCCTGGTGGCTATCGTCGTGGCGACAGCGCTGATGTTCGTTGGCGGTCTGCTGGCGATGATGCTTAAACTGCTGCCCTGGCTGCTGCTGGCGGTTGCGGTGGTGTGGGTGATCCGGCTTATCAAAGAACCGAAAATTCCGCAGTACCGCCGCAATGACCGTTGGCGTTACTGATTGATTGTGCAGGGGATCACAACCTGAGAAGTTTTGCAGAAAAGTACTTAGGTTTTGCGAAATAAATCTGTCACTATCCCGCAGTAACGAATTCATCGAGCTGTACCCTACAAACAGCCGAACAAAAAAGAAAGGGCTTCCACCACGGTGGAAGCCCACATTTTTTATGGAATCAACAGGCTGGAGCCCTGCGTTGCGCGGCTTTCCAGCACCTCATGGGCTTTCTGCGCATCGCGCAATGCGTATTTCTGATTGTCCGCCACGTCCACTTTAATCACGCCGCTGGCGATCAGCGAAAACAGTTCATTGCTGGCTTCTTCCAGCTCTTCACGCGTTGTGATGTAGCCCTGCAAAGACGGACGCGTGGCATACAGCGACCCTTTCTGATTAAGAATGCCGAGGTTAACGCCGGTGACTGCGCCTGACGAGTTACCGAAACTGACCATCAGACCACGGCGCTGCAGGCAATCCAGTGACGCTTCCCACGTATCTTTACCCACCGAGTCATACACCACGCGCACTTTTTTGCCGTCGGTGATCTCCTTCAGCCGCTCAACCACGCTCTCTTCACGATAGTTAATGACCTGCCAGGCACCAGCCTCTTTCGCCCGCTGCGCTTTCTGCGCGCTGCCGACGGTGCCAATCAACTTCGCACCCAGCGCTTTGGCCCACTGGCAGGCAATCAGCCCCACGCCACCGGCCGCCGCGTGGAACAGAAACTGTTCGTCCGGCTTCACTTCATAGGTTTTACGCAGCAGATAAAAAACGGTCAGCCCTTTAAGGAAAGCGGCGGCGGCCTGTTCATAAGAAATGGCAGACGGAAGGAGCGCGGCTTTATCGGCAGGCACGTTGTGTACCGAACTGTAAGCGCCCAGTGCGGACTGCGCATACACTACGCGATCGCCTGCTTTAATATGCGTAACGTTGCGGCCAACTTTGCTGACGATGCCCGCGGCCTCGGTGCCGATACCGCTCGGCAGGGACGGCGGCGGGTAAAGTCCTCCGCGAATATAGGTGTCGATATAGTTAATACCGATGGCCTTGTTTTCCACCTGGATCTCGTTGTCGGCGGGGTCTGCGGGGGTAAACTCGACCGCTTTCAGTACCTCAGGACCACCATGCTGGTGAAATTCGATTCGTGTTGCCATGCTTCCTCCTGAACTCTGTGATAATCTTACGACCCAATATCAGGCTCGGTAACTCCATTCACTATGGCAGGAAATAAACCCTTCAACAAACAACAGACTGAACCCCGCGACCGCGATCCGCAGGTGGCCGGTTTGAAAGTGCCGCCGCACTCGATTGAAGCGGAACAGTCGGTGTTGGGCGGTTTGATGCTGGACAACGAACGCTGGGACGATGTCGCCGAGCGCGTTGTGTCGGATGATTTCTATACCCGCCCGCATCGCCATATTTTTACTGAAATGGCGCGACTGCAGGAAACCGGCAGTCCTATCGATCTGATCACGCTCGCGGAATCGCTGGAGCGCCAGGGTCAGCTCGACAGCGTCGGCGGCTTCGCTTACCTGGCCGAATTATCGAAAAACACACCAAGTGCGGCGAACATCAGCGCGTATGCCGATATCGTGCGCGAACGCGCCGTTGTCCGCGAAATGATCTCCGTTGCCAATGAAATCGCCGAAGCGGGGTTTGATCCGCAGGGCCGCACCAGCGAAGATCTGCTCGACCTCGCCGAATCCCGCGTGTTTAAAATCGCCGAAAGCCGCGCCAATAAAGACGAAGGGCCGAAAAACATCGCCGATGTGCTTGATGCGACGGTGGCGCGTATCGAGAAACTGTTCCAGCAGCCGCACGACGGCGTTACCGGCGTCAACACCGGCTATGACGATCTCAACAAAAAAACCGCCGGTTTGCAGCCGTCGGATCTGATCATCGTGGCGGCGCGTCCGTCGATGGGTAAAACGACATTTGCGATGAACCTCGTCGAAAATGCGGCGATGTTGCAGGACAAACCGGTTCTGATTTTCAGTCTTGAAATGCCCTCAGAACAGATCATGATGCGTTCTCTGGCGTCGCTGTCACGCGTCGATCAGACCCGCATTCGTACCGGGCAACTGGACGATGAAGACTGGGCGCGCATTTCCGGCACGATGGGCATTCTGCTGGAAAAACGAAATATCTATATTGATGACTCTTCCGGCCTGACGCCGACCGAAGTGCGCTCCCGTTCGCGGCGTATCGCCCGCGAGCACGGCGGCCTCGGTCTTATCATGATCGACTACCTGCAACTGATGCGCGTACCGTCGTTATCCGACAACCGCACGCTGGAAATCGCTGAAATCTCGCGTTCGCTGAAAGCACTGGCGAAAGAATTGCAGGTGCCGGTCGTAGCGCTGTCGCAGCTTAACCGCTCGCTGGAACAGCGTGCCGATAAACGTCCGGTCAACTCCGACCTGCGTGAATCGGGCTCCATCGAGCAGGATGCTGACCTTATCATGTTCATCTACCGTGACGAGGTTTATCACGAGAACAGCGACCTGAAAGGCATCGCAGAAATCATTATTGGTAAGCAGCGTAACGGCCCCATCGGCACCGTGCGTCTCACCTTTAACGGTCAGTGGTCGCGTTTTGATAATTATGCGGGCCCACAATACGATGATGAATAATTTCTAAGGAATTCAAATGCAAGCGGCAACTGTTGTCATTAACCGCCGCGCTCTGCGACACAACCTGCAACGTCTGCGTGAACTGGCGCCCGCCAGCAAACTNNAAGGCTTTTTCAACGCCAGCGATCTGCCAGTCATCTCCCAACAGCACCTGCACACCGCAGTTCATAACATGGAACAGCTGGAGGCGCTGGAGCAGGCCGATTTGCCTGAGCCGGTCACCGTGTGGATGAAGCTGGACACCGGCATGCACCGCCTGGGCATCCGCCCGGAGCAGGCCGACGGGTTTTACCAGCGTCTTTGCCAGTGCAAAAACGTCCGCCAGCCGGTGAATATCGTCAGCCATTTCGCCCGCGCCGACGAGCCGGAATGCGGAGCGACTGAACAGCAACTGGATATCTTCAACACCTTTACTGAAGGGAAACCGGGGCAGCGTTCGATTGCCGCCTCAGGCGGAATTTTGCTGTGGCCGCAGTCGCATTTTGACTGGGTGCGTCCCGGCATCATTCTGTACGGCGTTTCCCCGCTGGATCAAAAACCGTGGGGACCGGATTTTGGTTTCCAGCCGGTGATGTCGCTGACCTCCAGCCTGATTGCGGTGCGCGAGCACAAAGCGGGCGAGCCTGTCGGCTATGGCGGGACCTGGGTAAGCGATCGCNNGATGGGCTACGGTGACGGTTACCCGCGCGCGGCGCCATCAGGCACGCCGGTGCTGGTCAATGGCCGCGAGGTGCCGATTGTCGGACGCGTGGCGATGGACATGATTTGCGTCGATTTAGGCCCACAGGCGCAGGATAAGGCCGGCGATCCGGTGGTGATGTGGGGCGCGGGGCTACCCGTTGAGCGCATTGCTGAAACTACAAAAGTGAGCGCTTACGAACTAATCACGCGACTGACCTCCCGGGTCGCGATGCAGTACGAAGAGTAGCGCGTCACGCTGCCTGAAAGGGGCGGGGGCGGCGTTGAGCCCGCTCCCGCTTTCGCCAACATCCCCTCGATCTTCTCTGACTTCCGGTTTATTGTTGTTATTCCCTGCCTTTGTAAAATCCGGAGAAACATCGCGTGTTTCAGAAAGTCGACGCCTATGCAGGCGACCCCATCCTCTCCTTAATGGAGCGTTTTAAAGAAGATCCGCGCAGTGACAAAGTCAATCTCAGCATTGGCCTTTACTACAACGAAGACGGGATTATCCCGCAACTGCAGGCCGTAGCAAAAGCGGAAGCGCAACTGAATGCGCAGCCGCACGGCGCGTCGCTTTATCTGCCGATGGAAGGGCTGAATACTTACCGTAGCAGCATTGCGCCGCTGCTTTTTGGCGCAGACCATCCCGTGCTGAAGCAAAACCGCGTGGCGACCATCCAGTCGCTCGGCGGCTCCGGCGCGCTGAAAATCGGTGCCGATTTCCTGAAACGCTACTTCCCGAATTCTGGCGTCTGGGTCAGCGACCCGACGTGGGAAAACCATGTGGCAATTTTTGAAGGTGCTGGCTTCGAAGTAAGCACTTACCCATGGTTTGACACAGAAACCAACGGCGTTCGCTTCGAGGCGCTGCTGGAAAAACTGAATACGCTGCCGGCGCAAAGTATCGTGCTGCTGCATCCGTGCTGTCATAACCCGACGGGTGCTGATTTGACTCATGCACAATGGGATGCGGTGGTGGAAGTGGCGAAATCCCGCAATCTGATCCCATTCCTCGACATCGCCTATCAGGGCTTTGGCGCGGGAATGGAAGACGATGCGTACGCCATTCGTGCCTTCGCCAGCTCTGGCCTGCCGCTGCTGGTCAGCAACTCGTTCTCGAAGATTTTCTCGCTTTATGGCGAACGCGTAGGCGGACTGTCGGTGGTCTGCGAGGACGCAGAAACCGCCGGGCGCGTGCTGGGGCAACTGAAAGCCACTGTACGTCGCAACTACTCCAGCCCGCCGAGCTTTGGCGCGCAGGTTGTCGCGGCGGTGCTGAGCAACCCGGAACTGAAAGCGTCATGGCTGGCTGAAGTGGAAACGATGCGTACCCGCATTCTGGCGATGCGTCAGGAACTGGTCAACGTGCTGAAAGAGGCGATGCCGGGGCGCAATTTCGACTATCTGCTCAGGCAGCGCGGCATGTTCAGCTACACCGGACTGAGCGCGGCACAGGTGGATCGCCTGCGTGAAGAGTTTGGCGTTTACCTGATCGCCAGTGGTCGCATGTGCGTTGCGGGCCTCAATTCGCGCAATGTTCACCGTGTTGCTGAGGCCTTTTGCGCAGTAATGTAAGTACTTACTAGCAATTTCCTTAAAATGGGGGGATGAGTGTGATCATCCCCCTTTTCTATGACTTTTATTCTTCCGCCAAAACCCCATCAAGCGTAATGTCAGACTGACACCTGATCAAAAATAAAAATCCCGAGCCATCACTTTTGCACACTTAGGGAAAAATATGCGTAATATTACTATGGCGTTTAGCGCCGTTTGTCTGCTATTTGCGCTCAACAACCCGGTTGTTGCCCGCGCGTCGGCACCTTCTCCCGTCAATCCAGGCACTAACGTTGCTCGCCTTGCTGAACAGGCTCCCGTCCACTGGGTTTCGGTGGCACAAATTGAAAACAGTCTGTTGGGCCGCCCGCCGATAGCGGTGGGTTTTGACATTGATGACACCGTGTTGTTTTCCAGTCCTGGCTTCTGGCGGGGGCAAAAAACCTGGTCACCCGGCAGTGACGCGTACCTGAAGAACCCGGCATTCTGGCAAAAAATGAATAACGGCTGGGATGAGTTCAGCATTCCAAAAGAAGTCGCGCGGGCGCTGATCACCATGCACATCAAACGCGGCGACAGCATTTATTTCGTCACGGGCCGCAGTCAGACCCGCACGGAAACCGTCTCGAAAACCCTGCAGGACGATTTTCTTATTCCCGCGGCAAATATGAACCCGGTGATTTTTGCTGGTGACGAGGCGGGGCAAAATACCAAAACAGCGTGGTTGCAGAAAAAGAACATCCGGATGTTCTACGGCGATTCAGATAATGATATCACCGCCGCGCGTGAAGCGGGCGTGCGGGGGATCCGCGTGCTGCGTGCGTCAAACTCGACGTATCGACCGTTACCCATGGCCGGAAAGTTTGGTGAAGAGGTCATCGTCAATTCGGAATACTGACGCCTCGGTAAAACCAGATTATTCAGGCAGTTTTCGTAACGGCAACCTTCGGGTTGCCCTTTTTTTGCCCAGGTCGTGCGGTGAAAGTTTTACCTTTCGTCATCTTGCTGCACACTTAAACAGAACCTCTTAACACAGGAACTGCCTGAGTGGGCACGGAGAACAGAAATGACCATTTCGGAGCTTTTACAATATTGCATGAAGAAACCGGGCGCTGAGCAGAGCGTCCACAGTGACTGGAAGGCCACGCAGATCAAGGTGGCCGACGTGTTGTTTGCCATGGTGAAGGAAGTTGAGGGGCGCCCGGCGACATCATTAAAAACCAGTCCTGAACTTGCCGAACTGCTGCGCCAGCAGCACAGCGACGTGCGGCCGAGCAAGCACCTCAATAAAGCGCACTGGAGTACGGTCTATCTCGACGGCACGCTGCCGGATTCGCAAATCTACTATCTGGTCGATGCCTCGTGGGAACAGGCGCTGACGCTGATCCCGGAAGAGACCCGGAAGAGCATTCTCGGCGAATAACTCCCGATCAATAGCTACAGCGCGGTGACCAGCACTGACAGCGACAGGCTGAGTAGTCGCTCAACAATAGTCTGCATGCGGGATCGCACGGCGATCTGCGCGTTGGTCATTTGTATCGCCAGTTGTGCCTGCATGCCGATGAGCATGGCATTGATGTCTTCCGCTTCCAGCTCGCCACGGGCTTTGTCACGTAACGCCTCCGCCAGCATCTCGCAGGTGTCGCGAATAAACGCGTCGTGGTCCGCCAGACCCTGCTGAAACAGCGTCAGGCACTCGTTTCCAATAATCTCCCCGGCCTGCTGGCGAAATGCCGGACTGGCAAACGCCACTTCCAGATCGTTTAAAATCGACATGATGAACCTCTACTGGCAAACGGAATGTGGACGTAAGCACTCGCCGTGAATGGCCTGCTGGTAAGCCGCGCTCGTCTGGCGGCTGAACAATCTGGCCTGTGCATTGTTGAATGGTCGCTGCTGTTGCTGAAAGCGATCATACTGCACCAGCCAGAGATTGTTCAGCGACTGAAGGTTATCCAGACGCAGCGGATCGCCGAGGTTTTCGGCAAACAGTCGCGCGGCGCGGTATTGCAGATGGTAATCGCGTGCGTCAAGCGCCACGTTGCGGGCATCGAGGGTGGTGGCGTCGTCAATGAATTGCAGATGCAGCGCCTGCAGCATCACTAACTGGCGGTGGGCATCGCCGTTATAGTTTCCCGTCATTGAACAGGCGGTTAACAATAGCAGCGGTAATAAAAAAGCGACTCTGATGATGCGGATAACAGGCATGACCGTGGCTCTGGCGTGAGGGGAATGTCGTCCAGCATAGCGCCACGCTGCGGGTTCAAATGCGCAAAAAAGAGGCAAAGTGTTGCGCCCTGAAGCGAATCAACAGGGCGCAGGCAGGTTTATTTCAGCATCGGTTTCAGGAAGCGCGCAGTGTGTGATTCCTTGCACTCCGCCACCGTTTCTGGCGTACCGGAAACGAGGATTTCCCCGCCGCCGCTGCCGCCTTCCGGCCCCAGATCAACAATCCAGTCCGCCGTTTTAATGACGTCCAGGTTGTGCTCAATCACCACGATGGTATTGCCCTGGTCACGCAACTGATGCAGCACGTCCAGCAGTTGCTGGATATCCGCAAAGTGCAGACCGGTGGTCGGTTCATCGAGAATGTAGAGCGTCTGGCCGGTGCCGCGTTTTGACAGCTCACGCGCCAGCTTCACGCGTTGCGCTTCGCCTCCGGAGAGTGTGGTTGCCGACTGGCCGAGACGAATGTAGGTCAGACCTACGTCCATCAGCGTTTGCAGCTTACGCGCCAGCGCTGGCACTGCGTCAAAGAACTCACGCGCTTCTTCGATGGTCATATCCAGCACTTCGTGAATCGTCTTGCCTTTGTATTTAATTTCCAGCGTTTCGCGGTTATAGCGTTTGCCTTTGCACTGGTCGCACGGCACGTAGATATCCGGCAGGAAGTGCATTTCAACTTTGATCACGCCGTCGCCCTGACAGGCTTCGCAGCGACCGCCGCGGACGTTAAAGCTGAAGCGACCCGGCGTATAGCCGCGTGAGCGTGATTCCGGCACGCCGGCGAACAGTTCACGTACCGGCGTGAATACGCCGGTATAGGTCGCCGGGTTCGAGCGCGGCGTACGGCCAATCGGGCTCTGGTCGATATCAATGACTTTATCAAAATGCTCAAGCCCCTGAACGTCGCGATACGGCGCAGGCTCCGCGATGGTCGCACCGTTCAACTGACGCTGGGCGATCGGGAACAGGGTATCGTTGATCAGCGTTGATTTGCCGGAACCCGAGACGCCGGTGATACAGGTAAACAGGCCGACGGGCAGCGTCAGCGTAACGTCTTTCAGGTTGTTGCCGCGCGCGCCACTCAGCTTCAGTACTTTTTCCGGATCCGCCGGAACGCGTTTTTTCGGCACTTCAATCTGACGTTTGCCGCTCATGAACTGGCCGGTGAGCGATTCCGGTACCGCCATGATAGCGTCGAGCGGCCCTTCAGCCACCACCTGGCCGCCGTGAACACCGGCACCAGGACCGATATCGATGATGTGGTCAGCGGCGCGGATCGCGTCTTCATCGTGCTCAACCACAATCACCGTATTACCGAGATTACGCAGATGAATCAGCGTACCGAGCAGGCGTTCGTTATCGCGCTGATGCAGACCGATTGACGGTTCATCCAGCACGTACATCACGCCAACCAGCCCGGCGCCAATCTGGCTCGCCAGACGAATACGCTGCGCCTCGCCGCCGGACAGTGTTTCCGCCGAGCGGGAAAGTGTCAGGTAGTTCAGGCCAACGTTCACCAGGAACTTCAGGCGATCGCCAATCTCTTTCAGCACCTTTTCGGCAATTTGCGCACGCTGACCGGAAAGCTGCAGGTTATTGAAGAAGTCCATCGCGTGGCCGATGCTCATGTCTGAGATGGTTGGCAGCGGGGTGTTTTCGACAAACACGTGGCGCGCTTCACGGCGCAGACGAGTGCCGTCGCAGGTCGCACATGGACGGTTGCTGATGAATTTCGCCAGCTCTTCGCGCACGGCGCTGGATTCGGTCTCTTTGTAGCGGCGTTCCATGTTATGCAGAACGCCTTCGAACGGATGGCGGCGCACCGAGGTGTCGCCGCGGTCGTTCATATATTTGAATTCAATCGACTCTTTGCCAGAACCGAACAGCACGACTTTATGCACGGACGGGCTGAGGCTTCCCCACGGCGCGTCGACGTCGAATTTGTAGTGTTCCGCCAGCGATTTCAGCATCTGGAAATAGTAGAAGTTACGGCGATCCCAGCCGCGGATCGCTCCCCCCGCCAGCGATAGCTCCGGGTTCTGGATCACACGGTCCGGATCGAAATATTGCTGTACGCCGAGGCCGTCACAGGTCGGGCAGGCGCCTGCCGGGTTGTTGAACGAAAACAGGCGCGGCTCCAGCTCACGCATGCTGTAACCGCAAATCGGGCAGGCGAAGTTAGCGGAGAAGAGCAACTCCTCGGCTTTTTCGTCGTCCATGTCGGCGACCACGGCGGTGCCGCCGGACAGTTCCAGCGCGGTTTCAAAGGATTCAGCCAGACGCTGCGCCAGATCGCCACGGACTTTGAAGCGATCGATCACCACCTCGATGGTGTGTTTCTTCTGTAATTCGAGTTTTGGCGGATCGGAGAGATCGCACACTTCACCATCGATACGGGCGCGGATATACCCCTGGCTTGCCAGGTTTTCCAGCGTCTTGGTGTGCTCGCCTTTACGCTCTTTAATGATCGGCGCCAGCAGCATCAGGCGTTTGCCTTCCGGCTGCGACAGCACGTTATCCACCATCTGGCTGACGGTCTGCGCCGCCAGCGGCACGTCGTGATCCGGGCAGCGAGGCTCCCCGACGCGGGCGTACAGCAGACGCAGATAGTCGTGGATTTCGGTAATCGTACCGACCGTTGAACGCGGGTTGTGCGAGGTCGATTTCTGCTCAATGGAGATCGCGGGCGACAGGCCTTCGATATGATCGACGTCCGGTTTTTCCATCAACGACAGAAACTGGCGCGCGTAGGCTGACAGCGACTCAACGTAGCGGCGCTGTCCTTCGGCGTACAGGGTGTCAAAAGCCAGTGAAGATTTGCCTGAACCCGACAGCCCGGTAACGACAATCAGTTTGTCGCGAGGGATGACGAGGTTGATATTCTTGAGATTATGGGTGCGGGCGCCCCGAACTTCGATCTTATCCATTCACCTTTCCCGGTAGAGACTCGGAATGCCTGGTTTGCTTGAAGGACAAACGGCAGAAACGGCTAATTATGACACAATTAAACCTGTTTGAATATACAGTATTGGAATGCATCTTCCTCGATTATGTGCAAAAATGATTATTGACGCGAGATTTCTGGAATCATGCTCGCAGCTATCAAAATGCCGCTTTGTGGTGGTACAATCGCGCGTTTACACTATTTCAAAACGTATTCAGGAGACACGATCATGGCCAGCAGAGGCGTAAACAAGGTGATTCTCGTCGGTAATCTGGGCCAGGACCCGGAAGTACGCTACATGCCGAATGGTGGTGCAGTGGCCAACATTACGCTGGCTACTTCCGAATCCTGGCGTGACAAGCAGACCGGGGAAATGAAAGAGCAGACGGAATGGCACCGCGTTGTGCTGTTCGGCAAGCTGGCTGAAGTCGCCAGCGAGTACCTGCGTAAAGGTTCTCAGGTTTACATCGAAGGCCAACTGCGTACCCGCAAATGGACCGATCAGTCCGGCGTAGAAAAATACACCACTGAAGTGGTGGTCAACGTTGGCGGCACCATGCAGATGCTGGGCGGCCGTCAGCAGGGCGCAGGCGCGCCAGCGGGCGGTGGTCAGCAGCAGGGCGGTTGGGGTCAGCCTCAGCAGCCGCAGCAGC
>NZ_JNGH01000055.1 GCF_001188485.1 Trabulsiella odontotermitis
ACTGCTGCCGCGGGCGATTGCCGATCCGCGCAATCCGCAGGGCTGGACGGGTGGGCGAGGGCACGCGGTCTCGGTACTGGAAATGCCCGACGCGCCGCTACAGCCTGGCTGGAACGCGCCGTTATCCGACTATACGCTGCCGGTACAGCTCACCTGGCATAGCCCGATGCTGCACAACACGCGCCGGGTATGGGTGTTCACCACCGGTCACGATAACGACGCCGCGCGTCCGCTGGCGATCCTGCTTGATGGTCAGTTCTGGGCGAAAAGCCAGCCCGTGTGGCCCGCGCTG
>NZ_JNGH01000056.1 GCF_001188485.1 Trabulsiella odontotermitis
GCTGGAGCAGCCGACAACCTCGCATCTGCTGGTCGCCCTGCTCGCCGCACGCATCAACGGCAGCCAGCAGTGTTTCCTTACGCTGACGGAGCGCTGGCACGGTGCGCCGGGGCTTCCTGACGCGGTACGCAACGGCGAACGGGCATTGCAGGCCTGGGGGCATAATCATCCGCTGGAACGCGCCGTGATTCAGGCCGCGCAATTGTTGACCCGTGCGCCGGACAGATTCAGCGCCGCGCAGCTTATTCCCCTGCAGGAGCAAGGTTTTTCCGTGACCGATGCCGTGTCGTTGCTGGCATGGTGCGGGCTCAGCGGCTGGTTGAACCGTCTGAAAAAACCCGAAAGAGCGCTTGCTGACACCGTGAGATTCGCGTAAAACTGTCAGCCGCTCTTTTGGTCACGAAAATACATCACTATGTTTCAGGACAACCCGCTGCTTGCTCAGCTTAAACAGCAACTTCATTCCCAGACGCCGCGCGCTGAAGGGGTGGTTAAAGGCACGGAAAAAGGCTTTGGCTTCCTTGAAGTGGACGCGCAAAAAAGCTACTTCATTCCGCCGCCGCAAATGAAAAAGGTGATGCATGGCGATCGCATCATCGCGGTCATCCACTCTGAGAAAGATCGCGAAAGCGCCGAGCCGGAAGAACTGGTCGAACCGTTCCTGACACGCTTCGTCGGCCGTATTCATAAGAAAGACGATCGTCTGTCAATTACCCCTGACCATCCCCTGTTGAAAGAAGCCATACCCTGCCGCGCCGCTCGTGGCGTTGAGCACGATTTTAAAGAGGGTGACTGGGCCGTTGCTGAAATGCGCCGTCATCCGCTGAAAGGCGATCGCAGTTTTTACGCTGAACTGACGCAGTTCATCACCTTTGGCGACGATCACTTCGTGCCATGGTGGGTGACCCTCGCGCGCCATAACCTCGAAAAAGAAGCGCCGGATGGCGTGGCAACCGAGATGCAGGACGAAGGTCTTGCGCGTCGCGATTTGACCGCCCTGGAATTTGTTACCATCGACAGCGCCAGCACGGAAGATATGGATGACGCGCTGTACGCCGAAGCCGCTGACGATGGCAAAATGCACCTCACCGTGGCGATTGCTGATCCGACCGCCTGGATTGTGGAAGGAAGCAAACTGGATAACGCCGCGAAAATCCGCGCCTTTACCAACTACCTGCCGGGCTTCAACATCCCGATGCTGCCGCGCGAACTGTCTGACGATCTCTGCTCGCTGCGCGCTAATGAAGTGCGTCCGGTGCTGGCCTGCCGCATGACCATCGCTGCCGACGGCACCATTGAAGACGATATCGAATTCTTCGCCGCAACCATCGAATCCAAAGCAAAACTGGCCTACGACGACGTTTCCGACTGGCTGGAAAACAACGGGCGCTGGAAGCCGGAAAGCGAGGCTGTTGCACAGCAGATCACCCTGCTGCAGCGTATCTGCCAACTGCGCGGCGAATGGCGTCACACCCATGCGCTGGTATTTAAAGACCGCCCGGACTACCGCTTCGTGCTGGGTGAGAAAGGCGAAGTGCTGGATATCGTTGCTGAGCCACGCCGTATCGCCAATCGCATCGTTGAAGAGTCGATGATTGCCGCCAACATCTGCGCCGCCCGCGTGCTGCGCGATAAGCTCGGTTTTGGTATCTACAACGTGCATACTGGTTTCGATCCTGCAAACAGCGAACAGCTGGCTGCTCTGCTGAAAACGCACGATGTGCATGTTGATCCGCAGGAAGTGCTGACGCTGGATGGCTTCTGTAAGCTGCGTCGCGAACTGGATGCGCAGCCGTCAGGCTTCCTCGACAGCCGTATTCGCCGCTTCCAGTCCTTCGCGGAAATCAGTACAGAACCTGGCCCGCATTTTGGGCTTGGCCTCGAAGCGTATGCCACCTGGACCTCACCGATTCGTAAGTACGGCGACATGATCAACCATCGTCTGCTGAAAGCGATCATTAAAGGTGAAACCATTGCCCGTCCGCAGGACGAGGTGACGGTACAAATGGCCGAGCGTCGCCGTCTTAACCGCATGGCGGAACGTGACGTTGCCGACTGGCTGTATGCGCGTTTTCTGAATACGAAAGCCGGGACTGACACACGTTACGCCGCTGAAATCATCGATATCAGCCGTGGCGGCATGCGCGTTCGTCTGGTGGATAACGGTGCGGTGGCGTTCATCCCTGCCCCGTTCCTGCATGCCGTTCGCGACGAACTGGTGTGCAGCCAGGAAAACGGCACCGTGCAAATCAAAGGCGAAACCGTCTACAAAGTCACTGATGTGATTGACGTGACCATCGCCGAAGTACGTATGGAAACCCGCAGCGTTATCGCTCGTCCGCTTGCCTGATGATTGACTGAGCGATCTCCTGACGGGGATCGCTCCTTTATCCCCTTATCTGCTTTACCACACACAATTTTTTTCCATTTTCCCCCCACAAAACACCAAAACCGTTCACAATAAAAAAGCGTTACCGCGATTCCTATATGGATATTTTGACTATTGCGCGATCTGACCGGGAGAAGTCATGACTGAGGAACTGGAGCAAAACCTGCTCTATCGTTATCTGGGAACCACCAGCCCGTACTGGCGATTATCGGGCGACAGCAACGCCCTGAATCTGGCGGCCACAGAAAGCACGGACACGCGCCAGGTGGTTGCCCTGAGCCCGGAACAGGCCAACAGCATCCGCGAAATGACGGTGATCACTTCCAGCATAACCATGTCCATTTCGCTGTATGGCGATGAGGTCCCTGTTCATCTGGTTGGCCGTAAAATCAGCAAATCACAGTGGGCTGGCACCGCATCGGCCTGGTCTGACACCAGCTCCGTCGCCCGCGATCTGGTGCAGGGGCTCTCTTTTGCCGAACAGGTAGTCTCAGAAGCCAATTCGGTGATCGTCATTCTCGACAAGCACGGCAACATTCAGCGCTTCAATCGGTTGAGCGAAGAATATACCGGCATGAAAGAGCATGAGGTGATTGGCCAGAACGTGTTTAAGCTGTTCATGAGCCGCACCGAGGCGGCCGCATCAAAAAAGAACATCACCGGCTTTTTCCGCAATGGCAACTCCTATGAAGTCGAGCGCTGGATCAAAACCCGCAAAGGGCAGCGACTATTCCTGTTCCGCAATAAATTCGTCCACAGCGGTAGCGGCAAAAATGAAATATTTCTGATCTGCTCCGGCACCGATATCACCGAGGAGCGCCGCGCGCAGGAACGGCTGCGCGTGCTGGCGAACACCGACACCATCACCGGCCTGCCGAATCGTAACGCCATTCACGACATGATTGCCGACGCCATCGCCAACCGCGGCGACACCCAGGTTGGGGTGGTCTACCTTGACCTCGATAACTTCAAGAAGGTCAACGATGCCTACGGGCATATGTTTGGTGACCAGTTGCTGCAGTCGGTGTCGCTGTCGATTTTAAGCTGTCTGGAAGAGGGTCAGACGCTGGCGCGCCTGGGCGGCGATGAGTTTATCGTGCTGGCGACTGACTCTTCTCAAAGCTCGCTGGAAGCCATGGCGTCCCGTATTCTGACGCGTCTGCGCGAGCCGTTCCGCATCGGCCTGATTGAAGTCTATTCCGGCTGTTCGCTGGGTATCTCCCTTGCCCCGCAGCACGGCACCGATCGCGAAAGCCTGATCCGCAACGCCGACACCGCCATGTATACGGCGAAAGAAGGCGGACGCGGGAAATTCTGCGTTTTTTCGCCGGAAATGAACCAGCGCGTGTTTGAATACCTGTGGCTGGACACCAACCTGCGCAAGGCGCTGGATAACGATCAACTGGTGATCCACTATCAACCGAAAATTACCTGGCGCGGCGAAGTGCGTAGCCTCGAAGCGCTGGTACGCTGGCAGTCGCCGGAACGCGGTCTGATTCCGCCGCTGGAATTCATCTCTTACGCTGAAGAGTCCGGCCTGATCGTCCCGCTCGGTCGTTGGGTGATGCTCGACGTGGTGCGTCAGGTGGCGAAGTGGCGCGACAAAGGCATTGATTTACGCGTGGCGGTTAACGTCTCAGCTCGTCAGTTGGCCGATCAGACCATTTTCAGCGATCTGAAACAGGCGCTGCACGATCTTAATCTCGAATACTGCCCTATCGATGTTGAGCTGACCGAAAGCTGCCTGATTGAAAACGAAGCGCTGGCGCAGTCAGTGATCGAACAATTCAGCAAGCTCGGCGCGCAGGTGCATCTGGATGATTTCGGCACGGGGTATTCGTCGCTATCGCAGCTGGCGCGTTTCCCGATTGACGCCATTAAGCTGGATCAAACTTTCGTGCGCGATATCCACAAACATCCGGTTTCGCAGTCGCTGGTGCGGGCGATCATGGCGGTGGCGCAGGCGCTGAATTTGCAGGTGATTGCAGAGGGGGTCGAAAGCGCGAAAGAAGACGCCTTTCTTACCAAGAACGGCGTCAATGAACGGCAGGGATTTTTATTCGCGAAGCCCATGCCCGCAGCCGTTTTCGAGCGATGGTTTAAGCGTCGTCAGGCGCGCAAAGCTCGTTAGCTGGCTTTACGCAGGATGACTGACGTATGCCGGTTCTGCAGCTGAACCAGACGCTCCATGTAGGCAATGTCTTTTTCCTCTAAGCAGAACGCGGCGTCCACCCAGTCTTCGGTAATATCCATGAGCTCGCTGCGCGGCAGTTGCAGAACACGCTGACGCGCGCGCAGCATTGCCCGCACGCCGTTCAGTTTTGGCCGTAGCGTGTCGATGAACGTACGCGTGGTGACGTAACTGTCGCCGGGCTCGAACAGCACGTCGACCAGACCGCGCTGCTCATGCCATTCCGCGGTATGCGACTCGCCGCGGTAAATCAGCTCTTCCGCCAGCTTCATACCGGCGCGACGACTGACCAGCGAGTAGCCGCCCATCCCAGGAAAGAGATTAAAGGCGATTTCCGGAAAGCCGAGCCGGGCATCACGCTGCGCGATGACGAAATGGTGCGCCAGCGCCGCTTCAAAACCGCCACCGAGCGCGCTGCCTTCAATCATGGCTAACGACAACGCCCCGGTGCCAAAACCTTGTGACGCGGCGTGTACGCAGTCTACGCAGGCACGTGCGTAGGCACGTAACGCTTCACGTCGTCCGTTGCGAATACACTCGACAAAAAACCGCAGATCGCCTCCTGTGTTGTACATGCCGGTCACCAGCGAGCCGGTAACCCAGAAATCCACCGCGAAACCGGACTGCCGGACCAGCCAGGAGAGGTTCATGATCTCTTCAATCAGGCTGTGGTTAAAACAGGGTCGCGGCTGGGATCGTAGCATCATCCAGACAGTCCTCCGCTCCTCCTCATAATACGCAGAGAGCTGGGTGAAACGTTCAGCATCAGTGAACAACGTGCAGGTGGGTTGATTAATGACTGTCATATCAGGTTCCTCATAAAAAAGCGCATTGCGCGCAGGATTAGCCTAATCCAGCCATCACCACCGGGTAATCAGCGGCAACTATTAATAATTTATGGTAATGCCTCTAACCAGGACTTTTTTTCACTTCTCTTTTGCCTGCATTTTTTGCATCATTGAATTCATTCATTATTATTGTCAGGATCATGCCATGTCCGATCTCGATGCACGCCAGGTCGCCCAACGTATTGATACCGTTCTGGACATTCTTGTCGCGGGTGATACCCATTCGGCAATCAATAATCTGGAAATTTTAAAAGCTGAACTGCTGGCTCAAGCCCGGAACGAGCAGGAAAACAAATCGGGGCCGGATAAATCGCCCTGGGAAATATGATATGAACGCCCGACAACAATCTATCCTCCAGACGGTGATCGATAAAGGTCGCATGAGTGTGACCGATCTCGCCAGGATGACTGGCGTCTCCGAAGTGACGATTCGCCAGGACCTGAATCTGCTGGAAAAACAAAACTATTTGCGCCGTACCCACGGTTTTGCCGTGCCGCTCGACAGCGAGGATATGGAAACGCGCATGATGAATAATTTCTCCCTCAAGCGCGAACTGGCGGCATTTGCGGCCTCGCTCGTCAGCGCGGGAGAAACTGTGTTTATCGAAAATGGCAGCAGCAACGCCCTCCTCGCCCGCACGCTGGCGGAGCGTGGCGACGTGACGATTATTACCGTCAGCAGCTATATCGCTCATTTACTGAAAGAAACGCCCGGCGAAGTGATTTTGCTGGGGGGAATCTATCAGAAAAAGAGCGAAAGCATGGTTGGCCCGCTGACGCGGCAATTTCTGCAGCAGGTTCATTTCAGCAAAGCGTTTATTGGTATTGACGGCTGGCAGCCAGAAACCGGGTTTACCGGCCGCGATATGATGCGCACAGATGTGGTTAACGGCGTGCTGGAAAAAGGCTGTGAAGCCATTATTCTTACCGACAGCTCAAAATTTGGCGCGGTACACCCGTATACACTCGGCCCGGTCAACCAGTTTAATCGCGTGATTACCGACAGCGGTCTTGCAGCTTCCAACCAGCTTCTGCTGGAACAGTCAGGCCTGCATGTCGATATCGTTCAACGCCCCTGAAATTAACGTCCGGTACGCCCTTGTACGCGCCGGACGATATTCCCCGCATATGAGACTTTTCTTAACTGCCAATTAAGAGTTTTTACCTGTCTGATATTCAACAAAGACGTAAAATTAATATTAGCGATATAACAGGACGTGATTATCACCTGCGTGATTTCCAGCACTACTTGTTACCTGCGCAACCGTGTTTCATGGAATTCCTCAAAGCCGATCTTTTATACTATGCTTAGAGGGAGTTTCTTCCATGAATCGATAATTCAGGAGAAAATATGATGACTTCAATGAGCAAAAAAATGACTGCGGCCGCTCTGGCGGTAACCCTGGTAATGTCGCTTAGCGCCTGTTCTAACTGGTCCAAACGCGACCGCAACACGGCAATCGGCGCGGGTGCGGGTGCGCTCGGTGGTGCAGTCTTAACCGACGGTAGTACCCTGGGTACGCTGGGTGGTGCAGCGGTAGGTGGTATTATCGGTCACCAGGTTGGTAAATAAGCCACATCCGCCATATAACGAAAATAAAGTATTTGGTTTTCAGGTCTGACTTACGCACCAAAATAAATATGGGCCACGTGCTTTGCACGTGGCCCAAAATATATCAGCCGCCCGCTAACTTCACTTTATAGCCTTTGCTTTCGAGCAGCGATTTAATCAGATCGCGTTTATCGCCCTGTATTTCAATCACCCCCTCCTTCACGGAACCGCCGCAGCCGCATTTCTTTTTCAGCTCTGCTGCCAGTTTCGCCAGCGCCTCATCGTTTTCATCGATACCGGTGATAAGACAAACGCCTTTACCTTTACGTCCGCTGGTCTGACGCTGAATGCGCACGATGCCGTCACCTTTTGGTCGTTCCGGAGCCGCTTTCGGTTCATCAATCCGCCCGCTTTCCGTCGAATAAACCAGACGGCTGTTTGAATCGCTCATTAGCCCTCCTGTCGCAGCGAAGCGTTAATGGCCCGCAGCGTTTGCGCCGGATCGGCAGACTGCGTGACCGGACGCCCTATTACCATATAGTCCACGCCCGCCGCCTGCGCCTGTTCCGGCGTCATAATACGGCGCTGATCGCCCGCATCGCTCCCTGCCGGGCGAATACCCGGCGTCACCAGACGGAATGCCTGACCGAACGCCTGTTTGAAACGCACCGCTTCCTGCGCGGAACAGACCACGCCGTCCAGCCCGCATTTCTGCGTCAGTGCCGCCAGCTTTTCGGCGTAATCCGCCGGGGATAAGGTTACGCCCAGATCCTGCAGATCGCTGGCTTCCATGCTGGTCAGTACCGTCACCGCAATCAGCAACGGCGCCTCTTTACCAAACGGCAACAGCGCTTCACGCGCCGCAGTCATCATACGTGCCCCGCCCGACGCATGGACGTTCACCATCCATACGCCCAGATCTGCCGCAGCGGCAACCGCATGGGCGGTGGTATTGGGAATATCGTGGAATTTCAGGTCGAGGAAAATGTCAAAACCGCGCTGTTGCAGTTCGCGAACAAACTGTGGCCCAAACAGGGTAAACATCTCTTTTCCGACTTTCAGACGGCAGTCGCGCGGGTCGATGCGATCGACAAACGCCAGCGCGTTGTTGCGGTCATTGTAATCGAGCGCAACAACAACGGGAGAAGCGGTAACCACGGAGGAAGAAGAGGAAGCAGGTGACGTCATGAGCAGACCTTCTTGTTGATGGGCGCGGTTCAGGCGCGAAAAAGGTAAACGGCGAGCATTCTACCTGCGATGCCTGCAAATTGACAGGGCCGGTTCCCCGCTGCGAGGCGATACGGGCACGATGCTGAAAGTGAGTGCGGGATTATCTTTTAGTATGTTGTAACTAAAATCGGATTTTTTTAAAAATTACTGCCCGTCGAGGCCGCGAATCGGTTTCACGGTCGACCAGGCGCGGCAGGACGGGCAATGCCAGTACAGCGTGTAAGCAGTGAAGCCACACTTTTGGCAGCGATAGCGCGGTTTGCTGCGCACCTGCTCGCCCACCATGTCACGCAGCACCATCAGGCTCTCTTTCGCGCGCCCTTCTTCTGCTTCGTTGAGGTGGTAATCCATCAGTTTATGGAACACCCGCATGGTCGGGTGACGCTGAAGCTGGCGGGTTATGTAGGTTTGCGCGTTGTCGCTCCCCTCTTTCTGCTCCATGATTTGCGCCATCATCAGTTCGGCAGTCGCACCGGTGTTTTCATCGACGCAACGACGGAGGAACGCTTCCCATTCGTCATTTTTACCGAGTTGCTGATAGCAGGTTTGCAGCATTTCCAGCGTTTCGCTGACCAGCTCACGGTCCTGATCGATCACCCGCTGCAGGCTTTCCACCGCTTTGGCGTAATCGCCCTTCGCCATCCATACGCGGCCCATCATGATGGAAATACGCGCGCTGTTGCGGTCAGCTGAAGCGCCTTTTCGCAGCAACTGCATGGCCTTGTCCATGTCGTCGTTGGCCATCTGCTGGAGTGCCAGCTCGCACCAGAAATGGGCGATCTCCACCCGATGCTTCTCTTTACCCAGTTTGACCAGCCGTTCGGCAACGTCGATGGCTTTCTGCCAGTCGCTGGTCGCCTGATAAATTTGCAGCAACTGTTGCAGCGCGCCGATGCGGAAATCAGTTTCATCCACCAGCTGGCTGAACATGTCTTCGGCGCGGTCATACAGCCCCGCCGCCATGTAGTCACGCCCCAGCTGTTGTACGGCCAGCAGGCGCTGATCGTAAGTCAGGGACGCGCTTTCCATCAACGTCTGGTGGATGCGGATCGCGCGGTCGACTTCACCACGGGAGCGGAACAGGTTACCGAGGGTGAGGTGCGCTTCGACGGTGCCGGTGTCCTCTTTAAGCATGTCGAGGAACAGATCCACCGCTTTATCTTGCTGATTACTGAGCAGAAAGTTGACCCCCGCGACATAGTCACGGGATAAACGATTCGCTTCGTCCTGTTTGGACTGTTGTGCACTTCTGCGACCCATGTACCAGCCATACGCAGCGGCGACGGGCAAAAGCAGAAACAACAACTCCAGCATAGATAATTATTCCTTCACAGCCGGGACACCCGGTTCTGACGGTGACACGGTTGCAGGCGCAATCTGGTTTTCCAGGCGCTTTACTTTGCGCTCGGCACGCATCAGTGAGACGCGCACGCGCAGCCAGAATATCCCGCAGACCAACCAGCCAATAACGAACCCTGCGGCAAACAGCACGGCCAGAAGCGTAGAGATCCGAAACTCTCCCTGCGCCAGCAGATAATTGAACGTCACCAGCTGATCGTTTTGCGCGCCAAGCGTGACGGAGACGACGAAAATCGCCAGCACCAGTAAGAAAATGAGTAAATATTTCACATTACTTCCCGTTATGTGGTTTGAGCGAATAATGTTTGTGCAACATGACGCATCCAGCCTTATAAAGTACCATCTTCGCCTTACCTGTGAAACGGGTAACCGCAATGACAACGGTTGATCTGCGGGTAAACTCACTGAAAATCAACCCTCGCTATGGCAGGGGATCGCGCTTTTTGATGTCCTGCGCCTCTTCGCCCGGCGGCGTCAGCGGCCCACAGATGCGTTGTGCCAGCCACGTTGCCAGCGTCACCAGCAGCCAGGACATCAAGGTTGCTACCACCAGATCCCGCGGCCAGTGCATCCCCAGCAGCAGCCGGCTGCCCATCACTGCGGTGGCCCAGAGCAGCAAAATGGCGATAGTGACCGTGCGACGGCGCGGCCAGAGCAATCCGACACCCAGCAGCGCCCAACTGGCAGCAAACATCGTATGACCGGACGGAAAGGCAAAGCCGGTCTCTTTTTGCCAGTGTTTGCGCAAAAACACCGGAATTTCCGTCTGTTGCGCCAGCTGTTTTTTCACCAGACTGGAACGTTCCTTCCGCTTTAAAGTGTAGAACTCATCGACGGGGATCTGCTGTGTTTTTTCCAGCCAGATGACAAACGGACGCGGCTCCTGCACCCGCTCCTTGACCCAGGATTTCATCCCCTGGCCGATGAGGATCGCGCCCGCCAGAATGGCAAACAGCATGATAGCCGCGCGCAGGCGAAAGCGCAGGCACCAGAAAAACCAACCGCACAGCAGCACGTGAGTGATGAGCCCCCACGGTTGCGTCACGGTTTCCGTCATCCAGAACAGAAATTTCAGCCAGCGGCTGTCGTGCCCCGGCGCCCAGTGCCAGCCGGAAACCCAGACCGCAAGCGGCATGATCAGTAATAACGCCGCACCGAGGGTGGTACGTCTGGCGATTGAAAGCATCTGAACTCCTTATCTTCTGTCTTTCATCATCATAACTGAAAACCCACGTGACGGTAAAAGTGACAAAATTGTGCGCTTTGTGCAGCCCCTTCGGTGAGTGATTAGGTGAAGTCTGTCGCATTGTGGCAAAATAAAGGCAAACAGAAGGCACACTACGTGCCGGAATAATCTGGAGAATCACATGCAGCTTAAACGTGTGGCAGAAGCCAAACTGCCAACCCCCTGGGGCGATTTCCTGATGGTGGGTTTTGAAGAACTGGCAACCGGGCAGGATCATGTCGCCTTAGTGTTTGGCGATATTTCTGGCCAGATCCCTGTACTGTCGCGTGTCCATTCAGAATGTCTGACGGGCGACGCGCTTTTTAGCCTGCGTTGTGATTGCGGTTTTCAACTGGAAGCGGCGTTAGCGCACATTGCTGAAGAAGGTCGTGGTGTGCTGCTGTATCACCGTCAGGAAGGACGAAATATTGGGCTGCTGAATAAAATTCGCGCTTATGCGCTGCAGGATCAAGGCTACGACACGGTCGAAGCGAACCATCAGCTCGGTTTTGCCGCCGACGAGCGCGATTTCACTCTCTGTGCGGACATGTTCAAATTGCTCGGCGTTGACGAAGTACGTCTGCTGACTAACAACCCACGCAAAGTCGAAGTGCTGACTGAAGCGGGCATCAACATCGTTGAACGCGTCCCGCTGATTGTCGGCCGCAACCCGAAAAACGCCGTGTACCTCGATACCAAGGCGGCGAAAATGGGCCATCTGCTCGGCGAATAAAACATAGCGGCGCCCTGGGGCGCCGTTTTTGGCTGCTTAATTCAACATATTACGTATCACATAATGCAGGATCCCGTCGTTCTGGTAGTACGTCAGCTCTGTCGCGGTATCAATGCGGCAGCGACAGTTGACGATCTCCTGGCGACCATCCGCACGGGTTAAAATGACCGGTATCGTCGCGCCGGGCTTGAGCTGATTCAAATCATGGATGTCGATTTTTTCTTCCCCGGTCAGCGCCAGCGTTTTCCGCGTTGTCCCCTGCGGGAACTCCAGCGGCAAAATACCCATCCCGATAAGATTCGAACGGTGAATACGTTCAAACGACTCGGAAATCACCACGCGCACGCCCAGCAGACGAGGCCCTTTAGCAGCCCAGTCGCGGCTGGAGCCTGAACCATACTCTTTACCGGCAATCANNGGCGTGTTGTCTGCCTTATAACGCATCGCAGCGTCATAGATGGAGATCACTTCCGTGCCTGGCAGATGCCGCGTCATGCCGCCTTCAACGCCCGGTACCATTTCGTTACGAATACGGATGTTAGCGAATGTCCCGCGCATCATCACTTCATGGTTACCGCGTCGTGAACCATAGGAGTTGAAATCGCGACGTTCCACGCCGTGGCTCAGCAGATACCGACCTGCCGGGCTGTCGAGCTTGATGCTGCCCGCCGGTGAAATGTGGTCTGTAGTCACTGAATCGCCGAGCATGGCAAGAATACGCGCCCCGCGAATGTCCTCCACCGGTTTCGGCAGGACCTCCATCTCCTCAAAGAATGGCGAGAGGCGAATATAGGTGGAATCATCCTGCCAGCCGTAGGTATCTGAATGGGTGATCTGAATGGCTTTCCACTCTGGCGTACCTTCAAACACTTCGGCATATTCTTTGTGGAACATTTCGGTCGAGACTTTTTCCACTTCATGGGCAATCTCCTGACCGCTCGGCCAGATGTCTTTCAGATAGACCGGATTACCCTGCCAGTCATGCCCCAGCGGATCGGTGGTCAGGTTGATATTCATGTTGCCTGCCAGCGCATAGGCNNGTTACGGTTGCCGGACAGCACCGCGCCTACCGTCAAATCACCCTGTTTGATGGCGTGTTCGATGGGATCGGGCAGCGGGCCCGAGTTACCGATACAGGTGGTACATCCATAGCCAACAAGGTTGAATCCGAGGGCATCCAGCGAGGTTGTCAGCTGCGCGTGGGCTAAGTAGTCAGAAACCACTTTCGATCCCGGCGCCAGCGAGGCTTTGACCCACGGCTGTGTTTTTAAGCCGCGATCGACCGCTTTTTTCGCCAGCAGCCCCGCTGCCATCAGCACGCTGGGGTTGGAGGTATTGGTACAGGAGGTAATCGCCGCGATCACCACCGCGCCATCCGGTAGCTGATACTGCTGACCGTTCAGCGTAAAATCGACAGGACGGTGATCTTTCTGCGCCGCGTTGACTTCCAGCTCATTGCTGGCGGCAAAGGCTTTCGGCACATCGGCCAGCGCCACGCGGTCCTGCGGGCGTTTCGGCCCGGCGAGACTGGCTTCCACGTCGGCCATATTCAGCTCAAGGGAACTGGTGAACACCGGTTCGTCGCCGGTGTTGCGCCACATCCCCTGCGCTTTGGCGTAGGCTTCCACCAGCGCCACCTGCTCTTCGCTACGGCCGCTCAGACGCAGATAGTCCAGCGTTACAGCATCAATGGGGAAGAAACCGCAGGTTGCGCCATATTCCGGCGACATGTTACCAATGGTGGCGCGGTCGGCGAGCGGCAGCGTATCCAGCCCGTCGCCATAGAATTCTACAAATTTACCCACCACACCGTGCTTACGCAGCATCTGGGTGACGGTCAGCACCAGGTCGGTGGCGGTGATCCCTTCGCGCAGTTTGCCGGTCAGTTTGAAACCAACGACGTCCGGTATCAGCATCGACACCGGCTGGCCCCGCANNGGCCGTTGATCATGGTGGTGTGGGAATCGGTACCGACCAGCGTATCCGGGTAGGCCACCCATTCGCCGTTCTGCTCTTCGCTCCAGACCGCTTTGCCTAAATATTCCAGGTTAACCTGGTGGCAGATGCCGGTGCCAGGCGGCACGACGCTGAAGCGACTGAATGCTTGTTGGCCCCAGCGCAGAAAGACGTAACGTTCATGGTTACGCTCCATTTCCAGACGCACGTTTTCACCAAAGGCGTCATCATCGCCGAAGCGGTCGACGGTCACCGAGTGGTCAATGACGAGATCAACGGGGGACAGCGGGTTTACTTTGGCGGTGTCACCGCCGAGGCGCTTAACGGCTTCACGCATGGCGGGCCGANTCACGGTCGGCATGGGCACTTTTCAGCCATCCGGCCAGGGCATGAATGTCTTCTTCTGTGACGGAATCTCCGTCCTGCCAGCGCAGCAGGTTCTCCAGCAGCACTTTTAACGATTTTGGCAGGCGGGAAATATCTCCAAGCTGTTTCGCGGCCAGCGGCAGGCTGTAGTAATGATACGTTTTGTCTTTGACCTGTAGTGTGTCCTTACTGGCTTCTCGTAGTGTCGACGACATAGCTCCTCCTTAATGACAGGGATAGCGACACCCTGATTATCCTCAGGGTCTGTTATTAAAGATAACACAAACATGTCGTAACGATTTGATAACAACCCAAATTGATAAATCGCGGCTGTTTCAGACGGCAGGAAAAACAAAACCCGGTTGCGACACCGGGTTTTTGCGGAGTGTTTTGGTGGATTAGTTGATCAGCATCCAGGCCATCTGGCCCCAGAACAGGACCGATAGCGTGAAAGCACCGATCCACGACCAGTATTTCATCTCGCTATGTTGATTCATAATATCACTACCATTTCTGTATTTATTCAGCGGTCCTGCCATTTCAGGCAGAACGTATATTGCTGATGTGCATAAAAATATACTGACGTTCAGGATAAAATAGGCCTGATAATTCGATGGGTTTATTAAATCAATTATTGTTTCTTAGATTCGTCATCGGCGAATGCGTCAATAAATGCCTGCTGTTGCGGCGTCAGTTTCCAGGACGGTGGAACCGTTGACCTGACCTTACCGGACGCTTTCACGTTGTCATCAGATTTACACACTGGTTTTGCTGACTGAAGTTGACCAGAAACGACCATTCTTATCCCCAGAATTTCCAGATGAGCAATGCGACGACAATCCAGAACAGCGCTGAACCCAGAAACACCGCTAGCCAGGCTTTGCGCTTTAGCGCCGGATCCCTCTCCGGCCCTTCGCTTCCTGATGGCATCGCTAACCTCTTACAATCGACATCGCTTATCATTTTGGCACCAAACAATCGGTACAAGTAATCACCACTGAGATAAATCCTAATTAAAAATTAACCAAAAATCCAGTGAATTTACCAATCGGAACCATGGAATAATTCAATCTTTTGACGGCAAATAAATAATTGGCTCATAAAATTTGCGCTACGGATAAATAGTTTCTACTTTTGTCGGGCTCTGGCGACACTTTAGTACTAGTAAAGTATTAGTGTGGAGAGAAATTGATTAATGCAGGAATGATAATGCGGGCAATTCTAATTTAGCTTTAGTGATCAAATTCACGATATCCCCGTTTCCGGGGATATCATTATCACGGCCGGTATTATTTCTCGGGCAATTTAATATCTTTAAACATCTCTTCGATGTCTTCATTCGACCGCAACGCGACTGCCGTATCCACCACGTCACGGGTCAGATGCGGCGCAAAGCGCTGAATAAAATCATACATATAGCTGCGCAGGAAGGTGCTGCGGCGGAAGCCGATTTTGGTGGTGCTATGGCTGAAAATTTCATGCGCGTCGAGCTTAATCAGATCCGGATCGGAGACCGGATCGACCGCCATGCTGGCGATAACCCCCACGCCCAGTCCCAGACGAACGTAGGTTTTAATCACGTCCGCATCCGTCGCGGTAAAGACGATGCGCGGCGTCAGTCCGGCGCGGTTGAAGGCAGTGTCGAGTTCAGAACGACCAGTGAAACCGAAGGTGTAGGTGACCAGCGGATATTGCGCCAGCTCCTCAATTGAAACCGACGATTTCGACGCCAGCGGATGTTCAGGCGTCACCACAATAGAGCGGTTCCAGTGATAGCACGGCAGCATGACCAGATCGTCATAGAGATGCAGCGCTTCGGTGGCGATGGCAAAGTCAGCGTTGCCTTTGGAAACGGCCTCGGCGATTTGCGTCGGTGAGCCCTGATGCATATGCAGCGACACACGTGGATAGCGCTCAATAAAACCCTTGATGACTCCTGGCAGCGCGTAACGCGCCTGGGTATGCGTCGTGGCGACATACAGCGAGCCTTTATCCGGCCAGGTATGCTCCCCGGCGACCGATTTGATGGCATCCACTTTCGACAGCACTTCACGCGCAATGCGGATGATTTCCTGCCCGGCGGGCGTGACCTGCGTCAGGTGCTTACCGCTGCGGGCGAAAATCTGGATCCCCAGCTCATCCTCCAGCATGCGCACCTGCTTACTGATGCCGGGCTGCGAGGTATAAAGACCTTCAGCCGTGGAAGAGACGTTCAGATTGTGATTCACGACCTCAACGATATAGCGGAGCTGCTGTAATTTCATGGTGGGTATCCGGTGTTTTCTCGGCGATGTCCATCGCTTAAGACGATAACAGAATAAAAATCGGGTTAACTATAACCACTATATCATTTATACCAGATGTGTATAGACGGGAACAAAAAATAATAACACGGTTATAAAAAAGGGCCACAACGTGACCCTTTTCGCGGAAATGTGACTGAATGTCTGAGAATTATTTCTTCCCTTCGACCCATTTTCCGTCAACGAAGAAAGCGGACCAGCCGGTCGCTTTGCCGTCTTTTTCGGACGCCACATACTGCTGTTTGGTTTTGCGGCTGAAACGAACCATCGTCTTATTGCCTTCCGGATCCTGCTGCGGCGCATCGGCCAGGTAACGCAGTTTTTCCGGCAGGCGATCGCGGAAACGGTACAGTTCTTCCACCAGCGGCGCGCGGGTCTCGCGTGATTTCGGGAAGGTATTCGCGGCGAGGAACACGCCTGCCGCACCGTCACGAAGCACGAAGTACGCGTCAGATTTCTCGCATGGCAGTTCCGGTAACGGCACCGGGTCTTCCTTCGGCGGTGCCACTTCGCCATTGCGCAGAATTTTACGCGTGTTCTTACAGTCGTCGTTGGTGCAGGCCATGTACTTACCGAAACGCCCCATTTTCAGGTGCATTTCAGAACCACATTTCTCACACTCCACGATCGGGCCGTCATAACCTTTGATGCGGAACTCGCCCTCTTCGATCTCGTAGCCGTCGCAGGTCGGATTGTTACCGCAGACATGCAGCTTACGCTTCGGATCGATCAGGTAGCTGTCCATCGCCGTGCCGCATTTCGGGCAACGACGTTTCGCACGCAGCGCGTTGGTTTCGGCGTCATCGCCTTCCAGCACGTTGAGCACTTCGTTTTCCGGCACCAGGTTGATGGTGGTTTTGCAGCGCTCTTTCGGCGGCAGCGCGTAGCCGGAGCAACCGAGGAACACCCCGGTACTGGCGGTACGGATACCCATTTTGCGGCCGCAGGTCGGGCAGTCGATGCTGGTCAGCACCATCTGGTTCGGCTGCATGCCACCCTCTTCCGGATCTTTTTCCGCCGTTTCCAGCTGACGGGTAAAATCACCAAAGAAGTTATCCAGCACCTGACGCCACTCGGCTTTATGGTTCGCCACCTCATCGAGGTGATCCTCCATCTGCGCGGTGAAGTCGTAGTTCATCAGATCGCGGAAGTTGTCTTCCAGGCGATCAGTGACAATCTCACCCATTTTTTCCGCGTAGAAGCGGCGGTTTTCCACCCGCACGTAACCACGATCCTGAATGGTGGAGATGATAGACGCATAGGTCGACGGACGGCCGATACCGCGTTTTTCCAGCTCACGAACCAGCGATGCTTCGCTGAAACGCGCAGGCGGCTTGGTGAAGTGTTGCGCAGGCAGCAGCTCAACCAGCGACAGCGCGTCGCCCTGATTGACCGGCGGCAGCGTGCGATCTTCATCGCCCTTGCGCAGCGCAGGCATCACTTTCGTCCAGCCGTCAAAACGCAGCGTACGACCGCGCGCTTTCAATTTGAACGCGCCCGCTTCCACGGTCAGGGTGGTGGAATCGTACTGCGCTGGCGTCATCTGACAGGCGACGAACTGACGCCAGATCAGCTGATACAGCTTCTGCGCATCCGCTTCCATATCCTTCAGGCTTTCCGCCATCACGCTGACGTCAGAAGGACGAATCGCTTCGTGCGCTTCCTGAGAATTCTCTTTGCTGGCGTACAGGTTGGCGCTTTCCGGCAGGTATTTTTTACCGAACGTGTCGCCAATGTAGCCGCGCACCATGCTCAACGCGTCCTGACTCAGGTTGGTGGAGTCGGTACGCATGTAAGTGATGTGGCCCGCTTCATAGAGGCGCTGCGCCATCATCATGGTTTTTTTAACGCCGAAGCCCAGACGCGTGCTGGCCGCCTGCTGCAGCGTGGAGGTGATGAACGGCGCACCCGGTTTGCTGCTGGTCGGCTTGTCTTCACGTTCCATGACGCTGTAGCGTGCTTTTTCCAGCAGGCTCACCGCCGCCATCGTTTCGTCACGGGTTACCGGACGGAACGGCTTGTCGTTCTGGTGAGTCACTTCCAGCGGCAGCGCGTCGCCCGATGGCGTGGTGGTGTTCGCATTGACTTCCCAGAACTCTTCCGGGACGAACGCTTTGATTTCACGCTCGCGCTCCACCACCAGACGCACGGCCACAGACTGGACGCGCCCGGCAGACAGACCACGGGCAATTTTCTTCCACAGCAGCGGAGAGACCATGTAACCCACCACGCGATCCATAAAACGGCGCGCCTGCTGAGCGTTCACACGGTCAATATTCAGTTCGCCAGGCTGTTCGAAGGCCTGACGAATCGCGTTTTTGGTGATTTCGTTAAACACCACGCGGCTGTAACGTTTGTCATCTCCCCCGATCACTTCCCGCAGGTGCCAGGCAATGGCTTCCCCTTCGCGGTCAAGGTCGGTTGCGAGATAGATGTGGTCGGCTTTTTCCGCCAGCTGTTTGAGCTCTGAAACTACCTTTTCTTTCCCTGGCAGCACTTCGTACTGTGCTTTCCAGTCATGCCACGGGTCAACGCCCATACGGTTGACGAGAGCACCACGTTCATCCTTCTTCGGCTTCTTAGCCGTTTTGGTGGAGGTAGAGTCGGCGCTCTTTTTGGAGGCTGAGCCACTTGTCGGCAAATCGCGGATATGACCGACGCTGGATTTCACCACGTAGTCATTACCCAGATACTTATTGATCGTTTTGGCTTTTGCCGGGGACTCAACGATAACGAGAGCTTTACCCATATTCACCTTTACCTGATTGAATGCATCGCACACAGATTCACCTTCCACTGGCGACGAGCCTTGATGTTGCGGCGACGTCAATGGATATCAACCCCTTATCTGCAACGGGCCCGGAAAGCCAGCGCCAGATGGCTGAGTTTACTGACGTTTTCCCCGTCAGGTGGTATAGCACGAAGAATTTTCGGTCGAATGTCAAGCAAATCTGATACCAGTTTGCTGAAAGCGTCACACTCTACCTGATAAAATTCGTTACGCAACTTTATTAGCATGCAAACGCGGATCCTGCCAGCGGTGTAACTTATTCCATTTCCCCGGAAAAACAAGGGGAAATTTGCCGACAGCCCGCCTGCGGCGTAGACTAATGCCAGTGATTTAAGGAGTAGAGAATGCAAGGTACAACCCAACCCATCGACAAACAAACGTTACTGGCAGAGGCTAACCGGCTCATTCGCGAGCACGAAGATACAATGAAAGGCATCGAAGCGACTGATGTCACCCAGCGTAACGGCGTGCTGGTGTTTAGCGGCGAGTATTATCTTGATGAGCAGGGCTTGCCAACCCCGAAAAGCACGGCGGTATTCAATATGTTTAAATACCTGGCGCATGAACTCTCAGAAAAATACCATCTGGTCGATTAAACAAAAAACGCGAGGCCTGGCCTCGCGTTTTTGCATTTACAGCATCGGTTTTTGACCGCGCTGCCACCAGCGCAGCAGCAGTCTGTCGGCGCTTTCGGCTGCGCTGCCGGTCAGGCGATCCAGCATGCGCTTGCGCTGCAGGTAGCGGACGCTGATCACGTCGCGACCGTCCATCAGACTCAGCAGCAGGTCGTCGCTGGTGCCCACTTCATCCACCAGTCCTTTTTCCTGCGCCTGCACGCCATACCAGTGCTCGCCGGTGGCGACCTGGTCGATATCCAGTTCCGGACGCATGCGCTTCACGAATGACTTAAACAGAAGATGGGTTTCATTGAGATCCTCACGAAACTTCTGTCGCCCTTCATCGGTGTTTTCGCCCAGCAGCGTCAGCGTACGCTTGTATTGCCCGGCAGTGTGCAGTTCAACATCGATGTCTTTGTTTTTCAGGAAGCGATTAAAGTTGGGGATCTGTGCCACAACGCCAATTGAACCAATAATAGAAAACGGCGCGGCAACGATTTTGTTCGCCACACAGGCCATCATATAGCCACCGCTGGCCGCAACTTTATCCACCGCCACCGTCAGCGGAATGGATTTTTCGCGCAGACGCTGCAGCTGCGATGCCGCGAGCCCATAGCCATGCACCACGCCGCCAGGGCTTTCGAGACGCAGAACGACTTCATCCTGCGGTTTGGCGACCGCCAGCACAGCGGTGATCTCTTCACGCAGACTGTTGACTTCGTGGGCGTCCATACTGCCTTTGAAATCAAGCACCCAGACGCGGGCTTTTCCCGAATCTTTTAGATCGCCCTGCTTCGCTTTGGCCTTCGCGGCTTTGGCTTCCTGCTTGCGCTTTTTCTTCTGCGCTTTATGCCAGAGCTTCTGCTGGGCGTTATCCAGCATGGCGACTGCCAGCTCTTCCTGCATATCCTGATATTGTTCGCTCAGGTTAGTGACCCGCAATTCGCCACGCTGTCGTTTCCGCTGTGTCAGGTTAACGATAATGGTTGCAATGACGGCAATCGCCACGACAACCGTCACGATCTTGGCTAAAAACAACCCGTATTGAGAAAGTAATTCCACTCTTCCACCTTGATTAAAATCACCTAACATTCGCGCTCAGTGTACATCACCGACCGGGCAGCGTCCTGAACGTTATTCTACGCTGCGAGCCGCCTTCCCGTTTTTTTCCTGAACAATGAAACCGTTGCAAAATGTTAACAGTGCGGGGACTGTCCGCCTGGCTGATTGTAATGCAGCGCTATTTAGGGCATAAAGCCGAAAAGTCTGCTGAAATGAACACAGGTCTGGTCCGAAAATGGCCAGTCAAGGAGTTGCCGTGCATTACCAACCACAGCGCGATTTACTGCAAAATCGTATTATTCTGGTCACTGGCGCCAGCGATGGTATTGGTCGCGAAGCCGCATTAACCTATGCCCGCCACGGTGCCGCCGTGATCCTGCTCGGGCGCAACGAAGACAAACTCCGCGCCGTCGCCCAACAGATTGAATCCGAAGGGCTCCCCGCTGCGCAATGGTTTACCCTCGATCTGCTGACCTGCACACCTGAAGCCTGCCAGCAACTGGCGCAGAACATTGCCCTTCACGCCCCGCGCCTTGACGGCGTGCTGCATAATGCCGGATTGCTGGGCGATGTCGCCCCGATGGCGGAACAGCGCCCGGAGGTCTGGCAACAGGTGATGCAGGTGAACGTGAATGCCACCTTTATGCTGACTCAGGCATTGCTTCCTTTATTACTCAAATCCGATTGCGGATCGCTGGTCTTTACCTCGTCGAGCGTCGGGCGTGAAGGCCGCGCCAACTGGGGCGCCTATGCCGTCTCAAAATTCGCGACCGAAGGAATGATGCAGGTGCTGGCGGAAGAGTACCAGGGGCGGCTGCGGGTGAACTGCATCAACCCTGGCGGCACCCGTACCGGTATGCGCGCCAGCGCGTTCCCGACGGAAGATCCGCTGAAGCTGAAAACCCCGGCGGATATTATGCCGGTTTACCTGTGGCTGATGGGCGACGACAGCCGCCGCAAAACGGGTATGACCTTCGACGCACAACCAGGCCGTAAACCGGGGATCGCACAATGAGTGATGAACGCTACCGCGAGCGCCAGCAGCGGTTAAAAGATACCGTCGACGCTCGCGTGGCAGCCGCGCAGGACGAACGCGGGATCGTAATGGTGTTTACCGGCAACGGTAAAGGCAAAACGACCGCGGCGTTTGGCACCGCCACCCGCGCCGTCGGTCACGGCAAACACGTCGGCGTGGTGCAGTTTATTAAAGGCGAATGGCCCAACGGCGAACGCAACCTGCTTGAGCCGCACGGCGTGGAATTTCAGGTGATGGCGACCGGGTTCACATGGGACACGCAAAACCGTGAAAGCGATACCGCCGCGTGCCTGGCCGTATGGCAACACGGCAAACGCATGCTCGCCGATCCGGCCCTCGATCTGGTGGTGCTGGATGAGCTGACCTATATGGTGGCGTACAACTATCTGCCGCTGGAAGCGGTGCTGACAGCGCTGAAAAATCGCCCGTCGCAGCAGTCGGTGATCATCACCGGTCGCGGCTGTCACCGCGAGATTATGGAACTGGCCGACACCGTCAGCGAGCTCCGTCCGGTAAAACACGCGTTTGACGCGGGTGTTAAAGCGCAGATGGGGATTGATTATTAAGATCCGGGCTGGCCGCAGCGCCAGCCGTTTTTACCAGCCGCCGCCTCCACCGCCACCTGAACCGCCGCCAGATGATCCTCTGCCTGACGATCCTGAACTGCTACGACGCGATCCGNNCCCGCCATGGCCCGAAGTGGGTTTCGTCATTGCCGATGAGCGACAGGAGTCGTTGAAGATGCGTACGTGGCGCCATTCCGTGTGGGCAAAGACCTCAGACGCGCTACCGCTACTGATCAGATACGCCGAAAACGCATTCGCCCAGGTTTCCCCGACGCCCAGCGCCAGCGCATACGGTAGCATGCGTTCGAAGTGCGTGACCTGCTGTTCTGGCGGATAAAGTATTTCAAAACGATGCGCTTCCGCGGTGTTGAGATAGCGTTTGAGCCCTTCCGCCATGGCCAGTGCTTCCAGCCCCTGCTGCGTGTATTTTGGCACCGTCAGCCGGAACACCAGCAGAGTGATTATCCCCGCCAGCAGCGCACCGATATAGCCCGCGGGCAGTTGCCCCAGCGACATTGACGTTGCCCAGCTCACTACCGCGGCAAGGGTTGGTACCATGATCGCCAGCAGGACCAATGGCGCACAGCCCCAGCGCACGAGGCTCCAGCGTGAGGTTCGCAGGGCAGTAAACCCGATAAACGCAAACAGTGAGGTAAAGAGAATAAAGCCCAGCGCGAGTAGCGTCAGCACACCGATTCCACTGCGGAAAAAGACGGCGCATAACAACGGGATCGCCAGCAACAGCAGGATCCCGGCAAAAAATATCCGCCCCCAGCGCAGGAACAACGCGCTCTTTTGAGCGCTGTAGCGTTGCTTCAGCAGGCTGAGCGCTTTTTGCATAGCCGGTTGATACGCGTTGCTGAGATTGATGCGCTTCTTTGCATCGCTGAACAGTGTTCTCAGCAGGCGTTGATCTTCCAGGCTGACGTTTATCGCCCGGCCTTCGCTCTGGCGCGACAGCCACTGCTCTTCTTTTGCCGGGGAAGACCAGAACCCCTTCCCGCACGGTTCAGTCGTTTTCAGGGTCAGGGAGATTGCCCGTCTGGCGACCAGATCCAGCAGGTCGCAGCTGAACACGGTGTCATCAAAACGGCGCTGGCTGACATAGCGGATAAAGCCTGGCGTGATGCCCTCGGGTACGTCATACAGCGGGATCACCGGCGGCATTTTCAGCCCGCCGCTGACCACCTTGCGCCACCACCAGACAGGCAACACGATGAGCATCGCCAGCACCGGTACCCACAGCACCAGCGTTTTTTCGCCGGGCAGCAGCGCATAAATCCACGGATTGACCGCGTCGGGATCGGGCGCGTTTGCCAGAATGCCCCGCGGCCAGGTGTACACCACCGTCAGCCCCTGTTGCGGATGTAGCGAGGCCGTCGTTCTGACGCTGCCATCGGCCTCAATGGTGGCCTGCTCACCCTGCTCGCCCGCATAGCCGGTATAAACATCAATGCTGCGCAGACGCTGATCGTAGCCTTTGCTGTTCAGATACCCTGCCGCGCCGGGCAACGTCAGCTGGAAACTGGCCTTATCGATGGTGTACGGCCAGCCGTTGCCCGTCACGTTCCAGTACAGTTCGTCCCCTTCCGGGAAGCGGCTGAAGTGATTGTTGACCCGATAGTGGATGACGTACGTATGCTCGCCGGTGTCTACCGTGCGAAAGGCATCACCAATGCGCAGCTCCAGCATGTCGCCTTTCCGCGCTTCGCTGTACGGTTCAGGGTGACCATCGCGCAGCACCTGCACCACCTGATAGCCGACGCGGAAAATTTTACCGTCCTGACGGTTCCAGGTCAGCGGGAGCGTACGAAAGATGCCGTGGTTGATCTCGTTGCCGGTGGCATAGACGCGGATTGACTCCGCCACCGCCATGCTACCGTCGTCATTGAAACTGGCCTGCACATCAAAGGCGAGAATATGCTCATCACCAGGCGCCGCTAATGAGAGCGGCGCCCAGACGCAGAGAAAACTCCAGAACAGCAGCCTGCGCGCAGCCTTGCGATTAAACGTCCATCCGTGGAACCGCAGCATCATTCGGATCCTCCAGTTCAAAAAAGTCACCGGTTTTAAAAGCGAAAATTCGCGCCACAATCAGGCTGGGGAAAGATTCCACCCGAATATTCAGATCGCGCACCGTGCCGTTGAAATAGCGGCGCGCCAGCTGCAGCTGTTCTTCAATTTCTGCGAGGGTATGCTGCAGCGAAAGAAAATTCTCGTTGGCTTTGAGTTCCGGATACGCTTCCGCTAGCGCAAATATACGGCCCAGAATACCGGCATAATCGCGCTCGTTTTGCGCAACATCGCGCGTGTTGCCCGTCAAATCGCCGCGTTGTCGCGAAATCGCCTCAAGCAACTCTTTTTCGTGTGCGGCATAGCGCTTGACCAGGCTCAGCAGATTGGGCGCCAGATCGTGGCGGCGCTTAAGCTGGACGGAAATCCCGCTCCACGCCTCGTCCCTGAAACGGCGCAGGCGAATAAAGCGGTTATAGGTGAAGATGAACCACAGCGTAACGACGGCGAGTGTGGCAAGAATCAGATACGTTTCCATTTATTCCCATCCCTTTGCGGTGGGGCGCAAACACATCCCCTGTGAAGGATGAATTTTATTCTGGCATTAACGGTGTGGGAATCGAGCGGTCAACAAAATGAGATTTTTTCTTGCGGCGGGAAACGGACTCAGGGGCGCAATTTGCCCCTGTTCCGTGAGAGAAAATTAGCCGTTGTTGCGACCACCAGAACGGCGGTTGCCGCTGACCTGGCTATGGCGCTTCACGGCGCGGCGGATCTGATTCGCCTTCATGCGACGGCGGTCTTTTTCGACAGCCACTTTAGATTCGGTTTCCGGCTTCAGCCCTACCAGCTCGCGCAGGTAGTTAGTTTGCGCCAGATCGAGCTCCGTCCAGCCGCCGCGCGGCAGGCCTTTCGGCAGCGGGATATCGCCGTAGCGCACGCGGATCAGGCGGCTCACCTGCACACCAACCGCTTCCCACAGGCGACGCACTTCACGGTTACGCCCTTCGGTCAGGGTGACGTTGTACCACTGGTTAATACCTTCACCACCGCTGAATTTGATGGTTTTGAACGCCGCCGGGCCATCTTCCAGCTGAACGCCACGCGCCAGATCGCGCACTTTGCTCTCTTCGATCTGGCCAAACACGCGCACCGCATANGGTGCATCAGACGGTTTGCCAGTTCGCCATCAGTGGTGAACAGCAGCAGACCACAGGTATTCACGTCAAGACGACCCACGGCAATCCAGCGCGCGCCGCGCAGCTTCGGCAGACGGTCAAACACGGTCGGACGCCCTTCCGGATCGTTGCGGGTACACAGTTCGCCTTCCGGCTTGTAGTACGCCAGCACGCGGCAAATCTGCTCAGCGGATTCTTTTACGGAGATGAGGTGACCATCAATACGGATCCGCAGGCCCGGCGTGATTGCAACGCGGTCGCCCAGCGTGGCGATTTTTCCGTCCACGCTCACGCGACCGGCTTCAATAATGGATTCAATTTCACGACGCGAGCCGTGGCCGGCACGGGCCNGCCTTCACAGGCGTCGACCTGATATATAAAAAACTATATAAATCAATATGTTATCTTATTTCAAGAAAAGCCATTATACGCGATATTCACTACATTGTAACCTACTTTGATGTACATCATGTTCATCCCCTTGTAGACACGCGAGATCTTCCCGCGCTTCGTTGTTGTCCACCCGGAATCGTTCGCGTTTTCGGTTACATGTGTCCGTTCAGGCGGACTCCCGTTCAATCAAATGAAAGCCCATATCTACAATGGCTTCTGCACCCGGTTTCTGTTCAATACGATCGGCTAGCAGCGTGGCGGCGCGCTGGCCAATGGCGCGTCTGTCAACACTTACGGTCGTAATTGACGGACGATTACTGGCGGCAAAATCGAGGTCGCCAAAACCAATAACCGCTACATCCTGCGGGATGCGTAAGCCACGGCTTTCGGCCTCCATCATCGCCCCTTGCGCCAGGGTGTCCGAACTGCAGACTATGACGTCAAACTCACCTTCATCAAAAAGCTGTGTTAAGCCGCTGCGCCCCAGTGAAAGCGATGCCGGAAGGGGCACGTCCACCTGCGGTACCGCATAAATAGCGTGGCATTGAAGAACACTGCATAACCCCTGCTTACGCTGTGCGGCCCGGCGATCGGCGGTCCACAACAGACCAGGACGACGATAACCTTTACTCAGAAGATATTCACCCGTCGCCTGCCCGACCTTTTCATGGGAAAACCCCACCAGCATATCGAGCGGCGTGGGCGTTAAGTCCCAAATTTCCACCACCGGAATCGCGGCGTTCAGGATCACCTTCTTCAGTTCTGTCGTGTGATGGATCCCGGTAAGTACCACGCCATCGGGCCGGCGGGAAAGCAGCGTCGCCACCAGATCCGCTTCCGTTTGTTCGGTATAGCCGGTTACGCACAGCAATATGTGATACCCGCGTCGGGCCAGCTCATCGCTCAGCGACTGGATGGTATCAACAAACATATTGTTATTTATTTGTGGTACCAGGACCGCAATCAATTTACTCCGTCGCGACGCCAGACTGCCCGCCAACGCGTTGGGTATATAGCCTGTGGCACGAACCGCCTGCATGACTTTCTCTACCGTTTTGGGGCGAACCAGTTGCGGCGAATTTAACGCCCGGCTGACGGTCATCGGAGAGAGTCCAGCACTACGTGCTACATCTTCCAGCGTCGGTGCGCGAGGTGGTTTAGTGCTCTTCACTGCTAATACCCCTGCAAAATTGGCTGATTTATCTGCACATTATTCATTATGCCTGTGGCTATTGCCAGCTTCCCGCCGGGAAAGGCCGCAAATACAGCGGCTTACTGCTTCGCGTCAATTGCAAAATGATAGCGCAAACATTTAGTATTGTGCTTTTTCCCAGAAAGTTTTGGATCGTGATCTATTTTGCAATAAATGATGCTTTTTATGCGCCGTATGTGATCGATTGTTCAATTCAACATCAACTCTCTGGATTCTCAAAACGCTTAAGAATAAAAATGATAGCGCAATCATTTTATCGTCATCAGGAGAGTAACATGTCTTTAAGTGCGAATTCCGACGCCGTCACCTATGCAAAAACGGCAAATGCCAGAACCGCAGCAGAAACCGGCGATCGTATCGAATGGGTGAAGTTGTCACTGGCTTTTCTACCGCTGGCAACCCCAGTGAGCGATGCAAAAGTACTGACCGGTCGACAGAAACCGTTGACCGAAGTGGCGATTATTATTGCCGAAATCCGCAGTCGTGACGGCTTTGAAGGGGTTGGTTTTAGCTACTCCAAACGGGCCGGTGGGCAGGGCATTTATGCTCACGCCAAAGAGATTGCCGACAATCTGCTGGGTGAAGATCCCAATGATATTGACAAGATCTACACCAAGCTGTTGTGGGCCGGTGCCTCTGTGGGGCGCAGCGGGATGGCGGTACAGGCTATCTCCCCTATCGATATCGCTTTATGGGATATGAAGTCCAGGCGTGCCGGTTTACCGCTGGCAAAACTGTTGGGTGCACACCGTGACTCCGTTCAATGCTACAACACCTCAGGAGGGTTCCTGCATACACCGCTCGACCAGGTGCTGAAAAACGTGATGATTTCCCGCGAAAATGGCATTGGCGGTATTAAGCTGAAGGTCGGACAACCCAACTGTGCCGAGGATCTCCGCCGGTTAACCGCAGTACGTGAAGCGCTTGGGGATGATTTTCCGTTAATGGTTGACGCTAACCAGCAGTGGGATCGCGAAACGGCTATCCGCATGGGACGTAAGATGGAGCAGTTCAACCTCATCTGGATTGAAGAACCGCTGGATGCCTACGACATCGAAGGTCACGCTCAGCTTGCAGCTGCGCTGGATACGCCTGTTGCCACTGGAGAAATGCTGACCAGTTTCCGTGAACACGAGCAGCTGATTTTGGGTAATGCCAGCGATTTCGTCCAGCCGGATGCACCGCGTGTCGGCGGTATCTCTCCGTTCCTGAAGATTATGGATCTGGCGGCGAAGCACGGGCGTAAACTGGCTCCGCACTTTGCAATGGAAGTGCACCTGCACCTCTCCGCAGCGTATCCGCTGGAGCCGTGGCTGGAACATTTCGAGTGGCTGAACCCCTTGTTCAACGAGCAACTGGAGCTGCGCGATGGCCGTATGTGGGTTTCCGATCGCCATGGCCTGGGCTTCACCCTCAGTGAGCAGGCACGCCGCTGGACACAATTAACCTGTGAGTTTGGCAAACGCCCTTAATACGACAGGCGGGACTCATTCCCGCCCCTCTTACCTTACATAATGCATTCTGCCCTTTTCTGAGGAGTAGATAATGAACACAATAATAAAGCGCACAAAGGTGCGTTACACCATACTTATATTTTTATTTCTTGCTACCGTATTTAATTACGCAGACCGCGCAACCTTATCCGTTGTTGCCCCAATAATGAGCAAAGAATTAGGTTTTGATCCGGAAGCCATGGGTCTGGCCTTCTCCTCGTTTGGTATTGCCTATGTCATTATGCAACTGCCCGGTGGTTGGCTACTGGACCGTTACGGCTCGCGACTGGTCTACGGTTGCGCATTGATTGGCTGGTCGCTGGTAACCATGTTTCAGGGGACGATCTATCTGTATGCCAGTCCCTTGATTGTGCTGGTAATTCTGCGTCTGATGATGGGGGCGATTGAAGCGCCAGCCTTTCCAGCAAACAGTCGCTTAAGCGTGCAGTGGTTTCCCAATAATGAACGTGGTTTTGTGACTTCTGTTTATCAAGCCGCGCAATATATCTCGCTGGGAATTATTACTCCGCTGATGACCATTATTCTGCATAATTTAAGCTGGCATTTTGTTTTTTATTACATTGGCGCCATCGGGGTAATTCTCGGTGTATTCTGGTTAATTAAAGTCAAAGATCCGATGCACCACCCAAACGTTAATCAAGAGGAAATTGACTATATTCGTCTTGGCGGTGGTGAACCAGCCCTGGGCAGTAAAAAAGAGACACAGAAAATAACATTCGCACAGATTAAAACCGTCTGTGTTAATCGAATGATGATCGGCGTTTACATCGGGCAGTTCTGTGTCACCTCCATCACCTGGTTCTTCCTGACCTGGTTCCCGACTTACCTGTACCAGGCGAAAGGCATGTCAATTCTGAAAGTCGGATTTGTGGCCAGTATTCCAGCCATTGCGGGTTTCATTGGCGGCCTGCTCGGTGGTGTTTTCTCTGACTGGTTACTCAAACGCGGTTATAGCCTGACGATGGCGCGCAAACTGCCTGTTATCTGCGGCATGCTGCTCTCTTGCGTGATAGTGATCGCCAATTACACCTCTTCAGAATTTGTGGTCATTGCCGCGATGAGTCTGGCCTTTTTCGCAAAAGGATTTGGTAACCTGGGCTGGTGCGTACTCAGCGACACCTCGCCGAAGGAAGTTCTGGGGATTGCCGGCGGTGTATTTAACATGTGCGGCAATATGGCAAGCATCGTAACGCCATTGGTCATCGGTGTGATCCTTGCCAATACCCAGTCGTTCGACTTCGCCATTTTATACGTCGGTTCAATGGGACTCATTGGCCTCATTTCGTATCTGTTTATCGTCGGTCCGTTAGACCGTATCACGCTGACACCATCCGCAGCCTGATTGTCCTTATTGCGAACGCTTCGCTCCGCTGTTCCGGGATTGTACTCCGTCGGAACAGCGCTTTTTTATGTGTGCCGAGTGAGCGGAGAAAGTCTGCCCGTTCGCTCTGACCCCCTGCCAGTGAAGTAAAACGAGGCGAGATTATACGAGTTCGTCGCAGGACTTTGGCGCCTGATAACCCTCGTCTGGCTTGCCTAATCTGCGCTGGCACCAGGCCGCCAGAAATTCCACGCAGACTCTGAGCTTGACGCTGCGATACAGCGGCTCCTGATACACCGCCCAGATATTTGCGCTCTGCGCGTAATCCGGCAACACCCGCACGAGTTTGCCACTCGCCAGAAACGGCTGCACGTCCCATTCGGAGCGCAGCATGATACCTTTCCCTTCCAGCGCCCATTGCAGCACGATTTCACCGCTGTTAGAGGAAAGATGCCCGCTCACTTTGACCGATTTTTTCGCGGTTCCATTATCCAGCTCCCATATTCCGTGCGTCATATCACGTTCTTTTGTCACCAGGCAATCATGTTGACTTAATTCCTGCAGGGTTGTCGGTGAAGGATATTTTTGTAGATATTCAGGGGAAGCACACAATATTCTTTTATTCTTTGTTAACAAATGCGCAATATAATAATCCGGGATTTCATCATTAATACGGATATCAAGATCGATATTATCCTGTACCAAATCAATCTGCCGATCGAAGAGTTCAAAGTGAACCTGTAACTCAGGATAAATGCGCATGAGTTCGGTGATGGCAGGCGCAATATGGCTGCGACCAAAACCGAAGCTGCAACCAATGCGAATCATCCCTTCTGGCCGCGTTTTGATTTGCGTCACCTCATCGACTAACCGCTGATACTGCGTGAGGATCGCCAGCGCCTGCTCGTAGCACCGCTGCCCGCTCTCGGTGAGCACTACCGCGCGTGCCGAGCGGTTGAGCAGCATCGACCCCAGCGTGCTCTCAAGGATCTGGATCCGCTTGGTCACGAACGCCGGGGTTTGCCCCAGCGCCGCCGCCGCAGCGCTAAAGCTTCCTGTGTGAACAATTTCTACCAGCACCTGCAGGTCTTTGGCTAAAGGCCACGTTTTGAGCATAGTCGGGTATTCCATGAGTGTGATACCCGCAGTGTAATTCGCTAAAAAATGTTAATCCCTGCCCTTGCTCAATTTTCGTCATCTTTCTTCGCAGTGATTTACGAACTGTTAATTGCAGATACACAGTGGCAAAAAATATAAAACCACACATTTGGTGATAGTTTAATCGGGAGAATTTCCTTCCAGCAAAATAAAAGAACTGGAGTTGATATGATGAGCAATAAAAATAATGAAAAGGCGGTGAATACGCTGACAGAAGTTGTCGCTAATTTTACCGCGATGATTTCCACCCGAATGCCCGACGACGTGGTGGATAAATTAAAACAGTTACGGGACGCCGAAACCTCTTCCATGGGAAAAATCATCTACCGCACCATGTTCGACAACATGCAAAAAGCCATCGATCTCAACCGACCTGCCTGTCAGGACACGGGTGAGATCATGTTCTTTGTGAAGGTGGGCTCTCGCTTTCCGCTGCTCGGCGAACTGCAAAGCATCCTTAAACAAGCGGTGGAAGATGCCACGGTGAAAGCGCCGCTGCGCCATAATGCGGTAGAGATTTTTGATGAAGTGAACACCGGGAAAAACACCGGCAGCGGCGTACCGTGGGTGACGTGGGACATCATTCCGGACGGCGAAGACGCTGAAATTGAAGTCTACATGGCAGGCGGCGGTTGCACGTTGCCGGGACGCTCGAAAGTGCTGATGCCGTCTGAAGGCTATGAAGGGATCGTCAACTTCGTTTTTGAAAACATTTCGACGCTGGCGGTCNNGCTGCTGGTGCATTCTGATCTCTCCTTCGAAAACCTGTCTCACACCCGGAGCGCGTTATGAAAAAGATCCTGACAACCCCGATCAACGCCGCAGACCTGGAAGATATCCGCGTGGGCGATGTGATCTACCTGACCGGCACGCTGGTGACCTGCCGCGACGTCTGCCATCGTCGCCTGATCGAACTTAAGCGCCCCATCCCGTACGACCTGAACGGCAAAGCAATTTTCCACGCCGGGCCGATCGTGCGTAAGAACGGTGAAAAATGGGAAATGGTCTCCGTCGGCCCGACCACCAGCATGCGTATGGAAGCCTTTGAGAAAGAATTCATTGAGCAGACAGGCGTCAAATTAGTGGTCGGCAAAGGCGGCATGGGGCCGCTGACAGAAGAAGGCTGCAAGACGTTTAAGGCGCTGCATGTCATCTTCCCGGCGGGCTGCGCCGTGCTGGCGGCAACGCAGGTGGAAGAGATTGAAGAGGTGCACTGGATGGAACTGGGCATGCCGGAATCGCTGTGGGTATGCCGGGTGAAAGAGTTCGGGCCGCTGATTGTCTCGATAGACACCCACGGCAATAACCTGATCGCCGAAAACAAAAAAATGTTCGCTGAGCGTCGCGGGCCCATTGTCGATGAAATCTGCGAGCACGTGCATTACATCAAATAACCCTTCCGGAGAGACGCGTCGTCTCTCCCTTTTTCAGGGATACGATTATGGCACCTTTAACTGGTTGGTGGCGATACCTGGCTCCGCTGGCAGTCATCGTCATTATTGCTGTTTTGCCCGTTCCCGCCGGTCTTGAGAGCCACAGCTGGCTCTATTTCGCGGTCTTTACCGGCGTCATCGTGGGACTGATTCTGGAACCTGTCCCGGGCGCGGTGGTAGCGATGATCGGCATTTCGATTATCGCGGTTCTCTCACCCTGGCTGCTGTTCAGCCCGGAACAACTCGCCCAGACGGGTTTCAAATTCACCGGCAAAGCGCTGTCGTGGGCGGTGTCCGGTTTTTCTAATTCCGTTATCTGGCTGATTTTCGCCGCTTTTATGTTTGGCACCGGTTATGAAAAAACGGGTCTCGGTCGGCGTATCGCACTGATGCTGGTCAAAAAGATGGGACATCGTACGCTGTTTCTCGGCTACGCGGTGATGTTCTCTGAACTGATCCTCGCGCCTGTCACACCGTCCAACTCTGCCCGGGGCGCAGGGATCATCTACCCGATTATCCGCAACCTGCCGCCGCTCTATAACTCCCGGCCTGGCGACAGCAGCGCCCGTTCCATTGGCTCCTACATTATGTGGATGGGGATCACCGCCGACTGCGTGACCAGCGCCATTTTCCTGACGGCGATGGCCCCGAACCTGCTGTTGATCGGTCTGATGAAGAGCGCCTCCGGGGCCGCGCTGAGCTGGGGAGACTGGTTCCTGGGCATGCTGCCGTTGAGCATTTTGCTGGTCCTGCTGGTACCGTGGCTTGCTTATCTGTTGTACCCGCCGGTGCTGAAATCCGGCGATCAGGTGCCGCGCTGGGCTGAGGCGGAACTGAAGGCGATGGGCCCGCTCTGTACACGTGAAAAACAGATGCTGGTGCTGATGGTGGGTGCGCTACTGCTGTGGATCTTCGGTGGAAGTTATATCGATGCCGCGATGGTCGGCTATAGTGTGGTCGCGGTGATGCTGGTGTTACGTATCATCGCGTGGGATGACATCATCAGTAATAAATCGGCGTGGAATGTGTTCTTCTGGCTGGCATCGCTGATCACGCTCGCCACCGGCCTGAACGACACCGGGTTTATCACCTGGTTTGGCAAGCTGCTGGCAAACGGGCTGAGCGGCTACTCGCCAGTGATGGTAATGGTTGCGCTCATCGTGGTGTTTTACCTGTTGCGCTACTTCTTCGCCAGTGCCACGGCGTATACCTCCGCACTGGCTCCGATGATGATCGCTGCCGCTCTGGCAATGCCTGACATTCCGTTACCGGTATTCGGATGCCACTCGTATTGCTTTAAACCCCGCCAGGGGCGGCAACGCTGTCGCCCCTTTAACGCGCTTACAGGAAGGGTTTTACGGCACCGACGCCTTCGCGCAGCACCACCGGTGCATCGTCGGTCAGATCAACCACCGTCGTCGGCTGCTGGCCCAGATAGCCGCCGTGAATGATCAGGTCCACCTGCTTCTCCAGACGATCCTTAATCTCTTCCGGGTCAGACTCGGTGAAATCACTGCCGGGCAGCATCAGCGAGGTGGAGAGCATCGGCTCGCCAAGCGTCTCCAGCAGCATTTGCGCAATCGGGTTCGACGGCACGCGCATACCGATGGTTTTACGCTTCTCCTGCAACAGGCGGCGCGGCACCTCTTTGGTGCCTTTAAGAATGAACGTGTAATTGCCTGGTGTGTTGTTTTTCATCAGGCGGAACGCGACGTTATCTACATATGCATAGGTTGACAGCTCGGACAGATCGCGGCACATCAACGTAAAGTTATGCCCGTCCGGCAGGTGACGAATGCGGCAGATACGCTCCATCGCCCCTTTATCTTCAATTTTGCAGCCCAGCGCATACCCGGAATCCGTGGGGTAAACGATCACGCCACCTTTACGCACGATCTCCACGGCCTGGTTAATCAGTCGCGCTTGCGGATTGTCCGGATGAATATAAAAAAACTGACTCATACTTCCCTCTCACGAATTATTCTGCGGCTGTTCCCAGGCCTGCCACACGCCATCCACACCGGCGGGAAGGCCGAGCTTGCGTCCGNTGATGAAAATCAGAGCCCTGCGATCCCAGTAAACCGTACTGGCGAGCGTAGATGGCGAGTTGGGCGCGCTCATGGGGCGCCTGCTGACACTGCGCGACTTCCATCGCGTCTCCACCGCATTCGGTGAACCAGGCCAGCAGCCTTTTCAGCCATTTGGCAGACAAATCATACCGGCCCGGATGCGCCAGCACGGCTTTACCGCCAGAATGATGAATCACATCAATAGCTTGATCTATTGTACACCACTGCGGCGGAACATAACCGGTTTTCCCGCGCGCGAGGTATTTTTTAAACACGTCGGCCATATTGCTGGCTTTGCCCGCCTCAACAAGAAAACGGGCGAAATGGCCACGGGTCACC
>NZ_JNGH01000057.1 GCF_001188485.1 Trabulsiella odontotermitis
TTGCGAAATTCAGGCGTATGTTGCTTACGGGGCTTTTTGCTGGTTGATACTGGTTTTGTCATGAGTCACCGCTGGTTGAGAGTTTACTCACTTAGTCGCGTGTCCACTATTCGCGGGTAGGATCAGGTAACCCTGTTCTCAACTGTTGTAGCCGCTGAAAATGACATCATTAAGGTCAATATTCAGAAGAACATACAGGGTATCA
>NZ_JNGH01000006.1 GCF_001188485.1 Trabulsiella odontotermitis
GTGGATGTCAAGACCAGGTAAGGTTCTTCGCGTTGCATCGAATTAAACCACATGCTCCACCGCTTGTGCGGGCCCCCGTCAATTCATTTGAGTTTTAACCTTGCGGCCGTACTCCCCAGGCGGTCGACTTAACGCGTTAGCTCCGGAAGCCACGCCTCAAGGGCACAACCTCCAAGTCGACATCGTTTACGGCGTGGACTACCAGGGTATCTAATCCTGTTTGCTCCCCACGCTTTCGCACCTGAGCGTCAGTCTTTGTCCAGGGGGCCGCCTTCGCCACCGGTATTCCTCCAGATCTCTACGCATTTCACCGCTACACCTGGAATTCTACCCCCCTCTACAAGACTCAAGCCTGCCAGTTTCGGATGCAGTTCCCAGGTTGAGCCCGGGGATTTCACATCCGACTTGACAGACCGCCTGCGTGCGCTTTACGCCCAGTAATTCCGATTAACGCTTGCACCCTCCGTATTACCGCGGCTGCTGGCACGGAGTTAGCCGGTGCTTCTTCTGCGGGTAACGTCAATCAACACGGTTATTAACCGTATTGCCTTCCTCCCCGCTGAAAGTACTTTACAACCCGAAGGCCTTCTTCATACACGCGGCATGGCTGCATCAGAAAATGGTTATTAACCATCTCCCCTTCCTCCCCGCTGAAAGTACTTTACAACCCGAAGGCCTTCTTCATACACGCGGCATGGCTGCATCAGGCTTGCGCCCATTGTGCAATATTCCCCACTGCTGCCTCCCGTAGGAGTCTGGACCGTGTCTCAGTTCCAGTGTGGCTGGTCATCCTCTCAGACCAGCTAGGGATCGTCGCCTAGGTGAGCCGTTACCCCACCTACTAGCTAATCCCATCTGGGCACATCTGATGGCATGAGGCCCGAAGGTCCCCCACTTTGGTCCGAAGACGTTATGCGGTATTAGCTACCGTTTCCAGTAGTTATCCCCCTCCATCAGGCAGTTTCCCAGACATTACTCACCCGTCCGCCGCTCGCCGGCGGGAAAGCAAGCTTTCCCCCGCTGCCGCTCGACTTGCATGTGTTAGGCCTGCCGCCAGCGTTCAATCTGAGCCATGATCAAACTCTTCAATTTCAGCAAAGTAGCAAGCTACTTTCTGTTACCGCTCGACTTGCATGTGTTAGGCCTGCCGCCAGCGTTCAATCTGAGCCATGATCAAACTCTTCAATTTAAGTTTGATGCTCACAGAATTAAACTTCGTAATGAATTACGTGTTCACTCTTTGAGACTTGGTATTCATTTTTCGTCTTTCGACGTTAAGAATCCATGTCACTCCGAGTGCCCACACAGATTGTCTGATAAATTGTTAAAGAGCAGTTGCGACGCGGCTTACAGCGCACTGTCGCGAGGTGGCGTATATTACGCTTTCCCTCCGTGAAGTCAACATCTTATTTTGTTTAACTTCACCTGACAGGCCGGTGTTTACGCCGTTGTGCCGTGTCAGTGGAGGCGCATTATAGGGAGTAATTCTGAGGTGACAAGAGGAAATTTAAAAAAAGTTTTCGTTCGCGCTTTTTTTCACCAATACAGGCCGTGAATTGCCATAAAATGCACTATCTGCTGTTTTAACCACCGAATTTTCTCATCGAATGGCATACTAAATAGTGAAAAAACGATAAAGGAACGGCATGTATGTCTTTAAGTGCTCAGCAGTTGGCAGCTCAGAAGAATATCTCCTGGGTATTAGCAGAAAAACTGGCGCAGAAAATTTTAACCGGTGAGTACGCCCCAGGCAGCATCCTCCCTGGCGAAATGGAACTGGGCGATCTCTTCGGCGTCAGCCGAACCGCCGTCCGTGAAGCCGTTAAAACGCTGACCGCGAAAGGCATGGTTCTTCCTCGCCCGCGCATCGGCACGCGCGTGATGCCGCAAAGCCACTGGAACTTCCTTGATAAAGAGCTGCTTGCCTGGTGGCTTACCGAAGACAATTTTGAAGCTGTGGTGACGCATTTCCTCGTAATGCGCAGCAGCCTGGAGCCGCAGGCCTGTTTCCTGGCCGCGACGCAAGGTACCGCGGAACAGAAAGCAGAACTCAACACATTGATGGACGAAATGGTTCAACTGAAGAAACAGTTCAACCGCGATCGCTGGATCGACGTCGATATGGCCTGGCACGAACATATCTATGAAATGAGCGCGAATCCTTTCCTTACGTCGTTCGCTTCGCTGTTCCATTCGGTCTATCACACCTACTTTACGTCGATTACTCAAAATGAAGTGGTGAAGCTCGATCTCCACCAGGCTATCGTGGACGCCATTCAGGACGGTGACGGGCAGCGCGCGCTGCTGGCATGCCAGACGCTACTGAATACTCCGCAACAGTAAAGGACACCGAATGACGAAGAAAGCGCACAGTATGGCCGGATTGCCGTGGATTGCGGCAATGGCGTTTTTTATGCAGGCACTGGACGCTACTATTCTTAACACTGCGCTCCCCGCTATTGCACACAGCCTGAACCGTTCCCCGCTGGCAATGCAGTCCGCCATCATCAGCTACACCCTGACGGTGGCGATGCTGATCCCGGTCAGCGGCTGGCTGGCAGACCGTTTTGGTACCCGCCGCATCTTTATGCTCTCTTCAGCCGTTCCGACTCGCTCGTGAAGTGATTCACGTTGTCGTCTCAACGGAGGCGCATTATAGGGATCCCATTTTTTTGCACAAGCGTTTTTTGGATCTTTTTTTCTGACTGCTGATTTTTCGGGCTTTCTGCGGCGATCCTGTACGATCTGCTGCTTTTTTGCGGTGTGAAAGCCTGGCTGATGGTCGATAATGCAGCGATACGTGATCAAACAGAGGTAATCATGTCTGCAAAGCTTCGTCCTTATAAGGATACTTTTCCCAAACTCGGCCAAAACGTGATGATTGATGCCACTAGCGTGGTGATCGGTGACGTGCGTTTAGCCGATGACGTCAGCATCTGGCCGCTGGTTGCCATTCGCGGCGACGTTAATTACGTATCCATCGGATCCCGCAGCAACATCCAGGACGGGAGCGTGCTCCATGTCACCCATAAGTCTTCGTATAATCCAGAAGGTAACCCGCTGATTGTGGGAGAGGATGTCACCGTGGGGCATAAAGTGATGCTGCACGGTTGTACGATTGGCAATCGTGTGCTGGTGGGAATGGGATCGATTCTCCTTGATGGGGTGATTGTTGAGGATGATGTAATGATTGGCGCCGGGAGCCTCGTGCCACAAAACAAGCGCCTGGAAAGCGGCTATCTCTATTTAGGCAGCCCGGTGAAGCAGATCCGCCCCCTGACGGAAGCGGAAATTGCGGGGCTGCGCTATTCTGCGAACAACTACGTGAAATGGAAGGATGACTATTTGCGTCAGGAGAGCCAGAACCAGCCCTGACCGTCTTCCTGTTCTTCTCGAATCGCCTGTTCGGCTTCTTCTTCCAGATCCCAACGGTGTTCGCGAAAACCAGCCAGCCACGTTTCTGGCGTACCGCCACCAAAGCGGTGCGCCAGCGCTTCCCCTTTAATGGCACAGATTAGCTGCATGCCATTCACCAGCGCCGGAAAGACAACCGCGCTGAGTTCTTCGTCCCAGAATTCTCTGTCAGGAAACTGAATCGCCTGATTCACGCCTGCAGTTCCCGGGAAAGGGCCTCAATCACCGGCGTGGTTTCCGGCAGTACGCCGTGCCAGAGCAATACCGCATGCGCCGCCTGAGCCACCAGCATCCCCAGCCCATCAGCACACATCTTCGCGCCATGCTGCTCGCACCAGCGTAAAAAAGGGGTATTTCCTTTCTGGTAAAACATGTCGTAGCAACGCACATGCGCATTAATGAGGGAGGAGGGAATCGCCGGCACCTCGCCGCCAATACCGCTCGAGGTGGCATTGATGATGAGATCAAACTCCAGCCCGTCGAGACGGTCAATGTCGACTGCATTGACGCTGCCGGTATGGGCAAAAAGCTGCGCCAGTTCCTGAGCGCGGGAAAACGTCCGGTTCGCGATCGTGACCGCGCAGTTCAGTGACAGCAGCGGCAGCAATACCCCTCGCGCCGCGCCGCCCGCGCCAATCAGCAAAATGCGAAAACCTGGCTTGATAAGATCGAGACGTTCCAGATCACTCAGTAAACCAATACCGTCGGTGTTATCGCCCAATAAGCGTCCGTCTTCCAGACGCTTAAGTGTATTCACCGCACCAGCCAGCGCTGCACGCTCCGTGAGTTCATCCGCTCTGGCGAACGCCTCTTCCTTGAAAGGAACAGTCACGTTAGCGCCCTGACCGCCTGCGGCGAAAAAGGCGTTCAGCGTAGTGATGAAATCATCCACGGGCGCCAGCACGCGCCCGTACGGGTGTTCGATCCGGAGCTGTTTTGCAAACTGCTGATGAATAAACGGCGATTTACTGTGCGCGATCGGATTACCAAAGACAGCGTAGGTTTCCATAGATTACCCCTGGCGAAAAAGTTCGCCCGTTAACGCATCCCGAATTTCCGAAGGATTCAGGCGCCCGCCGGTGAGGCCGTCCACAACCGGGAAATCATCCCCAAACTGCGCGCGAACCTCTTCAGTAGTACGGCATGGCGGAAGCCCGGTCAGATTAGCACTGGTGGAGACCAGCGGTTTACCGTAAGCGCGGCAGAGCTCGATCACCAAAGGGTGATCGGTAACACGTACCGCCAGCGAGTCGAAACGCCCCGTCAGCCAGCGCGGCGTTGTGGCTCGCGCAGGGAAAACAAAGGTCACAGGACCAGGCCAGCAGGCGAAGACGGCGTCGCGTTGTTCGTCCGTCAGCCGGGAATCGTCGATATAAGGTTTGAGCTGTTCAAAATCGGCGGCGATCAGAATCAGGCCTTTTTCAACCGGACGTTGTTTGAGATCCAGCAGTTTCATCACCGCAGTTTCGCTGTCCGGGTCGCAACCGACACCAAAAACAGCTTCTGTGGGATAGGCGATGACGTTTTCATTATTTAACACCGCAACGGCTTTGGTCACGGTGTCTGATGGCAGGTAATTATTCACTGATTTGTTCCGCCGTTACCGGCTTTCCACATTGTTTACTGGCACAGAAACGCTTCACGCCCTGTGCGGTTTTCTTTTCGATGAGCAGCGGGTAATGACACTCAGGACACTCACCCGCAACAGGTTTGAAATTGATGACGAACTGACATTCCGGGTAGCGATCGCAGGAATGAAAGGTTTTACCGTAGCGCGAGCGGCGCTGGACGAGATGCCCCTGATGGCATTGTGGGCAGCGGATTGCGGTTTCATCGGGCTTGTCGATCACTTCAGTATGTTCACACTCCGGGTATCGGCTGCACCCAATAAACATGCCAAAACGCCCCTGGCGCAACACCAGTTCAGCACCACAGGCAGGACACAACTGCCCCTCCAGAACTTTAACGATATGCCCGTCCGCCTGACTTTTCAGGGGACGGACGTAATCGCATTCCGGATAATGAGAGCAACCGAGAAACGGGCCGTGCTTCCCGGATCGGATAACCAGTTCAGCCCCGCACTGCGGGCAGGGCTCGTTTTTACGCACCGTAAACAGTGCTGATTTGGCCATAACAACTCTTGATGCTGCACAAATGATTAATGCAGCATACCTTCATTCACTTCGAAGAGTAATTCTTCCATTTGTTGATACGCGTTTTCACAACCCGGGATGTTAAACAGCACCATCAGAATGACCCATTTCAGGTCTTCCAGATCGAACTCTGCGGCATCCAGCGCCATGACGCGTTCAATCACCATTTCACGCGTTTCGAGGTTTAGCACCTGAATCTGCTCCAGGAATAACAAGAATCCCCGGCAACTGGCATCCAGCCGTTGACACTCTTCTTCCGTATAGATACGAACGGAGAGTGGGTCAGAAGCGAGCTGCATCGGTTCGGCGAGGCCTTCCTGATAGTCAGCGAGCTTTTCAAGCCACAACAGCGCGTTATAAATATCCTCACGATCAAAACCCGCGTCGGTAAGATCCCGCGTTAGTTTGTCCTGATCCACGCGCATTTCAGCTTCGTTATGGATGTAAGTCTCAAACAAATACATTAGTACGTCGAACATGGCATGCCCTCCTTAAACGGACATAGCCGCCGGGTACAGCTGCGATCCACCCTGCTAACTCCAGTTCGAGTAGCTGAGCCACCGTTACTGGCACAGGTTGGCCGGCACGTTCAGCGACGACGTCAACAGGTGTTACCTCATCTCCTACGTTAGCCAGGAGCTCAGGAAATGGCAATGCCACACTCTGATGATCCGGTGAATAATTTGTTTTTTCAGCGTCATCTGGCAACCAATGGAAACCATATTGCAAATTTTCCAGAATTTCCTCGGGTGAGTTCACGAGAATCGCGCCCTGTCGAATGAGCCAGTGCGGGCCTTCCGTTCCGGGGTGCCCTACCGGGCCGGGTAATGCAAACACTTCTCTGCCCTGTTCGAGCGCACATCGGGCAGTCACCAGGGAACCGCTTTTCAGCGCCGCCTCGACAACGAATACTCCCTGGCTGAGACCGCTGATTACCCGGTTTCGACGTGGAAAGTGATGCGCCAGCGGCTTTGTCATCAGCGGAAACTCAGAAACCAGCGCGCCGCCCGTTTCCAGAATTTGCTTTGCCAGTTGAAGATGACGCCGGGGATGAATTAACGAAAGCCCATGCCCCAGCACGGCGATAGTTTTCCCTTCGGCTTTCAGCGCTGCACGGTGAGCTACGCCGTCAATGCCCAGCGCCAGCCCGCTGGTAATAGTCAAACCGTGTTTCGCCAGCGCTTCGCAGAAATAGCTTCCCCAGCGTTCGCCGTACCAGGAGTGCGCCCGGCTCCCCACCACTGCCAGTTGCGGAGAACGAAGCAGAGCGGGATCCCCTGCGACAAACAGCAGCGCGGGATAATCCACAATAGCGCGCAGCGCCTCAGGGTAGACATCATTGTCTGCGGTAATCAAATGATGGTCCGGGTGCTCAAGCCATTGCAGCGAAGTTTCCAGTTCGGCATCCGAAACAGCAAGAAACTGCGACGCTTGTCTGACGGAAAGGCCTGCCTGCGTTAAATCACTCGTCTCGATAGAAGGAGACGTTTTGAGCGCCCGAAACGCATCGAGCATGGCGTCACCGTATATTCCCGCTACCGCCATCAGACGCAGCCCAGTTTCTGTTGATGTCATCTCTTCTCCCTGCCACAAGCGGCTTCGGCAATCCTTGCGATTGGTCAGTGATGCTGTCAATCAGGTGGGGTTTTGTCTAGAATAGTGGTAATTATCTTTTCAACTCCTGAACACGACTCTGGAAATTTATGGCAGTTTTGCAAGTGTTACATATTCCGGACGAGCGCCTTCGCAAAGTCGCTACGCCGGTCAAAGAAGTCAATGCAGAAATTCAGCGTATCGTCGATGATATGTTCGAGACGATGTACGCTGAAGAAGGTATCGGTCTGGCGGCAACGCAGGTGGATATCCATCAGCGCATCATCGTGATTGATGTTTCCGAAAACCGCGACGAACGCCTGGTCCTGATCAACCCGGAGCTGCTGGAAAAAAGCGGTGAAACCGGTATCGAAGAAGGTTGTCTTTCTATTCCGGAGCAACGCGCTCTGGTATCGCGCGCTGAGAAAGTGAAAATCCGTGCGCTGGACCGTGAAGGCAAACCGTATGAACTGGAAGCCGATGGCCTGCTGGCGATCTGTATTCAGCATGAAATGGATCACCTGGTCGGTAAGCTGTTTATCGACTACCTGTCGCCGCTGAAGCAACAGCGTATTCGCCAGAAAGTTGAAAAACTCGACCGCCTGAACGCGCGAGCTTAAGGACAAGAATCAACGTGTCAGATTCACTACGTATTATTTTTGCGGGCACCCCTGACTTTGCAGCGCGTCATCTTGACGCGCTGTTGTCGTCTGAGCATCAGATTGTTGGTGTGTTCACCCAACCCGATCGCCCTGCAGGCCGCGGCAAAAAACTGATGCCGAGCCCGGTAAAAGTGCTTGCCGAAGAAAAAGGCCTGCCGGTTTTCCAGCCCGTCTCGCTTCGCCCACAGGAAAACCAGCAGCTCGTTGCCGATCTCAACGCCGACGTCATGGTGGTAGTGGCTTATGGCCTGATACTGCCGAAAGCCGTGCTGGAGATGCCGCGTCTGGGCTGTATCAACGTACATGGTTCGCTGCTGCCGCGCTGGCGTGGCGCCGCCCCAATCCAACGCTCGCTGTGGGCCGGTGATGCTGAAACCGGCGTAACCATCATGCAGATGGATGTAGGTCTGGATACCGGCGATATGCTGTGTAAGCTCGCCTGCCCCATCACGCCTGAAGATACCAGCGCGTCACTGTACGACAAGCTGGCCGGGATGGGTCCTGAAGGTTTGCTGCTCACGTTGAATCAACTGGCGCACGGTACGGCAAAACCCGAAGTGCAGGATGAATCGCTGGTCACCTATGCTGAGAAACTCAGTAAAGAAGAGGCCCGCGTCGACTGGACGCTTTCCGCCGCCCAGCTTGAACGTAATATTCGTGCATTCAATCCCTGGCCGATGAGCTATATCATCATTAACGATCAGCCGGTGAAGGTCTGGCAGGCGTCGGTGATTAATACGCCCGCGAATGCCGAACCAGGCACCATCCTTGATGCCAATAAAAACGGCGTTCAGGTGGCTACCGGCGACGGTATTCTGAACCTGCAGTCGCTGCAGCCTGCTGGCAAGAAAGCGATGAACGTGCAGGATCTGTTAAATTCCCGCCGGGAGTGGTTTATTCCCGGTCATCGTCTCGCCTGAGGGTGAAACGTCTTAAGCCCGGTGCTGCCGGGCGTTTTTATTTTTGCGGTTATGAAAAAAAATACTAATTTACGCAGCCTCGCGGCCCAGGCCGTGGAGCAGGTGGTCGAAAACGGACAATCGCTCAGTAACGTGCTCCCGCCGCTCCAGCAAAAAGTGTCTGACAAAGATAGAGCACTGCTTCAGGAGCTTTGCTTTGGCGTTCTGCGCACCCTTTCCCAACTGGAATGGCTCATCAATAAGCTGATGTCGCGCCCGATGACCGGTAAACAGCGCACCATCCATTACCTGATCATGGTTGGTTTCTATCAGCTGCTTTACACCCGAATTCCTCCGCATGCCGCGCTGGCCGAGACCGTTGAAGGCGCTGTGGTCATAAAGCGTCCGCAACTGAAAGGGCTGATTAACGGCGTGCTGCGCCAGTTTCAGCGCCAGCAGGAGGCGTTACTTGAGGCGTTTGCCAAAAGCGAAAGCCGTTCGCTTCATCCTTCCTGGCTGCTGAAACGGTTGCAGAAAGCCTATCCGCAGCAGTGGGAAGCCATTGTTGAGGCGAATAACCAACGACCGCCGATGTGGCTGGGGGGGGNATCCTGACGCCGTCCGGCTGGAATCACCGTTGCCTGTTCATGCTCTACCGGGGTTTGAGCAGGGCTGGGTGACGGTACAGGACGCTTCCGCACAGGGCTGCATGACCTTCCTGGCACCAGAGAATGGCGAGCAGATCCTCGATCTCTGCGCCGCGCCGGGCGGTAAAACAACGCATATTCTCGAAGCGGCACCGGGTGCTGAGGTGATGGCTGTCGATGTGGATGAAAAACGTCTGTCCCGTGTATATGACAATCTGAAACGCCTGGGGATGAAAGCGCAGGTAAAACAGGGTGATGGTCGTTTTCCCGCGCAGTGGTGTGACGATATGCAGTTTGATCGTATCCTGCTGGATGCGCCCTGCTCTGCCACCGGCGTGATTCGTCGCCATCCGGACATCAAATGGCTGCGTCGCGATCGCGACATTCCTGAACTCGCCGCGCTGCAACGCGAAATTCTCGATGCCGTGTGGCCGCACCTGAAGCCTGGTGGAACGCTGGTTTACGCCACCTGTTCCGTTCTGCCGGAAGAGAACAGCGAGCAGGTTTGTGCATTCCTTGAGCGTACGCCGGATGCGGTATTGCGCGACACAGGAACGCCAGAGCAGCCGGGCAAGCAAAACCTGCCTGCTGCGGAAGAAGGTGATGGCTTCTTTTACGCTAAGCTAATCAAGAAATGATCGGATAACGGATCGCGACAGATGAAAATTATCATACTCGGTGCGGGTCAGGTTGGCGGCACGCTGGCGGAAAACCTGGTGGGCGAGAATAACGACATTACCGTTGTCGACATTAATGGCGAGCGCCTGCGCACCCTGCAGGATAAATTCGATCTGCGCGTCGTGCAGGGGCACGGTTCGCACCCTCGCGTGCTGCGCGAAGCAGGCGCTGATGATGCGGATATGCTCGTTGCAGTCACCAGTTCAGACGAAACCAATATGGTAGCCTGCCAGGTCGCCTATTCCCTGTTTAACACGCCAAATCGTATTGCGCGTATTCGTGCGCCGGATTACGTTCGTGACGCCGATAAACTGTTTCACTCTGAAGCAGTACCCATCGACCATTTGATCGCTCCGGAACAGTTGGTTATCGACAGTATCTACCGTTTGATCGAGTATCCCGGCGCACTGCAGGTAGTGAACTTTGCCGAAGGTAAAGTAAGCCTTGCGGTGGTTAATGCCTACTACGGCGGTCCACTGGTTGGTAACGCGCTCTCCACCATGCGCGAGCATATGCCGCATATCGATACCCGTGTGGCGGCGATTTTCCGCCATGACAGGCCGATTCGCCCTCAGGGCTCAACCATCGTTGAAGCAGGTGACGAAGTCTTTTTCATCGCCGCCTCGCAGCATATTCGCGCGGTGATGAGCGAGTTGCAGCGTCTGGAAAAACCCTATAAACGCATTATGCTCGTGGGGGGCGGGAATATCGGTGCGGGGCTGGCCCAACGTCTGGAAAAAGACTACAGCGTTAAGCTAATCGAGCGCGATCAGCAGCGGGCGGCAGAACTGGCAGAGAAGCTGCAAAATACGATCGTCTTCTTCGGCGATGCGTCGGATCAGGAACTGCTTACAGAAGAGCATATCGATCAGGTCGATCTCTTCATCGCAGTGACCAACGACGACGAAGCGAATATCATGTCGGCTATGCTGGCAAAACGCATGGGGGCGAAAAAAGTAATGGTGCTGATCCAGCGCCGCGCTTATGTCGATCTCGTGCAGGGTAGCGTTATTGATATCGCCATTTCGCCTCAGCAGGCGACAATTTCCGCCTTGCTGAGCCACGTGCGTAAAGCCGATATTGTCGGCGTCTCTTCATTGCGCCGGGGCGTTGCCGAAGCTATCGAAGCCGTTGCACACGGTGATGAAACGACATCCAGAGTGGTCGGCAGGGTTATTGATGAAATTAAATTGCCACCGGGAACGATTATTGGTGCCGTAGTTCGCGGAAATGATGTCATGATCGCTAATGATAATCTTCGCATTGAACAGGGCGACCATGTGATTATGTTCCTGACGGATAAAAAGTTTATTACTGATGTTGAACGACTTTTCCAGCCAAGCCCCTTCTTCCTCTAACGTTCTTCAAAGCGCTCTCAGGGGCGCTTTCTTAATTAACCCTTTATTATTTAAGGACTAATCAATTTCTTTGATTCGCCGGGTGTAATGGAAAATGACTAAACATTTGTTAAACTTATAAACGTCAGCTGGCACATGGAGAAAAAAATGAGCTTATTAAAAGAGTTTCGCGAATTCGCGATGCGCGGGAATGTTGTCGATTTAGCCGTGGGTGTCATTATTGGTGCCGCATTCGGTAAAATCGTATCGTCACTGGTTGCCGATATTATTATGCCGCCACTGGGGCTGTTAATTGGCGGGATTGATTTCAAGCAATTTGCCTGGACACTACGCCCGGCTGCGGGGGATATTCCTGCAGTAGTGATGAACTATGGTGTATTCATTCAAAATATCTTCGACTTTATCATCGTTGCATTTGCGATTTTTATGGCAATTAAGCTGATAAATAAACTTCGTCGCAATGAAGCGGAGCCGAAGGAGGCGCCGGCACCGTCTAAAGAAGAAGTCCTGCTTTCTGAAATTCGCGATCTGCTGAAAGAACAAAATAACCGTTCATGATCTGACGCGTAAAAGCCAGAAGACCAGTGGTAAAAAAGCGTTTTGCTTTCTTGCCACTGGCCTCCCAGTTACCTCGTTTATCGTGCTTATCTTTGCGTAAATAACTGCCTTTCCCTTTCTTATTTTTCTCAACGCGCTGGCGAAACAGCGGGTCATGAAGTAAAGCCTCAATGGCGTTATCCTTAATTTGCCCCTTCTTGTGCTGATAGCGGCTCATAATTTCTCCAGTTTGTGTGTTTTGACGGCGGGAGTGTAATCCCGGTATCAAAAAAGATCAACGGGCAGCACGCGGCGTGCTTGCGCCTTGTTCCAGCGCTTCAAGAATCGAACAGTAGACGCTGCTGTGAGCTGTTCCGCAACAGGCATCGTTCAGACGCTGCAACGAGCGGCGCATGGTCTGCAGTTCTTCTATCCTCTCTTCGACTTCACTTAACCGTGCCTGGACAATCCCTTTGGACTCCTGGCAGGTGTGATGCTCGGGATCGATACGGATCGACAGCAGTTCGCGGATCGACTCCAGCGTAAACCCCAGTTGCCGTGCATAACGGATAAAGCGCAGACGCTGCAGATCGTTGTCGGAATAGAGACGAAAACCGCCTTCAGTACGAACGTCATGGTCCATCATCTGCTGTTTTTCGTAATAGCGAATGGTATCCGGGGTTACATCCGCTAATTTCGCCAGTTCACCGATACGGTACATGTTCAACCCTTGTTCATTTTCTGTAGTAATCTGTCTGCATATTCCCCGCGCAGAAAATCCGTATTCAACCCCGCCTGGCGTAATTTTAGCTCCAGCAACGTCAGTCGGCGGCTCAGTTCCTGATAGCGGGGATCGTCCTGACGGATGCCGTTTAACAGATCCATCAATTCTACCGCCTCTTTGCGCTGGACAAGTTCCGGCGGTAAGCAGCCCGCATTTTTCAGCAGGCGGTAACCTGCACGAAGCGCTTCAGGAATATGGGAGTCATCTTCGAGCAGCAGCGGTTCACCCGTACCGGGTAAATTATCAAACTCGCCGCTTTTTTGGGCATCCAGGATATGGCGTTCCGCCCACTGATCTAGCAACCACATGCGTCGGCTCCAGGGGATTGAACAGAAGTGTAGAGATATTGTAGTGAGATGGGGGTACGGAGGATATAAAAAAACCCGCCGGGGCGGGTTTTTCTACGTTACTACAGATTACTCTGCAGCAGCTTCTGCTTTCGGCTCCGCGCGATNGATGATCTCATGACGAACCAGCGAACCTGCCATGTTGCGGAACATAGCCTGGCGATGGCTGCTGTTGCGGTTCAGTTGACGACCACTCTTACGATGGCGCATGACCTTATCCTTCTCAGTAAAACCTTAACCTGTGATCCGGTTACTCGTCAGCAATGCTTGCCGGTGGCCAGTTTTCCAGGCGCATGCCCAGAGACAGACCACGGGAGGCCAGCACGTCTTTAATCTCGGTAAGAGATTTTTTACCCAGGTTCGGCGTTTTCAGCAACTCAACCTCGGTACGCTGTACCAGATCACCGATATAGTGGATAGCTTCTGCCTTGAGGCAGTTAGCAGAGCGGACAGTCAATTCCAGATCGTCAACAGGGCGCAGCAGGATCGGATCGAATTCTGGTTTCTCTTCTTTAACTTCCGGCTGACGTACATCACGTAAATCAACGAAAGCTTCAAGTTGTTCAGCCAGGATGGTTGCCGCACGACGAATCGCCTCTTCAGGATCGATTGTGCCATTGGTTTCCATTTCGATGACCAGCTTGTCCAGGTCGGTACGCTGTTCTACACGCGCTGCTTCAACATTGTAGGCAATACGCTCTACAGGGCTGTAGCAGGCGTCGACCAGCAGACGTCCGATCGGGCGCTCATCTTCTTCCGAATGAATTCGGGCAGACGCCGGCACATAACCACGACCGCGCTGAACTTTGATACGCATGCTAATAGCGGCGTTTTCATCGGTCAGGTGGCAGATAACGTGCTGCGGCTTGACGATTTCGACATCACCATCGGTGGTAATGTCGGCTGCGGTCACAGGGCCAATGCCAGATTTATTCAAAGTAAGAATAACTTCATCTTTACCATGAACTTTCACCGCCAGCCCTTTCAGGTTGAGCAGGATTTCCAGGATATCTTCCTGAACGCCTTCTTTGGTGCTGTACTCGTGCAGTACACCATCAATCTCAACCTCGGTCACCGCGCAACCCGGCATTGATGAAAGCAGAATACGGCGCAGTGCGTTACCCAGAGTATGGCCAAAGCCACGCTCTAAAGGCTCAAGGGTCACCTTGGCGTGCGTCGAACTCACTTGCTCGATATCTACCAGGCGCGGTTTTAGAAACTCTGTCACAGAACCCTGCATTGTGTCCTCTCTTTGGTACTAAGCTTTACTTGGAGTAAAGCTCGACGATCAGGTGTTCGTTAATGTCCGCAGACAGATCAGAACGTTCCGGCTGACGCTTGAACGTACCTTCCATCTTGCCAGCATCAACTTCCAGCCAGGTTGGCTTTTCACGCTGCTCAGCCAGCTCCAGAGCGGCTTTCACGCGAGACTGCTTTTTCGCTTTCTCACGAATGCTAACAACGTCATTCGCTTTAACCTGATAAGAAGCGATGTTAACAACACGACCGTTTACCATGATAGCCTTGTGGCTAACCAGCTGGCGTGCTTCAGCACGAGTGGCGCCAAAGCCCATACGGTATACAACGTTGTCCAGACGACCTTCCAGCAGAGCCAACAGGTTTTCACCGGTGTTGCCTTTCAGACGTGCTGCTTCTTTATAATAGTTACGGAACTGACGCTCCAGCACACCGTAGATACGGCGAACTTTTTGCTTTTCACGCAACTGCACACCATAGTCAGACAGACGCGGTTTACGCGCACCGTGCTGGCCAGGAGCTTGTTCAATTTTACACTTGGTATCGATCGCGCGAACGCCAGACTTCAGGAAGAGGTCTGTGCCCTCGCGACGGCTCAGCTTGAGCTTAGGACCCAAATATCTTGCCATTTTCTTTCTCCAACAATCCTAGAAAACGACCGCGTTATACGCGACGTTTTTTCGGCGGACGACAACCGTTGTGAGGGATCGGAGTCACATCAGTAATATTAGTGATGCGGAAACCAGCGGCGTTCAGAGCACGAATAGTAGATTCGCGACCCGGACCCGGTCCCTTGACCATAACTTCCAGATTCTTGATGCCGTATTCTTTTACGGCTTCAGCGCAACGCTCTGCTGCAACCTGAGCTGCAAACGGAGTGGATTTGCGTGAACCACGGAAACCGGAACCACCGGCTGTTGCCCAACCCAAAGCGTTACCCTGACGATCAGTAATAGTAACGATGGTGTTGTTGAAAGAAGCATGGATATGAGCCACGCCGTCAGAGACTTGTTTTCTTACACGCTTACGTGCACGAATTGGTGCCTTTGCCATTATTCAATCACCCCGATTATTTCTTGATCGGTTTGCGCGGACCCTTACGGGTACGTGCGTTGGTCTTGGTACGCTGACCGCGAACCGGGAGACCACGACGATGACGCAAACCACGGTAGCAACCAAGGTCCATCAGACGCTTGATGCTCAGGGTGATTTCACGACGCAGATCACCTTCAACGACGAATTTACCGACTTCGTCGCGCAGCGTTTCGATCTGTTCTTCAGACAGCTCACTGATCTTAACATGTTCAGCGATTCCCGCTGAGGCACAAATAGCCTTAGAACGGGTCTTGCCGATACCGAAAATTGCAGTTAAAGCGATTACGGTATGTTTGTGATCAGGAATGTTAATGCCTGCTATACGGGCCACTATGCACTCCTACTATTTGAATTGCACGTTCCATGCTGAAAAGCCCGTTTTCAGGATACTCAAATGGAAACGCACAGACATACAAAAGATTGGCTGGCTAATCTAGCCAGCTCAACCCAACTTTGCAAGAAAAATATGCGAAATAAATCAGCCTTGGCGCTGTTTATGTTTCGGCTCGGCACTGCAAATCACACGGATGACACCATCACGCTTAACGATTTTGCAGTTACGGCATAATTTCTTGACGGAAGCACGAACTTTCATTTTTACTCTCCGTAACTTCTCAGGCGACCAATTAACGGCCGTAGCCTTTCAGGTTCGCCTTCTTCAATGCAGACTCATACTGACTGGACATCATCAGAGTTTGCACTTGAGCCATAAAGTCCATTATCACGACGACAACGATAAGCAGTGAGGTCCCACCGAAGTAGAACGGTACTTTCATTGCATCACGCATGAACTCCGGGATCAGGCAGATAAAAGTAATATACAACGCACCGATTAGAGTCAGGCGAGTCATTACTTTATCGATATACTTCGCCGTTTGCTCTCCCGGACGAATTCCTGGTACAAATGCACCGGACTTCTTCAGGTTATCTGCTGTTTCACGCGGGTTGAAGACCAACGCCGTGTAGAAGAAACAGAAGAAGATGATTGCAGACGCATAGAGTAACACATAAAGCGGTTGCCCAGGCTGCAAATACAGCGAAATTGTTGTCAGCCAGTTCCAACCAGTACCGCCCCCGAACCATGACGCGATGGTTGCCGGGAACAGAATAATACTGGAAGCGAAGATTGCCGGGATTACCCCCGCCATATTCACTTTCAGCGGCAAATGTGTGCTCTGTGCAGCATAGACACGACGACCTTGTTGACGCTTAGCGTAGTTCACCACAATGCGGCGTTGACCACGTTCAACGAAGACAACAAAGAAGGTCACTGCAAATACTAATACTGCAACCAACAGCAACAGGAGGAAGTGCAGGTCGCCTTGACGCGCTTGCTCGATCGTATGGGCGATGGCTGGCGGGAGTCCCGCAACAATACCAGCGAAGATAATGATCGAAATACCGTTACCGATACCACGTTCAGTAATCTGTTCGCCGAGCCACATCAGGAACATGGTTCCTGTGACCAGACTTACAACAGCGGTGAAATAGAATGCAAAGCCTGGGTTAATGACCAGGCCCTGCATACCAGGCATATTCGGCAGACCGGTAGCAATACCGATCGACTGGAATATTGCCAGCACCAGAGTACCGTAGCGAGTGTACTGGCTGATCTTACGACGACCAGACTCCCCTTCTTTCTTAATTTCTGCGAGCGTTGGATGAACCACCGTCAGCAGCTGGATAATAATGGATGCCGAAATGTACGGCATAATACCCAGAGCAAAGATAGAAGCACGGCTGAGAGCACCACCAGAGAACATGTTGAACATTTCAATGATGGTGCCTCGCTGTTGCTCAAGCAGTTTGGCAAGTACAGCGGCATCGATACCAGGGATCGGAATAAAAGAGCCAATTCGGAACACAATCAGCGCGCCGATAACAAACAAAAGTCTGCGTTTCAGTTCGCCGAAACCGCCTTTGGCACTTTGAAAATCTAATCCCGGTTGCTTAGCCATCTGCTACTTATTCCTCAATTTTACCGCCAGCAGCTTCGATAGCAGCACGAGCGCCTTTAGTAACACGCAGGCCACGGATAGTTACCGGACGAGATACTTCACCAGCCAGGATCACTTTCGCGAACTCGATCTGGATGCCGATAATGTTAGCCGCTTTCAGCGTGTTCAGGTCAACTACGTCGCCTTCTACTTTAGCCAGATCGGACAGACGAACCTCTGCCGTAATCATTGCTTTACGTGAAGTGAAACCGAATTTCGGCAGACGACGGTACAGAGGCATCTGACCACCCTCGAAACCGCGACGTACGCCACCGCCAGAACGAGACTTCTGACCTTTGTGACCACGACCACCGGTTTTACCGAGGCCAGAACCGATACCACGACCCAGGCGTTTACCCGCCTTTTTGGAGCCTTCGGCCGGAGACAGAGTATTTAAACGCATCTCTTACTCCTCAACTTTAACCATGAAGGAAACCGCGTTGACCATACCACGAACGGCAGGAGTATCCTCACGTTCTACAGTATGACCAATACGACGCAGACCCAGGCCAAGCAGCGTTGCCTTGTGTTTCGGCAGACGACCGATTGCACTGCGGGTTTGAGTGATTTTAATAGTCTTTGCCATGGTCAATTACCCCAGAATTTCTTCAACGGATTTACCACGCTTGGCAGCGACCATTTCTGGAGAATTCATATTTTCCAGGCCATCGATAGTTGCACGAACCACGTTAATCGGGTTGGTGGAACCATACGCTTTAGCCAGAACGTTACGAACTCCAGCGACTTCCAGAACGGCGCGCATTGCACCACCGGCGATGATACCGGTACCTTCGGAAGCCGGCTGCATGAATACACGAGAACCCGTGTGAGTACCCTTAACCGGGTGCTGCAGGGTGCCGTGGTTCAGCGCGACGTTAATCATATTGCGACGGGCTTTTTCCATCGCTTTCTGGATCGCTGCCGGAACTTCGCGTGCTTTACCGTAACCAAAACCAACGCGACCGTTACCATCACCAACAACAGTCAGAGCTGTGAAGGAGAAAATACGACCACCTTTAACGGTTTTAGATACGCGGTTAACCGCGATCAGCTTTTCCTGCAGTTCGCCAGCTTGTTTTTCGATGTGAGCCATCTTACACCTCTACCTTAGAACTGAAGGCCAGCTTCACGGGCAGCATCTGCCAGTGCCTGGACACGACCATGATATTGGAACCCGGAACGGTCAAAGGAAACATCTTTGATGCCTTTTTCCAGAGCGCGTTCAGCGACAGCTTTACCCACAGCTGCTGCAGCGTCTTTGTTACCGGTGTACTTCAGTTGTTCAGCGATAGCTTTTTCTACAGTAGAAGCAGCTACCAGAACTTCAGAACCGTTCGATGCAATGACCTGTGCGTAAATGTGACGCGGGGTACGATGTACCACCAGGCGAGTTGCACCCAGCTCCTGGAGCTTGCGGCGTGCGCGGGTCGCACGACGGATACGAGCAGATTTCTTATCCATAGTGTTACCTTACTTCTTCTTAGCCTCTTTGGTACGCACGACTTCGTCGGCGTAACGAACACCCTTGCCTTTATAAGGCTCAGGACGACGGTAGGCGCGCAGATCTGCTGCAACCTGGCCGATCAGCTGTTTATCAGCGCCTTTCAGCACGATTTCAGTCTGAGACGGACATTCTGCAGTGATGCCGGCCGGCAGCTGGTGATCAACCGGATGGGAGAAACCCAGAGCCAGGTTAACAACATTGCCTTTAACCGCTGCACGATAACCTACACCAACCAGCTGCAGCTTCTTAGTGAAGCCTTCGGTAACACCGACAACCATTGAGTTCAGCAGGGCACGCGCGGTACCAGCCTGAGCCCAACCGTCTACGTAACCATCACGCGGACCGAAGGTCAGTGCATTATCTGCATGTTTAACTTCAACAGCATCGTTGAGAGTACGAGTCAGCTCGCCGTTTTTACCTTTGATCGTAATAACCTGACCGTTGATTTTTACATCAACGCCGGCAGGAACAACGACCGGTGCTTTAGCAACACGAGACATTTTTTCCTCCGATTAGGCTACGTAGCAGATAATTTCGCCACCAAGACCAGCCTGGCGCGCTGCACGATCAGTCATAACACCTTTAGAGGTAGAAACAACCGCGATACCCAGACCCGCCATAACTTTCGGCAGCTCATCTTTTCTTTTATAGATGCGCAGACCTGGGCGGCTGACACGCTGAATGCTTTCTACAACAGCTTTCCCCTGGAAGTACTTAAGTGTCACTTCCAGTTCCGGCTTGGTGTCGCCTTCAACTTTAAAATCTTCGATAAAACCTTCTTCCTTCAGCACGTTGGCAATTGCCACTTTCAGCTTGGAGGAAGGCATGGTGACCGCAGCTTTGTTCGCGGCCTGACCGTTACGGATACGGGTCAGCATATCCGCGATCGGATCTTGCATGCTCATCTGTCTTTACTCCCGTGATTCAATTGGTGACAATTACCAGCTAGCCTTTTTCAGACCCGGGATTTCACCGCGCATAGCGGCTTCACGGACCTTAATACGGCTCAACCCGAACTTCCGCAGGAAACCATGCGGACGACCTGTTTGACGGCAGCGGTTACGCTGACGAGACGGGCTGGAATCACGCGGCAGAGTCTGCAGCTTGAGAACTGCGTTCCAACGATCTTCGTCGGAAGCGTTCACATCAGAGATGATCGCTTTCAGTTCAGCGCGTTTCGCGAAGTATTTATCAGCTAAAGCTACGCGTTTTACTTCGCGTGCTTTCATTGATTGCTTAGCCATTCAGTAACCCTACCTTACTTGCGGAACGGGAAGTCAAAGGCAGCCAGCAGAGCACGGCCTTCTTCGTCAGAGGTCGCAGTAGTGGTAATGGTAATATCCAAACCACGAACGCGATCGACTTTGTCGTAGTCGATTTCTGGGAAGATGATCTGCTCACGGACACCCATGCTGTAGTTACCACGACCATCGAAAGACTTCGTAGACAGGCCACGGAAGTCACGAATACGCGGTACAGCAATAGTGATCAGGCGCTCAAAGAACTCCCACATGCGTTCGCCACGCAGAGTTACTTTACAGCCGATCGGATAGCCCTGACGGATTTTGAAGCCTGCAACTGATTTGCGTGCTTTGGTGATCAGCGGTTTTTGACCGGAGATTGCTGCCAGGTCAGCTGCTGCGTTATCCAGCAGTTTCTTGTCAGCGATCGCTTCACCAACACCCATGTTCAGGGTGATCTTCTCGACCCGAGGGACTTGCATGACAGAATTGTAGTTAAACTCAGTCATGAGTTTCTTAACTACTTCGTCTTTGTAGTAATCATGCAGTTTCGCCATCGTACTACTCCAAATTACTTGATAGTTTCGCTATTAGACTTGAAGAAACGGACTTTTTTACCGTCTTCGAATCTAAAGCCTACACGGTCAGCCTTGCCGGTTGCCGTATTGAAGATTGCAACGTTAGAAACCTGAATAGCAGCTTCTTTTTCAACGATGCCACCCGGTTGGTTCAGGGCCGGAACCGGCTTCTGATGTTTCTTAACCAGGTTGATACCTTCAACAATGATCTTGCCGGAAGACAGAACATTCTTAACTTTACCGCGCTTACCTTTATCTTTACCGGTTAACACGATAACTTCGTCATCACGACGGATTTTCGCTGCCATGATTCGCTCCTTAGAGTACTTCTGGTGCCAGAGAGATGATTTTCATAAACTTCTCAGAACGAAGTTCACGAGTTACCGGCCCAAAAATACGCGTACCGATAGGCTGCTCGCTGTTGTTGTTCAGAAGAACACAAGCATTGCCATCGAAGCGAACGACAGAACCGTCAGGGCGACGAACACCCTTCTTGGTGCGCACCACTACCGCCTTCAGCACATCACCTTTTTTGACCTTACCACGCGGAATTGCTTCCTTGATGGTGATCTTGATGATGTCGCCTACGCCTGCGTAGCGACGGTGCGAGCCACCCAGAACCTTGATACACATTACGCGACGCGCACCGGAGTTGTCGGCGACGTTCAGCATAGTCTGTTCTTGGATCATTTCAGTGCTCCGCTAATGTCAACTACTACTGAGACCCCAAAATTAGGGTCGTTAAAAAAGCCCCATATCGAGGGCGCAGCATTATAACACCGCTCTCAGAATATGGGTAGAAAAAATAAACGGCTCATCGCTGAGCCGTTTATCCGTATCGAGATTGCGTACTGTATTACAGAACCGCTTTCTCTACAACGCGAACCAGCGTCCAGGACTTAGTCTTGGACAGCGGACGGCATTCGCGGATTTCAACCACGTCACCGATACCGCTTTCGTTGTTCTCGTCATGTACGTGCAGTTTGGTCGTACGTTTGATGAATTTACCGTAGATCGGGTGTTTCACAAAACGCTCGATGGCAACAACAATGGATTTCTCCATTTTGTCACTCACAACGCGACCTTGCAGAGTACGGATTTTATCGGTCATTACGCACCCGCCTTCTCAGTCAGTAAAGTCTTAACGCGTGCAACATCACGACGAACCTGCTTCAGCAGGTGAGTCTGTTGCAGCTGGCCACTTGCAGCCTGCATGCGCAGATTGAACTGCTCGCGCAGCAGGTTCAGCAGCTCGGTGTTCAGCTCTTCAACGCTTTTTTCACGCAGCTCTTTTGCTTTCATTACATCACCGTCTTAGTTACAAAGGTGGTTTTGATCGGCAGTTTCGCTGCTGCCAGGCCGAATGCTTCACGGGCCAGCTCTTCCGGTACGCCGTCCATTTCATACAGGACTTTACCCGGCTGAATCAAGGCAACCCAATACTCCACGTTACCTTTACCTTTACCCATACGAACTTCCAGCGGCTTCTCGGTGATCGGTTTGTCCGGGAATACACGGATCCAGATCTTACCTTGACGCTTCACTGCACGGGTCATTGCACGACGTGCTGCTTCGATCTGACGTGCAGTCAGACGACCACGGCCAACAGCTTTCAGACCGAAAGTGCCGAAGCTAACATCCGTACCCTGCGCCAGACCACGGTTGCGGCCTTTGTGCACTTTACGGAATTTTGTACGCTTTGGTTGTAACATCAGCGACGCTCCTTATTTACGGCCTTTACGCTGCTGCTTTTTAGGTTGCGCAGCCGGTTTTTCCGGTTGTTCAACAGCAGCCATACCACCCAGGATCTCACCTTTGAAGATCCACACTTTAACGCCGATTACACCGTAAGTGGTGTGCGCTTCAGAGGTGTTGTAGTCAATGTCAGCACGCAGAGTGTGCAGCGGTACGCGACCTTCGCGGTACCATTCGGTACGTGCGATTTCCGCGCCGCCCAGACGGCCGCTAACTTCAACTTTGATACCTTTAGCGCCCAGACGCATGGCGTTCTGTACAGCACGCTTCATAGCACGACGGAACATAACACGACGTTCCAGCTGAGAAGTGATGCTGTCAGCAACCAGTTTTGCGTCCAGTTCAGGTTTACGAACCTCGGCGATATTGATCTGTGCAGGAACGCCAGCGATATCCGCTACGACCTTGCGCAGTTTTTCTACGTCTTCGCCTTTCTTACCGATAACGATACCCGGGCGAGCAGTGTGAATAGTCACACGGATGCTCTTAGCCGGACGCTCGATAACGATACGAGATACGGACGCTTTTGCCAGTTCCTTCGTCAGGTACTGACGTACTTTAAAATCGCTGTCCAGGTTGTCAGCGAATTCTTTGGTGTTCGCGAACCAGGTAGAGTTCCAAGGTTTGACAATACCCAGGCGAATACCATTAGGATGTACTTTCTGACCCATTGCTAGTCTCCAGAGTCTCAGCGATCGGACACAACCACAGTGATGTGGCTGGTGCGCTTCAGGATGCGATCTGCACGACCTTTCGCACGCGGCATAATGCGCTTCATGCTCGGGCCTTCGTCTACGAAAATTTTCGCAACTTTCAGATCGTCAATGTCAGCGCCATCGTTGTGTTCAGCGTTAGCAATGGCAGATTCCAGAACTTTCTTGACCAGTACAGCCGCTTTCTTATTGGTGTAGGTCAGAATATCCAGGGCCTGCGACACTTTCTTACCGCGAATCAGGTCAGCAACAAGGCGGACCTTCTGAGCAGAAGAACGAGCATGGCGATGTTGAGCTAAAGTTTCCATCTCTTCCTCCTACCTTATTTCTTCTTCGCTTTTTTATCAGCAGCATGGCCGCGATAAGTACGAGTCGGTGCGAATTCACCCAGTTTGTGACCGACCATTTCGTCGGAAACAAATACCGGAACGTGCTGACGACCATTATGGACAGCGATGGTCAAACCGATCATGTTTGGAAAGATCGTTGAACGACGGGACCAAGTGCGCAGGGGCTTCTTGTCTCCGCTTTCCACCGCTTTCTCTACCTTCTTCAGCAAGTGCAGGTCAATAAAAGGACCTTTCTTGAGAGAACGTGGCATGGCTTATCCTCTAATATTATTTGCTACGGCGACGTACGATGAATTTATCAGTACGCTTGTTGCTGCGGGTCTTCTTACCTTTGGTCTGAACGCCCCACGGAGTTACCGGGTGCTTACCAAAGTTACGACCTTCACCACCACCATGTGGGTGGTCGACCGGGTTCATCGCAGTACCGCGAACGGTAGGACGAACACCACGCCAGCGTGCAGCACCTGCTTTACCCAGAACGCGCAGCATATGCTCAGCATTGCCAACTTCGCCCAGAGTCGCGCGGCAATCTGCTTCGACTTTACGCATTTCACCAGAACGCAGACGCAGGGTGACATAAGCACCATCACGAGCAACGATCTGAACGTAAGTACCAGCAGAACGCGCCAGCTGACCGCCTTTACCTGGTTTCATTTCTACGTTATGAACGGTAGAACCAACCGGGATATTGCGCATCGGCAGGGTGTTACCCGCTTTGATTGCAGCATCAACGCCAGACTGAATCTGGTCGCCCGCTTTCAGGCCTTTAGGGGCCAGGATGTAACGGCGTTCGCCGTCTTTGTACAGAACCAGCGCGATGTTCGCGGAACGGTTCGGATCGTACTCAAGACGTTCAACAACTGCCGGGATACCATCTTTGTTGCGTTTGAAGTCAACAATACGGTATGCCTGCTTGTGGCCACCACCGATATGACGAGTGGTGATACGGCCATTGTTGTTACGACCACCGGATTTGCTGTTTTTTTCCAGCAGCGGAGCAAAAGGTTTGCCCTTGTGCAGCTCAGGGTTTACCACTTTAACGACGTGGCGACGACCCGGAGATGTCGGTTTACATTTAACAACTGCCATTGTATTACTCCTCCGACTTACTCAGCGCCGCCAACGAAGTCCAGATTCTGGCCTTCTTCCAGGGTGACGTAAGCTTTTTTCCAGTCGCTACGACGACCGATACGCTGTCCGTGACGCTTCACCTTGCCTTTAACGACCAGGGTACGTACGGTATCAACTTTGACTTCAAACAGTTTCTGCACAGCAGCTTTGATTTCTGCTTTAGTCGCGTCTTTAGCAACTTTGAGAACGATGGTGTTTGTTTTTTCCATCGCAGTAGACGCTTTTTCAGAAACGTGCGGTGCACGCAGCACCTTCAGCAGACGTTCTTCACGAATCATGCCAGCATCTCCTCAACTTGCTTAACAGCATCAGCAGTCATTACGACTTTGTCGAAGGCGATCAGGCTAACCGGGTCGATACCAGTTGCATCGCGTACGTCAACCTTGTGCAGGTTGCGCGCAGCCAGGAACAGGTTCTCGTCCAGCTCACCGGTGATGATCAGCACATCTTCCAGAGCCATGTCTTTCAGTTTCTGTGCCAGCAGCTTAGTTTTCGGCGCTTCTACAGAGAACTTCTCGACAACGATCAGACGATCCTGACGTACCAGCTCGGACAGAATGCTTTTCAGCGCGCCGCGGTACATCTTTTTGTTAACTTTTTGACTGTGGTCCTGCGGACGCGCAGCGAAGGTCACGCCACCAGAACGCCAGATCGGGCTCTTGATAGAACCTGAACGCGCACGGCCGGTGCCTTTCTGACGCCACGGTTTTTTACCGGAACCAGTTACTTCAGCACGGGTCTTCTGAGCACGAGTGCCCTGACGAGCACCAGCTGCATAAGCAACAACAACCTGGTGAACCAGCGCTTCGTTGAAATCACGACCGAAGGTAGTTTCGGAAACAGTCAGCGCGCTCTGCGCGTCTTTCAATACTAATTCCATTGCTATCTCCTCACGCCTTCACAGCTGGTTTAACGATCAGGTCGCTACCGGTTGCACCCGGGACAGCACCTTTAACCAGCAGCAGGTTGCGCTCAGCGTCAACACGTACTACGTCCAGGCTCTGAACGGTTACGCGTTCGTTACCCAGCTGACCTGCCATTTTCTTGCCTTTGAACACTTTGCCCGGAGTCTGGTTCTGACCGATAGAACCCGGAACACGGTGAGACAAGGAGTTACCGTGAGTCGCGTCCTGGGTACGGAAGTTCCAGCGCTTAACGGTACCAGCGAAACCTTTACCTTTAGAGGTGCCAGTTACGTCAACTTTTTTAACTTCAGCAAACAGCTCAACGCTAATGTTCTGACCTACGGTGAACTCTTCGCCTTCAGCAAGGCGGAATTCCCACAGACCACGGCCAGCTTCTACGCCAGCTTTAGCGAAGTGACCCGCTTCCGGCTTGGTTACACGGTTAGCTTTTTTAGCACCGGTAGTCACCTGAATGGCACGGTAGCCATCGTTAGCCAGATCTTTAACCTGAGTAACGCGGTTTGCTTCAACTTCGATTACGGTTACTGGGATAGAGACGCCATCTTCAGTGAAGATGCGGGTCATACCCACTTTTTTACCGACTAAACCAATCATTGTTTCAACCTCTCAATCGCTCGATGACCTGATTAACCCAGGCTGATCTGCACGTCTACACCGGCAGCCAGATCCAGACGCATCAGAGCATCAACGGTTTTCTCAGTTGGCTCAACGATGTCAACCAGACGCTTGTGAGTGCGGATTTCGTACTGATCGCGCGCGTCTTTGTTGACGTGCGGGGAGATCAGAACGGTGAAGCGCTCTTTGCGGGTCGGCAGCGGGATCGGACCACGGACTTGCGCACCAGTGCGCTTAGCAGTCTCGACGATTTCCGCGGTTGATTGATCGATCAGACGGTGATCGAACGCTTTAAGGCGGATACGGATTCTTTGGTTCTGCATGAGACCAGAGCTCCAATTATTTTATAAACGAAAATGATTACTCCTCACACCCATTACGATTGATGGGGGAGTGTAACCGTTCTTACGTAGTTCCCCGATTGGGAACATTGTTTGACGGAAAATTAACTCCGTCAGAGTTCATATCGAACTCGCCGTCAATTTTGACAAGCCCGCGCATTATACGCAAATCTCGCCGCGAAGCAAGCTGTGTTTATTCTTTAAACACTCCGGAGATGCGATCCTGACTGGCGTTTTTACCTCAACAACGGCAACGAACGGAGATTCTCTGGATAGCGCTACGCAACACCCCATTTTGTCTTTTGCAGCCACACTGCCGTTGCGCCGACACTGCGGCGACTTATTCTGGCTAACGGGTTAAATCGATGATTGCTGCTCTCCCCTTCTTCCTTATTTACGCCGGATTGACGCTGACGCTGGGCTGGCACGATCTCAAATCGCACCTGTTACCTGACAGGTTTACCTGCCCACTGCTGTGGAGTGGAATACTGTTTTATCTCTGCTTATTCCCGGAATGGCTTCCACTGTCCGTGCTCGGCGCCATCATTGGTTATCTGGCTTTCGCCGCCGTCTATTGGGGATACCGCTGGATTCGCAAGCAGGAAGGGTTGGGATATGGCGATGTGAAATTTCTGGCGGCGTTAGGTGCGTGGCACGGCTGGCAGCAGCTTCCACAGCTCGTGTGTATCGCGGCAAGCCTGGCGTTATTGTTTTTTTGTATCCAGGCGATTGATGCGCTTTCCCTGCGCCCCATAAAAAACCCGCTGCCTTTCGGGCCATTTCTGGCGGCAGCGGGTTGGATTTGTAGCTGGGAGACGGTACTCAGTCTTCCACTTTGATTTGCGACTGGAGATAGTTCTGCAGACCCAGTTTAGTAATCAGATCCAGTTCAGTTTCAAGCCAGTCAATATGACCCTCTTCATCCGCAAGGATTTCGATCATCATATCGCGGCTGACATAGTCGTGAACGGAATCAGCATAGGCAATCGCTTCACGGAGATTTTGTGCACCATCAAGCTCAAGCGCGAGATCGGAGCGCAGCATTTCTTCTACATCTTCACCGATGTTGAGTTTGCCAAGGTCCTGCAGGTTGGGAATACCTTCGAGAAAAAGAATGCGCTCGATGTATTTATCGGCATGCTTCATTTCATCGATGGACTCGTGATACTCAACGTCGTTGAGGCGCATCAGGCCCCAGTTTTTGAACATTCTCGCATGGAGAAAGTATTGGTTGATTGCGACAAGCTCATTTCCCAATAATTTATTGAGATAATTTATAACCTTAACATCACCTTTCATTTTATAGTCCCTCCGCTTCCACTTATTGAAGCGTAGATGGGGCTACAGGGATGTCAAAAAAAAGAGTACGCCTCAGGCGATCTCTTTATATTCCGGCATCTGGGTTAATTCATCCTGCATTATCTCGCGAGCGGCACGCGTGCACTTACCACATTGATTTCCAACGGGAATGAACTTGCGAAGTTGCTGAAACGACTGTGGATGAAACTGGCGAACGGCCTGCCGTATTTTTTTATCGCTTATACCATTGCACAAACAAACGAACATAATCACTCCCGCTTACTTTATGCGCAAAGTGTAAATGAGAATAGTTATGATTACAATAGCACAATTAAGAAACCGCGGCGGTGACAGCGATTAAAATGCATACGAATGTTTCCGGGAAATAACAAAAAGCAAAAAGGGCGCCGAAGCGCCCTTTTTTATTCAAAGCTAATAATTAGCTCAGAACTTTAGCAACAACGCCCGCACCTACAGTACGGCCGCCTTCACGGATTGCGAAACGCAGACCGTCGTCCATCGCGATCGGGTGGATCAGGGTAACAACCATTTTGATGTTGTCGCCCGGCATTACCATCTCTACGCCTTCCGGCAGTTCGATGGTGCCAGTCACGTCAGTTGTACGGAAGTAGAACTGCGGACGGTAGCCTTTGAAGAACGGAGTATGACGGCCGCCTTCGTCTTTGGACAGAATGTACACTTCAGATTCGAACTTGGTGTGCGGGTTGATGGTGCCCGGCTTCGCCAGTACCTGACCACGTTCGATTTCTTCACGTTTGATACCACGCAGCAGAACACCTACGTTCTCACCCGCACGGCCTTCGTCCAGCAGTTTGCGGAACATTTCAACGCCAGTACAGGTAGACTTCGCCGTCTCTTTAGCACGGCCTTCGTCCAGCAGTTTGCGGAACATTTCAACGCCAGTACAGGTAGACTTCGCCGTCTCTTTGATACCAACGATTTCAACTTCTTCGCCCACTTTGATGATACCGCGCTCTACACGACCGGTAACAACGGTACCACGACCGGAGATGGAGAATACGTCTTCAATCGGCAGCAGGAACGGCTTGTCAATCGCACGCTCTGGTTCCGGAATGTAAGAATCCAGGAAGCCAGCCAGTTCGATGATTTTCGCTTCCCACTCTGCATCGCCTTCCAGCGCTTTCAGAGCAGAACCGCGAACGATCGGGGTGTCGTCGCCCGGGAAATCGTACTGAGACAGCAGTTCGCGAACTTCCATCTCTACCAGTTCCAGCAGCTCTTCGTCATCAACCATGTCGCATTTGTTCAGGAACACGATGATGTACGGAACGCCTACCTGACGACCCAGCAGGATGTGCTCACGGGTCTGCGGCATCGGGCCGTCAGTCGCAGCAACAACCAGGATCGCGCCGTCCATCTGAGCCGCACCAGTGATCATGTTTTTAACATAGTCGGCGTGGCCCGGGCAGTCTACGTGTGCGTAGTGGCGAGTCGGGGTATCGTATTCAACGTGAGAAGTGTTGATGGTGATACCACGTGCTTTTTCTTCCGGCGCGTTATCGATCTGGTCGAATGCGCGAGCAGCACCACCGTAGGTTTTAGCCAGTACGGTAGTGATGGCAGCGGTCAGGGTAGTTTTACCATGGTCAACGTGGCCGATAGTACCGACGTTGACGTGCGGTTTTGTACGTTCAAATTTTTCTTTAGACACGGCTATATTCCTTACTATAGTGCTCTCCCCTCGTGGAGAGAGCACGGGACTTTGGTTTTAACCCTGCGGCTTATTTACCACGGGCTTCAATTACGGCCTGAGCAACGTTGTTCGGCGCATCATCATACTTCAGGAATTCCATGGTGTATGATGCACGACCTTTGGTCAGAGAACGCAGCTGAGTTGCATATCCGAACATTTCAGACAGCGGAACTTCAGCGTGGATCTTAACGCCAGTCACTTCGGATTCCTGACCACGCAGCATACCGCGACGACGGCTCAAGTCACCGATAACGTCACCGGTGTTCTCTTCCGGCGTTTCAACTTCAACCTTCATGATCGGCTCAAGAAGAACAGGTTTTGCTTTCTTAAAGCCATCTTTAAAGGCGATAGAAGCCGCCAGTTTAAACGCCAGCTCAGAGGAGTCAACGTCATGGTAAGAACCGAAGTGCAGACGCACACCGAGATCAACTACCGGGTAACCCGCCAGCGGACCAGACTTCAGCTGCTCCTGGATGCCTTTATCAACGGCAGGGATGTATTCGCCAGGAATTACACCACCTTTGATGTCGTTGATGAACTCGTAACCTTTCGGGTTTGAGCCCGGCTCCAGCGGGTACATGTCGATAACAACATGACCGTACTGACCACGACCACCAGACTGCTTGGCGTGTTTACCTTCGATATCGGTAACTTTCGCGCGAATCGCTTCGCGGTAAGCAACCTGAGGTTTACCGACGTTCGCTTCAACGTTGAATTCACGTTTCATACGGTCAACGATGATGTCGAGGTGCAGTTCACCCATACCTGCGATAATGGTCTGGTTAGATTCTTCGTCAGTCCACACACGGAAAGACGGGTCTTCTTTAGCCAGACGGCCCAGAGCCAGACCCATTTTTTCCTGGTCAGCTTTGGTTTTCGGTTCTACGGCGATGGAGATTACCGGTTCCGGGAATTCCATACGCTCCAGAATGATCGGATGATCCGGATCGCACAGGGTGTCACCTGTGGTCACATCTTTCAGACCGATCGCTGCAGCGATGTCGCCTGCGCGAACTTCTTTGATCTCTTCACGTTTGTTGGCGTGCATCTGAACGATACGGCCAAAACGTTCACGCGCGGCTTTCACGGAGTTCAGGATGGTATCACCGGAGTTAACCACACCAGAGTACACGCGGAAGAAGGTCAGGTTACCCACGAACGGGTCGGTAGCGATTTTGAATGCCAGTGCAGAGAAAGGCTCTTCATCGCTAGCGTGACGCTCAGCCGGCGTATCTTTACCGTCGTCCAGAATACCGTTGATTGCCGGTACGTCAGTCGGGGATGGCAGGTAATCAATTACCGCATCCAGCATCGCCTGAACACCTTTGTTCTTGAACGCTGAACCACAGGTTACCAGGATGATTTCGTTGTTCAGAACACGCTGACGCAGAGCTTTTTTGATCTCTTCTTCAGTCAGTTCTTCACCACCCAGGTATTTTTCCATCAGCTCTTCAGAAGCTTCAGCTGCGGATTCGATCAGGTTCTGGTGCCATTCGTCAGCCAGGTCCTGCATGTCAGCCGGGATATCTTCGTATTCGAAGGTAACGCCCTGGTCTGCATCGTTCCAGTTGATGGCTTTCATTTTCACCAGGTCAACAACACCGGTGAAACCTTCTTCAGCACCAATTGCCAGCTGCAGCGGAACCGGGTTCGCGCCCAGACGGGATTTGATCTGACCAACAACTTTCAGGAAGTTCGCGCCCATGCGGTCCATTTTGTTAACGAACGCAATGCGTGGAACTTTATATTTGTTCGCCTGACGCCATACGGTTTCAGACTGCGGCTGAACACCACCAACTGCGCAGTAAACCATTACCGCACCATCGAGTACACGCATGGAACGTTCTACTTCGATAGTGAAGTCAACGTGCCCCGGGGTGTCGATGATGTTTACGCGATGCGGTTCATACTGCTTAGCCATACCAGACCAGAATGCAGTAGTCGCAGCGGACGTGATGGTGATACCACGTTCCTGCTCCTGCTCCATCCAGTCCATGGTAGCGGCGCCGTCATGAACTTCACCGATTTTATGGTTTACACCGGTGTAGAACAGAATACGTTCGGTAGTAGTGGTTTTACCGGCGTCGATGTGCGCACTGATACCGATGTTACGGTAGCGTGCGATGGGTGTTGTACGAGCCATTTGATTCCTCGTTTGTTTCTTTAGGCGTTCAGATTAGGTAACCCAGTGCGGGCTGCTTACCTGAAGCGCCCGCCTGGTGACTAAAACTCCGAAGGGATTACCAACGGTAGTGTGCGAACGCCTTGTTGGCTTCTGCCATGCGGTGAACGTCTTCACGTTTCTTCACTGCAGTACCTTTGTTATCTGCAGCGTCAGTGAGTTCGTTCGCCAGACGCAGGGCCATAGATTTATCACCGCGTTTACGAGCAGCTTCAACGATCCAACGCATTGCCAGAGCATTGCGGCGGACCGGACGGACTTCAACTGGTACCTGATAAGTAGAACCACCAACGCGGCGAGACTTAACTTCGACAGTCGGGCGCACGTTTTCGAGGGCTACTTCGAAAGCTTCCAGTTCATTTTTACCAGAGCGCTGAGCCAGGGTCTCCAGCGCGCTGTATACGATTGATTCTGCGGTAGATTTTTTACCATCTACCATCAGGATATTGACAAATTTAGCCAGCAGTTCTGATCCGAACTTCGGATCCGGCAGAATTTTACGCTGACCAATGACGCGACGACGTGGCATGGAAATACTCCGTTGTTAATTCAGGATTGTCCAAAACTCAAAGAGTTAAGTTTGACATTAATATAAAACGTTTGGCCTTACTTAACGGAGAACCATTAAGCCTTAGGACGCTTCACGCCGTACTTGGAGCGAGCCTGCTTACGGTCTTTAACGCCGGAGCAGTCAAGCGCACCACGAACGGTGTGGTAACGAACACCCGGGAGGTCTTTTACACGACCGCCACGGATCAGGATCACGGAGTGCTCCTGCAGGTTGTGACCTTCACCACCGATGTAGGAGGTGACTTCGAAACCGTTAGTCAGACGCACACGGCAAACTTTACGCAGTGCGGAGTTCGGTTTCTTAGGAGTGGTGGTATATACACGAGTACATACGCCACGTTTCTGCGGGCATGCTTCCAGCGCAGGCACGTTGCTCTTTGCAACTTTGCGTGCACGTGGTTTGCGTACCAGCTGGTTAACTGTTGCCATTAAATAGCTCCTGGTTTTAGCTTTTGCTTCGTAAACACGTAATAAATCGACCTCATACAATATGAGGACGCGAAATTTTAGGGCCACGCTGAAAAGGTGTCAAGAAATATACAACGATCTCGTTTTCACCAGGCCAGCTGCCCTGGATGTTTGACGGTGAGTCTGACGAAGTCAGTATAGTCAACCCTGACGACACTGCTCGAAATTTGACCGGAAAGACCCCGGGCTTCAACGTCTTCCTGTAGTGCATGAAGCGATATGGGGGCCTTTTTCAGGATTTCAATGAAGCGGCTTCCCTCAACCGCTGCCAGCACGCCGTCGGAGAGCAGTAGCAGGTCATCGCCCGCTTTCACCAGACGCAAGAGTGCGTCGATATCCGCATGCCAGGGAGAACAACCTAGAGTATGGAGCATGAGTGCCTCAGAAACGGAGAATGACATCAAAACGATCGAGCTGCTGGCGGAGCGCCTCGGGCTCCAGCGCTACAGCGTCAATCACCCATTCCGCGTCGCCGCGAATGCCGCGCTCGCGCAGCGAGGCCGCGCACAGCCAGTACTGTTCGATATCGTACAGCGGCAGCAGTTTGAAGGTCGCGATGTAATCGCGCGCCAGTACAGATTGCGGTTGCTGCCCGCCGAGGATTTGCAGCACGCCGTCACCCACAAAGAACACGCCGATCTCATCGGTCAGCGCAGAGGTGGCCAGCAGCGCATCCAGCCCTTCGCGCCCTGAGGCGCTGCCGTGTGGCGCAGTGGTAAAAACGAAAGCGACGCGTTTCATCAGAACTGCACCACCCGATCGCAGGTTAACGTCGCTTCAGCCAGCGCGCCCAACCCGCTCAGCGTAAAGCCGGGTTGCAGGTTAAAGGACGGAAGGCCAAGCTGGCGGGATTCGGTTTCATCGGTGACGCCACGACGCAGCGCGGCAGCCACGCAGATATGTAACGCAACGCCCTGCTGCTCATGCAACTGTTGCCACGCGCGCACCAGGTCAAACTCATCGCTGGCGGGCGACGTTAGCTGATTCGCGTTATACACCCCTTCGCGATAAAAGAAGACGCTGGCAAGCTCATGCCCTTCCGCGACCAGCGCGCGTGCAAACTGCAACGCGCTGCTGGACTGTTGCGTACCGTAGGCGGGGCCCGTCACCATCAGGGCAAATCGCATTACTTATCTTGCCCCAGGAAATCGCCGCTTTTGAACTGACGAATATAGAGGTACACCGTATGCTTCGAAATATTCAGGCGGTCTGCCACCTGGTTGATGGCGTCTTTAATATCGAAGATCCCTTTTTCGTAAAGGTTAAGGACGATCTGGCGATTTTTGGCGTTATTTGAAACGTTCCGATCGGCATTAACCTCTTCAATGGTGAACTCCAGCGTCTGGGTAACCAGATCCTCAACGGAAGAGGCAAAGTTGACCTGCGAATTCACTTCCGGCGTTTCCGGCGGAATAAAGGTGCCCATAATCTGGGAGAACGGGACATCAAGATTCATATTGATGCACAGCAGGCCGATGACGCGCTGATCCCGATTGCGAATCGCAATGGTGACCGACTTCATCAGCACGCCGCTTTTGGCGCGTGTGAAATAGCATTTGGAAACGCTGCTATCTGCTCCGGTCATATCGTGCAGCATGCGCAGGGCAAGATCGGTAATTGGCGATCCGATTTTGCGCCCGGTATGTTCGCCGTTCGCAATACGGATGGCCGAACACTTGAGGTCCTGCAAAGAGTGCAACACAATTTCACAATGGGAGCCGATAAGCATCGCTAACCCGTCCACGACCGCTTCGTAGGATTTAAGGATATCGAAGTCGGTTTGCTCAAAAGGACGTTGATCCAGTAAATCAAGCTCACTGGTTTCATTGGTTAATAGCGACCTGGACATGAAAAAAAGCACTCCTTTTCAGGAGCCTGTCGTTAGATGGTCAGGGCAGGCTCATCATCATCATTCTAAGGGCATCTAAGGTAATACAGCGCATAAGGCGCTTTCCAGTGTTAATTATATCTGCCCTGAAATAAAAAAACCGCCGCCTTGTAGGGCGGCGGCTTTGATTGCCTTATTTTTTGCTGGTTTCAGCGGCTTTTTCATCCGCGGCAGCTTCCGGTTTAGCGTCTGCCTTTGGTGCTGGTTTGATATCCAGCAGCTCAACATCAAAGACCAGCGTAGAGTTAGCCGGGATGCCCGGAACGCCGGTTTTTCCGTAGGCCAGATCCGGTGGAATAACCATCTTGATCTTGCCGCCTTTCTTGATGTTCTTCAGGCCTTCAGTCCAGCCCGGGATCACGCCGTCCAGGCGGAAGCTCAGCGGCTCGCCACGAGTGTAGGAGTTATCGAACTCTTTACCGTCGATCAGCGTGCCTTTGTAGTTTACCACCACAGTATCGCTGTCTTTCGGCGCGTCACCGGTCCCTTCTTTCTCTACTTTATACAGCAGACCGGTAGAAGAGGTTTTCACGCCTTTCTCTTTGGCGAAGGTGTCACGGAAGGTTTTGCCTTTCGCTTCGTTATCTGCAGCGTCTTTCTCGATTTTCTGCTGAGCAGAGGTCTTCACGCGGGTTTCGAAAGCCTGCAGGGTCTGCTCGATTTCCTGATCGGAGAGTTTGCTCTTATTGGCAAAAGCATCCTGAACACCGGCGATCAGCTGATTTTTATCCAGTTTGATGCCCAGTTTCTCTTGCTCTTTCAGGGAGTTTTCCATGTAACGACCCAGCGATGCGCCCAGGGCGTAAGCGGACTTCTGGTCGTCGTTTTTGAATGCAGACTTGCTGTCAGCTGCGGCGGCTGGTTTAGCAGCATCAGCAGCGAATGCCAGCGGCGCATTCAGGGCTACGGCCATTGTGGTCGCCAGAAGCGTTACTTTAAAAAATGATTTCATCCATCTCTCCAGGGCCGGGGCATCTCTCGCCCCAGGGTTAACGTAAATGAGAAGCGTACTATAAAACGTTGCAAAAGAAATCTACATACGAACGCTCCTGAATATCGCGTCTTTTGAGACTATTTTTGTGTAAATTAGTTTCCTGACCGGCGACGGAAAGCTGCGAAGAATCGTAAAATTAAGTAGAATCCGCCGCGACTATTTCAGAACAGGGGGTCAATGATGAGCGACAAAACAATGGAAGCGCGACTGGCAGAATTAGAGAGTCGACTGGCGTTTCAGGAGGTCACCATTGAAGACCTGAATCAAACCGTCACCGCCCATGAAATGGAGATGGCGAAGATGCGCGATCATATCCGTCTGATGACGGAAAAGCTGAAAGCCAGCCAGCCGTCACAGATTGCGGCGCAATCCGAAGAGACGCCACCGCCACATTATTAAGGCGAAAAAAAAGCGGAGATTTCTCCGCTTTATCTTTTAAACCTTAGAATACCCGCTGGATTTCTGGTGATGGGTAATTAGTGGCAACCGCAGCCGCCGTGACCGCCGCAACCACCTTTACCGTGTTCATGATCATGACCGTGGCCGCCGCAGCAACCGTCGTGGTCGTGGTCATGATCGTGGTGATGGTCATGCGCACCATGAACGTGACCATGAGCCAGTTCTTCCGCCGTCGCTTCGCGAATGGCAACCACTTCAACGTTGAATTTCAGGTTCTGGCCAGCCAGCATGTGGTTGCCATCAACCACAACGTGGTCATCTTCAACTTCAGTGATTTCAACCGGAACCGGACCCTGGTCGGTTTCAGCCAGGAAACGCATGCCTACCTGCAACTCATCAACGCCCATGAAGACGTCTTTCGGCACACGCTGAACCAGGTTTTCGTCATACTGACCGTAAGCATCGTTTGCCGTTACAGCAACATCAAATTTGTCGCCCACTTCGTGACCGTCCAGCGCGTTTTCCAGGCCGGAGATCAGGGAACCGTGACCATGCAGGTAGTCCAGCGGCGCACTCACCGGAGACTCATCAACCAACACACCGTCTTCTGTACGTACCTGATAGGCCAGGCTGACCACCAGGTCTTTTGCTACTTTCATGATATCTCCTGAGCATGGGAAGAATAGTGGCGCAGATTGTAGCGGAATTCTGCACCCGTGTACCCACTAGCTTAAAAAAAGACGGCGAAGATCGCTACTCCGGATGAAAAATGCCAATCACTTGCTCGTCTTTGCGAACGTGCTCGCGGGCTTCTTTATCTGCCTCGCGCATCTGGTGTCCGCACTTAACACACTCAACAATATCAACATTATTCTCTCGCCACATTGCCAGCGAATCTTGCGCCTGACATGCCGGGCATTTCGCCCCTGCAATAAAACGTTTACGCACCGCCATGGTTCACCTTCTATTCAAATTCGTCCCAGCCATCCAGCTGGCGTCGTTCCTGTTGCATCTCTCGCTGGAAAATCTCTTCCAGTTCGCGTCTCGCCTCACGGACGCGGGAGATCTGCTGGGTATCCGTATGCACCGGCATCAGCTCGCGCAACATACGCATATCGAGCCGCCGGAAATGTAACTGCGCACGCTGCGCCTGATGTGGATGCATGCCTAAAGAAATCAGCGCCTTGCGCCCCAGCTCCAGCGCACTGGAAAAGGTCTCGCGGGAGAAGAGCTTAACACCCGCCTGCAACAACTCATGCGCTTCAACGCGCCCTCGCGCTCGCGCCAGAATATGCAGATGCGGGAAGTGCTGCTGACAAATCTCCACCAGCTTCATGGTATCTTCCGGCTCATTGCAGGTGATCACAATTGACTGCGCGTCCTCCGCCCCTGCGGAACGCAAAAGTTCCACCTGCGTGGCATCGCCGAAATACACTTTATAGCCATATTTTCGCATCAGGTTAACGGCGCTGATATCGCGCTCAAGTACGGTGATGCGCATTTTGTTGGCCATCAGCAAACGGCCAATCACCTGACCAAAACGGCCAAAGCCCACAACAATCACCTGCGGCTTATCGTTTTCCACCCACTGCGCTTCCCCCTCCTCTTCCGGAGCGTTAAAGCGGCGGGAGAGCAGCGCATTAATCGTTTTCATCAGCAGCGGCGTGGTCATCATCGAAATCGTGACGGTCACCAGTAGCAGCGCCATCTGGTCATCCTGAAACAGGCGCTGCGATGAGGCGCTGGAAAAAAGCACAAAGGCAAATTCACCGCCCTGGCTGAGTACCCCGGCAAACTGCATCCGCTCCGAACTACGCAGCCCGTATACCCGCGCCAGACCGTAAAGTACCAGCGTCTTCACCGCCACCAGCACGACAACGCTTATGACCACCCACAGCAAATGGGTATAGAGCACGCCGAGATTCAGCGCCATGCCGACGGAGATGAAAAAGAGCCCCAGCAGCAGCCCTTTAAACGGATCGATAGCGATTTCCAGTTCGTGGCGATATTCGCTCTCCGCCAGCAGCACCCCGGCGATAAACGTTCCCAGCGCCATCGACAACCCCAGCGCGNGCCGAGCCGAGCACCAGCAGCAGCGTCGCGGCGGTAAACACTTCCCGCACGCCCGACGCGGCAATAAAACGGAACACCGGGCGCAGCAGGAATCGCCCGCCAACCAGCACCCCGGCAAAAACCAGCACCTTCAGGCCGATTTTAATCCAGTCAGGATGCTCGTCTCCCGTGCCCGCCAGCAGCGGCACCAGCGCCAGCGCGGGAATCACGGCTAAATCCTGAAACAGCAGCACCGAAAAACCGAGTTGCCCGGCCTCGTTGCGGTTCATGCCTTTATCGCGCATCAGTTGCAGCGCCATGGCGGTTGAAGACATCGCCAGACCAATGCCGCCGACCACTGCCGCCTGCCACGNNAGTATCGCCGCACTGAGCGCCACCTGCAGCGCGCCAATCCCAAAAATAGAACGTCGTAATTGCCAGAGCTTCGACGGGTTCAGCTCCAGCCCGATGATGAACATCAGGAACACCACGCCCAGCTCAGAGAAATGGAGGATTTCATCGACATCGCTGATGAATCCCAGCCCCCACGGGCCAATGGCGATCCCCGCCAGCAGATAGCCCAACACCGCGCCGATGCCCAGACNACCGCCGCAAATAAAAACATCACCCCCGCCAGCATCAGATCCGATCCTTCCATCAAAGGCCTCCTGTGACGTTCGGTGACGCCAGCCATTCGCCATAGGCTTTCGCGTGGCTGGCCAGCGCTTCCGTCGGCTGGGGGGGGGGCCCGCNAGTAAACAATGATTGGATTCATCCAGTGCATACGACACATCGCCGCCGTCAGTTCAAACGGCCGCAGGATGTCACTCATCGGATAGCGGTTCAGACCATCGTGACGATACGCGGCCTCAGGCTCACCGGTGGTGATCACACTACGCCAGTACTTTCCCGCGAGCTGGTTTCCTCCCACCCCGCTGGCAAACCCGCGGCTGAGCACGCGGTCGAGCCACTCTTTCAGCAGCGCCGGACAGCTGTAGGTATACAGCGGGTGCTGAAAAACGATCACATCATGCTCGCGCAGCAATTGTTGCTCGCGTGGAATATCAATAAAGAAATCAGGATAGTGTGCGTAAAGGTCATGTACCGTTACGTTACTGAGCTGCAGTGCCGGCTTAAGCAGGACCCGATTCGCCACCGAGTCCTGAGATTCCGGATGGGCATACAGCAGCAAAACTTTCGCTGGCTGGGACATCATTCCCCTCCCGGTTTTGTCTATCGTCATCGTTTTGGGCTACCATGGCGGCCCGGTGCGGTAAATTGCCCACAACTTACATTATCATAATGACAAATTAACATAGTCTGAACATACGGCGCCTTATGATTGTTTTCTCCTCGTTACAAATTCGTCGCGGCGTTCGCGTCCTTATAGAAAACGCCACCGCTACCATCAACCCCGGGCAAAAAGTCGGTCTGGTGGGTAAAAACGGCTGTGGAAAATCCACGCTGTTGGCGCTACTGAAAAATGAGATCGCCGCCGATGCCGGCAGTTTCACCTATCCGGGCAACTGGCAACTGGCGTGGGTCAATCAGGAAACCCCGGCGCTGCCGGAACCGGCGTTAGACTATGTGATCGACGGCGATCGCGAATATCGCCAGTTGGAAGCCGAACTGAAGCTCGCCAACGAGCACAATGACGGCCATGCAATCGCGACTGTCCATGGCAAACTGGACGCCATCGACGCCTGGACCATCCGCGCCCGCGCCTCCAGCCTGCTACACGGTCTGGGTTTCAGCAATGAACAGCTGGAACGCCCGGTCAGTGATTTTTCCGGCGGCTGGCGCATGCGTCTTAACCTGGCGCAGGCGCTGATTTGCCGTTCCGATCTGCTGCTGCTCGATGAACCGACCAACCACCTCGATCTTGATGCAGTGATCTGGCTGGAAAAATGGCTGAAAAGCTATCAGGGCACGCTGATCCTTATCTCTCACGATCGCGACTTCCTCGATCCGGTGGTCGATAAAATTATCCATATCGAACAGGAAACCCTGTTCGAATACACCGGCAACTACAGCTCGTTTGAACGCCAGCGTTCTACGCGTCTTGCACAGCAGCAGGCGATGTATGAAAGCCAGCAGCAACGCGTCGCGCATCTGCAAAGCTACATCGATCGTTTCCGCGCGAAAGCAACGAAAGCCAAGCAGGCGCAGAGCCGGATTAAGATGCTGGAGCGCATGGAGCTCATCGCCCCGGCGCATGTCGACAACCCATTCCATTTCAGCTTCCGCGCGCCGGAAAGTCTGCCGAACCCGCTGCTGAAAATGGAAAAGGTCAGCGCAGGCTATGGCGAGCGGATTATCCTCGACTCCATCAAGCTGAATCTGGTGCCGGGCTCGCGCATTGGTCTGCTGGGCCGCAACGGAGCCGGTAAATCGACGCTAATTAAGCTGCTGGCGGGCGAACTGGCGCCGGTCAGCGGTGACATTGGTCTGGCGAAGGGCATCAAGCTTGGCTATTTCGCCCAGCATCAGCTGGAATTTTTACGCGCGGACGAATCGCCGATCCAGCATCTTGCCCGCCTCGCACCGCAGGAGCTGGAACAAAAACTGCGCGACTATCTCGGCGGCTTTGGTTTCCAGGGCGATAAAGTGAGCGAACACACCGCCCGTTTCTCTGGCGGCGAAAAGGCGCGACTGGTGCTGGCGCTGATCGTCTGGCAGCGTCCTAACCTGCTGCTGCTCGACGAACCGACCAACCACCTCGATCTCGACATGCGTCAGGCGTTGACCGAAGCGCTGATCGAGTTCGAAGGCGCGCTGGTGGTGGTCTCGCATGATCGCCATCTGCTGCGCTCGACGACTGACGATCTCTGTCTGGTGCATGACGGTAAAGTGGAGCCTTTTGACGGCGATCTGGATGATTATCAGCAATGGCTGAGCGATGTTCAGAAACAGGAAAATCAGCCTGCGGAGGCGTCGAAAGAAAACGTCAACAGCGCACAGGCGCGTAAAGATCAGAAGCGCCGTGACGCGGAGCTTCGCGCACAGACGCAACCGCTGCGCAAAGAGATCGCCCGTTTAGAAAAAGAGATGGAAAAACTGCACGCCCAGCTGGCACAGGCGGAAGAAAAACTGGGCGACAGCGCGCTGTACGATCCCGAGCGTAAAAGCGAGCTGACGGATTGCCTGCAACAGCAGGCCAACGCGAAATCAGGTCTCGAGAACTGTGAAATGGCGTGGCTGGAAGCGCAGGAACAGCTCGAGCAGATGCAGCAGGAAAACTAACGGCGGAAATCTGCGCCATTTGCCTCATTTTCACAAACACGAACGTGGAGTGACGGTATAGTAAACGCTGATTATTTGGATACCTCGCACAATTTATGGCTCAGATTACCCCTGTTGAAGTCGACATTCCGCTGAACGACAGCGCCGCATTTATTCCGATGCGGGGCGGCAGCAACCGCCACCTGCAAACGATGCTGCCCCGGCTCATTCGCCGCAAATTACAGTTCACGCCGCACTGGCAACGGCTGGAACTCCCCGATGGCGATTTCGTCGATCTGGCGTGGAGCGAAGATCCTGCGCAGGCGCGGCATAAACCCCGGCTGGTGGTGTTCCACGGTCTGGAAGGTAGCCTGCACAGCCCTTATGCGCATGGCTTAGTCCATGCGGCGAAGCAGCGCGGCTGGCTGGGCGTGGTAATGCATTTTCGCGGCTGTAGCGGCGAACCGAACCGCAACGAACGCATTTACCATTCCGGTGAAACTGAAGACGGCACCTGGTTTCTGCACTGGCTGCGTCGCGAATTTGGCGAGGTGCCGACGGCGGCGGTTGGCTATTCCCTCGGCGGTAATATGCTCGGCTGCCTGCTGGCGAAAGAGGGCGATGCGGTGCCGCTGGATGCGGCGGGGGGNNTCGCGCGTCTACCAGCGCTATCTGTTGAACCTGCTGAAAGCGAACGCGGCGCGGAAGCTGAAAGCGTATCCTGGCACGCTGCCGGTCGATTTACGCCAGCTAAAAGCCGTGCGCCGCATTCGCGACTTCGACGATTTGATCACCGCAAAAATTCACGGTTTCGCCGATGCGCTTGATTATTACCGCCAGTGCAGTGCGATGCCGGTGTTAAGCCACGTGACAAAACCAACGCTGATTATCCATTCGAAGGACGATCCGTTTATGGACCACCACTCCATTCCGCCCAAAGAGCATCTGCCGGTGAATGTGGAGTATCAACTGACCGACCACGGCGGCCATGTGGGCTTTGTGGGCGGTACGTTGCGTAAGCCGGAAATGTGGCTGGAGAAGCGCATTCCGGACTGGTTAAGCCGCTGGCTGGGAGTGCAATCATGTTAATTCCCTGGCAGGAACTGCCCCCGGAAACGCTGGATAATCTGATTGAAAGCTTTGTCTTACGCGAAGGCACAGACTATGGTGAACATGAACGTTCGCTAAAAGATAAAGTCGCTGACGTCAAACGACAGTTACAAAACGGTGAGGCCGTGCTTATCTGGTCTGAACTTCACGAGACGGTCAATATCATGCCCCGCTCGCAGTTCCGCGACTCACCCGACTAAGAACCCATTCAGGGAGTAGTTCGCTTATGTCTGCCAAACATCCGGTGATTGCCGTCACGGGCTCCAGTGGTGCCGGAACCACAACCACCAGCCTTGCCTTTCGTAAGATCTTCGCCCAGCTGGATTTACATGCAGCCGAAGTGGAAGGCGACAGTTTTCACCGCTTTACCCGCCCGGAAATGGACATGGCCATCCGTAAGGCGCGCGATCTGGGAAAGCACATCAGCTATTTTGGTCCGGAAGCGAACGATTTTGGTCTGCTGGAGCAGACCTTCCGCGAGTACGGCCTTTCCGGGAAAGGTCAGTCGCGGAAATATCTGCATACCTATGACGAAGCCGTTCCGTGGAATCAGGTGCCGGGCACCTTTACCCCCTGGCAGCCGCTGCCGGAACCGACTGACGTTTTATTTTATGAAGGGCTGCACGGCGGCGTGGTGACTAACGATCACGACGTCGCCAGCCACGTCGATTTGCTGGTCGGCGTGGTGCCTATCGTCAACCTGGAGTGGATCCAGAAACTGATCCGCGATACCGGCGAGCGCGGCCATTCGCGGGAAGCGGTGATGGATTCCGTCGTTCGCTCGATGGAAGACTACATCAACTTCATCACGCCGCAGTTTTCGCGCACCCATATTAACTTCCAGCGCGTACCGACCGTCGACACCTCCAACCCGTTCGCCGCCAAAGGCATTCCTTCGCTGGATGAAAGCTTCGTTGTGATTCACTTCCGCAATCTCGAAGGCATCGATTATCCCTGGCTGCTGGCTATGTTACAGGGCTCGTTCATTTCGCATATGAATACGCTGGTGGTGCCGGGCGGCAAGATGGGGCTGGCGATGGAGCTTATCATGATGCCGCTGGTACAGCGGATTATGGAAGGCAAGAAAATCGGCTAAAACCGCAGGCGGGTAAGCGCTGTGCTACCCGCCCAGACCCTTAGCCTTCGATCACTTCGTACGAATGCGTAATCTTCACCGCTTTTTCGAGCATCAACGCCACAGAGCAGTATTTTTCCGCTGAAAGATCCACCGCACGGGACACCGCCGCATCTTTCAGACTTTTTCCTGTCACGATGAAGTGCAGGTTAATAGAGGTAAAATAACGGGGCGCTTCTTCGCGACGTTCCGAGGTCAGTTTAACCTCACAATCGGTCACCTCGTTACGCCCTTTTTGCAGAATAGAAACCACGTCGATAGCGCTACAGCCGCCTGCGGCCATCAACACCATCTCCATCGGACTGGGAGCCTTATCCCCGGAGTTTCCATCCATAAGAATTTGATGTCCTGAGGCTGACTCGCCGAGGAAGGTCAGCCCCTCAATCCACTTCACACGCGCTTGCATATTTTTTAACTCCCAGGTTGCAATTTTCTTCTCAGATTACGCGCACATAACATTTCTCGCAACGGAAGTCGACCTGCGTCATGCTGAAGCGAGACACCAGGAGACAGGCGGGAAAAGCTATGCTAAAACAGACGAGATGCTACAGTGATACTTATGAAGTAGTGCATGTATGCAGAGGACATCACATTACTGGCTGGTTATTATTATTTTATCAGCCCCTTCCCAGGTATCGGGAAGAATTCGATTGCAACCCAGTGGCTGTACGCTGATGCCGCTGGAGACAGCTTATAACAGAGGATAATCGCACATGGTGCTTGGCAAACCGCAAACAGACCCGACACTCGAATGGTTCTTGTCTCATTGCCACATTCATAAGTACCCGTCGAAGAGCACGCTGATTCACCAGGGTGAAAAGGCAGAAACGTTGTATTACATCGTGAAAGGCTCGGTGGCTGTACTCATCAAGGATGAAGAGGGTAAAGAGATGATTCTTTCTTACCTGAACCAGGGCGATTTCATCGGTGAATTAGGCCTCTTTGAAGAAGGGCAGGAACGTAGTGCGTGGGTGCGCGCCAAAACGGCTTGTGAAGTGGCTGAAATTTCTTATAAAAAATTCCGTCAGCTCATCCAGGTTAACCCGGACATCCTGATGCGCCTCTCGTCCCAAATGGCGCGTCGTCTGCAGGTCACCTCCGAGAAAGTGGGTAACCTCGCCTTCCTCGACGTGACCGGCCGTATCGCACAGACGCTGCTGAACCTGGCCAAACAGCCAGACGCCATGACCCACCCGGACGGTATGCAGATCAAAATCACCCGCCAGGAAATCGGTCAGATCGTAGGGTGCTCCCGCGAAACCGTGGGTCGTATCCTGAAAATGCTGGAAGATCAAAACCTGATCTCCGCGCACGGCAAAACCATCGTCGTATACGGTACCCGCTAATACAGCCCGACGGCGCGTTGCACAACACAACGCGCCGTTTTTCTTTTTTCATGTGGCGTCGACTNCACCCGGAAGTTAACTACGCACTGCGACAGACGCTGGTGTTATCTCTCCCTGTGATTGTGGGTCTGCTTTTCGGCCAGCTACAGCACGGTTTACTCTTCTCGCTGGTTCCCGCCTGCTGCAACATCGCCGGGCTTGATACCCCGCATAAGCGCTTTTTCAAACGCCTGATTATTGGCGGCTCGCTGTTCGCGGGTTGCAGCCTTATCGTCCAGTTGTCGCTGGCGCGGGACGTTCCACTGCCGGTGATCCTGACCGCCCTGACGATGCTGTTGGGCGTTACGGCGGAAATAAGCCCACTGCATGCCCGTTTGCTGCCTGCCTCGCTGATTGCCGCGATTTTCACCCTCAGCCTGGCGGGGAATATGCCCGTCTGGCAGCCACTGCTGCTTTATGCGCTCGGCACGCTGTGGTACGGGCTGTTTAACTGGCTCTGGTTCTGGATNCGCGTTTCAAGTGGGACTGGATCTTCAGGAGCATATTTCCGTCAGCCTCCACCAGCCCGAAGAGGTGCAGAAACTGGTGGAGCGCAGCCACGCGGAAGCGGTGATCCGCTGGAATGCGCAGACCGTTGCCGCCCGCCTGCGGGTGCTGGCGGACGACATTCTCTATCACCGCTATCCCAGCCGTTTCAGTATGGAGAAGCAAATTGGTGCGCTGGAGAAAATCGCCGATCAGCATCCCGATAANGCCTGCCGGTGATCCCGGCGCTGAAAAGCTATCTGTCGCTGAAATCCTCCGCCCTGCGCAACGCCGCACGTATCAGCGTCATGTTGAGTATCGCCAGCCTGATGGGAACCGCGCTGCATCTGCCGAAACCGTACTGGATCCTGATGACCATTCTGCTGGTGACGCAAAACGGCTACGGCGCGACGCGGGTGCGCATTTTCCACCGCGCCGCCGGGACGCTCGTCGGGCTGTTTATTGTCGGCGGCGCACTGCACTTCCACGTTCCGGAAGGCTATACGCTGTCGGCTATGCTGGTGATCACCCTCGTCAGCTACCTGATTGTTCGTAAAGCTTACGGCTGGGCGACGGTGGGCTTTACGGTGACTGCCGTATTCACCATTCAGATCCTGACGCTGAACGGCGAGCAGTTTATCGTCGCCCGCTTTATCGATACGGTAATTGGCTGTCTGATTGCCTTTGGCGGCATGGTCTGGCTGTGGCCGCAGTGGCAGAGCGGTTTGCTGCGTAAAAACGCCCAGGATGCGCTGGAGGCGGATCAGGAGGCCATCCGTTTAATTCTGAGTAACGATCCGCAGGCGCCTGCGCTGGCATATCAGCGGATGCGTGTTAATCAGGCGCACAACGCGCTGTTTAACTCGCTCAACCAGGCGATGCAGGAACCCGGTTTCAACACCCGTTATCTGGAAGATATGAAACTGTGGGTGACGCACAGCCAGTTTATCGTCGAGCATATCAACGCCATGACCACACTGGCGCGCGAGCACACGATGCTGACGCCGGATCTGGCGCAGCGCTATCTACAATCCTGTGAAATTGCCCTGCAGCGTTGTCAGCAGCGGCTGGAATATGATGAGGCGGGAAGCAGCGGCGATGCGAATATTATGGAGTCGCCGGAAACGCTGTCCCACGGCGCGTTAAGCACCATGGAACAGCATCTGCAGCGGGTTCTCGGCCACCTGAATACGATGCACACCATCTCCTCGGTGGCCTGGCGCCAGCGGCCGCATCACGGCATCTGGCTGACCAAACGCTTCGGCAAAACTACGCTGCAATAACGGCTTTCACCGCCTGCGCAAAGCGCGTCATCCCTTCAACAATGTCGGTGTCGTCGATCACCAGCGATGGCGCAAAGCGCATCACATCTGGCCCGGCATTAAGCACCATCACCCCGGCGTTCGCCCCGGCGTAGAGGAAATCCCGCGCGCGACCCTGATACTGCGGTTTCAGCTCCGCGCCAATCAGTAAGCCCATTCCGCGGATATCGCTGAACAGATCAAACTGCGCGTCGATCTGCTGCAAATGCTGCACAAACAGCTCGCGTTTCGCTTTGATGCCATTCAGCACCTCCGGCGTATTAATGATATCGAACGCCGCACCCGCCACCGCACAGGCCAGCGGGTTACCGCCGTAAGTAGAGCCGTGCGATCCAACGTGAAAGGCGCTGGCGATCGCCTCCGTTGTCAGCATCGCGCTGATGGGAAAACCGCCGCCCAACGCTTTGGCGCTGGTGAGAATATCCGGCGTCACACCGTAGTGCATGTAGGCGAACAGCGAGCCGGTACGCCCCATGCCGCACTGTACTTCATCAAACACCAGCAGCGCCTGGTGTTTATCGCACAGATCGCGCAACCCTTGCAGAAACTCAGGCGAGGCCGCCGTAACGCCGCCTTCGCCCTGAATGGGCTCCACCACCACCGCGCAGGTATGGTCATCCATCACCGCTTCCACCGCGTGCAGATCGTTGAACGGGACGTGAATAATATCGGCAGGTTTCGGGCCAAAGCCGTCGGAATACTTCGGCTGGCCGCCAACGGAGACGGTAAACAGCGAACGGCCGTGAAACGCATTATGGAAAGCGATGATTTTGGTTTTATAGGGGCTGTGGCGCGTCGAGGCATAATAGCGCGCCAGTTTGAAGGCAGTTTCGTTCGCTTCCGTCCCCGAATTCATAAACACCACGCGCTCGGCGAAAGTGGCGTCGACAAGCTTGCGACCGAGGCGCAGTGCCGGTTCATTGGTGAACACGTTGCTGGTATGCCACAGCGTCTCACCCTGCGCATGCAGCGCCGCCACCAGTTGCGGATGACAATGCCCCAACGCGGTGACCGCAATGCCGCCCGCGAAATCAACATACTCTTTGCCCTGCTGATCCCACACCCGGCTGCCTTTGCCCTTCACCGGAATAAACTCCGCCGGGGCATAAATCGGCAGGATCACTTCATCGAATGTTGCGCGGGTAATTGCAGGTTGTTCAGTTGCCATGCCTTGACCACCTTCTGTGCAGCAAATTATGAGAAATTACTCATTAAATATGCATAAAAAATCAGTCAAAGACAACTACATTCAGCGATGGATAAACCGGGCGAGCAGGTCGTGCCCCTGTTCGCTGAGGATGCTTTCGGGGTGAAACTGCACGCCTTCAAGATCCCACTCGCGGTGGCGTATCCCCATGATTTCACCGCTGTCGCTGCGTGCCGTCACCTCAAAACAGTCGGGAAGCGTGCCCGGGTCAATCACCAGCGAATGGTAGCGCGTGACGGTGAGCGGGTTATTGAGCCCGTGGAAAACGCCCTGATTATTGTGCGTAATGGCCGAGGTTTTACCATGCATGACTTTTGCAGCCCGCACAATGGTGGCACCGAATACCTGGCCGATAGCCTGATGCCCCAGGCACACGCCGAGGATCGGCAGTTTACCGGCGTAATGGCGGATAACGTCCAGCGAAATCCCGGATTCATCGGGCGTGCAGGGTCCGGGGGAGATAACGATTTTTTCCGGTGCCAGCACGGCGATGTCCGCCAGCGTAATCTCATCGTTACGCCTGACCACCACCCCAGCGCCAAGCTCGCAGAAATACTGGTAGAGGTTCCAGGTAAACGAATCGTAGTTATCAATCAGCAGGATCATGGCGGCTCCACAACAAAAAACCGCCCTATTCTACTCAGTTTCCCGCGCGTCGTTGACCACTTTACGGAAGATTGCATTCAGCTCGCGCAGATCGCCCATCGCGCCGTTCTGATTGGCCTGCGCCCAGGCTGCAGGATCGATATCCCGCCAGTCGAGCAGATAATTCGCATGGATCGCCAGTTGCTCAAAGAAAATCCGCTGCGACAGCCCGTTGCCTAACCGAAACGGGTGCAGCACGTTGATCTCGCAATAGTAATGGCTGAGACGTTCGACAAACTCGTCTTTGTTCAGCCCGACGAGATAGTCCTCTTCTTCCAGCTCCTGCATCAGGGCGTTGCCCTCTTTTTCGATGTAGGCGAAATGGCAGAAGCGGGTGTCGCCCTGGTAAATATCGACTTCGCGAAATTCCCCCGCCCAGTCGAAAATGTCCTGATACAGATGGTGATGAATGGCACACAGATGCGGCAACCCGCGGGCAGGCGGCCCCAGTTCCAGCGTGGCGGCACGCAGAGCGGTCATCTCATACGCGGCCTGCTCCAGCCGCTCCGTCTGGTGAATGTTCAGCCGGTTGCGCATCACATTCAGGCCGGGGTAGAGATACGCATCGCGATCGTTGCCGTATTTATCGCTCATAGTGCCTCCTCAGTTCTTCAAGGCGCACCTGGATCTCATCGGCATTCAGCGTAACGAGTGGAATATCTACGCGCTCCAGGCGGCGGCTGGCCTGGAAATTAACGTTACGGCTTCGTTCCCAGCATTGGGCTTTTTGCTTTTCGGTGAGTGGTTTCATGTGACCTCACTGATCGTCCCCTGTTTGCCACAAGTATAAGCAGCAATTATCAGTTACGCAGGGAGGTCATGATGACGCGGGTGCTGGCACCCGCGCGAAGAGGCGTTACGGCAGGGCTTTTGCCGATTCTGATAAGGACCAACATCGTGCGTCGGCACCTGGGAGATTTTGTCCGCAATGTCCATTCCTTTCACCACTTTACCAAACACCGCATAGCCAAAATCGCGCTGGCCGTGGTCAAGGAAGGCGTTATCGGCGACGTTGATAAAGAACTGGCTGGTGGCGCTGTCTTTATCGGCGGTACGCGCCATGGAGATGGTGCCGCGAGTATTGCGNAAAACCGCCGCCCTGAACCATAAAGCCCGGGATCACGCGGTGGAACGTGGTGCTGTTATAGAAACCGCTGTTCACATAGTTCAGGAAGTTTTCGACAGAAACTGGCGCTTTTTGCTTATCCAGTTCCAGCTCAATGTTCCCCGCAGAGGTCGTCAGCAGCACATGCGGATCGCCCTTTGCTGCCAGAGCCGCAGGAGAAATAGCTGAGAATGCGAAGACGGCAGCGACCGCCGCCAGTGTTGATTTGAGCATGCGAATTCCTTAACGGGTGCAGTAACAGTAGCGAGTGGCTTTATTCTTAAAAGCCTNTCTCAACCCAGGCCAGTCATTTACCTAATTTTACCTGACAGACACAATTGTAACGGCCTGAACCCCGGAACTGCCGATATAAAAACGTGATGTCAGTCACGAAAATGTTTGCAATCACCCGCCGATTTCAGAATAAACGTTTGATTACATCACCTGAACGAATAAAATCTGTTCGCTCAGCGCGCTGTCAATGCGCTTTACACCTCTATACACAGGCCAGTCAATGACTAACAGCAACCGAATCAAGCTTACATGGATCAGCTTTTTCTCCTACGCCCTCACCGGTGCGTTGGTGATCGTCACCGGGATGGTGATGGGGAACATCGCGGACTACTTCCATCTGCCTGTATCCAGTATGAGTAACACCTTCACATTCCTCAACGCAGGCATTCTGATCTCTATCTTCCTGAACGCCTGGCTGATGGAAATCGTGCCCTTAAAAACACAGTTGCGATTTGGCTTTATCCTGATGGTGCTGGCCGTCGCCGGCCTGATGTTCAGTCACAGCCTGGCACTGTTCTCCGCCTGCATGTTTGTGCTGGGTCTGGTCAGCGGGATCACCATGTCCATCGGGACCTTCCTGATCACCCACATGTATGAAGGCCGTCAGCGTGGCGCGCGTCTGCTGTTCACCGACTCCTTCTTCAGCATGGCGGGAATGATTTTCCCGATGGTGGCCGCGGTTTTACTGGCGCGCAGCATCGAATGGTACTGGGTTTATGCCTGCATCGGTCTGGTCTACGTAGCGATTTTCCTGCTGACCTTCGGCTGTGAATTCCCGGTTCTGGGTAAAAAAGCGCAGGTCAGCGACGAGCCGGTGGCGAAAGAGAAATGGGGCATTGGCGTGCTGTTTCTTTCCATTGCCGCGCTGTGCTACATCCTCGGGCAGTTGGGTTTTATCTCCTGGGTGCCGGAGTACGCGAAAGGCCTGGGCATGAGCCTGAACGACGCGGGCAAGCTGGTGAGTGATTTCTGGATGTCGTACATGTTCGGCATGTGGGCGTTCAGCTTCATCCTGCGCTTCTTCGATCTGCAACGCATTCTGACCGTGCTGGCCGGAATGGCGACCGTGCTGATGTACCTGTTCATCACCGGTTCGCCGGAGCATATGCCGTGGTTCATTCTGACGCTCGGCTTCTTCTCCAGCGCCATTTACACCTCGATCATCACCCTCGGCTCTCAGCAAACCAAAGTGGCCTCACCGAAGCTGGTGAACTTCGTACTGACCTGCGGCACTATCGGCACCATGCTGACCTTCGTTGTCACTGGCCCGATTGTGGCGCACAGCGGCCCACAGGCCGCGCTGATGACGGCCAACGTGCTGTACGCCGTCGTGTTCGTGATGTGTTTCGTTCTCGGTTTCGTGACCCGCCACCGCCAGCATAACGTGGCAGCCGCGGCGTCCCACTAAGCCTTACGCCCCTTTGTCGCTGGCAAAGGGGCTGTTTCGGGTAAAAAAGACCTCTTCCCCGCCGCTGTCCGTTTGCACCCACGTTTGTGCCAGTTGCGTCGTGGCAATCACTCGCCCCTGACGAATTGACCAGCGCACCGGCGACTGCGTCCGCACCGCTTCAAAACCATTCTCCACCGGCAGGATCACCAGATTTGCCGGGTTTCCCGTAGCGATACCGTAATCACTCAGCCCGAACGTGCGCGCGCTGTTGTGAGTGATTAGCTTCAGGCCGTCGTTGATTTGTGCATAGCCCATCATCTGGCAGATATGCAGCCCCATGTGCAGCACCTGCAGCATATTGCCGGTGCCCAGCGGGTACCACGGATCGAACACGTCGTCATGACCAAAACAGACGTTGATGTCCGCCGCCAGCAGTTCTTTTACGCGGGTGATGCCCCGGCGTTTCGGGTAATCATCAAAGCGCCCCTGCAGATGAATATTCACCAGTGGGTTAGCCACAAAATTAATCCCTGACAGCTTAAGCAAGCGGAAGAGGCGCGACGTGTACGCGCCGTTGTAAGAATGCATAGCGGTGGTATGGCTGGCGGTGACACGCGGCCCCATCCCCTCTTTCAGCGCCAGCGCCGCCACGGTTTCGACAAACCGCGATTGTTCGTCGTCGATTTCATCACAATGGATATCCAGCGGCCGATGGTATTTCTTCGCCAGCGCAAAGGCGATATGCAGTGACTCAACGCCGTATTCACGGGTAAATTCGAAATGTGGGATCGCGCCGACCACGTCTGCGCCGAGCTTCAGCGCCTCTTCCAGCAACGCCTCGCCGTTGGGATAAGAGAGGATCCCTTCCTGCGGAAACGCCACAATTTGCAGATCCACCCACGGCGCGACCTCCTGCTTCACCTCCAGCATCGCCTTCAGCGCTGTCAGCGTCGGGTCAGAAACATCCACATGGGTACGCACAAACTGGATGCCGTTGGCGATCTGCCACTTCAGCGTTTTCCAGGCGCGGGCTTTGACGTCAGCATGGCTGAGCAGCGCCTTGCGTTCCGCCCAGCGTTCGATCCCTTCAAACAGCGTGCCGGACTGGTTCCAGTGCGGCTCGCCTGCCGTCTGGGTGGTATCCAGATGAATATGCGGTTCGATAAACGGCGGGANAAACGGCCCTTATCGATCGCTATCTGCCATAAACCCTCGCGATCCGCCAGATGGACGTTTTGTATCAGCCAGAGTGGTGCGGTTGTCATGCCTTCTCTCCTGTGGATCCGGGGTCGCGCGACCCGATATGAGCCGCGCATTTTTTCACCTCATTTTGTACACAAAAAGTACAAAACAAAAAAGTCTGCCTTTTCCATAACTTATAAAAATCCTGACAAATCATATGGATACCCATTAAGTGGTAGACAAAGGCGTATTTGATTTACATCAATAAGTGGGGTTGCTGAATCGTTAAGGTAGGCGGTAATAGAAAAGAAATCGAGGCAAAAATGAGCAAAGTCAGACTCGCTATCATCGGTAACGGCATGGTCGGTCACCGCTTTATTGAGGATCTCCTTGATAAAGCCCCTGCCGACCAGTTCGACATTACCGTGTTCTGTGAAGAACCCCGCATCGCCTACGACCGCGTCCACCTGTCATCTTACTTCTCTCACCACACAGCGGAAGAACTTTCGCTGGTCCGCGAAGGATTTTATGAGAAGCATGGCATTAACGTGCTGGTCGGTGAGCGTGCGATCACCATCAACCGTCAGGAGAAAGTGATCCACTCCAGCGCGGGCCGCACCGTGTTCTACGACAAACTGATTATGGCGACCGGCTCTTATCCGTGGATCCCACCGATCAAAGGGTCTGAAACCCAGGACACCTTCGTTTATCGCACCATTGAAGATCTCAACGCTATTGAATCCTGCGTCCGTCGTAGCAAGCGCGGCGCAGTGGTGGGCGGCGGCCTGCTCGGTCTGGAAGCCGCTGGNGCACTGAAAAACCTCGGCGTTGAAACCCACGTCATCGAATTCGCGCCCATGCTGATGGCGGAACAGCTCGATCAGATGGGCGGCGAGCAGTTAAAACGTAAAATCGAAAGCATGGGCGTGCGCGTGCACACCAGCAAAAATACCAAAGAGATCGTTCAGGAAGGCACCGAAGCGCGTAAAACCATGCGCTTTGCCGACGGCAGCGAACTGGAAGTGGATTTTATCGTCTTCTCCACCGGTATTCGCCCGCGCGACAAACTCGCCAACCAGTGCGGTCTGGCGGTGGCGCAGCGCGGCGGCATAATGATCAACGACAGCTGCCAGACCTCCGATCCGGATATCTACGCCATCGGCGAATGCGCCAGCTGGAACAACCGCGTGTATGGACTGGTCGCGCCGGGCTACAAAATGGCGCAGGTGGCGGTTGACCATATCATCGGTCGCGAGAATAGCTTTGAAGGCGCGGATCTCAGCGCCAAGCTGAAACTGCTGGGCGTTGACGTCGGCGGCATTGGCGACGCGCATGGCCGCACGCCGGACTGCCGCAGCTACGTCTACCTCGACGAAAGCAAAGAAGTTTATAAACGCCTGATCGTCAGCGCCGACAACAAAACGCTGCTCGGTGCCGTACTGGTGGGCGATACCAGCGACTACGGCAACCTGCTGCAACTGGTGCTGAACGCCATCGAACTGCCGGAAAACCCGGACTCGCTGATCCTGCCCGCGCACGCCGCAGGCGGCAAACCGGCGATCGGCGTTGATAAGTTGCCAGACAGCGCGCAGATTTGCTCCTGTTTTGACGTCACCAAAGGCGCGCTGATCGCCGCCATCAACAAAGGCTGCCACACCGTGGCGGCGCTGAAAGCCGAAACCAAAGCCGGGACCGGTTGCGGTGGCTGTATTCCGCTGGTGACGCAGGTGCTGAACGCCGAACTGGCGAAACAGGGTATCGAAGTGAACCACAACCTGTGCGAACACTTTGCCTACTCGCGTCAGGAGCTGTATCACCTCATTCGTGTGGAAGGCATCAAAACCTTCGACGAACTGCTGGAAAAACACGGTCAGGGCTACGGCTGTGAAGTGTGTAAACCGACCGTCGGTTCGCTGCTGGCCTCCTGCTGGAATGAGTACATCCTGAAACCGGCGCTGACACCGCTGCAGGACACCAACGACAACTTCCTGGCGAACATCCAGAAAGACGGGACGTACTCGGTCATTCCGCGCTCGGCGGGCGGTGAAATCACCCCGGAAGGGCTGATGGCGGTGGGTCGCATCGCGGCGGAATTTAACCTGTACACCAAAATCACCGGCTCCCAGCGTATCGGCCTGTTTGGCGCGCAAAAAGATGACCTGCCGGAAATCTGGCGTCAGCTGATTGACGCAGGCTTCGAAACCGGTCACGCCTACGCCAAAGCGTTACGCATGGCGAAAACCTGCGTCGGCAGCACCTGGTGTCGTTACGGCGTGGGCGACAGCGTCGGCTTCGGCGTTGAGCTGGAAAACCGCTACAAAGGCATTCGCACCCCGCACAAAATGAAGTTCGGCGTCTCCGGCTGTACCCGTGAATGTGCGGAAGCACAGGGGAAAGACGTCGGTATTATCGCCACCGAGAAAGGCTGGAACCTGTACGTCTGCGGAAACGGCGGCATGAAACCGCGCCACGCCGATCTGCTGGCCGCCGATCTCGATCGCGATACGCTGATCACATACCTCGACCGTTTCATGATGTTTTACATCCGCACCGCCGATAAGCTGACGCGTACCGCGCCGTGGCTGGACGCAATGGAAGGCGGCATTGAGTATCTGCGCAGCGTGATCATCGACGACAAACTGGGTCTGAACGAGCAACTGGAGGCCGAGCTGGATCGTCTGCGCGCGGCGTTCGCCTGCGAATGGACCGAAACCGTCAACAACCCGGCGGCGCAGGGTCGATTCAAACACTTTATCAACAGCGCACAACGCGACCCGAACGTGCAGGTCGTGCCTGAGCGAGCACAGCATCGCCCTGCAACACCGTATGAGCGCATTCCGGTTACTCTGGTGGAGGAAAACGCATGAGCCAGTGGATAAACATCTGCAGTATCGACGATATCCTGCCGCAAACCGGCGTCTGCGCCCTGCTGGGTCAGCAACAGGTAGCGATTTTCCGCCCGCGCCATGACGAGCAGGTGTTCGCCATCAGCAACATCGACCCGTTCTTCGACGCCAGCGTGCTGTCCCGCGGTCTGATTGCCGAACATGACGGCGATCTGTGGGTCGCCAGCCCGCTGAAAAAACAGCGTTTCCGTCTGCGCGACGGCCTGTGTATGGAAGACGAAAACCACTCCATCGCCCATTTTGACGCACGCGTCAAAGATGGCCAGGTGCAGTTGAAGGGCTGATCGTTTTTGGCATAAGTCATGCCAAAAACTTATTAATGAAGAGGGATAACGGCAGGAAAAATCGTGTATTCCGGACGATGACTGCTGTTATCCTTACTCTCATGACGCATCCCCGCATTTCTGTTTTCACTCCGTGAGGTTATTCCGTGGATCACCTGCCCATATTCTGCCAGTTGCGCGATCGCGACTGTTTACTGGTCGGCGGCGGCGATGTTGCCGAGCGTAAAGCCAGATTGCTGCTGGATGCAGGCGCACGACTGACCGTCAATGCCCTCGACGTGGTCCCGCAGTTCACCGTCTGGGCCGACAACGGCCAGGTGACGCTGGTGAAGGGCGACTTTAATGAATCCCTGCTCAACACCTGCTGGCTGGTGATTGCCGCAACTGACGATGAACAGGTAAACGAGCGGGTCAGCCAGGCGGCGGAAGCGCGACGTATTTTCTGTAACGTGGTCGATGCGCCGAAGCAGGCCAGTTTTATCATGCCGTCGATCATTGACCGTTCGCCGCTGATGGTCGCCGTCTCGTCCGGTGGCACCTCACCGGTGCTGGCGCGTCTGCTGCGTGAAAAACTGGAAGCGATTCTGCCGCAACATCTGGGCCAGGTGGCGCACTACGCCGGGCAGCTGCGCGCACGAGTGAAAAAACAGTTTGCTACCATGAGCGAGCGTCGCCGCTTCTGGGAAAAACTGTTTGTGAACGACCGTCTGGCGCAGTCGCTGGCAAATCAGGATCAGTTAGCGATTAGCGAAACCACCGAGCGGTTGCTGAGTGAAGATCTGGATCACCGTGGCGAAGTGGTGCTGGTGGGTGCCGGACCGGGCGACGCCGGGCTGCTGACGCTGAAAGGGCTGCAACAAATTCAGCAGGCGGATATCGTGGTTTACGACCGTCTGGTTTCGGATGACATCATGAATCTGGTGCGCCGTGACGCCGACCGCGTGTTTGTTGGCAAACGCGCCGGTTATCACTGCGTGCCGCAGGAGGAGATCAACCAAATCCTGCTCCGCGAGGCGCAAAAAGGGAAACGCGTGGTGCGTCTGAAAGGCGGCGACCCCTTTATCTTTGGCCGCGGCGGCGAAGAGCTGGAGACGCTATGCAATGCCGGTATTCCGTTCTCCGTCGTACCTGGCATTACCGCAGCGTCCGGCTGTTCGGCCTATGCGGGGATCCCGTTGACGCACCGCGATTACGCCCAGAGTGTCCGTCTGGTTACCGGCCACCTGAAAACCGGCAGCGAGCTTGACTGGCATAATCTGGCTGCCGAAAAACAGACGCTGGTGTTCTACATGGGGCTGAATCAGGCCGCGACTATTCAGCAAAAACTGATAGAGCACGGAATGGCGGCAGACATGCCGATCGCGCTGGTTGAAAACGGCACCGCCATCAAACAACGCGTAGTGGATGGCACGCTGGCGCAGCTCGGTGAGCTGGCACAACAGGTCGTCAGCCCGTCGCTGATTATCGTCGGTCGCGTGGTCAGCCTGCGTGAAAAACTGAACTGGTTCTCGAATCACTAACTTACCGCGCCCGGCAGTCACCGTTGCCGGGCGGGCACTTCGGGTTACAACCCTTCGCAGCTGTCGCGCAAAATCCGCAGGATCGTCTCGTCACCGCACAGGTTGGGGTTGATGCGAATCGTGGTGCGTTCCATCCCCGGATTCGCCTCACGGAACGTCCCGGAAAGCCGGTAAAACAGCGGCGGGATTTCGTATTTCGATTCCGCCCCCACCGGCCTCGGCAGCGCGCCGAACTGGCTGGCGTTCTCCAGCACCTGCTCCGCAATCGGCTGATGAAAAGTGACCAGCAGCACTTTGGACTGTGCATTGGCAATTGTCGCCTGCTTCACCTGCGGGATCGCCCCACGGTTCAGCGCCAGCATCAGGCGTTCCGTCACCTCCGACTGCACGGCATGCGTCACTGGCGCGAACGCCAGCCCACGCAATACCGCCAGCGCCTGCGGGCCCTGAATCTGACTGCCGCCGGAGTACATCATTGCGCGAATGCGGGACACCGCCTGCGCGTCACCAACCACCGCGCCGACGCCTTCCGGACCGAACAGTTTGAAGCAGGAGAATGTCGACAGCGTAGCGCCGCATTCACAGCCAATCTGCGCCACTTTCAGCGTCGCGTAGTTATCGTCGGTGATCGTGGGGATCTTCGCCTGCGCCAGCTGTGCCAGTACCTCCCCGAGAACATAGCTGTCCTCGGGTCGCTGCCGGGTATGCTGCACTAACGCCGCATCAGGCTGCTGACGGGCGAGCGCCATCGCCAGCGCCCGCTCGTTATTGAAATCCACCCGAATCAGCGACAGTCCCATTTGTTCGATGAGCGTGGCGCTGGTCGGATAGATCGGCGCATCATGAACCAGCAACCGTCCCCCAGGTTTGATCAACGCCGCCAGCCCGGCGCGGATCGCTCCGGTTCCCGCGCCCTGCACCAGCACCGCGGCGTCGGCGTGGAAAAAATCCGCCAGCACCGCTTCCACGCGCTGCGTCGTCTGCGGCTGGGTAAGACCCCGCNNGCCCCGGCACCAGGCCCAAATCGCCCCCGTTCAGGAACGACGCGCCAGGGAAGTGACGGCAAATGGCGTCCACCAGCGCAAACTGCTTTTGTTGCGCCTCAACCAGCGACATGCTTTTGAGGGGAAACGTCTTCATCACACGACCTCAGCGTTACGCAGGAATAAACAACCCGCACCAGTAAAGAATATTGAGCACAATCCCGGCGATCATTACCGCCACCACCGGTGCCGCCATACGCTGGATTGGCCGTCCCAACGACTCGTTGAGGAAATAGAGCGCGGTGGCGATCGAGAAACCGGTGTAGCCTGCCATTTTGATGGCGGCGAAGATGGAGCCCACCAGCAGCGCCATTTCCATCAGCATATTCATGGCGTTACGGATGTTATCCGACGCGTTGCGCACCGACGGATAGCGCCCGAGCCATTTGCCGATGGAGCGCAGCAGCAGCACCTCTGCGGAAATGACCATCGCGCCGAGAAGGGCGGCAATCCACGGATTCGGCGCCAGATACCCCACCGCATAGACAAAAGTGAAGCCCGCAACAGCGTACACCCCGGTCGCCAGCGCGGTGGTGGCAATCAGCGGAACAAAGCCGAGGCCGCGCATAAATTCGGCCAGCGCCGCCTGATGCACCAGCGTCTGCGATGCTTCCGGCGTAATACCTGCGGCATAGGCTTTTTCAAGGGTGAAAATCGACACCTCGCTCCCGGCAAAAATCTTCATGCAGGCGACGGCGGCAATCAGCGCCCCGACGATGGCAATGTAGGGCAGGTTTTTGATGATGCGGGAGGTTCGCTCTTCAAATACCGAAATGCCGCTCATGTCCATGTCCTGCTCGTCGCGGTGGCGCAGATCGTGAGAAATAGCGATCCCCAGCAGCATCACCATCCCGATAAAGATCTCAATTGACTCCGGGTTCAGATGCGGGAAGAAACGCACGACCAGCACGCGCGTCGCCAGCACAACGACGGCGGCCACCAGACTGTTTTTCCAGCCAAACTGGTAGAAAATCGCTAGAACTCAGTTCGCCCAGCGACCCGAGTACGTCCACCGGCAGCGCGGTGAGCAGATGGTTAACCGGCAGCAGACAGGTAAGGATCAGCACGCCCCAGATGGCGCCCAGCCCAAAAGCCAGAACACTGTTTACCGCCAGTACCCCGAGGATATCGGTAGGCAGGAAAAGCAGCCAGGCGTTAAGCAGCCCGGTTTTCAATGTGAATGAGATCCCCACCGAAGCGACAAAGCCGATGCTCAAACCGAACGCGATACTGGCCGCCTCACGGCGTTTCATATAGCCTTCGATCAGCTGCGGCAGAATCGGGCGGATCCCGTCGTGAAAAACAGCGGCAGAACGATGCGCCAGCAGCGCCGTCATTCCGGTAAGCAAAGCGACCACTATTATTTGTATGTAAAGGGCCATAGACGTGCCTTTTTATTTTAAGTAGTTGATAAGCATTGGAATCGCGTGCTCAATGTGCTCAACAGAAAGGCCAAATGCCACTTTCCCTTCTGCCACCATCTTCGCGACGTGATCCTCTTTTGCCTTGATGCCGGGTTTGGCGATGGTACAACTCTTGTTAAATCCAATAATGGCGATGGCTATCGACAACGCCGCGCCCGCCCCGGTATTACAGGCTCCGATGTAGTAATCCAGTTGCCCTGCCTTGACCTTCATCGCGGCTTCCATGTCGTTGTAAATAAACACCTCAAAACAGCCAGGCGCAGACGTTTCGATGGTCTTTTTGATAAGTTCACGCTGTAAACCAGCAACACCGATCTTTTTCATGTCTCTGTCCTTACTGGAAAAATTGCGAAGGGTTGTCACGTAACATCACATCCACCTCCGCCTGGCTAAAGCCGGACTGACGCAACAGCGGCACAAAGGTGGTGAGCAAATAGCTATAGCCATTGCCGCCGTTGGCCTTCAAATGGGAGCGTCGGGTAATATCCATAGAGAGCATCACGCGGTGGAGCAGTCCCCTGTCGCGCAAGGCATGGAGCATGTCGATGCGTTTCGCATCGGGGTAATAGTTGTTCTTGCCGATGGTATCGAACTGCACGTACGCGCCGAAATCGATCATCCGCAGAATGTCGTCGAGATTGTCTTTCAGATCGCAATGGCCGATGACCACGCGGGAGAGATCCACACCGTAGCCGGACAGCAGCGCCAGCTGTTCCAGCCCCATCGTACTGAACGACGTGTGGGTGGAAAGCGGGCGACCGGTCTCGAGATGGGCGATAGCCGCAGCGTTAAAGACCTTTTTCTCCAGCTCAGTGATTATCCCTTTGCTGGAGCCGATTTCGGCAATAATGCCCGCTTTCAGCTCGCTGCCTTCGATACCCTTTTCAATCTCATCGATCATCTCCTGCGCCAGCTCCCGGGTGCTGCGCCTCGCGACGTGTTCAGGGTAAAAATCGTGCTGATAATAGCCGGTGCAGGCCACCACGTTGATGCCGGTATCGCGCATCAGATCCTGCATAAACTGCGGATTGCGGCCCATGTAGCGGTTGGTCATTTCGATGATATTGCGCACGCCAAGGTTCATTAGCGCCCGCATCTCATCGCAAATCAGCGCGTACTGATCCAGCCGACAATCGATATCACCCTTAAAACCCGATAAATCGATATGAAGGTGTTCGTGCGCATAGGTGTAACCGGTGCTGTTAATCATGTCGGTTCCTCGCGGTTCTCAGGAGTGGAAGGAAAGAGCGGCCATTCTCTGGCGCGCGGGCGCCAAAGAAATCGCAGACGGTGGCGCCGATATCCGATAGCGAGGCGCGTACGCCGAGCTCTGCGGGCGGTAAATCTGGCTGCCAGACCAGTACCGGCACCTTCTCGCGGGTGTGTCGGCTGTGGCCAATGGTCGGGTCGTTGCCGTGGTCGGCCATCACCACCAGACAGTCGTCCGGGCGCATCGCCGCCATCAGCAAGGCCAGATGCCGGTCCACCAGTTGCAGGCGGTCAGCGTAACGCGCAACGTCTTCGGCATGACCCGCCAGATCGGTTTCCTGGATGTTGGTGCAAATAAACACGCTTTCCCGTTGGTTCAGCGCATCAAGGGTGATCTCCATGATCTGCTGGCTATCCACCAGGTTTTGCCAGCTCTCACCATGAGAATTATTAACAATATCGGCCACTTTACCGACCAGCACGGTCGTGACGCCGACGGCATGCAACCGGGCGGGCACCTGAACGCTGTCATCAACGCCGTAACCCATATGCACGACCTGGAATCCGTTCTGATAAGCACCGGAACGCGGCGCGTTGATGCCGATGTACACGCCGTCGCGAATTTCCACGGCATCCCAGAGCTGCTGCGTGCTGGCGAGCAGCCCACCGAACGCAATCACCCGGCCGACCTCCACCTGCTGGCGAACGATCCGACCAATCGCTTTCACCTCATCGAACGATTTCTCGCTGAGGTTGCCGGTAATGTTGTAGACCTGCCCTAAATCGGCTTCGAGGTTATCGCCAATCGCCACGGCATCATCCACCAGCAGCCAGTGCGGGCCATCGCCGCAGCGCTGCGTTTTCCAGCCTTCTGCACGGAGTGCGGCATCAACCTTGTCGATCACCTGGCTAAACGGCATCCGCAGCGGCGTGCGCGGCAGAGTACCGAGAATTTCCTGATGCCCCATAAACGTATCGCCGCCTTCGTGCATCAGCTCCGCCACGCCCCAGGTCGCCGTGGATGACGGTCGCATCACGCCGGGTGTCGCACCCAGCGCATTCATCAGGCCGAGTTTTTCCAGCGTAGGAAGCCGCAGCGTCGGCAGATGCTCAAGAATATGGCCGCATGTGTTCGCGCCGAGATCCTGCGGCCTGACCCGGGGGACATCGTCCATTGCACCCACCCCAAAACTGTCGATCACCAACACGACGAAACGCGCCATTACGCCTCCAGAAGATTTCCCAGACTGTCATAGCGGGCAGCGATGTGCGGTTCACCGCGCTGGATACCTTCCACCAGCACCACATCGCTACGGGTGACAAAGATTTGTGTACGGAAACAGCAGATAACGGCGCTGCTGACCGGGAAACGGTCGTTGAGCGCCAGGTGATAATCGATACTGCTGTCGTCAAATGGCTTCAGGGATGTCTCCACTGGCGTGTCGCTGCCGCGCGGAAAAACCAGCGCATTGCGGGCGTGACCCCGGCGATAGTAACCGCCACCATAACAAAAGCTGCGACCCTGAAAGTCGTGTGAAATTTCACTCAGCCACAGCATGGCAATGCGTTCAGGTTGATCGCCCTGCTGGTTTGCCGGAATAGTGCCGGTCAGCGCATGGCCGGGTTCACCGTGGGTCACGCCGAACGACGCCAGCAGCGGCAACGTCGCACAGCTTGTCGCCGACGGCGCATTCAGCTGCGTAATCTCCACGCCCGCTTTTTTCAGGCTGTTACGCGCATTCACCAGCGACAGCAGATTCGGCGTCGGCACCGTTTCACCCACTGCATCGTCCCACAGCAGGCAAGGGAAGTGCGTCAGGCCGGTCAGTTGCAGCCCCGGTAACTGGCGCAGTTCGGCGACGACGCGTTCCAGTTCCACCAGCGCAAAACCGCTCTCCTGCCCGGGATAGAGAAAATCATTTTCGCCATACACTTTCAGCATCACCGCCTGCGTCCGACCTGCATCCACCGCAGCCTTCGACACTTCACGCGCCTTTTCCAGGGTGAAGAGGGTGATGACATCGGTGCCCTGTCCGACGGCTTCTGCTATCTGATCGTGCGGAATTTGCACCAGATGCCCCTGATGCGCGACCTTCAGCCCGGCGCGGCGCATGACCCGGCTCTCTTTAAAATCGACGGCGACAATGCCCTGATAGCCAAGCGCCAGCAGCTTTTCCGCCAGCCAGGGATTGCGCCCGATCTGCTTGGTCATCAGATACAGCGAGATGCCGTGCTGGCTGGCAACGCTCAGCAGACGTTTGCCGTTTTCCAGCACCTGATCGACATCAATCACCCAGCTGTCTGGCGCGATGCTGCCCTGCTGCCAGAGCCGGAGTGCCGCGCGAATCAGCGCGGGATTCTGACGTTTCAATGCGTTTATAAACATGTAAGCCTCAGTTTCTGTTCCCTGAATGCCAAATATTCATTTTTTTGAATATTTAAGTTGTGATAAAACACGCTGCGTCATCATGAGTGACCTTCGTTTGCCGCCAGCCATAATCCATACNCCGTAAATCCTTTCAATAACGCCTGGTGCGCAGTCAGCACGTGCGGCCACAACGCCGATTGCTGAATTTCTTCCAGCAGTTCCGCGTCCAGCGGCGCAATGACTTCGCCCCGGCGGCTGCGCATCAGCGCGTTCGCCATGTGCGTCACCGCCATCTCGCCCTGTTCGCTGAACACCGGAAGTGATAACTCGGCGTCCATCTGCCGTACCACCTGCAACATGCCGTCACAAATATCCTGGTCGATCACGCCCGCCTGACACAGCAGATTGAGTCGATTTTCCATCCCGCACTCCTTAATAGCTCGGGTCCTGTTCTTCATTCACCACCCGCCGCTGATGCGCTAACAGCTCAGGCTTATTCACTACCGTTTCAATCAGATGCTGCATCGGATAATCATCCGCTCGCGTCAGCACCACCGCTTCTGTCGCCTGAGCAAAACGCGGATCGCCTTTCAGCGGTATCGCCTCTAACCCCAGAACCACCAGCTCCGATTCAACCGCCACGTTCCAGATAACGCCGTCGATATCGCCTTTCACGATACGGTGCAGGCTTTCGTGGTAGGGCACATCGACCCGCTCAATGTCACGATCGCCAAACCAGAGGCTGGTCATGATTTTCTGGTCAGCAGACCGGTTGTCGATCCCTACGCGGCGCACGTTTTTGGCGTCGCCTTTTCGGCAAATAAGCTGGTGTTCGCCAACGTACGTTTGCGCACCCAGTTCCAGCACCATGCAAAGCGCGTTGCTGTTGAGATAGTTTTCAGCCGCCAGCCGGGACACCACCGCCATGTCGTAAACGCCGTTGAGCAAACATTCCACGCGAACGTCGGCACCCCGCATGTGGGCAAAATAAAAGGGTATCCCCTCAAATTGTGATTTCAGACCGCTGGCTAACCCTTCGTATAACCGGGTATAGGGCAACGGCATAGCACAGACCACGTTGCGGATATCCACATGCGACAACAGCGCCTTATGATCCATGTCGGCCAGGAAGCTTCCGTTGCGCCCGCGTCGCTCAATACGAATCGCCCCTTCTGACTCCAGCGTTTTCAGTGCCGCCTGGGTTAACCCCACCGATGAGCCACACTCTGCGGCCAGTTCTTCGATGGTTTTCAATCGGTTACCACATCGCTGCCCCAGCAGGTAGCGCGCAAGCGTGGTTAACGTCATGCCCTCTTTCTTAATGAATGTTCTGCGCATTACAAATCTTCAGTAAATTGAATATTTTTATATTCATTAAACTGAAGATAAAGCACAAGCATGAAAAGTGTAAACAGCGAATCTTGTCACATAACAAAATGCAATGGTTGGCGCTGTATACATTGGGAATGGTAACAGGCATCAATACTATCGTTATTTCAAGTCCGGATAGCTACCCGATCAGCCATTGTCGCGTCTGGAATAATTGCTTAAATTCCCCGGCTGGATTCATCGTGAATTATTAACGGATTAATCCTTTAAACCCTATCGCGCTCACCACGCGTTGTGGATATTCAATAAATGACCAGCAGGGATATCATGATGGGAAAAACCATTAAAATCATTGCGCTACTTGGCGCGCTGTCAACGCTGACCGCCTGTACCGGCCACATCGACAATAAAAGCAAAAACTGCAGCTACGATTACCTCTTACACCCCGCCATTTCTATTTCGAAAATCATCGGCGGTTGCGGTCCGGCAGCGGATCAATAATCACGTCGCCAGCGCAGGATATAAAAAAACCGGGTTTCCCCGGTTTTTTTACTGTCATTACTTACGGATGCGCGACAAAACCAATGGCGTCGTACACCGATTTCAGCGTGGCAGACGCCCGCTCGCGCGCTTTCTCAGCACCGGCTTTCATCACCTGTTGCAGGAAAGCTTCGTCGTTGCGGTAGCGGTGATAACGCTCCTGCAGCTCGCCCAGCATACCGGCGACGGCATCGGCCACTTCCGTTTTGAGGTGACCGTACATTTTGCCTTCGAAGTGCTGCTCCAGCTCAGGAATACTCTGCCCGGTGACCGCAGAGAGAATATCCAGCAGGTTGGAAACCCCGGCTTTGTTCTGCAGGTCATAACGCACCACCGGCGGCTCGTCGGAGTCTGTGACCGCACGTTTGATTTTCTTCACTACCGATTTCGGATCTTCCAACAGGCCGATCACGTTGTTGCGGTTATCGTCCGACTTGGACATTTTTTTGGTCGGCTCCAGCAGCGACATCACGCGCGCGCCGGATTTCGGAATAAACGGCTCAGGCACTTTGAAGATATCGCCATAGATGGCGTTAAAGCGCTGGGCGACATCGCGGCTCAGTTCCAGATGCTGTTTCTGATCTTCACCCACCGGCACCATATTGGTCTGGTACAGCAGAATGTCTGCCGCCATCAGCACCGGGTAGTCAAACAGACCGGCGTTGATGTTTTCCGCGTAACGGGCTGATTTATCCTTAAACTGCGTCATGCGGCTCAGCTCACCGAAATAGGTGTAGCAGTTCAGCGCCCAGCTCAGTTGCGCATGTTCCGGGACGTGAGACTGCACGAAAATCGTGCTTTTTTCCGGGTCAATGCCACAGGCCAGATACAGCGCCAGGGTGTCCAGCGTTGCTTTCCGCAACTGCTGTGGATCCTGACGCACGGTGATAGCGTGCTGGTCAACGATGCAGTAAATACAGTGATAGTCGTCCTGCATGTTCACCCACTGACGCAGCGCACCCATATAGTTGCCAATGGTCAATTCACCTGAGGGCTGTGCGCCACTAAAAACAACGGGCTTAGTCATTTTTCATTTCCTGATGTTCACTGTACGGAAGCCCGAATACGGGCAGTAGTTCATCGAAACGATCGAAAATTACATCGGGTTCGCTGAGCTCGATCGATTCGCCATAGTTGTAGCCATAGGTCAGTCCGACGGAACGGCAACCGGCGGCCTTCGCCGCAAGAATATCATTGCGGGAATCGCCGACAAAAAGCAATGCTTCCGGCGCGAGACGTAAACGCTCAGCCACCAGCAGCAGCGGTTCGGGGTGCGGTTTCTTGTTCTGCACATCGTCGCCGCCAATGATCACGTCAAAGAGATGCGCGATGCCCAGCGCGTCAAGGATGGGCGCGACGAACGGCGTCGGTTTGTTGGTCACCAGCGCCAGCGGCAGCCCGTGGGCATGTAACGCGCCAAGCGTTTCGGCGACGGCCGGGAACAGGAAACTGCCCGCTTCGGCATGCTCTGCATAGTAGCGGTCAAACAGCTTACGCAGAATACGAATCTGCTCTTCTTCGGGGATATCACTGCCATCCACCGACGGTTTTCCCATCGTGGCGCGCAGCGTCGCGCGTTCCTGCCGCGCCCAGGTCAGGGCGCGTTGCATCAGCACGTCGGCACCGTTGCCGATCCAGGTAATGACGCGTTCTTCACCTGCCACCGGCAACTCCAGCGCATACAGCGCGCTGTCAACAGCGGCAGTGAGCCCCGGAGCACTATCCACCAGCGTCCCGTCCAGATCGAACGCAACGCCTTTTATCAACTGCATATCAATCATGACGTACCTTTGCCAGTTCACTACGCATTTCATCAACCACTTTTTTGTAGTCTGGCTGATCGAAGATAGCGGAACCGGCCACAAACATATCGGCGCCTGCTGCGGCGATTTCCGCGATATTGCTTACCTTAACACCACCGTCCACTTCGAGACGAATGTCATAACCTGACGCATCAATGCGGCGGCGTACTTCGCGCAGTTTTTCCAGCGTATGGGGGATAAACGACTGACCGCCAAAGCCCGGGTTAACCGACATCAGCAGGATGACGTCGAGCTTATCCATCACGTGATCAAGATAGGTCAGCGGCGTGGCCGGGTTAAACACCAGCCCCGCTTTACAGCCGTTTTCTTTGATCAATTGCAGGGAGCGGTCGACATGTTCGGAGGCTTCCGGGTGGAAAGTAATAATACTGGCGCCCGCTGCGGCAAAATCAGGAATAATGCGATCGACCGGTTTGACCATCAGATGCACGTCAACCGGGGCGGTGATGCCGTATTTGCGCAGCGATTTCAGCACCGTCGGGCCGAAGGTCAGGTTCGGAACGTAGTGGTTATCCATAACGTCGAAATGAACGACATCCGCACCGGCGGCCAGGGCTTTCGCGGTGTCTTCACCCAGGCGGGCAAAATCAGCCGACAGAATTGAGGGGGCAATCAAATACTGTTTCATCCGCATCTCCTTGCGCGCCGGGCAGGCCGGCGCAAGCGTTATTTTTTAGCGGCCGATACGTTGGCTGGGCGGTACAGCGCCAGCAGTTCGTCCACCTTTTTACGTGTGCCACCATTACTGCTGATACTGCGTCGTACCTTCACGACGTGCAGTTTGGCCAGTTGATACCATTCGCGCGTCAGCGCCGTATCATGGTTAGAAATCAACACCGGAATGTGATTATTCACCAGCCCTTCCGCGAGCCGCGCCAGATGCGCCTGCTGCTCCAGGCTAAAGCTGTTTGTGTGATACGCCGTAAAGTTAGCGGTCGCGGAAAGCGGCGCGTACGGCGGATCGCAATAGACAACGGTTTTGTTGTCGGCGCGAGCCAGGCTGTCGGCGTAGGACTCGCAATAGAAAAAGGCATTCTGCGCCTTTTGCGCAAAATGGTACAACTCAGCTTCCGGGAAGTAAGGTTTTTTATAACGGCCAAACGGCACGTTAAACTCACCCTTCAGGTTGTAACGGCACAAACCATTGTAACCATGCCGGTTCAGATACAAAAACAGCACCGCGCGTCGAAGCGGATCCTGACATTGATTAAATTCTTCACGAAACTGATAGTACACCTCGGAGGTGTTGGTCACTGGCGTAAACATTTCACGCGCGGCCGTGACGTACGTTTCCGTTTGCGTCTTAACGATGTTATAGAGACTGATCAGATCGCTGTTGATATCCGCAAGGATATAACGAGAAAAGTCGGTGTTGAGAAACACCGACCCGGCGCCCACAAAAGGCTCAATCAGGCACTCGCCTTTCGGCAAATGCTTTTTGATGTCGTCGAGCAGAGGGTATTTTCCCCCTGCCCATTTCAAAAAAGCGCGATTTTTTTTCATGCTGTCTGGCTACTTACACATTCTCCGGCTGTGGAGAAGGGCTCCGACAGCATCCTGCGCTTCAGGCTTTTGGCCCGCATTATTTCAGATCGGCCTGGACCTGATGCAGTGGTTTTGCCCACGGATTTTTTGCCTGAACATCGGCAGGCAGCGTGGCGACCGCACGTTTCGCGTCATCTTTCGAAGCATAAACACCACTCACCAGCACATACCACGGCTGACCGTTACGGGTAGTCTCGTAGACGACGTAATTTTTCAGGTTCTCTTTCTTCGCCCAACCATTCAGGTTGTTGTAGTTCGACGAACTGCTGAGCTGCAGGGTGTAGTGGCTTTANCGTCACCGCTGGCGTTTTCGCCGGGGTGCTGGTCGGTTTCGGCTGCGCGACCGGTTTCGGTTCGCTGGTGGTGGTTTTCGCGGTTGCCTGCGGTTTCGTTTGCGGCTTCGCTTCAATCACGGCCTGTTTGCGTTCCGGGCGGGCAGGCGTTGTCGTCTGACGCGGTGCCGGTTCGGTGGCTGCCGTCTGGCGCGGTGCAGTACCGGTGGTACCCGCGGTACCGTTACGCACTGGCGCCACGGTAGCCGGTTCAGTCGGTAACGTGGAGGCCGTCGCGGCGTTGTCAATCTGACCTTGCTGCTGCGTCAGCGCGTTGTTCAGGTCGCCCTGCACTTCCACACGCTGCTGGCCTTCCGGCGCGGTGTTCACCTGTCCCTGCGTCGGGGTAGACGCGATTGGCGGTACGGAAACGTCCTGCGGCGTATTGCCTGACGTCTGGCCACCGGCGGCATCACCCGGCGCTGGCTGCGCACCGTTCGCCTGATCGGTCGCATTGCTGGCGTTACTACCAGAAAGATCGATATTACGCTCGGTAGACGCGGTTTGTTCGTTTGAGGATGGGGAGGATGGTGCTTTCAGCGCAGAGCCGATGCCGATAATCAGCAGCAACAGAACCAGGATCCCCAGACCCATCATGATGTACTGGCGAGAGGCCGGTTTGCTGGCAGCGGCTTTTTTACGATGACGTGGGCGGCGCTCAAGGGGAGCGTCCTGCTCTTCATACTCGTCGTCAGATTCGTAATATTCTTCTTCCTCTTCACGCGCACGGCGGGCGCGCGTCGGACGACGATCGTCCGCATCAAAGTCCACATCATCAAAGTTGATCTGTGGCTCGTTTTCGCGGTCGGAAGACTGACGAGAACGACCAGCACGACGATCGCTGGGATCGGGTTTCAGCTCGTCTTCTGGTTTGAATTCATCCATTTAACACCCCACTAAAAGGCGTGTGCCTGGAACAAACGCACATCGCCTGAAACTGACTTTTTTATTCGTGCTCCTGCTGAGTATCAGCAATCGCGTCTAAAACCACCTCGTGCGACACTCCGCCGCGTACTTCACTTTTCCCTATCGCCAGCGGCAACACCAGGCGCAGCTCGCCAGCCAGTACTTTTTTATCACGCATCATGTGAGGCAAATACGCCTGCGCAGACATCTCCCGCGGCCCCGTTACCGGAAGCCCTGCCCGCTTGAGCAACGCAATGATACGCTGCGTATCCTGAGCGTTAAACTGCCCAAGACGTTCAGAAGCATGCGCCGCCATCACCATACCGGCTGCCCCGGCTTCGCCCTGCCCCAGATTCAGTAAAGCACGTAAGCCGGTTTCGCGCTCGTCTGCCGCAACAACTTCGGCTTTCAGTTCACAACAACGGCGAATACAGTACGCCATTGCTTTTTCATCCAGCGCCATCAGCGCATCAATATTCTGTTCCAGCCAGTCAAAAAAGTCGCCATCAAGAATAATGCCGTACTTGATCACTTCTGCAAGACCTGAGGAGAGTTCACGCTGCGGCAAGGTTTTCAGGCAGTTCAGATCGATAACCACAGACGCGGGTTGCCAGAAGGCGCCAATCATGTTTTTGCCGAGCGGATGGTTAACGGCCGTTTTGCCGCCAACAGAGGAATCGACCTGTGACAGCAGCGTGGTTGGCACCTGAATAAAGCGCACGCCACGCTGATAGCTGGCCGCTGCAAAACCGCTCAGATCGCCCACCACGCCGCCACCCAACGCCACCAGCGTTGTGTCACGGCCATGGGGTTTTTGCAGGAGAGCGGTAAACACCTGGTCCATTACGGTCAGGCTTTTGTACTGCTCGCCATCAGGAAGGATGACGCTGTCAACCTTCACGCCCGCGTTTTCAAGCACGGAGCGGAGATGGTCCAGATACAGCGGTGCCAGCGTTTCATTGGTGACCAGCATGACCTGATCGCCTGATTTCAGTGGCAGGAACGATGCGGGTTCGTCGAACAAACCCGCCGCGATGGTGATCGGGTAACTACGCTCCGCGCATCCACCTTATTTGCTTGTTTTTCGCTGGCGTTTTCTTTTGCCAGAATCAGTTGCTTTCCAGCATATGGACGATCTGGTTTGCGACGACTTTTGCGCTCTGATCGTCAGTACGGATCGTCACGTCAGCGATCTCTTCGTACAGCGGATTACGTTCGTCAGCCAGCGCTTCAAGCACCTCGCGCGGCGGCGTTTCCACCTGCAGCAGAGGGCGTTTTTTATCGCGCTGAGTGCGAGCCAGTTGCTTTTCGATAGTGGTTTCCAGGTAAACGACCACACCGCGTGCGGAGAGACGATTACGGGTTTCGCGGGATTTTACAGAGCCGCCGCCAGTGGCCAGCACAATACCCTGTTTTTCCGTGAGTTCGTTGATGATCTTTTCTTCACGATCGCGGAAACCTTCTTCGCCTTCTACATCGAAGACCCAGCCTACATCTGCACCAGTGCGTTTCTCAATCTCTTGATCAGAATCGTAAAATTCCATGTTGAGTTGTTGAGCTAACTGGCGCCCAATAGTGCTTTTGCCGGCACCCATAGGCCCAACCAGAAAGATATTGCGTTTCTCTGCCATTTTTTCGGTACTACTAAGACTATTCGTTAATGGTAAACCCACGGCGCTTACATCCTGCGCAGTGGGACATGAACTGAAACCTCATATGCGATAGTGCGAGAGTCAGACTAAAAATTATCTCAATACTCCGGCGGGTTTGGCAACAGTAAAGATCACCGGGCTACGGGCATACCCACTTCAGGGATGGGCGCGCCACTGACGCTCAAAATCGGTACCCCTTGTATGCTAAATCCATCCGTACGTCAAACACCTGAAACGTGTTCAGCGCAAAAAAGCCGTCTGGCTTGCTGCTTACTGAACAGAAACAATACGCGGGGTGATAAAGACCACCAGCTCGCGGCGTTCATTATCTTTCTCGTCGTGACGAAAGAGCTGCCCAAGCCAGGGGATGTCACCGAGTAGCGGAATACTGTCGCGCGCGGATTTGTTCTTTTGCGAGAATATGCCGCCCAATGCCAGCGTTTCGCCACTTTTCACTTCCACTTGCGTTTCAATTTCCTGCTTATCAATCGCCAGCACTTCGCCATCGGCCTGCTGAAGCACCTGACCTGGCATATTTTCGCTAATCCGTAACTTTAGTCGCACACGGTTGTTCTGCAACACCGTTGGCGTCACTTCCATCCCCAACACTGCCTCTTTGAACTCCACCGAGGTAGCGCCGCTTTCGCCACTGGAGACCTGATACGGAATTTCGCTACCTTGCTTGATACTGGCAGGCTGCAGGTGTGAGGCCAGCAAGCGCGGGCTGGCGATGATATCCACCTTCTGTTTTTGCTCCAGCGCGGACAGCTCAAGCTCAAGCAGCCGTCCATTAATATGGCCGATATTAAATCCCACGCGGGTGGGCGCATCGGCGACGGACAGATCGCTGCCAAGCGTGGTGAGCTTTCCGCTCCCAACAGCGCCTTCCGCCTCCGCCAGGCTCCATTTAACGCCCAACTCCCGAAGGCTTTTTTCATTGATGGTGACGATATGCGCCGCCAGCTCCACCTGGCCGACCGGCAGATCCATCTCTTTTGCCCACGCCATCAGCGCCTGAGCATGGCTTTTATCATCGCGGATCACCAGCCGGTTCAGGCGCTTATCCACCGTCAGGCTACCGCGTGGCGAGAGCAGTTTTTCCCCGGCCTTTGCCAGCTCTGCGGCATCAGCGTATTCCAGCGGAACGCTCTGCCCCATCAGCGGCGCGCTGAGCTGTTGCCTGGCGCTTTTCGCCTCGCGCTGCGCCTGCTTCTCTTTTTGCCATGACTGCGAATGCACGTAGAGCACCCGCCCCTCCTGCGACAGCACCAGACCGGCGCTGTTTACCACCGTTTGTAGCGCCTGTTTCCAGGGGAGGTTTTGCAGATGCAGCGAAATTACCCCGCTGACCTCCGGTGCCACCACCAGATTGCGCTGATCCAGCGCGGCAAGGCTTTGCAGCACCTGCGCGACGGGGACTTCATCAACCACCAGCGAGACGTTTTTTTCGGCCAGCGCCATCGGTGCCAGCAGGCAGGTCCACAGGCTTATCCATACTTTCATCGTTTTTTCCTTCCTTGATCCATGTCCAGAGGGCAGGGTCGCACCCTTCGCCGGTCCTGACGGTTATCTTTTTTTCGGTGATGTCCAGCACCCGCCAGCCGGTTTCAAACGGCATGCCCGACTCCACCCGATGCCATTTTCCCTCGCCGTCTTTTAACAGGCCGATGCGTCGTTGCATGTGGCCGATGCTCCCCAGGTAATGCCACTGCGTCAGTTGCTGCGTATGGCAGCGGTCAACCGGCGGCGCAAACGGGTCGCGCATCCCCATGAGCAACGGCAGCAGGGCGATCAGGACCGGTTTACTCGCCATCCATCACCTCCAGCTGGAGCGTCAGCCGCAGCCTGCCGTTCGCCGGGCGAATACTGAACGCGGCGGCCNTCCGCACCCTCCAGCCGCAGGGTGAATTGCCAGCGCCCCTGCGCATCACGCCCGGTTTTCCCGGCCTTCGCCGGTTTCAGCCCTGGCAGTTCCCGCAACGCATCGTTCAGGTCGGCGAGTGCGGTAAACGCGGTCGTCTGACCGTTTAGCGTCAGGGTAGTGTTTTGCCACGTCAATTCAGTCAGCCACGCCTGTTCGGGGAAGCGCGCGGCGACCGCCTGCAACCGGGGTTGCCATGCCTGCGTTCTTGCGTGCCGTGCCTGCCACTGCAGGCGGTCGTTGGCCTGCTGTAACGCCTGCCGGAGCGGTTTTTCGCGCTGCGCCAGCACCTGCTGCAGGTCTCGGTTTGCCGCCGCATGCAGTGCCGCAATGCGGTGCGCGTTTTCCAGCGTAAGGTGGGTCATCAGCCAGGCGAGCGTCATCACCAGTAAACTGCCGACAATTATCAGCACCCAGAACCGCAAGCAACGTCGTTGTCGGCGCTCGCGCCAGGGAAGGAAATTCACCTGATGCATCACCATGTATGTGCTCCCAGCGCCAGCGCGATAGCGACCGCGAAAGCATCACCGTCGGGCGGTAGCGGCGGCTGACGTTTGACGATAATGCTCCACGGGTCGATATGCGGTTGTGCCGCAGATTGCGCCGTACAGAGCGTCAGCGGCTGTTGAACCTGCGAATGCAGCTCATCGAACGATGCCGCCTGTGAAAATCCTGTCGCGCCCCAGCTTTTATCCGTTGCCCACAGCCAGGCGTCGGCATCACGCCAGACCACGCCCTGCTCCGGTAGATCCAGATAAGGGAGGAAGTAATGCAGGGCGCTGGCGTCCGGCGTAATGGCGGCCACCTGCAGATTGAGTTTTTGCGCTACCTGTTGCAGCGCGACGACTTCACGCTGCTGGGCCACCGTCACACGATATTCACGCTGTGTCTCGTCGGGCGTGTAATCAAAACAGAGCGCGGCGGCGTCCATTTCCATCCGCTTCGCCGTATTGCTCACCACCCATTGGGTGGAGTCCCGCTCGCGAAGCGTCAGCGCGGGGCGTGGAATCGCTTTTTGCAGCGTCCTTGCCGCAGGAAATGCCATCGCCACCTGATGCTGAAGCGGCAATTCGCACCGCCAGTCTCTCAGGACGTTAACTATGCCGTCGGGCTGGATAACAATGCCGCGATCCACCGCGCCATCGGGTAACGGAACCGACCACCAGCGGCGCAGCGACCAGCCCACACGCTCGCGCTGCAACGCCACAATTACGATCCGCTCATGCTGAATATGCAAACCCACCTGCCAGCACCTGAATGACATATTTGCGATCTCCTTATCCGCCGTCACCTTAACGGCTATCAATGCATCAGGCTTGCCTTTATACTACCGCGCGTTTGCTTATAAACTGCCCAAGTGAAACTTAATGGGAATTCTCCGGTGAAGTTCGTAAAGTATTTATTGATCCTTGCAGTCTGTTGCATTCTGCTGGGAGCAGGCTCGATCTACGGTCTCTACAAATATGTAGAGCCACAACTCCCTGATGTTGCGACGCTCAAAGACGTGCGCCTGCAAATTCCAATGCAGGTCTACAGCGCCGACGGCGAGTTAATTGCCCAGTATGGTGAGAAGCGCCGCATTCCGGTCACGCTGAGCCAGATGCCGCCACAGCTGGTGAAAGCGTTTATCGCCACCGAAGACAGCCGCTTTTACGAGCATCACGGCGTCGATCCGGTGGGGATTTTCCGTGCTGCCAGCGTGGCGTTGTTCTCAGGGCATGCGTCGCAAGGGGCGAGTACTATCACGCAGCAGTTGGCGCGTAACTTCTTCTTAAGCCCTGAAAAAACGCTGATGCGTAAAATTAAGGAAGTGTTCCTGGCCATCCGCATTGAGCAACTGCTGAATAAAGATGAGATCCTCGAGCTCTACTTGAACAAAATCTATCTCGGCTATCGTGCGTATGGCGTGGGTGCGGCGGCGCAGGTTTATTTTGGCAAGTCCGTTGAGCAACTGAATCTCAGCGAAATGGCGATGATTGCCGGTTTGCCAAAAGCGCCATCGACCTTCAACCCGCTCTACTCGATGGAGCGCGCCACCGCCCGCCGCAACGTGGTGCTGTCGCGCATGCTGAGCGAAGGCTACATCACCCAGACGCAGTACGATCAGGCGTTCCGCGAGCCTATCGACGCCAGCTACCACACCCCGGAAATCGCCTTTTCCGCGCCGTACCTGACTGAAATGGTGCGTCAGGAGATGGTCACCCGCTATGGTGAACAAGCGTACGAAGACGGCTATCGCATCTACACCACCATTACCCGTAAAACGCAGCTCGCCGCTCAGGATGCGCTGCGCAAAAACGTGATGGATTACGACATGCGCCACGGCTATCGCGGCCCGTCGAACGTGCTGTGGAAAGTGGGTGAAGCCGCATGGGACAGCAAAAGGATTATCGATTCGTTGAAGAGCCTGCCGACGTACGGGCCGCTCTCTGCGGCGGTGGTGACGGCGGCGGATCCGCAGGAAGCGACGGCGATGATGGCCGACGGCACCTCGATTTCATTACGTATGGAAGGCATCCGCTGGGCGCGTCCGTACCGCTCGGATACGTTGCAGGGCACCACGCCGCGTAAAGTGACGGACGCCGTGCAGGCGGGGCAGCAGATCTGGGTGCGTCGCGTGAATGACAGCTGGTGGCTGGCGCAGGTGCCGGACGTCAACTCCGCGCTGGTTTCCATCAATCCGCAAAACGGCGCGATTATCGCGCTGGTGGGCGGGTTCGATTTCAACCAGAGCAAGTTTAACCGTGCCACTCAGGCGCTGCGCCAGGTCGGCTCGAACATCAAGCCGTTCCTCTACACCGCCGCGATGGACAAAGGGCTGACGCTGGCGAGCANNCAACGATGTGCCGATTTCCCGCTGGGACGCCGGGGCAGGCTCCGACTGGCGACCTAAAAACTCGCCTGCGGAATATGCCGGTCCGATTCGTCTGCGTCAGGGTCTGGGCCAGTCGAAAAACGTGGTGATGGTTCGCGCGATGCGCGCCATGGGCGTCGATTATGCCGCTGAGTATCTGCAGCGCTTCGGCTTCCCGGCGCAGAACATTGTGCATACTGAATCGCTGGCGCTGGGTTCCGCGTCGTTCACGCCGCTGCAGGTCGCGCGCGGTTATTCGGTGATGGCGAACGGCGGCTTCCTGGTGGACCCGTACTTCATCGCCAAAATCGAAAACGATCAGGGCGGCGTGATTTTCGAGGCGAAGCCGAAAATTGCCTGCGCCGAGTGTAATTTGCCGGTGATTTACGGCGATACCGCCAAATCTGACGTGCTGGAAAACAAAGACGTTGAAGACGTGGCGACGTCTCTGGAGCCGCGAAACTCGACGGTGCCGCAGCCGCAGCTTGAGCAGGCAAATCAGGCGCTGGTCGCGCAGAGCGGCGGCCAGGAATATGCCCCGCACGTCATCAGCACGCCGCTGTCGTTCCTGATCAAGAGCGCGCTGAACACCAACATTTTTGGCGAGCCGGGCTGGCAGGGCACCGGCTGGCGCGCAGGTCGTGACCTGAAGCGCAACGACATCGGCGGTAAAACTGGCACTACCAACAGCTCGAAAGATGCCTGGTTCTCCGGTTACGGCCCGGATGTCGTGACGTCGGTATGGATTGGCTTCGACGATCACCGCCGCGATCTGGGGCGCACCACCGCGTCCGGGGCGATTAAAGATCAGATTTCCGGTTACGAAGGTGGGGCCAAGAGCGCGCAACCGGCGTGGGACGATTTCATGAAAGTGGTGCTGGATGGCGTACCGGAACAACCGCTGACGCCACCGCCAGGCGTAGTAACCGTGAATATTGACCGCTACACCGGGCAACTGGCCAGCGGCGGCAACAGGCACGCAGCCGACCCATCAGGCGGTGCGTGAGGTGGGAACGACCATTATCGACAACGGTGAAACCCACGAACTATTCTGATCAAAAAAGGCGCCGCTGGCGCCTTTTTTCTTTCTCTGTTACAACCGCCCCTGCGCTTTCAGCCATTCCCGAACGAGGAACAGCGCGCTGACGTTGCGGGCTTCGTTGAAATCCGGCTCTTCCAGTAGCCCCATCACATTCGCCAGCGGCCAGCGCACCTGTGGCAGCGGCTCGGGTTCATCGCCGGGCAGCGATTCCGGATAGAGGTTTTCCGCGACCACAATATTCATTTTGCTGGAGAAATAGGACGGCGCCATGCTCAACTTTTTCAGGAACGTTAGATCCTGCGCCCCGAAACCCACCTCTTCTTTCAGTTCGCGGTTCGCCGCTTCAAAGACGCTTTCGCCCGGATCGATCAGCCCTTTTGAAAACCCCAATTCGTAGGATTCGGTACCAACAGCATATTCACGGATCAGGATCAGATGGTCATCAACAATTGGCACGATCATTACCGCTTCCCGGCTGGACGGACGCATGCGTTCATAGACGCGGCGCACGCCATTGCTGAACTCCAGATCCACACTTTCGACATTAAAAAGACGCGAGCGTGCAACGGTTTCGACATTAAGTATGGTGGGCTTTTGTAATGATTTGCTCATTGTGATGGGGTCTTTGCAGTGATGACAGGCATCATTGTGCGACAGGCTGCACGGTTTCGGCAATCCGAATTGCCGTTTATTTACATTTTCGTAACCTGCATAATCAATCCCCTATTTACACACAAAAGTCAAGAGGTTGAAATTGAATTGAGAATTTGCTGATATTCCCCCGGGGATTGCTCTGGTAAGCTCGCGAACTGCGATTAAGTGCAATTAACCTTTCAGGATCTACGCGATACGTGCCGATAGCTACCTACGGGCTCACGTTAACTGTAACTTTGCAACCAACGAAACCTGTAAGAAAAAGTAAGATAGGAAACGCATGGGCACAATTTTAATCTTCTTCGCTCTGCTAGTGGCCTGTGTCGTGTTGGCAGGATGGCTTTTCCTGCGCCGCCCGCAGCGCCGCCGCCTTCCCTGGCTACACGCGTTTGTCGGGGCAGCGTCACGTAAGCTCACCGAAGAAGAGCGCACCGCGGTTGAAAATTACCTCGAGGGGTTGAGCCGCGTTCAGCAGGTTCCGGCATCGGGTGCCAGCGTCGCGCCGGTGGCGATGACCCTTAACGCGCAAAGCGGTACGGTTTACTCCGTTACCCAGTCCATCACCCGCTACGGCATCACCACCGACGATCCCAACAAATGGCGCTATTTCCTCGACGCGGTTGAAGTCCACCTGCCCCCGTTCTGGGAGCAGTACATCAATGACGAAAACAGCGTTGAACTGATTTATACCGACTCGCTGCCGCTGGTTATTTCGCTCAACGGCCATACACTCGGCGATTACCGCCACGAAGCCCATAAATATGCGCTGGAGAAAACGTCATCAACGCAGGCCTCGATTCGTGGTGAAGAGAGCGAGCAGATTGAGCTGCTGAATATTCGCCAGGAGACCCGCGAAGAACACGCCCTGAGCCGCCCCGACGGGCTGCGCGAAGCGGTGCTGATTGTCGGCGCGTTCCTGCTTGCCTATTTCTGCCTGCTGGCGCCGGACGTATTCGTGCCGTGGCTGCTCGGCGGCGCTATCCTGCTGCTGGCGGCAGGGCTGTGGGGGCTTTTTGCGCCACCGGCAAAAACCACGCTGCGCGAGATCCACTGCCTGCGCGGTACGCCGAAACGCTGGGGGCTGTTTGGCGAAAATAACCAGGAACAGCTCAATAATATCTCGCTGGGCATTATTGACCTGATTTACCCGCGCCACTGGCAGCCGTGGATTGCCAATGATCTCGGCCAGCAAACCGATATCGATATTTATCTCGACCGCAACGTGGTGCGTCAGGGGCGCTTTTTGTCGCTGCATGATGAAGTGCGCAACTTCCCGTTGCAGCACTGGCTGCGCAGCGCGGTGATTGCAGGCGGCGCGCTGTTAGTGGTGGTGATGTTGTGGATCAGCGTGCCGCTCAACATGCCGTTTAAATTTACGCTGTCGTGGCTGAAAGGCGCGCAGACCATTGAAGCCACCACGGTCAATCAGCTGGAAGAGTCTGGCCTGCGCGTGGGCGATACGCTGCGCCTTCGCGGTACCGGGATGTGTAACATTCATTCACCGGGGAGCTGGACCGCGCAGGAAAACTCGCCGTTTATGCCGTTTGACTGCTCGCAAATCATCTGGAACGACGCACCGCCGCTGCCGCTGCCGGAATCAGAAATCGTCACCCGGGCGACGGCGCTGGTACAGGCAGTGAACCGCCAGTTGCATCCGTCGCCGGACGACAGCTCACGCGTCAGCCCGGCACTGCGCTCAGCGATTCAAAAATCAGGCATGGTGTTGTTGGATGACTTCGCAGATATCGTGCTGAAAACACAGGATCTCTGCTCGGGTGACGACGAGTGCGTGCGCCTTAAAACCGCGCTGGTAAACCTCGGAAACACCAAAGACTGGGAGGCGCTGAATCGTCGCGCCAGTTCCGGCAAACTCGATGGCGTAAACGTGCTGCTGCGCCCGGTTCAGGCTGAATCGCTGGACAGCCTGGTCAGTTCGTCTACCGCACCGTTTGTAATGCGTGAAACCGCGCGTGCGGCGCAGGCGCTGAACAGCCCGGCGCCTGGTGGGTTCCTCATCAGCAGCGACGAAGGCAGCGATCTGGTCTCTCAGCCCTATCCGTCGGTCGCGCTTTATGATTACCCCGCCCATGAACAGTGGGGGGAATTCCAGCGGCTGGCGCAAATGCTGATGCATACGCCGTTTAAAGCCGAGGGCATCGTCACCAATATTTATACCGACGCCAACGGCACACGCCATGTGAATTTACATCGCATCCCTGACAGCGCCGGACTGTGGCGCTACATCGGCACCACGCTGCTGATGCTGGCGATGCTGGCCTGTGCCATCTACAGCGGTATTCAGGCCATCCGCCGCTATCAACGCCACCGCACGCGCCTGGAAGAGATCCATAAATATTATGAGAGCTGCCATAATCCGGTTCTCCTCCCTTCGCAGGAAGCACACGACTAGCACCAGGGCGCGGCAGGTTGTGATACCCTGTCGCGCACTGCTTCTCGCTGGAGTTTCACCATGCATTTTGACATCGCCTGGCAGGAGGTTGATACCGTTCTGTTAGATATGGACGGCACGCTGCTCGACCTCGCCTTTGATAATCACTTCTGGCAAAAACTGGTGCCTGAAACCTACGGCGCCCTGCATGGCATCAGCCCGACGGAAGCCCAGGCGGTGATCCGCAAGGAGTATCACGCGGTTCAGCATACGCTAAACTGGTACTGTCTGGACTACTGGAGCGACCGTCTCGGTCTGGACATTTGTGCGATGACCACTGCGCAAGGACCGCAGGCGGTGCTGCGTGACGATACCGTGCCATTTCTGGATGCGCTGAAGTCCAGCGGTAAACGCCGCATTTTGCTGACCAACGCGCATCCGCACAATCTGGCGGTGAAGCTCGAACATACCGGTCTCGCCTCGCACCTTGATTTATTACTTTCCACCCACACATTTGGTTATCCGAAAGAGGATCAGCGGTTGTGGCAGGCGGTGGCGGAAGAGACGGGGCTTTCGGCGCAAAAAACGCTGTTTATCGACGACAGTGAACCCATTCTGGACGCGGCTGCTCAGTTTGGCATTCGTTATTGTCTGGGCGTGACCAACCCCGATTCCGGGCTGGCGGAAAAGCAGTATCTGCGCCATCCGGGGTTAAATGATTATCGTCGGTTGATCCCCTCACTCACCGTGAAGGAGTGACCATGAAAGAGAAACCCACCGAGGCCGTCAGGCTCGACAAGTGGCTCTGGGCGGCCCGCTTTTACAAAACGCGGGCGCTGGCACGAGAGATGGTAGACGGCGGCAAAGTGCACTACAACGGCCAGCGCAGCAAGCCGGGCAAAGTGGTGGAACTCAACGCCGTCCTGACGCTTCGCCAGGGCAATGACGAGCGCACCGTGGTGATTAAAGGTATTACCGAACAGCGACGCCCCGCCAGCGAGGCCGTCGCGTTATATGAAGAGACACCTGAGAGCATCGAAAAGCGCGAGAAAATGGCACAGGCACGAAAGCTGAATGCGCTGACGATGCCGCATCCCGACAGGCGACCGGACAAAAAAGAGCGCCGCGACCTGATGAGATTTAAGCATGGTGAGAATGAATAATTGTCACCCGTAAGAGAGAAAATTATGACGCAACACGATCAACTACACCGCTATCTGTTTGAAAACTATGCCGTACGCGGTGAACTGGTGACCGTTTCTGAAACGCTGGATCAGATCCTCGCCAACCATAACTACCCGCAGCCGGTAAAAAATGTGCTGTCCGAGCTGCTGGTCGCCACCAGCCTGCTGACCGCTACCCTGAAATTTGCCGGCGATATCACCGTTCAGTTGCAGGGTGATGGCCCGATGACGCTGGCGGTGATTAACGGCGATAACAATCAACAGCTGCGCGGCGTGGCGCGTGTACAGGGCGAGATCCCGGAAGAGGCGTCGCTGAAAACGCTGGTGGGCAACGGTTATCTGGTGATCACCATCTCCCCGGAAGAGGGTGAGCGCTATCAGGGCGTTGTCGGTCTGGAAGGCGAGACACTGGCAGAATGCCTGGAAGACTACTTCCTGCGCTCTGAACAGCTGCCTACACGCCTGATCATCCGTACCGGTGAACACGACGGCAAACCGGCGGCGGGCGGCATGTTGCTGCAGGTGATGCCAGCGCAGAACGCGCAGGCGGAAGATTTCGAGCATCTGGTGGCGCTGACCGATACCATCAAAGCCGAAGAGCTGTTCTCGCTGCCGGCCAACGATGTGCTGTGGCGTCTGTACCACGAAGAAGAAGTGACGGTCTACGATCCGCAGGGCGTGGAATTCAAATGTACCTGTTCACGCGAGCGCTGCGCGGGCGCGTTGAAAACGTTGCCGGACGAAGAAATTAACAGCATCCTGGCGGACGAAGGCGAGATCGACATGCATTGTGATTACTGCGGTAACCACTATGTCTTTAACGCTATGGACATCGCTGAAATTCGGAATAACTCCGCACCGGCAGATCCACAAATCCATTGACAGCCGAAACGGCAGCATTCTCTCCTTCTCTTTCACTATGAGAGAAGGAGATTCTCCTTTTTTCATTAATCCCCCTTATCGGTGAAGACGTTCAGCCATCGCGAAGTGAATCGATTTTCATTGAAAGCCTTTCGTCAATTTCTTTCATGAATGCGATTACCTTCACATTAACTTAGACAATTACACCATTTTTTAACTATTTAAGAACATTTCCCCCAATTAAATAGCGATTCCTGCCATAATCCGTAACCCTCGTGAAAGGAGTTACAGGGTTTTTCGTTATAAAAAACCAGACAAAGTCTGGGGCCGGATGCGCAAATCTATGAGCCTGGTCGCGGTCAAAAGCCCTCTACAACCCTACAATCATTGGCAGTAAATATTGGCTAAGGAGCAGTGAAATGCGCGTTAAAGGTCTAACCCCGCAGGATCTCAAGGCTTACGGAATCAACGACGTTAATGATATCGTTTACAATCCCGACTACGATACTTTGTATCAGGAAGAGCTCAATCCCAACCTGGAAGGTTACGAGCGTGGAGTGTTAACGAATCTTGGTGCTATCGCCGTCGACACAGGTATTTTTACCGGACGTTCGCCGAAAGATAAGTATATTGTTCGTGATGAAACCACCCGCGATACCGTCTGGTGGTCCGATAAAGGCAAAGGAAAGAACGACAACAAACCGCTCTCCCCGGAAACGTGGAAGCACCTGAAAGGCCTGGTCACCCACCAGCTTTCCGGCAAGCGTTTGTTTGTGGTTGATGCGTTTTGTGGTGCGAATGAAGACACCCGTCTTTCTGTTCGCTTTATCACTGAAGTGGCCTGGCAGGCGCACTTCGTGAAGAACATGTTTATCCGCCCCACCGATGACGATCTGGCGAATTTCGAGCCTGATTTTATCGTTATGAATGGTGCCAAATGCACCAACCCGCAGTGGAAAGAGCAGGGCCTCAACTCTGAAAACTTCGTTGCCTTCAACCTGACCGAGCGCATTCAGCTCATCGGGGGAACCTGGTACGGTGGCGAAATGAAGAAAGGTATGTTCTCAATCATGAACTACCTGCTGCCGCTGAAGGGCATTGCCTCCATGCACTGCTCTGCCAACGTGGGCGAAAAAGGCGACGTTGCGGTCTTCTTCGGTCTGTCCGGCACCGGCAAAACCACGCTTTCCACCGATCCGAAACGCCGTCTGATTGGCGATGACGAACACGGCTGGGATGACGACGGGGTCTTCAACTTTGAGGGCGGTTGCTACGCGAAAACCATTCGCCTTTCCGAAGAGGCCGAGCCTGACATTTTCCACGCCATCCGTCGCGATGCGCTGCTGGAAAACGTCACCGTTCTCGCGGATGGCAGTATTGATTTCGACGATGCATCTAAAACCGAGAACACCCGTGTCTCGTACCCGATTTATCACATTGAAAACATCGTTAAGCCCGTGTCAAAAGCCGGTCACGCAACGAAAGTGATCTTCCTGACCGCTGACGCTTTCGGTGTGCTGCCGCCGGTCTCTCGTCTGACCGACGACCAGACCCAGTACCACTTCCTCTCTGGCTTTACGGCCAAACTGGCGGGTACCGAGCGTGGAGTGACTGAGCCAACCCCAACCTTCTCCGCCTGCTTCGGTGCCGCGTTCCTGTCGCTGCACCCGACGCAGTACGCTGAAGTGCTGGTGAAACGCATGAAGGCTTCCGGCGCGAAAGCATATCTGGTGAACACAGGCTGGAACGGTACCGGCAAACGTATCTCAATCAAAGATACACGCGCCATTATCGATGCGATTCTGGATGGTTCTCTCGATAACGCGGAAACCTTTACGTTGCCGATGTTTGACCTGCAGATCCCAACCGAGCTGCCGGGCGTGGATACGCATATCCTCGATCCGCGCAACACCTACGGTTCACCGGAGCAGTGGCAGGAAAAAGCAGAAACGCTGGCGACGCTGTTTATCGATAACTTCGAGAAATATACCGATACCCCAGCAGGCGAGGCACTGGTCAGTGCCGGGCCGAAACTGTAAAACGGTAAAGCAGTAAACGTAAGCCGGGTAAGGCGAAGCCGCTACCCGGCTTTTTTTTTAGCTCTCTTTTGTTGAACCGATAGCTCTGGTCACCGGAATGGGTAGCCAGGCGCGAATCAACAACCCGCCCCGCGCGCTGGTGCCAATCTCCAGCATCCCGTTATGGTTGTCGACGATACGCTGAACAATCGCTAAACCGAGTCCGGTACCACTGGTGCTTCGTGCGCTGTCGCCGCGTACAAACGGCTGGAACAGGTGTTTGCGCTGTTCAGGCTTAATCCCCGGGCCGTCATCTTCCACCTGAAACCACGCACGGTTCAGCTCGCTTCCGCTACTGACTTTGATCCAGCCGTTGCCGTAGCGCGTTGACCACCATATTGGCGACCGCCCGTTTGATGGAGAGTGGATGCATACGCACCGGGATCTCGCTGGCCTGCATGTCGGTCTCGATTTCGCGCTCATAACCGCTTTCCGCCGCCACCACTTCGCCGAGCACGGCGTTGAGATCCGCCAGCTCCATCGGCATCTCCTGACCGGTGCGCAGATAGTCGATAAACTGCTCGATAATGGCGTTGCACTCTTCGATATCTTTGTTGATGGATTCAGCCAGATAACCGTCCTGCTCGCCCATCATTTCCGTCGCCAGACGAATGCGCGTCAGCGGCGTGCGCAAGTCGTGGCTGACACCGGCCATCAGCAGCGTACGGTCGTCCGCCAGTTGCTTCACGCCAGCCGCCATGTGGTTGAAGGCGNCACGGAACGCACCTCCGAGGCGCCATATTCACGCAGCGGCGGCGGAATAATCCCCCTGCCCACCTGCAACGCCGCGTGTTCGAGATCGACCAATGGTCGGTTCTGTATTCGGATAAACAGCCAGGCGCCGCCTATCGCCAGTAACATGATCGCCAGCGTATAGCGGAACAGCGGTGAGAAATCGCCCTGATGGATTTCGGTGAGGGGGACGCGCACCCAGATATTGGGAGAGAGCCAGGTTTTCAGCCACACCACCGGCGAGCTTTTGTTGACCTCAACGCGCACTTCCGTCGGGCCGCCCAACTGCTGCGCCATCTGCTGACTTAAAAATTCATAATGCTGCGCCCAGCGCAGACCTGCGTCTTCCGCCGCTTCATCGGAATAAAGCGAAATGCCCAGCTCGCGGTAGATCTCACGTCGGAACGCGGGAGGCACCACGAGCTGCGTGCCGTCTTCCAGCTGCAGTTTATCGGTCATCAGCATACGGACTTCGTACGCCAGCACCTTATTAAACTGCTGAAGGCTCGGCAGAATGGCAAAGTTCAGCACCACAAGGTAAGTCGTCACCAGGCTGACGAACAGCAGCGTGACGATCAACAGCAGCGTGCGGGCAAAAGAACTTCGCGGCGAGAAGCGCATTCGCCTCATGCTTTAGAACCGTCCGGCACGAAGACGTAGCCCAGACCCCAGACGGTCTGAATGTAGCGTGGGTGTGCCGGATCTTCTTCCACCATGCGGCGCAGGCGGGAGATTTGCACGTCGATGGAACGCTCCATCGCCGAGTATTCACGGCCACGCGCCAGGTTCATCAGCTTATCGCGGGAGAGGGGTTCACGCGGGTGGCTCACCAGCGCTTTCAGCACCGCAAATTCACCGCTGGTCAGCGGCATCGGCTCATCTTCACGGAACATTTCGCGGGTGCCGAGGTTGAGCTTAAATTTACCAAACGCGATAACCGCCTCTTCCTGGGATGGCGCACCCGGCAGTTCGTTCGCCTGACGACGCAGCACCGCACGGATGCGCGCCAGTAGTTCACGCGGGTTAAACGGTTTGGGAATGTAATCGTCAGCGCCAATTTCCAGCCCGACGATGCGGTCCACTTCTTCCCCTTTCGCCGTCACCATAATGATCGGCATCGGGTTGCTCTGGCTGCGAAGACGACGGCAGATAGAAAGGCCATCTTCTCCAGGCAGCATTAAATCCAGCACCATCAGGTGAAAGGACTCACGCGTCAGCAAACGGTCCATCTGTTCGGCGTTGGCGACGCTACGAACCTGGAAGCCTTGCTCGGTCAGATAACGCTCCAGCAGCGCACGCAGGCGCATGTCGTCATCCACTACAAGAATCTTATAATTCTCTTGCATCGTTCTTACTCCCAAAGGTTCGATAGTCTTTAAAGTCCGTATTCTAAAAAAGTGCACGTCCACGACCAGTTAAATCTGGTATAAATTCTAGTCGAAATTGTTACAAAGCATATTTAACAGCAGCTTAACTGCACATTCCATCACATAAATCATTATTAATACTGCCAGTTATGCTTTGTGATACGTTATGTGCGCCACGTAAGCAAGAACGTCTGTAAGGCAAGACCATGAAAACGCCCCTGATTACCCGCGAAGGGTACGAAAAACTGAAGAAAGAGCTGGATTATCTCTGGCGTGAAGAACGCCCTGAAGTCACCAAAAAAGTGACCTGGGCCGCCAGCCTCGGCGATCGCAGTGAAAACGCGGATTATCAGTACAACAAGAAGCGCCTGCGTGAAATTGACCGCCGGGTGCGCTATCTGACTAAATGTCTGGAAAATCTCAAAATTGTCGATTATTCCCCACAACAGGAAGGCAAAGTCTTCTTTGGCGCATGGGTGGAAATCGAAAACGACGATGGCGACGTTAAGCGTTTTCGCATCGTCGGCTACGATGAAATATTTGGACAAAAGGACTACATCTCCATCGACTCGCCGATGGCGCGCGCGCTGCTGAAAAAAGAGGTGGGCGACCTGGCGGTGGTCAATACGCCAGCCGGAGAAGCCAGCTGGTATGTGAACGCCATTGAATATGTGAAATAACCCGCCTGGAACACTCTGAGAGCGCCGTCTGCGACTGGCATTTTGCCGTGTCAGTCCGTATAACTATCCCCTGATTTTTTATTGCTACAGATGACAACGCCATGATGAATGATTCGCTGTGCCGCATTATTGCGGGTGAACTTCAGGCCAGAGCCGAACAGGTAGAATCTGCCGTTCGCCTGCTTGATGAAGGGAACACCGTGCCGTTTATTGCACGTTATCGTAAGGAAGTCACCGGCGGTCTGGATGACACTCAGCTGCGTCAGCTGGAAACGCGTCTTGGCTACCTTCGTGAACTGGAAGACCGTCGTCAGGCCATTCTTAAATCCATTGATGAGCAGGGCAAACTGACGCCGGAACTGGCGGGGGGCNNGCTGACCTGCTATGGAACGAGCCGTCGCACGATCCGGAAACCGAAGCGGCGAAATACCTCAATGCCGATAACGGCGTCGCCGACACCAAAGCGGCACTGGACGGCGCACGCTACATCCTGATGGAGCGTTTTGCCGAAGACGCCGCGCTGCTGGCGAAAGTGCGTGATTACCTGTGGAAAAACGCCCATCTCGTTTCCACCGTGGTAAGCGGCAAAGAAGAGGAAGGCGCGAAATTCCGCGACTACTTCGATCATCACGAACCGATTTCCACCGTGCCGTCACACCGCGCGCTGGCGATGTTCCGCGGGCGCAACGAAGGCGTCCTGCAACTTTCCCTCAACGCCGACCCGCAGTTTGACGAGCCGCCAAAAGAGAGCCACTGCGAGCAGATCATCACCGATCACCTGAATCTGCGCCTGAACAACGCCCCGGCGGATAGCTGGCGTAAAGGCGTGGTGAGCTGGACGTGGCGCATCAAGGTGCTGATGCATCTGGAAACGGAGCTGATGGGCACGGTTCGTGAACATGCGGAAGACGAAGCGATCAACGTGTTCGCCCGTAACCTGCATGACCTGCTGATGGCCGCGCCGGCCGGGCTTCGCGCCACCATGGGTCTCGATCCGGGCCTGCGTACCGGCGTGAAAGTCGCGGTGGTGGACGGCACCGGCAAGCTGGTAGCGACCGACACTATTTATCCGCATACCGGTCAGGCGGCGAAAGCGGCGGTGGTGATTGCCGCGCTGTGCGAAAAATACAACGTTGAGCTGGTGGCGATCGGCAACGGTACCGCTTCCCGCGAAACAGAACGTTTTTACCTGGACGTGCAGAAACAGTTCCCGAAAGTGAAAGGGCAAAAAGTGATCGTCAGCGAAGCGGGCGCGTCCGTTTATTCGGCGTCTGAGCTGGCGGCGCTGGAGTTCCCGGATCTCGACGTGTCGCTGCGCGGAGCGGTGTCGATCGCCCGTCGTTTGCAGGATCCGCTGGCCGAGCTGGTGAAAATCGATCCGAAATCTATCGGCGTAGGCCAGTACCAGCACGACGTCAGCCAGTCGCAGCTGGCACGCAAGCTGGATGCGGTGGTGGAAGACTGCGTGAACGCCGTGGGGGTCGATCTCAACACCGCGTCCGTGCCATTGCTGACCCGCGTGGCTGGCCTGACCCGCATGATGGCGCAGAACATCGTCGCCTGGCGTGATGAGAACGGCCAGTTCCAGAACCGTCAGCAATTACTGAACGTCAGCCGCTTAGGGCCGAAGGCATTTGAGCAGTGCGCGGGCTTCCTGCGCATCAACCACGGCGATAACCCGCTGGATGCCTCAACGGTTCACCCGGAAGCCTATCCGGTGGTGGAGCGCATTCTCGCCGCCACCCAACAGGCGCTGAAAGATCTGATGGGCAACAGCAGCGAGCTGCGTAACATCAAGGCGGTGGATTTCACCGACGAGCGTTTTGGTCTGCCGACCGTGACGGACATCATCAAAGAGCTGGAAAAACCGGGTCGTGACCCGCGTCCGGAGTTCAAAACCGCGCAGTTTGCCGACGGCGTGGAAACCATGAACGACCTGCTGCCGGGGATGGTGCTGGAAGGCGCGGTCACCAACGTCACCAATTTTGGCGCGTTCGTTGATATCGGCGTTCATCAGGACGGCCTGGTACATATCTCCTCGCTCTCTGACAAGTTTGTCGAAGATCCGCACACGGTGGTCAAAGCGGGCGATATCGTGAAGGTAAAAGTGCTGGAAGTGGATCTGCCGCGTAAGCGTATCGCGCTGACCATGCGTCTTGATGAGCAGCCGGGCGACAGCAACGCGCGTCGCGGCGGCGGTAATCAGCGTGACCCGGGTAACCGCCCGGCGACGCGCCCGGCAAAACCGCGTGGCCGTGACGCGCAGCCTGCCGGTAACAGCGCGATGATGGATGCGCTGGCCGCAGCAATGGGTAAAAAGAAATAAACAAATGATAATTACGCCCTCTTGGTAATAAGGGGGCTAATTATTTTCAAACCGTATTATCCAGGAATATATTTCAGTTTTGTTCTTCTCTCATGAATATTTTTCACGCTATTAACATCTGCAATATTATTTAAACAACCGTCCTTCATGAGAAAGGTTGAGCGATGTCAAACTTAGCGTTAATTATTCCCCTTTAGCACATCTCGTCACATTTTATCGATTGAAGATAAAAATCATTCTCATTATTATTGTGTTGATGACAAAATGACCTCCCCGGTCAGCTAATCTCCAGCGTCGTGCACCTTTAAGCGGCAGGAAGCACAAGTATTGGTTTGCGAATATTAAGTAGGCCCTATGCGATTCATCCCAGACAGTGCGTGGAAAATTACCGGTTTCGCCCGTGACATCAGCCCGGCTTATCGTCAGAAACTGCTCTCACTCGGCATGCTGCCCGGCTCATCTTTTAATGTCGTCCGCGTGGCGCCATTAGGCGACCCCATTCATATCGAAACGCGCCGCGTTAATTTAGTTTTACGTAAAAAAGATTTAGCTTTCCTCGAAGTGGAAGCAGTTTCCCGTTAATTCGGTTTGTAAAAACAACGAGTTCGCGAATGAAAAAACTCACGATTGGCTTAATTGGTAACCCGAATTCGGGTAAAACCACCCTCTTTAATCAGTTGACCGGTGCGCGCCAGCGTGTGGGTAACTGGGCCGGTGTCACCGTCGAACGTAAAGAAGGCTCCTTCTCTACCACTGACCATCAGGTCACGCTGGTTGACCTGCCGGGCACCTATTCGCTGACGACTATCTCTTCACAGACATCACTCGACGAACAGATCGCCTGTCACTACATTCTCAGCGGTGATGCTGACCTGCTGATCAACGTGGTCGACGCCTCCAACCTCGAGCGTAACCTTTACCTGACGCTGCAACTGCTGGAACTCGGCATCCCCTGCGTCGTGGCGCTGAACATGCTTGATATCGCGGAAAAGCAAAAGATCCGCATTGATATCGACGCCCTCGCCGCCCGCCTCGGTTGCCCGGTGGTTCCGCTGGTTTCCACACGCGGTCGCGGTATTGAAGCGCTGAAAATGGCCATTGACCGCCATCAGGGCAATACCGAACTGGAACTGGTGCATTACGCCGAGCCGCTGACGCGTGAAGCGAACAAGCTGGCGCTGGAAATGGCTGCGGATATGCCGGAAAAACAGCGTCGCTGGCTGGCGCTGCAAATGCTGGAAGGCGATATCTACAGCCGTGTGTATGCCGGTGATGCGGCAGAGAAACTCCCCATCGCGCTTGCCCATCTTCATGATTCGATGGACGATCCGGCATTGCACATCGCCGATGCGCGTTACCAGACCATCGCAGCAGTGTGCGACAGCGTGAGTAACACACTGACCGCCGAGCCAAGCCGCTTCACGGCGGCGNGCAACCGCTGTTCGATGTGGGTTCAGTGGCCCTCTTTATTCATGGCATTCAGTGGATTGGCGCGACCCTGCACTTCCCGGAATGGTTGACCATTTTCCTGGCCCAGGGGCTGGGCGGCGGTATCAACACCGTGCTGCCGCTGGTGCCGCAAATCGGCATGATGTATCTGTTCCTCTCTTTCCTTGAGGATTCCGGCTACATGGCCCGCGCCGCGTTCGTGATGGACCGTCTGATGCAGTCGTTAGGGCTGCCGGGCAAATCCTTCGTGCCGCTGATCGTCGGTTTCGGCTGTAACGTCCCGTCGGGGGTCGCCGCGTGAACGCCTGATGACCATCATGATGGCACCGTTTATGTCCTGCGGCGCGCGTCTGGCGATTTTCGCGGTGTTCGCGGCGGCCTTCTTCGGTCAGCAGGGTGCGCTGGCGGTGTTCTCGCTTTATGTGCTGGGGATTGTGATGGCGATCCTCACCGGTCTGATGCTGAAGCACACCATTATGCGTGGCGAAGCCTCGCCGTTCGTGATGGAACTACCGGTATATCACGTGCCGCATCTGAAAAGTCTCATCATTCAGACCTGGCAGCGCCTGAAAGGCTTCGTGGTTCGCGCCGGTAAAGTCATTATCGTGGTCAGTATTTTCCTCAGCGCATTGAACAGTTTCACGCTGAGCGGCAAAGCGGCGGAGAATATCAACGATTCCGCCCTCGCCTCCGTCAGCCGCGTAATCACACCGTTGTTCAAGCCGATTGGCGTTCACGAAGACAACTGGCAGGCGACCGTCGGTCTGTTCACTGGCGCGATGGCAAAAGAAGTGGTCGTCGGTACGCTGAATACCCTCTACACCGCCGAAAATATTCAGCAGGAAGCGTTTAACCCGGCCGAATTTAGCCTGTTCGACGAGCTGGGCGGTGCCGTCGGTGAAACCTGGCAGAGCCTGAAAGATACCTTCAGCCTGAGCGTCCTGGCTAACCCGATTGAAGCCAGCAAAGGTGACGGCGAAATGGCAACGGGCGCAATGGGCGTGATGAGCAGCAAATTCGGCAGCGCGGCGGCCGCGTACAGCTACCTGATTTTCGTTCTGCTCTACATCCCGTGCATTTCGGTGATGGGTGCCATCGCGCGTGAATCCAGTCGCGGCTGGATGGGCTTCTCCATTATGTGGGGGCTGAACATCGCCTACTCGCTGGCAACACTGTTTTATCAGGTCAGCAGTTTCAGCCAGCATCCGCAGTACAGCCTGGTCTGCATTCTGGCGGTGATCCTGTTTAATATTCTGGTGATTGGCGGCCTGCGCCGCGCGCGTAGCCGGGTGGACGTCAACCTGCTGGCAACCCGCAAGACGGTGGCGTCCTGCTGTGAAAGCCCGGCGGGCGACTGCCACTAAGGAGAACATATGGCATCGTTAATCGACGTTCGTGACAGGGGCGGATGGAGGCTTCACAGCTCAGCGCCCGTCTGCACACGCCACAGGCGATGATCGATGCGATGCTGGGCCGACTGGAAGCGATGGGCAAAGCTCAGCGCATTCAGGAAGAGCCTGACGGATGTTTAACGGGGAGTTGTAAAAGCTGCCCGGAAGGGAAAGCCTGCCTGCGTAAATGGTGGGCGCTGCGCTAGCAAAATGCGGGTCCCGGGACCCGCGTTTTTTTTATTACTTATAAACGTCCGCCGTGGCGCGAACGTTTTTCTCGCCTTTATCTGCTGACGTCACTACAAAATACTTGCCGCCCAACTCATCTGCTTTCTGTGACAGCTCTTTACGCGCGTCCATCGGTGCCGTGGTATCTGACGTGGAGATCGTCCCCACCTTAGTCAGATTCTCAGACGCAATAGTTTCTTTTGCTTTATCTTTTTCAAGTTCCTGTGCCGCGAAAGCGCCAAAGGAAAGAGAACCAATAACCAGAGATGCAACAATACCTGAAATCAGTTTCATAGATTTTTACTCTCCATAAGGTTTGTTATTTTTGTGCCGCTGTCCAGCTATCACCCAACGGGTCATCTCAGCGTCATGGAAAGTATTAATGCAATGTGACAGATTTTCCAGGTCACCCCTCATTCAGGCAACATTTTGTTTTAAATCCAGTAACACGCGACAAAATTCGTCCGGGTGCGAAATAAACGGCGCATGTGCTGCCTTCGCAAAAATATAAGACTGACTGTCCGGCCACGCGTCATCGAGCAGCGACACGATTTTGCGCGGCACCAGCCCGTCCAGTCGGCCATAAAGACGCAGGAACGGCAGCGACAATGCGGCGAGCGGCTCGCGTAAATCGACGGTTTTGAGGATCTCCAGACCGCCGTCCAGCACCACTTCTGACGGCATCGGCAGCGAAAGAACAGCACTCTTCAGCTTTCGCGCGTCCTGACGGGCGCTCTCCGTGCCCATGGTCTGCAGGGCAAGGAAACGCTCAACGGTGCGCTGAAAATCGTCCCGCAGTTGTTGCTGGAACCCGCTCAGCACCTCTGGTTTGATGCCCGGCCAGTCGCCTTCTGCGCTGAAACGGGGCGATGAAGCCACCGTAATGAGCGCCAGCACGCGCTCAGGGTGCGTTAACGCCACCTGGCTCGCCACCAGCCCGCCGAGACTCCAGCCAAGCCAGAACGCCCTTTCTGGCGCTTTTGCGAGCACCTGTTGCGCCATGTCGTTGAGAGACATTGCGCCAAATCCCTGGCTACGCCCGAAACCCGGCAAATCCACCAGATGGAGCGTGAAATGCGTACTCAGTTCCGGCGTAATGCAATCCCAGACCTGTGCATTCAGCCCCCATCCGTGCAGCAGCACAAGATGACAATTTCCTTCGCCTTTGGTTTGCCACCAGATGTCATTCATCAGTTACTGTTCCCACTTCACAACCACGAGGTGGACTATGCTAACAGCCCACAGCTTATGCTGGCTATGCCAAATGCCGCTCGCGCTGGCGCACTGGGGCGTGTGTTCGCGCTGCGCCAGGACACTGTTTTACCCTCTGCCACTGTGCCCGCAGTGCGGGCTGCCTGCGGCGAACACCGTGCTGCCCTGCGGGCGCTGTTTGCAGAAACCGCCACCGTGGCAACGGCTGATTGCAGTGAATGATTACGCGCCGCCGTTAAGCCGGTTGATCCATCGCTTTAAATTCAGCGGCAACGCTGAACTGGCTGTGGCGCTGGCGCGGTTGCTTCTGCTGCGCGTACGGCAACGCGGGACAGGCCCGATGCCGGATATGCTGATGAGCGTTCCGCTCTGGCAGCGGCGTCAGTGGCGGCGCGGATTTAATCAGAGCGATCTGCTCTGCCAGCCGNNAGATTTCCCGCCTGCTTTTGCGAAACGGCGCGGCGAGTGTTGAGGTATGGTGCCTGTGTCGCACCTTGTAGACCCCTGCTAAGGGGGGTATTATACCCTGGTAAATTAGTCAACTATTAGGCCAACGCTATGATCCGTATTTCCGATGCTGCACAAGCGCACTTTGCTAAATTGCTGGCAAATCAGGAAGAAGGGACACAAATCCGCGTATTTGTGATTAATCCCGGCACTCCTAACGCTGAATGCGGCGTATCTTACTGCCCGCCGGATGCGGTGGAAGCAACTGACACTGCCATTAAATTCGAACAGCTGACCGCGTATGTCGATGAGCTGAGCGCTCCTTATCTGGAAGATGCGGAGATCGATTTTGTGACCGATCAGCTGGGTTCTCAGCTGACGCTGAAGGCGCCGAACGCTAAAATGCGTAAAGTCTCTGACGACGCCCCGCTGATGGAGCGCGTGGAATACCTGCTGCAGTCGCAGATCAACCCGCAGCTGGCCGGTCACGGCGGTCGCGTGTCGCTGATGGAAATCACCGACGAAGGCTACGCGATCCTGCAATTCGGCGGCGGCTGTAACGGCTGTTCGATGGTCGACGTCACGCTGAAAGAAGGGATCGAAAAGCAGTTGCTGACCGAGTTCCCGGAACTGAAAGGCGTTCGCGACCTGACCGAACACCAGCGCGGCGAGCACTCTTACTACTAAGAAACCCGCATTTATTGCCCGGTAGCGCGATGTTACCGGGCACTAGCCCCTCTTTCTGACCCTAGTGATACCCCCGCCAGAACATGACCTGCTTCGCATAATTCACATTTTGATCGCCAGGGTAATTCTCAACCGAGGGATGTTACCCGTATCATTCATCTCAAGCTCTGCTGAAAGAAAAAAAAGCCAGCTATCCTAATCGGGTGGGACGAAATCTGAAGCAGCGCCGGAAGAACTCTGTTTCTCGGTGGGACAATTGGATAGTGTCATTGAAACAACGACGTTACCCATAACAAATTAAAGGTCAGGTAAATCATGCCATTAGTCATCGTTGCTATCGGTGTTGTCTTGTTATTATTGCTGATGATCCGCTTCAAGCTGAACGGGTTCATCGCGCTGGTACTGGTGGCGCTTGCCGTCGGTTTAATGCAGGGCATGCCGCTGGATAAAGTCATCGGCTCCATCAAAGCCGGTGTTGGCGGAACGCTCGGTAGTCTTGCACTGATCATGGGCTTCGGCGCTATGCTCGGTAAGCTGCTGGCGGACTGCGGCGGGGCTCAGCGTATTGCTACCACGCTGATTGATAAATTCGGTAAAAAACACATTCAATGGGCTGTGGTATTAACCGGTTTTACCGTCGGTTTCGCCCTGTTCTATGAAGTCGGCTTCGTGCTGATGCTGCCGCTGGTCTTCACCATCGCCGCGTCTGCGCGTATCCCTCTGCTGTACGTCGGTGTGCCGATGGCCGCCGCGCTCTCCGTAACGCACGGCTTCCTGCCGCCGCACCCGGGTCCGACCGCTATCGCGACCATTTTCCATGCTGATATGGGTAAAACCCTGCTGTACGGTACGCTGTTGGCGATCCCGACCGTCATCCTGGCAGGCCCGGTGTATGCCCGTTTCCTGAAAAGTATCGATAAGCCGATCCCGGAAGGTCTCCATAACCCGAAAACCTTCCGTGAAGACGAAATGCCGAGCTTCGGTGTCAGCGTCTGGACAGCACTGGTGCCGGTGGTTCTGATGGCGCTGCGTGCGGTTGCGGAAATGATCCTGCCGAAAGGCCATGCCATTCTGCCGTACGCCGAGTTCTTCGGCGACCCGGTGATGGCAACCATGATTGCGGTGCTGATCGCTGTCTTTACCTTCGGCCTGAACCGTGGTCGTTCAATGGATGACATCAACGACACCCTGATCTCGTCCATCAAAATCATCGCCATGATGCTGTTGATCATCGGCGGCGGCGGTGCCTTTAAGCAGGTGCTGGTCGATAGCGGCGTGGACAAATACATCGCTTCTATCATGAACGAAACTAACGTGTCGCCGATCCTGATGGCATGGTCTATTGCCGCGGTGCTGCGTATCGCGCTGGGTTCGGCTACCGGAGCTGATGGTTATCGCGGTCGGTTCTGGTAGCGTGATTTTCTCTCACGTGAACGATCCAGGATTCTGGCTGTTCAAAGAGTATTTCAACCTGACTATCGGCGAAACCATTAAGTCATGGTCGATGCTGGAAACGATTATTTCTGTCTGTGGCCTGGTGGGATGTCTGCTGCTGGGAACGGTGGTGTAACAGTAAAAAGTCGGGCAGCNCTGGCCGCTTTTCGGCGCTTATCCAGCTCTTTAATCAGCCTGTTCACCCCTGCATCGGCAAACATCGTTTCCAGCGTCAACGACAACTTGCGTCGCCAGTTACGGTACTGATTGCTGGTGCCCGGAATGTTGACCGGCTCCGCCATGTCCAGCCAGTCTTCCGGCTGCAATCCTAATAACGCGCTGTTGCTGTCAGCGATATAGCGCTGCATGGCCCGGTTGAGCGTGGGGGACATCGCCATCATCGACGCGTTATGCCCGGCGCGCTTCGGCAAGCAGCCGTACTTATGCAACGCATCCAGCAGCGCCTGCTTTGCTTTCCCGCGATCCAGATACAAGCCGTTGAGAATAACCTCGTCAGGATAGAGCCCGAGCGTGTTGCCGAGCGTCAGATCGCCACTTTCCCAGTAGCCGCGTAGCGTCGGCAGGTCATGTGTCGTCGCCACAGCCATCGACTGTTCCGGATACGCTTTCGGCGCGCGGAAGCCTTTCTGATAATCATTTTCGAAATAGAGCACTTTGTAGGAGTAGACGCCGCTTTTACGCAGCTTACCGACAATCTCCACCGGCACCGTACCAAGATCTTCGCCGATCACCATGCACTGGTGACGCTTGCTCTCCAGCGCCAGAATCGACAGCAGATCGTCAACCGGATAGTGAACGTAAGCACCGAAATCCGCCGTCTCGCCGTAAGGGATCCACCACAGGCGCAGCACCGACATCACGTGATCGATGCGCAGCGCGCCGCAGTTTTGCATGTTCGCCCGCAACAGCTCGATAAACGGCTCGTAGGCCCGCGCGACGATGACGTGCGGATCCATCGGCGGCAATCCCCAGTTTTGCCCCAGCGGGCCGAGGATATCTGGCGGCGCGCCAACCGACGCCTTCAGGCAGTACAGTTCGCGGTCACACCAGGTTTCCGCGCCCCCTTCCGCCACGCCAACGGCCAGATCGCGATACAGCCCGATGGGCATCTCGAAGCGCTGGCATTCAGCCCAGCAGGCGGCAAACTGCGTGTACGCCAGCCACTGCAGCCAGAGATAAAAATCGATGTCGTCAGCATGCTGCTGGCAGAATATCTTCACCTGCGGATTATCAACGTTACGCAGCGCTTCCGGCCACGCAGGCCAGCCCCAGCGCAGCGGATCTTCTTTCGCCTGCTGCTCGTGCAGCGCGTCGTACGCCGCCTGCCAGTACAGGCTTTCCCCTTCGCGCCCGACAAACAGACGGAAATCCGCCATTTGCTCATCATCTCGCGTTGTGAAATGCGCCCACGCCATGCGCAGCGCCGTCATTTTCAGCGCCGTGACCGCGGTATAGTCCACCCACTCTGACTCACGTGCCGCTTTCCACGCCTTTTGCGTCGCCGGGCGTTTCCACCAGGTCTGCGCCGCTTTGCTGAGATGGAAATCCTCAACGGCGTTCACGTCGATATAAATCACGTTCAGCCAGCGGCGTGACGAGGGGCTGTAGGGGCTGGCGCTCTCCGGGTTTGCCGGGTAGAGCGCATGAATCGGGTTGAGACCGATAAACGACCNNACCAATGCCCCAGTTATGCTCTGAACGCAGGGAGTAAAGCTGTACGCACGATCCCCACAGTTTTTTCCCGTCCTTCAACGGCTGCGGCTCATAGCAGCGCGCGGGGGCGATAATAATGCGGCAGTGCCAGCGGCTGTCGTCCTGGATCAACGTCAGCGTGTGGTAGCCTTCCGGCAGCCGACCGGGCAGCGTCAGGGATTTTCCGGCCTGCGCCAGTCCCTGATACGTTTTTCCCATTTCGGTGGTCAGCAGCCAGTCGAACTCCCCTTTCCCTTCGACNTGCCTGCCAGATACGTTGCTGATAATCGCGGATTGAACGGTCAGAGCTGAACATGCCGCAACGGGCGGTATTCAGGATCGCCGCACGGGTCCAGGCCTCCTGATCGCGATAGAGTTCATCGACCTGCCGTTGCGCCTTCACATAAGCGTCAAAGTCCGCCAGCACCAGGTATGGATCGTGGCCCTGTTTACCGAGGCTGTGCAGCATCTGATCGAACGCGTGCTTGTCGCCGCCGCTGTACTTGCCGCTCTCCAGCTCTTTTAGCACGGCATCGAGCAGCTTGTCTTTCTTACGCCATTTCAGCGGATCGTAGCCTTTGGCCTTCAGCGCTTTCACCTCTTCCACCGTGTGGCCGAAGATAAAGATATTCTCTTCACCTACCACCTCAGCGATTTCGACGTTCGCGCCATCCAGCGTTCCGACCGTCAGCGCGCCGTTCAGCGCCAGTTTCATGTTGCCGGTGCCGGACGCCTCTTTGCCCGCGGTAGAAATCTGCTCGGAAACATCCGCCGCCGGGATCATCATTTCCGCCGCCGAGACGCAGTAATCCGGCAGGAACACCACTTTCAGCTTATTGCCGACCTGTGGATCGTTATTGATCGTTTCCGCGACCTTATTGATAGCAAAGATAATGTTCTTCGCCAGGTAATAGCCCGGTGCCGCTTTGGCGCCAAACAGGAACACGCGCGGCACGCGATCGGCCTTCGGGTTCTCGCGGATCTCTTTGTACAGCGCCAGAATATGCAGCAGGTTCAGGTGCTGACGTTTGTACTCGTGCAGGCGCTTGATCTGAATATCAAAAATTGCCTGCGGATTGATGTCGATACCGGTGCGCGCCTTCACGAATTCAGCGAGTCGCACTTTATTCGCCAGCTTGATCTCGCGGTACTGTTTGCGGAATTTCGCGTCGTCGGCGTGTTTTTCCAGCGCAATCAGCTTATCGAGATCGTTCGCCCACTCTTTTTTCAGCGTCTTATCAAGCAATGCCGCCAGCGCCGGGTTGCATTGTTTGATCCAGCGGCGTGGAGTAATGCCGTTGGTGACGTTATGGAACTTGTTCGGCCATAGCTGATGATATTCCGGGAACAGATCCTTCACCACCAGGTCAGAGTGCAGCGCCGCCACGCCGTTGACGGCAAAGCCGCTCACCACGCACATGTTCGCCATTCGCACCTGTTTATCGTGCACCACCGCCAGTTTCGCCCACACTGCTGTATCGCCAGGCCAGGTGTTCTCGACCTGTTTCTTAAAACGGGTGTTGATCTCATTGATGATCTGCATGTGGCGCGGCAGCAGCGCCTTCACCAGCTTCTCATCCCAGGTTTCCAGCGCTTCCGGCATCAGGGTGTGGTTAGTGTAGGCGAAGGTTTTACTGGTGATCGCCCAGGCATCATCCCAGCTCAGCTGGTGTTCATCGAGCAGAACGCGCAGCAGCTCCGGGATGGCAATTGTCGGGTGCGTGTCGTTCAGTTGAATAACTTCAAACTCCGCCAGCTGTGCCAGTTTACGGCCCGCCAGGTGATGACGACGCAGGATATCCGCCACCGAGCAGGCGCACTGGAAGTACTGCTGCATCAGGCGCAGCTTTTTTCCGGCCTGATGGTTATCGTTCGGATAGAGGACCCTGGTCAGTTTTTCGGCGTCGATGCCCTGCTTTTCAGCACGCAGGAAATCGCCGTCGTTGAATTTCGTCAGGTTGAACGGATGGGCGTGCGTAGCCTGCCACAGACGCAGCGGCTGCGCGATGCCGTTACGATAGCCACGATGCCAGTCGTCAGGCGCTTCTTTTTGCTGCCCGTCGTCGAATGACTGGCGGAACAGGCCGTACTGATAGTTCAGGCCATAGCCCGTCGCCGACTGGCCGACCGTCGCCATCGAATCCAGGAAACAGGCCGCCAGACGCCCTAAACCGCCGTTGCCCAGCGCCGGATCGATCTCTTCTTCAAGCAGGTCGCTCAAATTAATGTCAAAGGCGCCCAGCTCATCGCTGACCTCCTGATACCAACCCAGGTTGAGCAGATTGTTGCCTGTCAGACGCCCGATGAGGAATTCCATCGAAATGTAGTTCACGTGGCGCTGCCCTTTTACCGGCTTCGCTACGGGTTGCGCCGCGAGCATTTCTGCCAGCGCGCCGCTCACGGCCTGCCACCACTGATGCTGCGTCATCTCGCTGGCGGCCTGTAAACCAAAATGCTGCCACTGACGCGTCAGTGCAGCCTGAAATTGCGTTTTGTTGAAGGAAGGCTGAGACATAAATGAATCCGGGTCCTTGTAAGAAACATTAGCGTTAGTGTGCCTGGCCTACTGTGTGACGTCCTCATCCTGACAGGGTTTAGGCAGGGAGGAGTAGCAGGGATGAGCAAAAAGTGTGATCGTAACCACTATAACGTTAGCCGTTTGAGCTGTTTCTGACCACGTATTGTTGCATTGATTTCCTTTGCACAGAGCGTGCCGCTCCCGTTGTACACAACAAAATATTGAAACGGAAAATAAACAAGCGCACACTTAAATTGTCCGTCAAAATATATATATCTTATATGAATAAACCATAAGGAATAATATGGCACATCTATCATGGATGACGCTAAAAGGCACATCCCAGGGCATTATTTCGGCAAATTGCGGCTCCCGAAATTCCATTGGTAATAAGTCGCAGACAAATCATCTTGATCAAATAATGATTTACGGTCTTAACCACAGAACCACTCGAGAGCAAAATGTTACGCACCATGAAATGCAAATCATTAAGCCAATAGATCGCGCATCCCCACTGCTTAACAAGGCGATTAACGATAACGAAACGCTCGAATGCGAAATTGAACTTTATCGTGTCAACCCGATGGGACTGCAGGAAACCTATTACAAAATAAAATTATTTAAAGCACACATATCTGACATCTCCACCATTGTTCCACATAATATTATCGAAACTGGAAACGAAGCACAGGAACGCATTTCTTTAGTTTATGAATCTATAAGCTGGGAGCACTGTATGGCCAGTACCAGTGCTTACAGCTTGTGGGATGAGCGCGTCTTTTAATCAGCGAAATCATGGTTGTTATCATTTCATGTAAGGGAACACATGTTTTTACGTAACGCATTAGTTAATACCGAGTCGGGGACGGGTTCCTGGCCGTCGATGAATCCATTACAACGTGATATGGCGTTCATGAATGGATCTTTCATTACCCAAAGCCATTCTATTATGTTACTCACGCTTGAAGAGGCTGAGCAGGTCGTGGACGATCTTCTCGGCGGGGTAGATAAATTTTTTTCCTATAAGGCCGCACCAGGGAATATCAAAGACGGGCTCGATGCCTTTCGTAATCTGTCAAAACTCACGACATGGTACACCCCCGCGCAAGAACTGGTCTTCAATTTTAAGGCGCTAAAAATCAGAGCGATTGAATACAACGTCGGCGGGAAATCCTATATTAAAATTACCGGACACGCTGGCCTCAGACGCATTCTCACCGGAACCCGCTATGGTACCAGTCATCCGCAAATGCTGGAAATGGCCATTGGCCGACGCGGTATGACCTACAGCATAATTAATGGCACCAAATATTGTATCTATTTTTCACTTGCCTGGAGGGCAGTGGAACTGATCTTTAAATCGGATTATCAACTGGTGGACTTTCTTGTGGATATTACGATGGACACGGCGAAGATTGTGGTGTCGAGCGTGGTGATTGGGGCAATTGGTGGGATACTGACGCTTTATAGCGTTCCCATTGTACTGACCATAGGGCTTATTGTGTTTCTTGGCATTGTGTTTAACATTGGATTAAATTACCTTGATGATCAATTTAATATATCAGCGGCATTAAAAGCGAAGATTCAGGAGTTTTATCACCTGCATGGCGTGAATATACTCAACAGTAATGCATGCGAATTACAATACCTCTTCTGATCTCGGAGTTCGTCAAGTGTTCAAGCTGCGCGTTATTTTCACTGTCCTCTTTCTATCTGTGTTTTTAGAGGTATTATTATTCGGCGCTATAATGCAGGATTTTATTTCCTTGATAAAAATGGAAGACATTATATATTACAATAGAAACTGCATATTGATAAGCGCTATCCCTATGATTGTTTTTATATTATTTATAGTACTCCTTTCCCTTTTCCAAAAAGATTGTACACATAAGAAACATGAATTTATGACCAATAATTATGTTCTCCTTATCACTCTGGGCCCAATACCTTTTGGGTTTATTGGAAATATTATTGTTCCTTTCATTCTGGTGGCAAACTCTTATATTCACTGTCCACAGGAAAATCTTAGTAAATATTATGTAAAAGATGTTGTGCTGTGTGAAAAAATAAAGCCAAGAGCCATTTTTTAACTGCACATGTTATCAACTGGTGGACTTTCTTGTGGATATTACGATGGACATGGCGAAAATTCTGGTGTCGAGCGTGGTGATTGGGGTAATTGGTGGGATACTGACATTACTTAGTGCTCCAGTAGTTGGAACAATAGCGATACTCGTACTTATCGGGCTTGGGCTGAATAGTGGATTAAATCATCTTGACGATCAGCTAAGCCTTTCAGCAACGTTAAAAGCAAAAATCCGTGAATTTTATCATCTGCATGATAAAAGCATCGTTAATAGTAACGCATACGAATTGCAATATTTATTTTAATTTCGGAGTGTGATGAGTGTTTAAACTACATCTTGTTTTTGCCATTCTTTTTATATTGGGTTTTTTAGAATTTCTATTATTCGGCGCTGTGATGCATGATTTTGTTTCCTTGATAAAAATGGGAGATATTATCTCTTATGACAAAACCTGCATATTGATTAGCGGTATACCTACAATTTTTTACTTATTATTCTTTTTACTTTTTGCTCTTTTTCAAAAAGACGCTTTTCATCGCGGACATAAATTCATGAGCAATAGTTACATTCTTCTTTTCATTCTTATTCCAATTCCCTTTGGGTTTATTGCAAATATTATCGTCCCTTTTGTTTTGATGTCAAACTCCTACACAAACTGTCCTCAGGAGAATCTCAGCTCCTATTATGTAAAGGATGTTGTACTGTGTGAAAAAATAAAGCCAAGAACCATTTTTTAACTGCACATGTTATCAACTGGTGGACTTTCTTGTGGATATTACGATGGACACGGCGAAAATTGTGGTGTCGAGCGTGGTGATTGGGGCAATTGGTGGGGTCATGACGCTTTTTAGTGTTCCCATTGTACTGACCATAGGGCTTATTGTGATTGTTGGCCTGATACTTAACAATCAACTAAATAAATATGACGAGGATTTTGGCTTGTCGGGAGCCTTAAAAGAAAAAATTCGAGATTTTTATCTTCGTTATGGGGATAATATGCTTAACAATAATTTATACACTCTACCGTACTTATTCTGATCGGGGAAAATATCCAATGCAGAAATTACGTGCTTTTTTTGTTTTCCTTCTTATGCTTTGGTTTCTGGAGATGTTATTATTTGGCCCAGTAATGGATGATTTTATTTCCTTAATAAAAATGGAAGCCGTTATCTCCTATAATAAAACATGCTTGCTAATGAGTGGCATACCCATGCTTTCTTATTTCGTATTACTCACTTTTTTTTACTTATTTTCAGAAAAGATATTTAAGCATCTGCAAAAACTAATGGACAGTAGCTATTTTATATTATTTATGATTATACCAATTCCTGTTGGCTATATAAGTACGATTATCATTCCTTTTATCCTGATGGCAAACTCCTACACAAACTGCCCTCAGGAGAATCTCAGTTCCTATTATGTAAAAGACGTCGCATTGTGTGAAAAAATAAAGCGTCGCGATTTATTTTGACGTGACGGAGATAACATTTATTGGTCAGGGCAAAATCGTATCATTTCACTTGTTAACACAGTCACCGCTCACTGAAGGGAAAAGGTTTCCCTTTTTATCATGTATCAAAACCTTCCACACCAGTAAGCGGTTGCTACAAACGATGTCACGCCCTTCTCGTGAATTTTGCGACCAATTGTAAATAATCACCCTGATGAAACATGCGGCGAAACCAGTCGCCACGCGCACTGGCACCGGTTTCTGTAACCTGTTTCAGTAATGTATGTGATTTGTGACAGAGTGCAAAATAAGGCAATCCAATTCCCGACATAACTTGCAATATATTCTTTGATAGCCGACTTTATAACTATTAATTACGAGGCGCAAAAAAAATCCTTTCCGTTTATTGGTCACAGTGAAGTGCTAACTATGTTGATTCCGTCAAAATTAAGTCGTCCGGTTCGTCTTGACCACACCGTGGTGCGGGAACGTTTACTGGCGAAGCTTTCCGGCGCGAACAATTATCGTCTTGCGCTGGTCACAAGTCCTGCTGGATATGGAAAAACAACGCTCGTTTCGCAGTGGGCAGCAGGGAGGAATGAACTGGGCTGGTATTCGCTTGATGAGGGCGATAATCAGCAGGAACGCTTTGCCAGTTATCTGATCGCGGCGCTACAACAGGCCACCGGCGGGCATTGCCCGGCGAGCGAGATGATGGTGCAAAAGCGCCAGTACGCCAGCCTGACATCGCTTTTCGCACAGCTGTTCATTGAACTCGCCGAGTGGGATCGGCCGCTGTATCTGGTGATTGATGATTACCATCTGGTCACCAATCCGGTCATTCACGATGCGATGCGTTTTTTCCTGCGCCATCAGCCTGAAAACATGACGCTGGTGGTGCTGTCGCGCAATTTACCGCAGTTGGGCATCGCCAACCTGCGCGTGCGCGATCAGTTGCTGGAGATTGGCAGCCAGCAGCTTGCCTTTACCCATCAGGAAGCGAAGCAGTTTTTCGACTGCCGTCTGACCTCGCCGATCGAAGCCGCCGAAACCAGTCGTCTGTGCGACGATGTCGCCGGGTGGGCCACCGCTCTCCAGTTGATCGCCCTCTCCGCACGGCAGAGCAACAGCGCCGCACAGCATTCCGCGCGCCGTCTGGCGGGCATTAATGCCAGCCACCTCTCCGATTATCTGGTCGATGAAGTACTGGATAACGTCGAAGCCGATACGCGCAATTTCCTGTTAAAAAGCGCGGTACTGCGCTCGATGAACGATGCGCTGATCGTCCGCGTGACCGGCGTCGACAACGGCCAAATGCGGCTGGAAGAGATCGAGCGTCAGGGGCTCTTTTTACAGCGCATGGATGATTCCGGCGAATGGTTCAGCTATCACCCGCTGTTTGGCAGTTTCCTGCGTCAGCGCTGTCAGTGGGAACTGGCGGCCGAGCTGCCTGAGTTACACCGCGCCGCCGCCGAAAGCTGGATGGCGCAGGGCTTCCCGACCGAAGCTATCCACCACGCACTGGCCGCTGGCGACGCCAACATGCTGCGCGATATCCTGCTCAACCATGCGTGGGGTTTATTCAACCATAGCGAACTGGCCTTGCTGGAAGAGTCGCTTGCGGCGCTGCCGTGGGAAAGCCTGCTGGAAAATCCGCGTCTGGTGCTACTGCAGGCCTGGTTGATGCAAAGTCAGCATCGCTACAGCGAGGTCAATAATCTGCTGGCGCGTGCCGAGCAGGAGATGACCGTGGCGATGGACGTCACCCTGCACGGCGATTTCAATGCGTTGCGAGCGCAGGTGGCCATCAATGATGGCGATCAGGAAGAGGCCGAGCGCCTGTCGATGGTGGCGCTCGAAGAGTTGCCACTCNGCTGAACAAATCGCTGGCGGTGATGCAGCAGACAGAACAGATGTCGCGCCGCTACGAAGTGTGGCATTACGCGTTGTGGAGCCTGCTCCAGCAGAGCGAAATTCTGTTTGCCCAGGGCTTTTTGCAGGCGGCGTGGGAATCGCAGGAAAAAGCGTTCCAGTTGATCCGCGAGCAACACCTCGAACAGTTGCCGATGCATGAATTCCTGCTGCGCATCCGTTCGCAGCTGCTGTGGGCGTGGGCGCGTCTTGATGAAGCCGAAGCGGCGGCCCGCAATGGGATGGACGTTCTGTCAACCTACCAGCCGCAGCAACAGTTGCAGTGTCTGGCGCTGCTGGTGCAATCGTCGCTGGCGCGCGGCGATCTCGACAACGCCCGCAACCACCTCAACCGTCTGGAAAACCTGCTCGGCAACGGTCAGTATCATAGCGACTGGGTGTCAAACGCCGATAAAGTACGCGTGATTTACTGGCAGATGACGGGCGATAAAAAGTCCGCCACCCACTGGCTGCGGCAGGAGCCNNATCATTTCCTGCAAAGCCAGTGGCGCAACATCGCCCGCGCGCAAATCCTGCTTGGAGACTACGATCCGGCGGAAATGGTGCTGGAAGAGCTGAACGAGAACGCCCGCGCGCTGCGCCTGATGAGCGATCTTAACCGCAACCTGCTGCTGCTCAATCAGCTTTACTGGCAGGCAGGGCGTAAAGCGGAGGCGCAGAGCGCGCTGCTGGAAGCGCTCACCCTCGCCAACCGTACCGGGTTTATCAGCCATTTCGTGATTGAAGGCGAAGCGATGGCGCAGCAACTGCGTCAGCTAATTCAGCTCAACACCCTGCCGGAACTGGAGCAACATCGCGCCCAGCGCATTCTGCGTGAGATCAACCAGCATCACCGGCACAAGTTCGCCCATTTTGATGAGAACTTCGTCGAACGGTTGCTGAATCATCCGGAAGTGCCGGAACTTATCCGCACCAGCCCACTGACCCAGCGCGAATGGCAGGTGCTGGGGCTGATTTATTCTGGCTACAGCAACGAGCAGATTGCCGGTGAGCTTGACGTGGCGGCCACCACCATCAAAACGCATATCCGTAATCTGTACCAGAAGCTGGGCGTTGCGCACCGCCAGGATGCCGTGCAACACGCGCAGCAGCTGTTGAAAATGATGGGCTACGGCGTTTAACCCTCTCCCCGGTCGGGAGAGGGCGAAGGGATTAACAGAGTTCCAGCTGAATGTTGTTATCCACAATCACCTGCATAATGCCGTTGGGCGGCATCGCGTCGGTATATACGGCGTCCACCATGCTGATGCTGCCCATATTCACCATCGCGTTACGGCCAAATTTGGAGTGATCCACGACCAGCATTACGTGGCGCGAGTTTTCAATGATCGCCCGCTTGGTGCGTACTTCGTGGTAGTCGAACTCCAGCAGCGAGCCGTCGGTGTCGATGCCGCTGATGCCCAGAATGCCAAAATCCAGGCGGAACTGAGAGATAAAATCGAGAGTGGCTTCGCCAATGATGCCGCCATCGCGGCTGCGCAATTCACCGCCAGCGAGGATCACGCGGAAATCGTCTTTCACCATCAGCGTATTGGCAACGTTCAGGTTGTTGGTCACCACGCGTAACTCGCTGTGCTCAAGCAGGGCGTGCGCCACCGCTTCCGGGGTGGTGCCGATGTCGATAAACAGCGTAGCGCCGTTAGGGATCTGACTGGCAACTTTGCGGGCAATTCGCTCTTTTTCATTGGTCTGGGTGGCCTTGCGGTCATGCCAGGGGGTGTTGACGGAGCTGGACGGCAGCGCCGCGCCGCCGTGGTGGCGGAGAATCATTTTCTGTTCAGCCAGATCGTTCAGATCGCGGCGAATAGTCTGCGGGCTGACGGCAAACTGTTCGACAAGCTCTTCGGTACTGACGTAACCCTGTTTTTTTACCAGCTCGATTATCGCGTCATGACGCTGTGTCTGCTTCATGGAAATTCCCTGGAAATTTTATGTTCGTTTTCGCACATTCATCGTGTCGGCAAACGCCATGACCAGTCCCACCGCCAGACCCGCAACGTGAGCGCCATTCGCCATCGCCATGCCGAAAAGATCAAACCACCCGGCAACCAGCCAGATTAATGAGAAGATTATCAGACCGCGCTGCAGATAAATTCCGCTTTGTGGATCACGTTCGCCGCGCAGCCAGACGTAGCCCATCAGGGCGTAAACCACGCCGGATAACCCGCCAAACCACGGACCGCTGAATTTCTGCTGGATAAACCCGCTCAACAGCGCGCTCACCACCGTGATGACGATCAGCTTGCCGCTGCCAAGACGCTTCTCAACCGCTCCGCCAAGATACCACCACCATAGCAGGTTGAAGAGGATATGCAGAACGGAGAAGTGCATGAAAGCGTGAGTAAAGTAACGCCAGAGTTCAAATTTAAGAGAGGGATCATACGGCCAGGCGAGCCACGCCATCATCATTCTGTCACCCACCGCATTCATGATGAGAAAAATCACGATGCACAGCGTCATGATGATGAGCGTGACGGGGCCGGCGTTGCCGCGCAGCGTCGCGAGAAACGGAAAGCGGTGATACTGCAGCCCGCTGTTGGTATGTCCGGCCTGCCAGCTGGCGGCGAGATAACGCGGATCGGCCGGGTTTTCCAGAAACTGCGCCAGTTCGCGCTGGACGCGATCGGCCTGGCTTTCGTCCGCCAGCCAGACGTCAGTTTGCGTATGTTGCTGAATAGTCAGAATGATCCCCTGCGTTGCCATGTAGTCGACAAACGCCTGGGCAACACGCGGATTGGTAAACGAAGTAATCATCAACATACGGGAGGCCGCTTTTTCCACACAAAAGGGGACAGTATACCGTCTCAGGCGTCGTGCGCTACCTCGGCCGGGAAATGTCGGTGCCAGGCATCGAATCCGCCATCCACGCTGTAGACGTTGTCATAGCCCTGTTGCAACAGATATTGCGCCGCGCCTTTGCTGCTGTTGCCGTGATAGCACATCACCATCACTGGCGTTTCAAAATCGTTCTCGCGCATAAACGCGCCCAGCGTGTCGTTGGTGAGGTGGAACGCGCCGGGGGTGTGGCCTAACGCATAACTTTGCGGATCACGGATATCCACCAGCACCGCCGCGCCCTGATGCAGTTTCTGATGGGCTTCTTCTACGTTAATACATTCAAAGTGATCCATGGTGTTCTCTTCATTTCATTTATATATGGCAGGTCTTTAGATTCTACCGTCAGCTATACCGCAAAACGGCAAAGAAATACTAATTTGTTATACGCATCACTCCAAAATGTTTTTTCGATGTTACCAAAAGCGCGTTTGTTTGCTATGATGAGCGATATCGAACATTTTTGAGCTATAACGAAAGTACACGAGGTTGCAGCATGGAAACCAAAGATCTGATTGTGATAGGTGGAGGCATTAACGGTGCCGGTATCGCGGCAGACGCCGCCGGGCGTGGTTTATCCGTGCTGATGCTGGAAGCGCAGGATTTAGCCTCCGCAACATCCAGCGCCAGCTCGAAGCTGATCCACGGCGGGCTGCGCTACCTTGAACACTACGAATTCCGCCTGGTCAGCGAAGCGCTGGCCGAGCGTGAAGTATTGCTGAAAATGGCACCGCACATCGCTTTCCCGATGCGCTTTCGCCTGCCGCATCGGCCGCATTTGCGCCCGGCATGGATGATCCGCACCGGTCTCTTTTTATACGATCAACNGATCACCTTGGTAAACGCGCCAGCCTGCCCGGCTCCAAAGGGTTGCGTTTTGGCGCAGAATCGGTGCTGAAACCGGAAATCGTGCGCGGTTTCGAATATTCTGACTGCTGGGTCGACGACGCCCGCCTGGTGCTGGCGAACGCTCAGATGGTGACGCGCAAAGGCGGCGAGGTGCTGACCCGCACCCGTGCAACTTCCGCAAAACGTGAAAACGGGCTGTGGATCGTCGAAGCTGAAGACATCGATACCGGCAAGAAATACCGCTGGCAGGCGCGCGGTCTGGTCAACGCCACCGGTCCGTGGGTGAAACAGTTCTTCGATGACGGCATGCATCTGCCATCACCGTACGGTATTCGTCTGATCAAAGGCAGCCACATCGTGGTGCCGCGCGTGCATACGCAAAAACAGGCCTACATTCTGCAGAATGAAGACAAGCGCATTGTCTTTGTGATCCCGTGGATGGATGAGTTTTCTATCATCGGCACCACCGATGTGGAATACCACGGCGATCCGAAACAAGTCGAAATCGACGAAGGCGAAATTAACTACCTGCTGAAAGTGTATAACGCGCACTTTAAGAAACAGCTCGGCAGAAATGACATCGTCTGGACCTACTCCGGCGTTCGTCCGCTGTGTGATGACGAGTCCGATTCACCGCAGGCGGTGACCCGCGACTACACGCTGGATATCCACGACGAACAGGGCCAGGCGCCGCTGCTGTCAGTGTTTGGCGGTAAGCTGACGACCTATCGTAAGCTTGCGGAACACGCACTGGAAAAACTGACGCCGTACTATCAGGGTATTGGTCCGGCATGGACGAAAACCGCCGTGCTGCCGGGCGGAGAGATTGGCAACGATCGTGATGATTACGCCGCCCGACTGCGCCGCCGCTACCCGTTCATCAGCGAGTCGCTGGCGCGCCATTACGCACGCACCTACGGCAGCAACAGCGAGTGGTTGTTAGGCGATGCCACTTCGCTTGAGGATCTCGGCGAACACTTTGGTCACGAGTTGTATGAAGCGGAGCTGCGTTATCTGGTCGAGCACGAGTGGGTGCGCCGGATGGACGATGCGCTGTGGCGTCGCACCAAACTGGGCATGTGGTTGAATGCGGAAGAGCAGTCCCGCGTCGCCCAGTGGCTGGCGCAGCACGCGGGAAAGCGTGAGATGCCGCTGGCATCGTAATCATGAAAGACATTGCCCGGCGAGCGCCGGGCAATTTTTATTACAGTCTGACCGGGTCAATATGCCAGATGGTTTCAGCGTACTCTTTGATCGTACGGTCAGAAGAGAAGTAGCCCATGTTGGCGATGTTGTGCATCGCTTTGTT
>NZ_JNGH01000058.1 GCF_001188485.1 Trabulsiella odontotermitis
TACGCTGTGGGGGGCTGACGAATGGCGTCCAGTGAAGCTTCCAGTGTGGACCAGTTAATGCCCTGTTCCGCATCGTGATGCCGGTCGGCATGCTGCAGGACCGCAATGGCTTCCTCTTCGGTCACAGAGGCATCAATGCTTCGCACATCATCCGTGTACCAGAGTGAGTACAGGACAAAATCATCATTCTGGTGCTGCTGTAGTTGTCTGATGACGTCACTGATTTTACAGGCGTATGCCATGGTGATTAGTCTCCTTACTGTGCTTCTGGTGCGGGTGTCGGATAAATCGCTATATAGATATACCCGCAGGAGCCGAGTGAATCTGCTTCGCAAGTCAGGCCTTTCGCGTACAGCGTGACGCCGTGCTGATGGCGGGGAGTGAGTTCGCCACTGGTGAGCATCAGCTCCAGTTGTTTCATGAAGACCGGAAATGCCTGGTCGAGATGGCGTAAATCCGCGTCGCTGAATTTACCGCTGATGCCGGCACGGTCAGCCAGGTAGTGCAGGCGGTAACCATCCTGCACCAGGCGCGCGCCAAAACACGGGGTGATATCGCGTTTAAGTCTCCACCGGGGTGAAGCCACATGGTCACCGGTGTCGGTCGTTTTGTTCTGCATGGTTAAGCCTCGTTAAAAATTGAGATAAGGGTTAATTAAGGGTGACGCAACGCAGCACGACATACGGACCATGGCGGTCCCGGCGACGCTCCGCAAAGACCGCGAGTACACCGCTGATATCCTGTACGTCCCGGCCGGCGTAATGGCAGACACTGCCGGACCAGCGATATCTGCCGGTGCAGAAGCGAAACAGGCGGGGCTGCGGATGCCGGCGGGGCACCACCAGATGGTCCGGCAGACGAATATCAACGAGTTCAAGTGCATCCTTAAGTCGTTCCGTAATCTGGCGGTCGGCCAGGCTGGGTTCAGCGAGCCCGGAAGGATGAGAGTGGGCGATAATGACGGCTGCAGCGTTATACTTCAGTGCCGCCTTCACCACTTCACGGGGGTGAACCTGCGTATGGTTAATGGTGCCGGTGAACAGCGTTTCGTGGGCTATCAGGCGATGCTGGTTATCGAGGAAGAGCACGATAAATTCTTCACGCTCCAGTGATGCCAGTTGCAGACGCAGCCAGTCACGAACAGCATGACTGGAGNNCGGGTTCACGTAACTGTCGTTCCAGCAGTATTAAGGCTTCCCGGATGGTGTGTTGCTCGCAGGCCGGCAATGCGGCGGCAAACAGCGGTAACTGTTGTTCCATAACGTCATTTCTCAGTCGATGATGTGCATAATGGCGTTACATTCGGGATGGCTGAGCGCGTAGTCCCGCAGGCGGTAATAGTGCTCCGTCATGGCGTCACATTCAGCGCGACAGACATGGTGGCTGTAGGCGATAAGACAGACTGCAATCCCGACGGCTTTTGCGCCCCNNTCCACGCGAAGATGTGTGGTTCGAGGGTTATCCACTGCGGTATGCTGCCGAAGTGCTGTGGCCAGAAGCCGATGCGATTCTCATCGGTTACCTGTGTTGCGGCAATCTGATGCTGAGCCGCAACAGGAACGGTTTCTGCGGGGGTGAACAGTGGCAGTGTGTTGTCAGTCATTTGTGTTTTTCCTTGTGCATGAATACGTTGAAGGGTGATAAAGGGTTGACGATGGATTGAGGCGGTATGATGCGGATGGTTACTGGCCTGATAAATCCATCATATTCTCGGCCATCACCCAGAGTGCTCTGTTTAGCTTCACGTCGCCGTCGATGCCGTTAACAGCGCGGGTGTGGCTGCGTTTGCCCTTAGCGGTACGCCCGGGAAGACCACCTTTCAGCAGGTTTTCCTGGCAACGATTGAAGACTGACCACAGATCATCCTTGCGGTCTTCATAGCGGCGGGGTGTCAGTATCTGCGATGCCGTCACTGGCTGGTGGTCTTCACCATAACGGTACTCCAGCGCCGCTTTCGCCAGAGCGTGCTGTGCCGGTGGCGGCAGTATCAGCGACTGCATGGCATCACGCTTTTCCTCCACCCGGTCAAAGACGCCCAGTACCTCGTAAGCCCCCTCAATCACTTTCTCCACCACGTTGCCTTTATGGGGGACGCGAATTTCACCAAAGGACTGTCCGCTGACAAGGCCGTTGGTACAGATGGCACGAAAGAGCCCCGGCAGCATCTGGTAGCTTGATGAGCCGTCATGACTGTTCAGCAGGATGATTTCCGGGACCTGCGGGCTGCTGATTTGTCCGGTACGACGCAGACGCAGCATGTGCTTCGTATGCTCCCGCCGGCCCGGGTCCNNGTTTTCAAGGATGGTGATAGTCGGTATACAGGTGTAGCGTTCACTGCGGGACGTATGTTTGTCCTCGCCAAAAACGCTGGGGACGACCTGCATCAGTTCTTCGTGAGTCAGCGGACGGTCGCGGCGTATCTGGTTAATCCGTCCAAAGCGGGATGCTAATCGCATGATTCACTCCTTTTTGTGTTTGTCGGCATAAAAAGAAAAGGCCACGCTCCCGAAGGAACACGGCCTTTAACATTACGAATGGCGTGGCGGATACGCGTTATTGCCCCATATACTCAACCCAGGCACCGGTGGCCTTACCATCAGCGCCGACGGTGACCGTCACCTTGTCGTAGGTACGGTACCCGGCATTGTAGACTTCAAACACTGCGGTATTTCCCTCCACTTTGTAGCTGCCAAAATCAGCGGCCTCAGCCGTGTCACGGTCATACTCTTTCGTGTACGCTTCTTTGGCCGCTTTCATGACTGAGCCTTTGTTAATCTCCGTCGCTCGACTCCCGGCACTGGCAGCAAGGCCAGATACGTATTTCGGGCAGACCGTCATCATGTCCCCTCGGGTGAATGTCAGTTGCGCACCAAAGACCTGAAGAGTCGATGTTTCCTGGCCTGCAATCGAAGCAATTGCCTTTCTGGCGGCTGCAGGTGCCTGGCCGCCTTCAACTTCGATGGCTTTAAATCCTGTTTGCTGATTACACATTTGTGACGTGGGAACCAGATTGCCGTTGATGCTGATGCGACTCCCCATCAGCTCCTGCGGGCCACCGGGACAGCCCTGAAGCTGGCCGAAGATGCCAATGGTGTTGTTTTTCAGCATCACCAGCGCCTGGCCGTTATCGGTCATGGTCTGGCACCAGCCGTTTTTCACGGCCCAGTTACCCGCATGAGCAGAAACAGAGGAAGCAGACAGTATAAGTGCAATAAGCGTTTTGTTTTTCATATATCACCTGTGGATGAAAAGCGGTCGAAACCCGGTCAGGGAATACACCGTATGAGTTTATTGACGATTGTTGCCAGTCAGGCGCGGGGATGCCAGACGTCAACCCGGCCATAACAATCCTGAATGTCCTTACCTTTTGATAGGTTAAGACGATCGATATGGCGCAATCGAAAGTTATTATTGATAGCTAATAACGATCGATAAAGCATTATTGATCGTTTATACAGATCGATATATTCTTTTCTGACATCCCCCTCCCTCTGAAAGAGGGCCACAGGGCACGTGCCCGGGGAAATTCACAGAGTCCAGAAAAGAGAGGAACAACGGATGTCAGAAACAGTACAGATTGAGTCGTTTGATGCGGAATTTCTGACCAGGGAGGAGCTGAATGACCTGATTTTTTACCGGAAAAGCTTTGATATCACGAATGTTGCCGACATCAGTGAAACCGTCAAAAGAGTGGAGTATGCGATTGAACATCAGCAGAAGAAATTGACCTGCCGTGTATACACTGAATACAGAAGCACTGCGGTGGCAGGCTCCCTGTGGTCACCCACAGCAATTCTGGGTGCGGTAAGCGCCGCGGCAATCGGTGTCCATAATCTGGCGACATGGAACCCGGACTATGAAATTGGAAAGAATTACGTCAAAAGAACCCTGTCCGTAAGGTTTAAAAAGTAAGGGATTTATCTCTGCCTGCGGCTGAGTCTGTCCGGTTCAGCCAAAAATCCTTTCCCATAATTCAGACGCAAGCTGTACCAGCTTTTCCCGCAGCCTCCTCAGCAATGAGCGCCAGCCAGACGGCAGAGAGTCAGGGTCAATCACGCTGTCAAATGTACTGCCAGCCAGTTCACCAAACCGCTGACGCACGGCAGACTGACTTGCGGCGGTGCGATTTTCGGGTTTCAACTGGCAATACACGGCACTGCTGGCCTGCAGGGGCAAAGCGTGCACCATCAGTTCGACCAGAGCATGCAGGTTATAGCCGGTGTGTGCGGAAACGGCCATTACCGGGAAAGAGGACGGCAACTGACCGGCAATCTGCGCACAGATAACCGCAAGTGAAAGATACTGCTCAGCCGAAGGCGAATCCTGTCCGGGATACTCAGGCAGTGGCGGAATACGGTCTGCCTGGCTGACAACAAACAGGAAACGGGAGGCATCCGCGCCATAAGCAAGCAGTGACCGGTGCGTGACAATATCGACTGTCCGCGCACGATCATCAGCACGCAGAACCCAGATAATCAAATCCAGCTCCGTTAGCAGCGTCTGATACAGGGCCGAATATTCCGCATCGTATTCCGGTGTCTCGCCAACTCCAGGCAAATCCACCAGTATCATGCTGCACTCGCCCACGGTGAGCACTATCCGCTGAGGTTCACGGGTACAGCCCAGCAAATCGCTGGTCAGGCATACCGGTTGTTGAAACAGGGCGTTGCAAAGCGAGCTCTTACCCGCCCCGCTTTTGCCCATAATGCCAATTACGGGCTCGTAGTGAATTGCCTGTTGCAGACGGGAAATAATACGTTCAGTCGTTTGTTGGGGTAAGAAATTAAGGTAAGTACGCAGGATATCACTGGTATCCTGCGATTCGGGGGTTTGGGGCATGTTTAACTCCTGTGAAAAGCAAAGTCGGAAGATGAGTAACCGACTGTTCACATGAGTAATATAGCCGTGAGATTTTCTGGGATATGGTTTACAGGTTAATCTGAGCAAAATAAGGCATTGTAATAAAATCGAATAGTTTTCAGTCAATGCTGTCAGGCAGGAAATAATTTTTTTAGCGAGGGGTATTACAGAAAGCAGGAGAAAGCCAAAAAAAGACCACATCACGGTACAGGTGATGTGGTCTGATTGTTTAGTGGTTAAAAAGGTAAATCACCTCCTATCAGATGCCATAATTCGATAGAGTTATCTTTGTCTTGTGGAGATATATAGAAAAATGTGCTGGTGGACCTTCTGACTCCCCTTGAATATTGGTAACAGATTACCAGATCCTTGACTGGGCTCACCGAGACTATCTCCTGTGAATAGAATTTATTGTAGAAAGCCACCACAGCCTCATTACTTTCAATTTTCACGCTAAAATATCGACGTAGATATTTACGCAATAGAAGATACATCAGCCCTGCACATCGCTTGTGTGGACCGGATATCCGCGAGCTAAAACCGAAATACTTGTTAAACACGCGACATAAAAGTTCCATAAAACGATCTGGATCGCCGGATAGAACTGCATGAAAACCGATGACAGCCAGCAACTCAAGATATAAAGGATAATACGGATATAACTGCCGGATCGCCGCAAGACATTCTGTGATCTTCCGGTATCCCAGACGCCAAAGTTCTTCATGCAGTAAGGTAAATAGGGGGAGCAATTGTTCAATCCCGCTGAAATCTATCTCTCTTACGGTATTCCCATGAAAACGCTTAACAGGAGTTATTTTAGCCAGGGAATTATTGACAGCAACTGAGCCGAAGCGTTCAACTAATCCTTCATAAAGACTTCCACTAAATGAAATATCTTCACCTATTGATTTAATACCACCGAAACCATGCGCCTGATAAGGTACTACATCTCTGTTTCTGCGGTTTAATAACTCAGGAGCTATAATCAAATTACCCGCTATGTTTGCACCCCCTTTTCCATTTGGATACATATGACATATTTCAATACACAGCAATGCAACAAGCTTCAGTTTTCCCTGATACCCCTCGTAAGCAGGAATGGCATAGCTTCGCTGATGACGGGCTTTTATCTGATATAGCTGGTGAAAATCCACCACATCCCCCGGTCCAGTAATAGAGCCTAATGAGAGTGGATTTCGTTTAATCGTTTCATCAATATGCTGCGAGTATGATGAACTCAGAATACTGACAACGCTATCAGAAGGGATTTTACGTGAACCTTTCTGGCGGCATCCAGTACTGCAATACTTTTCATTTCTTGTCTCTGCCAAAGAACAACCGCAATACTGGCAGATGCTTAATAATTTCTTCTCCTTATTTTGTTGATTAAACATAAACTTCTGATAATGCTCTTCACAAAGACCTACATTACCAGAAGCTGTACGTCTGAGTATATCATTTTTACAGTTACCCCGATCACATTGCGTCATGATAGTATTCTTAATGATAATTAATAGATAGAATAGTTAATGATTAATAAATGATAGTAATAAGATAATGTAAGATGGGTTAAATGAGACAGAAGCCACCTAGAGACTATCTCATTAAAACTTTAAATATTCATTCATTATAAATTGTATATTTCCTCCCCTGATAGGTATATTTAATGAAGCCCTTCAGTAGCTACTAATGTACTCATAGTGATAACAGAGTGACTATGAAGGGCGAGTTTTACTGATGAACAAATGCGTTCCACATGACTAATTATTCGGTTTTGAAGGTTTTACCTTTTAGGTCATGCCGCACCCAAAATAGCTTTACAACTCAATCTTCAACCAAAAATAAAAATGCGGACATAACCATTGCCGCGTTCCTGCGAAAATTCGCAAGAATCAGGGCTTGTGAAGTCATAGCAATTGCATTTTGATTAAAAAACACTCAGCCGCCTTATGTGGATACCGAGACACACAGTGAATAAATAATCACATCGAGTATCCGGTAATGGGCACCGACTTCACCAAGAGAAAGTCAGATTAGGTAAGTTCAGTGCCACCCTTTCAGATACATCGCTGGGCTCAAGGTATCTGCATCCCTGAGGGAATAAGTCTCGCTGCATGTCGGGATTCTGAAAAAAACCGAGTGAATTAGGCAGAATGATATAAACAGGTCCTCCTCTGTAATTCTGAATCAAATAAATTCTTTTTTGCCATGCCAGTTGTGCCAAGATGGGCTCCAGTTTACTGGCTAACCGGAGATTATTATCTTTATGCGTTGGTCCCAGTCGCATAATTTCTGACTTTGCGATTATAGCTCTTCCCTCTATCGTCATTTTATTGTGGATCCAGTGATAAACTTCCAGCACATCTTTTTCAAAAAGGAAAAGATGTGAATTTCTATAAAATACTTTACAAGCCTGTTGTATATACCAGTCAATGATCCTTTGAGCACATTCAATTGTTAAAAGCGATATCTCATTTTCTGGCTGCTCATCAAAGTAGTGAAGAATTGCTGCCAACCGTAACACGTTAGAACCCGATTTAAGTGCAATATCAGCAATATGTTCCCATGGGCCTCCTTCGCTTATCTTTTGCTTCATTTCGGCGCGTTTTTCGCCCATAAATGCAATGGCCTGAGGTGACAGAGTTAGTTGTTGCTTATCAGTGAGGCCAGCATAAAAACGTCGCTTTGCCCGTTCCAATAGCTCTAGGACTCTGTTATCAAATTCGTCAAGGGCGCAGTTCATATGTCTAAAATCGCCATCCTTATATTTACATTCACCATCTACTTTGACTATCAGAAAACGGGCAAGGAAACCGCTCCCTCTCCCTGTCGTCTGGTTCCTAGTAATATATTCGTCGAAAATATCGGGCTGAACCATCAGGCAAAACATCAGGCGAAGATTGGTTTCACAATCCATGCCATCACGTTGATATGAATATGGAGCGCCATCCCATCCGAGGTTAAAAATACCCGGATCGTTTTTAGCTCTGGATTTGAAAAATGTAACTGCTTCTTCGGAGAAAATACCAGCATCAGGATTATCACCGAGACTTTTGATAAGCTCACTATTAGATATATCCTGATATAAAAACTTAAAACGCATAGGTTTCTGCGGTTTATTACTCAGGTGCTCCTCCATAGCCATTTCTGCATCTTCACGTCCGTAATTTCGGGACGTCGCCTGCCGTAAGTTTCGAGCCAGTGCTTTTTTATTCTCCTCCCATAAGCTTTTATCGATCTGAAATTGGTTCAATAGATTTTTATATTTATCATTCACTTCTGATGAAAAATCATAAAAGATCTGCATGACTGCTCTCAAAACCGTAGACTTTCCACTACCGGACCCTGCAATAACCAGAAAATTGAGCACGGCGGGCTCAGGGATCTTCGTATGTACAGGTATCACTTCAACCAGTGGGAGGCAGGCAAGAGAAGCCGCAGCCAGAAACGAACTGACAGCAATCTCTACAGAGACTTTTTTATTTAAACTCGTGGCGATGACTGCATTACGTATTTTTTTTGGAAGCGACTCTATTGGAAATGATAGTGTTTCAGAGGTATTAACAGATAGATTTTGTTGATCAGGAGTTACTCCCTGATAATTCTGTAGGGGCAGATTCATGATGATGTTCCCTTATTGTTAAAGAGCATAAGACATATACCTGCTGATGAACAGCAGATATAGCATTACCCTCACGGGGTTAATGTGATAAACGGACTGGCGATAACTTATTTTTCAATTAGGTGTGCGTATTTTTTCTCGTGCTTTAGATAATCCCTTTAATGCAATTCATTTCAATCAACGATATTGTAATCCGAATTACTTGCGATTGGTGTCTCGCTCATTTAACCATGCTTCATAGTCACTCTTTCTCCAGCGACTTGAGCGACCTATTTTCAGCGGTCTGGGAAATAGACCTCGAGCAATAAGCGAATAGTAATGCTTATCGCTAAGACCACTGTGAGCGGTGATGTCTTTCATGCTGAGCAAGATGTCATCACCCATTGCAAAGCAGGTACGTTTTTCAACGTCTGGTAGGGGTGGTCGTCCAGTCTCTATGTTGTTATGCCAGCTTGCATAAATCGGATAATCGGTTTGTGGCGGGTTGGTCATCGTTGGTTTCTCCTTAAGTTGATAGCCGGAGAGTTCCCCGGAGTGCTATTGACTTTAAGAGCAAGATATAAAGGTAAAAATACGTATGCAGAAAATATTTTCTTGAGATAGCGCACAACACCTGACACTTTTTCGTTTATCATAGAAATATCATAATGTTGGTAAGGATACTCATAAGGCATGGTACGAAACAGAAACAATAACTTTGAAAGTAAATTTGGTAAAACCCCTACTGATTACTATCTAGAACACTTTAATAAGCCCACACCGCCTGTTCCAGGTAGTTTCCTGAATGATCACTGGCTCAGTTTTTCCTCGTCAGAACAACGTCTGATAAGTTATCTGAATGACTCGTATCCCGACTGGATACATCACATTACATTGAGGAAAAACTCGTTAAAGGAACGACACCCGTCAACTATTCTTCAAAACTACGTTGTCAGCACACAGTGCAATTTTGATACTTTTATGCGCTTCCTTCTTGAAGACTTAAGTGAGGAAGATGAAATTGAAACTGGACTTAGCGCCCTGAAGAAACTTAACGACCTAGAATCTGTAGAAGACCCAGATTTTACTTCACTGCATGTCAAAGGCTTGCGCAAGGGACTTGATACGGTAAATGAGTTACTGAATACCAATGGAATGGACAGGTTTGAAGCAGCTTCTTACTTTTTTACTCTGGCCTTTCATTACCTAAGTGAAATGGGCCGCGAAGCCGAGAAGTCGAATGCAATGTTTGAAGCCTTCGAACAGCTGGGAGAGTTTCGGGGATGGTGCAGCAACGTGCAGGCCCTTGAGTCAGCGTTAAAAAAACACGAGGATGCAAAAAAAGCTGCAAATGTAAAGGCTGAGAAGAGTTTTGGTGCTCACAAAAGAGAAGTTACTCGTATCTTGGAAGAGGAAATACTGCCAAATCCAAACTCTTTTAAACTGAAAACAGCTACTGCATTACACAATGTACTGGGGGGGCGACTAGATGAATTCATCACTGCGAACAGTCTGAATGAATCAGCTGACTCAGCAAGTATGATCAAGGGATGGGCACGTGGTGAGGGGGAGTTTAAAGAACTTTTTGATAAAGCACTATCTGCGTGTAAAGGGCAATATAATAATTAAAGCCCATTGATAAATTCATACGCTCCAGTAACAAGCTCTTTCCCGGAGCATGGCCAGATGGCGTGAAATCTTGGGCTGTGACTGATCCAGCGCAGTACAGAGATCACACACGCACAGCTCTCCCATCTATCTGAGCAGCAGTACGATCCCTAGACGGGTTTCATCGGAGAGGTTTTTGAAGAATTGTAATGCTATGATTTTCATCAAATTTAATGAAGCCTTGAAATTGTGTTGCTTAAAGAATAGATGGATTGCATATGGTAAATCATATATTTAACATCATAGTAGGCTCTTCGTTTAACCAAATCAACTAATAGATCTTCCGCAAAAAATGAGCAAAATTCGGTTGCATAGTTTACGTGATACCTCATCATGAAAAAGATTTTTTACTTTAAAGAGGGATTTTAAGTTGGAAATATCATCTCTGAAACTCAAAGGTTTTAGAAACTTTAAAGATGCACACATCAATTTTAACTCAAATACTCTGGTCATCGGTGCCAATGATGTTGGCAAAAGTAATATGTTGCATTCGCTAAGAATGCTATTAGATAAAAGTATATCAGATTCAGAAATTGAACCAAATGAATTTGATTTTCATTTAGAAAATGGAAAGTCATGTGAAGTATTTGAAATTATTATTCATTTTAAAGATATCAATGAAGATGCAGTACTTTCAATTTTGAAAGGGAATGTCAGTGACTCAGGTGAATCGTTCATTAAGTATATTGCACAAAAAACCGATCTCAGCTATAAACTTTTTATTGGTGAGTCTTTAGAGTCTTTACAAGAAATTAACTCTCGCTATTATCTTAAATTTGTTAATTTAAAATATATTCAATCACAACGAGATTTAGAGAGATTTATTCGTAAAGAAAAAAGACAGCTTTTAAAAATCGCACAGCAATCCTTGAACTCTGAAGAAAGAGAAGAAGATGACGATTTGTTAGGAGAGATAAGTTTAGATTTACAGTCTATTAATGATAAAATATCTCAGCTTATATATGTAGAAAGAGCTACAAAAGATGTCAACGATGAGCTAAAAAAACTTGCGCATCATTACTCAGAATATTCTGTGCAACTAGATACTGGGGCAATTGGAATAAATGACTTTATTGACAACCTACAACTTGGAGCTAATACAAATGGTTCTAATGTCATGCTTGGAGGAGACGGGCGAAACAATCAAATATTATTAGCATTATGGAAAGCGAAAAGTATTAAGGAACATGACATCGAGAACGAGGTTATTTTCTATGTTATCGAAGAACCTGAAGCACACCTACATCCTCACCAACAAAGAAAACTAGCTGATTATTTGATAGCAGAACTTCCAGGTCAAACGATCATTTCATCCCACTCACCACAAATAGCTGTAAACTTTGAACCCGGCTCAGTAATAAGGTTGCTTGACCGGGCTGGACACACAGTAGCCGCAAGTGAAGGGTGTTCTAACGATATTTCAGATGGCTGGGAAGGGATGAGCTATCGGATGAGTATATTGCCAGCAGAATCGTTTTTTTCAAATGGAGTTTTCTTAATCGAAGGGCCATCAGAAGTTTTATTTTACCATTCTTTAGCCGAAAATTTAAACATTGATCTTGACTATTTAAATATTTCACTGGTTTCAGTGGACGGAATATCATTCAAAATTTACGTAGCTATACTAGATGCTTTAGAGATCCCATGGGTAATGCGAACGGATAACGATATATCTAAACTTAAAGATCAAGACAAGTGGCAATATTCAGGTATAAACCGATGTTTAGATATAGCCGGTTTGAAAAAGTTTGAACATAGCGACATACAAATAGTACCTATCGATACTCTGACCAGCGGTGATTGGCAAACAGTTTCTGAAGAAATAAATAAATGCGGGATATATTTATCCAAAATTGATTTAGAAACTGATTTGGCAGAAGAATTAAACGCACCGATTTTAAACGCTTTAGGTAAGAAAAATGACCAAAGTGCGATAGAATACTTACAAAAGAAAAAAGCATTAAGAATGCGTGAGCTTCTTAAAGATATAAAAAAAGACCTTCACAAACTTAATGCCGGTGAATTAGTTAAACCGTTAAACCATCTTGTAAAAATAATTAGAGGTGAATAAAATGAGTACTTTCTCACCAACACCTCAACAAACATTAGCCATTGACTATACTGAAAGCATGGTAATAACAGCATGTCCGGGAAGCGGTAAGACTACGGTTATAAAAGAAAAAATAAGAAATATTACCGACGGCCTTCCAGAGCATAAAGGGGTCATTGCAATTACTTTTACAAGAAAAGCAAGTTCAGAACTGGAACGTAGATGCAAGGCAGATGGACACGATGTAAAAAATAGCTTCTTTGGTACGATTGATAGCTTTTGCTTAAATGATATAATTATTCCATTTCTTTCAAGAATATGGGGTGGCAAACCAAGAGAATGCAAAGTATTAAAGAAACTGGAATCTCCTTTTAACCATTTCATAGAAAAAAACTTCTCTGGCACTCCATCAATTACTAATATCAACGAGGACCCTGGATATAAAAAACTATACGATGAGGGAATATTGTGGATGGGATCATTCTCAGCCTTAGCTTTAAAAATAATTAATGAATCACCTGCTGCAAAGCGATATATCAAAGCAAGATATAGCCATATATTCATAGATGAATATCAAGATTCATCTTTATCTCAGCATGAACTATTTCTAAGAATAAACGAGCTTGGCTTATGCTCCATTGCTGTTGGTGATGTTTGGCAATCAATCTATGAATTTAGAGGAGGGAATTCGGAGCTTCTTTTAGAATTGGTAAGTAATACAGAGTGCTTTAAGCATTTTGAGATAAATTTCAATCATAGATGCCACCCATCAATAAGCAATTATGCGTCAAGATTGCTTGATCCATCATATATTTTACTACCTGCGGATGAGATAAGAATATTCAGGCGACGACTTGATGGAAATCTTAAAGATGCTGCTGTTACGATTTCCCCCTGGATTTCAGGATGGCTGAGTAGCGGCGAATGGAAGTTAGAAAAAGCAAATCAAATAGCAATTTTAGCAAGAAAAGAAAAATCACTAATATTATTCTGTTCTGGATTAAACTTAAACTTCAGACTTTATGTTGACACACCTCTAGATAAAATTGGTACTGATTGCTCAGATCTATACAAAGATCTGTTAGCATACAAATACGGCTCTATAAGTACAGCACAAGAATTTATTAACAAAGTTTTTGATGGGGTTATAGTAGATGATAATACTATGTTTTTACTAAGAAAAAAAATAAAAGCAATTAGAAATGAATTAAAAAATGAAGATTTAATACATATGTTTCATGACATCGCAGATATTTTAGGGATAAATTCAACTGAACATATTGATGGAGCTTTAATAAGAACAATCTCTGACGATATTTTAGTCAAACAATTCAAACCATTAGATGATAATGAGATACAAGTAATGACCCTTCATAAATCTAAAGGACTGGAATTCAAATTAGTATTTCACCTAGATCTAGATGAATGGTCTTTCCCATATAGGGAATATAACAGCGAAGACAGACATACAGCTCTATACCCGACGCTTCAACAAGAAATTAACCTCCACTATGTTGGTATAACCAGAGCTGAGAATTGTTGTATACTTATTAATTCATCTCTTAGACAAAATGCATCTGGGAATTTTAAAAATGCAGACGAATCATATTTTTTTAAACTACCACAATTAGATAACTTGTATAGTTAATATCTTCAGGCCTTTACAACGGGGGGGCATTTAAAAAACCCTCCTATATGTTCAATATCCAGTATCGCATTTTAAAAATCATAGACCTGTCCCACGGTGACATTATCATACTAAAGCCTCCTACAATGTGAGAAACTGATCCTACCCGCGTAATGTGAACACCGCCCTAAGCGAGGTTTTCGTTTTCATATTGTTCCGGACTGAGACCGCCACAGGCACTGTGACGACGCCATTGGTTGTTATCACACTCGATATAATTAAATACCGTCGTACTCATTATTTCACGGCTGGTAAAACGCTCCCCGTGGATACATTCCACTTTCAGTGAGTGGAAGACGCTTTCCACGCAGGCATTATCATAACAACAACCTTTTGCACTCATGCTCCCGCGCAGATTATGCCGTTTCAGTAAGGTCTGATAATCCGATGAACAGTACTGCCCACCGCGATCCGTGTGAACAATGACGTTTTTCGGGCGTTTACGCCGCCAGAGCGCCATTTGCAGCGCATCACAGGTCAGTTGCGCTGTCATACGCGACGACATAGACCAGCCAATGACGGAACGCGACCACAGATCGATGACCACCGCCAGGTACAGCCAGCCTTCGTCCGTGCGCAGATACGTAATGTCACCTGCCCACTTCTGGTTCGGGCCGCTGGCGTAAAAGTCCTGTCTCAGCAGATTTTCAGATACCGGCAGACCGTGCCCACGGTAACTGACCGGGCTGAACTTCCGTGCGGCTTTCGCCTTTAGTCCCTGACGACGCAGACTGGCAGCAATGGTTTTGATATTGTACTCCGGCAGTTCGTCTGCCAGACGAGGCGCACCATAACGCTGTTTTGCTTCTGTGAAGGCCTTACGGACTGCCACATCGCAGATGAGGCGGAACTGCTGACGCGGGCTTTGCTGATGGTGGCGCAGACGCCAGGCATACCAGCCACTGCGGGCAACCCGAAGCACACGACACATCGCTTTGATACTGAACTCAGCCTGATGATTTTCGATGAAGACATACTTCATTTCAGGCGCTTCGCGAAGTATGTCGCGGCCTTTTGGATAATGGCCAGCTCCTCTGCCTGCTCCGCCAGTTGACGCTTAAGGCGGGCAATTTCAACCGCCATTTCCTGCTCACGTTCGGAAGAGGAATGTGCATTCTTGAGTTTGCTGCGCCAGGCATAAAGCTGCGATTCATACAGACTGAGTTCACGGGCAGCGGCGACCACACCGATACGCTCAGCAAGCTTCAGGGCTTCGTTGCGAAATTCAGGCGTATGTTGCTTACGGGGCTTTTTGCTGGTTGATACTGGTTTTGTCATGAGTCATCTCTGGTTGAGAGTTTACTCACTTAGTCGCGTGTTCACTATTCGCGGGTAGGATCAGGTAACCCAGTCCTCAACTGTTGTAGCCGCTGAAAATGACATCATTAAGGTCAATATTCAGAAGAACATACAGGGTATCAACATCACCATTATGGCTAAAACTGACACCGTCGTGATTAAGAATATTGATGTCAACCGGGGAAAATGCCCGTTGCTGACAAAAGGAATGGTCACATACCAAGGTAAAAGGATTAATTCGGCAGAGATTAGTTTGTCATGTCTTGATGAATCAAGACATGAATGGTTGTTGTCAGCATCAATTGTTGTAGTACCGAAAATGTAGATAGATTATCATAAACAAACTCCTGCATGAGGCTTATAGGAATATTTAGTTATTTATGACAATGGTATTAAAAGAGAACGAAAAAGGCCCGTGTAATCGATAACAAAAACTATCACGGGCAATAGCATTCCGCACTAACAATTATTTGAAATGCATGAGCTATACATGCTTTTTAATTATAACAATGTTCCTTAATCTGCCCAATCAGATTATGCATCAATAATTATTAGGAATAGATATAAAATATTCATCACGCTTTACCGGGGAACGCTGCTTTGATTTTCAGGAAGAAGTAGTCGTTATCCCGGTACCCATAGGCCATTCGCTTTATTACCTTGATCTTATTGTTCATCCCTTCCAGTATGCTGGTATTCAGCCAGTTTCTCGCGCTGGCTATTATCCTGCTCACATATTCCCTGAGTTTTTCAGCAAACTGCTTCAGCGCAGTTTTCATCACATAGACCGTATTTAGCGGCTGATTAGCTTCCANNAGCCAGAACTTCGGATTATCGCGTTGCTGATTTGACTGATCTCCCCTGACGCGGTCAATGACCTGACGTCCAAACTTTCAACCACATGAAACAGGTCATAGACCATCAGCGCCTGAGGATAGTACTCCCTGACTTCCAGATCGAATGCAGTGTTCATATCCATGACCACGGACTCGATGGCTGTACATCCCTCTGTCCCCAGCCAGCTAAAAAAGAGTCGGAAGGCGGCTCTGCTACGTCCTTCCCCCCCCCCACAGTAACTGCTGCGTATCGGCATCCGCCACAACTGCGGCCTAACGGTACCTTTAACCAGGGCAAAC
>NZ_JNGH01000059.1 GCF_001188485.1 Trabulsiella odontotermitis
CGTAACGCGCCGTCCGATGAGCATTGCAGCCAGCGGACTCCCACCATGCGCCGCCAGCGACTGCGCCACCAGGTTGCCGCGCGGACGACGATATCCCGCCCAGACGGCACGACTGAGGGCGTCGCTCAGCCCGCCTTCATCGACCAGCCACAACGCCCCCGCCAGCCCCGCATCGCTGTGCGCGCAGGCAAAATGTTGCCCGGGAGCATCCATCATGCGGCGCAGATCCAGCGGTGACGTCCGGTAGTGCGCGCTGGACAGCAACTGATACATGGCGACAGGTAACGCCGGGTTTGTCTGCCAGGCGTCCTGCTCCACGCTGGCGTAATCAAGTTCACCCGCAGGTAGCCGCGTGAGACTGTTATCGGCAAACAGCAGCGCTTCGCTGACGATAGCTTCCAGCGGGCAGCCCTGCGCCCAGCGAATCGGGCGAGAAAGCGTCAGCTGGCGCAGATGGGGAAAGCGCGCGCAGAATTTCAGCAGAAAACCACGCCCCGTCCCTTCGTAACCCTGCACCGTCGTCGTCAGCAGCGCGCGTGGGAAGCGCGCTACCAGTTTTTGCAGTACCGGGGAAGGGATTGCCGCGGCTTCATCAACGATCAGCCAGTCTGCGCGCGCCTGCGACGCGAGCAGCGCATCCGGCGCCATAAAGCGGAATTGCTCACCGGCAAAGGCGGCCATCACGTCAGTCGCGCCACGTGCCGGTGCGGTGACGATCGCCGTGCCATTAAGCTGGCGAATGTGCATCCCTGCCAGCGCCGATTTTCCCCGCCCACGTTCCGCCGTTACCACCACCACGCCCGGCGGGCAGTCGGCCAGTTGTGTGAGGATCGCGGCCTGTTCCGCTTCTGGCTCGCCGTTGGCCGGGTGCCATGCCTCGCGGGCGGGAAATGCCGGAAGGGTCAGCGACTGCGCCTGACGCCAGATTATGGTCTGCGGATCGTCAGCCAGCGTGCGGCAAAAATGATGGACAAAGTGGGGAGCAGGAAACGGCTGCGCGGATTCACTCCAGCGAAGCGCGTCTTCATCAGGCCGTTGTGGCCAGACGTCATGCGGTGGCGTCAGCAGCACCAGCCAGCTACCGGCCTGCAGCGTGCCAGCAAGCGCGGCAAATGCCGCGACGTCAAAGCCGCGGCGGGCATCAAACATGGCGTGGTGAAACTCGCGGCCGAGTAGCTTCGCCAGCGCGTTCGGCGGACACCAGGGCTCCGGCAACGTCTGCGACCCGACCTTCAGCCAGTCGCCGGGCAGTTGCTGTTNTCGCCGCTGATGACCAGCAGACGACGAATGCCCTCGTGTTTCATGCGCGCCGTCAGTGCGCAGAGCGCCTCCATCAGCGGGATCAGAAACCTTTGCCGAAGGTGTTACATTGCGCCGGGTCGCCGCCGTCATAGCCGCGTTTGAACCAGGTATAGCGCTGTTGCGAGGTGCCATGCGTGAAGCTGTCCGGCACCACGCGGCCCTGGCTCTGCTGTTGCAGGCGGTCGTCACCGATAGCTTCAGCCGCATTCAGCGCCTCTTCCAGATCGCCCGCTTCAAGCACACCCTGCTGCTGCATGCTGTGGCCCCAGACGCCCGCGAAACAGTCCGCCTGCAGCTCCATGCGTACTGACAGCTGATTCACCTGCGCCTGCGACGCGCCCTGCTGCATCTGCCGCACTTTCGGCTCGATACCGAGCAGTTTCTGTACGTGATGACCCACTTCATGAGCGATGACGTACCCCTGAGCGAAATCACCGTCCGCGCCCAGTTTCTTTTTCATGTCATCGTAGAAGGAAAGATCGATATAAACAGTGCTGTCCGCCGGGCAGTAAAACGGCCCCATCACCGATTGCCCCGTGCCGCAGCCGGTACGGGTTGCGCCGCGGTACATCACCAGACGCGGCTGCTGGTACTGCTTGCCCGACTTCTCGAAGATCTGGCTCCAGGTATCTTCCGTCGTCGCCAGGATCACCGAGGTAAATTTGGCCGCTTCGTCATCATTCGGGCTGATGGAGGGCTGCGAGGACTGCTGGGAAATCGGCTGCCCGGTCAGCAGACCGGTAAGATCCACGCCGTAATAGCCGGCGACGAGCACCACCACCAGCAGAATAATCCCGCCCTTGCCGGTGGGAACACGGAACCCGCGCCCGCCCATCATCGATGGACCGGAATCGCTTCTTCTGTCTTCAACATTGTCGCTTTCGCGACGACCTTGCCAGCGCATAACAACCTCAAACTCTTTATTGATAATAGATAAGATCGTAGGCGGTTCGGAGGAGGATTACCATAGGAAACGAAACGAGAAAACTCAGAGGATGGATTAATCTCCTCTGAGTTTCGGGCGGGAGGGGTTAGTCCAGCTTCACGCCAAGACGGTGCGCCACTTCTTCGTAGGCTTCAATCAGCCCACCAAGGCTCTGGCGGAAACGGTCTTTGTCCATTTTATCCAGCGTTTCTTTGTCCCACAGACGGCTGCCATCCGGTGAGAATTCGTCGCCCAGCACCACCTGCCCTTTGTACAGACCAAACTCCAGTTTAAAGTCGACCAGAATCAGGCCGGCGTCATCGAACAGTTTTTTCAGCACATCGTTGGCTTTATACGTCAGCGCTTTCATCTGCGCCAGATTTTCTTTGCTGACCCAGCCGAAAGTCTCGCAGTAGGACTCGTTCACCATCGGGTCGTGCATGGCATCGTTTTTCAGGAACATATCGAACAACGGCGGATTCAGTTCGATACCCTCTTCAATGCCCAGACGCTTCACCAGTGAACCTGCGGCACGGTTACGCACCACGCATTCGACCGGCACCATCTCGAGTTTTTTCACCAGACATTCGGTATCAGACAGCAGAGCCTCCATCTGAGTCGGGATGCCCGCCGCTTCCAGTTTGGTCATGATGAAATGGTTGAATTTATTGTTCACCATCCCTTTACGGTCAAACTGTTCGATGCGCGCGCCATCCCCTGCTGACGTATCGTTACGGAATTCGAGCACCAACAGATCCGGATTTTCCGTGCTGTAAACGGTTTTCGCTTTGCCGCGATACAACTCAGCTTTCTTTTGCATCTTTTTTCACTCCAGTGAGATTAAAGCTATTAAATTGGCGTTTTTCTGCCGACGCACACGTTTGCGTCACTATACAGAAAAAAGGCTGGATTTCTCCAGCCTCACTGTATTTTTTACTTAAACGCGGCCTGGAAGACGGCGACCAGGGCGTCATTCTGCGACTGCGTCAGCGTATGGCCTTTCGGGTCGATGAATTGCAGGCTGCTGCGGTTATCGAGGTCACCTACCTGCAACTTGTAGTCACCGGAGCTGAGACCCGGATCCCGTGCCCCCAGTTCCTGCCAGCTGCTGTCGGAAAGCGGTTTGTAGGTCACCGCGATGCTGCCCTGAGAACGGGTGCTGTCGGTGACTTCCATGCCCACTTTCTTAAGCGTAGCCGGGAGACGCTGCCACACCTGGTTGAACGGTGCGCGAACCACCAGCATCGGCAAGCCGGTGTCATCAGCGGCGCTCTGCACGTCAAAAGTGGCGCCATCGCGGCCCTGCGCGGCGTTCTGCGCGTTGGTCGCGTTCTGATCGATACCCGCAGAAATCACGTTCAGCATTTCGGTGCTGTAGCGCTGCATGGAGGCGGCGTCGGCCACCGGTTTGCCACCCTGCTCGAGGTTGATCAGCTTAACGACCACGGCCTGCTGATAACCCTGCGGTTTGACAGAGATCTGATAGCGACCGCGGTACTGTTCGTCTTCATCAAGACGGTTCCAGTCAACCCAGTCGGTGCTCAGCGTCTGCGAGGCGTCGTCACGTTTGGTGATAGTGTAATTCTTCGCCTGAAGAATGCTCACCACCTGCGGCCACAATGAACCGCTGCGACCGCTTTCCACTAATAGCGTGGCCGTGTCGCCGGTGTACTGGGTACGGGCACCACTGACCAGCGCCAGCGGCTGGGCTGGCGGACGAATGTCCAGCGCTTTACCCACTGCGCCATTACCGCGGGCAACAGGAATGTTATAGTCGCCGTTCTGAAGCGGCAGGATCATACCGGCAGGCGCATGAAGTTCAGCAAGCGGTGTTGCTTCCAGATAGGATTCATCACCGCTAACCTGACGCTTGTAGCGCGAATCAGAGCTGCAGGCCGCAAGGAGTAAAACAAGCGAAACACCCGCAACCTTCGCCAGGCGCGACTTCTGTACTGAGTAAGCCATCAAATCTCCCTAAACTTTACAGCAAACCGGCGTGCTTAAGCGCGTTTGCGACGATGTGACGAGCGTTGTCGGTAATCGGCGTCATCGGCAGGCGCAGCGTATCGGTTGCTACAAGTCCCAATTCCTTACAGGCCCATTTCACCGGGATCGGATTGGGTTCGACAAATAGTTTGTTGTGTAGTGGCATCAGACGCTGGTTGATGACACGCGCGTCGGCAAACCGCCCTTCAGCGGCCAGTTTACACATTTCCGCCATGTCACGCGCGGCAACGTTGGCCGTTACCGAAATAACGCCCTGACCGCCCAGCTGCATGAAATCCAGCGCGGTGGCATCGTCACCACTCAACAGGATAAAGTCGTCTGAAACCAGCTCTTTGATCTGGTGAACACGACTTAAGTTCCCGGTGGCTTCCTTAATACCGATAATATTTTTTACTTCTGCCAGACGCCCCACGGTCTCAGGCAGCATATCGCAGCCCGTACGCGACGGCACATTATACAGAATTTGCGGCAGGTCAGTATGCTCGGCGATGGTTTTGAAGTGCTGGAACAGCCCTTCCTGCGTCGGACGGTTATAGTACGGCGTGACCGTCAGGCAGCCAACGACGCCGCTGTTGTTGAAACGCTGGGTCAGGCTGATCGCCTCTGCGGTTGCATTAGCGCCCGTTCCGGCAATCACGGGAATACGCCCGTCTGCCAGTTCCAGCGTCATCATCACCACATCGCCATGTTCATCGTGGCTTAATGTGGCGGATTCTCCGGTGGTTCCCACCGAAACGATCGCCGAGGTTCCATTGGCGACATGGTAATCAATCAGTTTTTTCAGGCTTGGCCGATCGACATTACCTTTTTCATCCATCGGCGTGATAACCGCTACTATACTTCCCGTGAACATGGGCCATCCTCTGAGCAGACGTGCAGACAAGAGCTTCAATGGTACGTTTGGTCCTGTAATAAAAGCAAGAGACCAGAGCCGTTCTGAATGTTGTATGCCGGTTTTTTTTATGCTTTCCTTATGATTACCGCACCTTTTACAGGAAGAACAGGTTTGACAGCCTCATCACAACACTATCTGGTGATTACTGCACTGGGCGCCGACCGTCCTGGTATCGTGAATACAATCACCCGTCATGTCAGCAGCTGCGGCTGTAATATTGAAGACAGCCGTCTGGCAATGCTTGGCGATGAGTTTACCTTTATCATGCTGCTGTCAGGCAGCTGGAATGCCATTACCCTGATCGAGTCAACATTACCGTTAAAGGGGGCGGAACTGGATCTGCTGATCGTGATGAAACGCACCACCGCACGTCCGCGACAGGCGTTGCCGTCCACGGTCTGGGTGCAGATAGAGGTGCCGGATTCGCCGCACATCATTGAGCGTTTCACGGCATTATTCGATACGTATAACACCAACATTGCGGAACTGGTTTCCCGTACGCAACCCGGCGAGAACGCCAGTGCCGCGCAATTATTCATTCAAATTACGGCTCATAGCCCTGCGTCGCAAGAAGTCTCAAATATCGAGCAAGCGTTCAAAGCGCTATGTACAGAACTGAACGCACAAGGCAGTATAAGCATCGTCAATTATTCACAGCATGATGAACAGGATGGAGTTGAGTAATGAACCCACTGAAAGCCGGTGACATCGCACCGAAATTTAGCTTGCCCGATCAGGACGGTGAGCAAGTAAATTTGACCGACTTCCAGGGACAGCGTGTTCTGGTTTATTTTTACCCGAAAGCTATGACACCAGGTTGTACGGTCCAGGCGTGTGGTTTGCGCGATAACATGGATGATCTGAAAAAAGCAGGCGTTGAAGTGCTGGGCATCAGCACCGATAAACCTGAAAAACTCTCCCGCTTTGCAGAAAAAGAGCTGCTGAACTTTACGCTGCTCTCCGATGAAAACCATCAGGTCTGCGAACAATTTGGCGTGTGGGGAGAAAAGTCCTTCATGGGGAAAACCTATGACGGCATCCACCGCATCAGTTTCCTGCTTGATGCAGACGGCAAAATTGAACACGTTTTCGATGACTTCAAAACCAGCAACCACCACGACGTGGTGCTGAACTGGCTGAAAGAGAACGCGTGATAAAAGGCCCGGCAAACACTGTCGGGCCTTTTTGCTTTACTCCTCGACCACCGGGCCGTCCGGCCAGGCGTGAACGACGGCTTTGATAAGCGTCGCCAGCGGAATCGCAAAGAAGACGCCCCAGAATCCCCACAGCCCGCCGAAAATCACTACCGACAGAATAATCACCAGCGGATGCAGGTTTACGGCTTCCGAGAACAGCACCGGCACCAGCAGGTTGCCATCCAGCGCCTGAATAACCAGATACACCGCGAACACGCTCCAGAATTCGGTACTGAGACCAAACTGGAACAGCGCCACGCCCACCACCGGGAACGTCACCACGAAAATACCGATGTACGGAATAAGTACAGAAAAACCGACCAGCACCGCCAGCAACAATGAATAGTTGAGCCCGAACAGCACAAAGCCAATCCAGGTCGCGATACTGACCACAATCATTTCAAACACTTTGCCGCGAATGTAGTTGGTGATCTGCTGATTCATCTCTTTCCACACCTGCCCGGCCAGACCGCGATTGCGCGGCAGCACGCGGCGAACGGCGTTGAGCATCTGCTCTTTATCCTTCACCAGGAAAAAGACCATCAGCGGCACCAGCACCAGGTAAACGGAGAGCGTGAGTAACCCAACCAGCGACGCCAGCGAATATTTCACCACTGAATCGCCGAGGGTCAGCATGCGGCTGCGCATATTCTCCGCCACGACATCGACAATACCGACGTCCATCAACGCCGGGAAACGGCGCGGCAGCGTGGCGGCATAGCTCATCAGTTGATTGAGCATCCCCGGCATGTCGCGGATCAGGTTGATGCCCTGTTGCCAGGCAATCGGCATCACCACCAGCGCCAGCAACAGTAGAATGCCGACAAACAGCACCAGCACGATGGTTGTCGCCCAGCGTCGCGAGCAGCCAATGCGCTCGAGTCTGATCGTTGGCCATTCCAGCAGATACGCCAGTACGATGGCGACCAGCAGCGGCGCTAAAAGACCGTTGAAGAAGAACAGGATCACAAACCCTGCCAGCAGGATGACCAGCAGCGCAATCGCCTCCGGATCGCTGAAGCGGCGGCGGTACCACTGCATTAACAACTCAAGCATAAAATCCTTCTTAGGACGCGTTGCGGGATTGCAGATCGTGAATTGTATCGAAATGTCACAGAAAAGACTCCGCTTTTTAATACCGATTCAGCAAACAATAAAAGACCCGGAAAGAAGATTTCCAACCGCCCGTCGGAAAGCTAAACTCGCATAACAAATAACGGTGGAACAATCACGCTTCGCACCGGTCAAACAGGCACATCCCACATTACAGGATTGAGGTTATGTTCACGCAGTTGAGAAAGACGCTGGTGGCGACCCTGATAGCGTCTCTGACGCTGGGTCAATGTCTGCCCGCTTTTGCAGACTCTGCAGATTCGTTGCCGGACATGGGCACCTCCGCAGGAAGCACGCTCTCCATTGGCCAGGAGATGCAGATGGGAGATTATTATGTGCGCCAGCTGCGCGGCAGCGCGCCGCTGATCAACGACCCGCTGTTAACGCAATATATTAATAGCCTCGGCACGCGGCTGGTGTCGCACGCGTACTCCGTACGGACGCCCTTCCATTTTTTTCTGATTAACAACGACGAACTGAACGCCTTCGCCTTCTTCGGCGGTAACGTGGTGCTGCACTCCGCCCTGTTTCGCTATGCTGATACCGAAAGCGAACTGGCGTCGGTGATGGCACACGAAATCTCCCACGTCACACAGCGCCACCTGGCGCGCGCGATGGAAGACCAGAAGCGCAACGCCCCCCTGACCTGGGTCGGTGCACTGGGCTCCATTTTACTGGCGATGGCCAACCCGCAGGCCGGGATGGCGGCGTTAACCGGGACGCTGGCAGGCACCCAACAGGGAATGATCAGCTTTACCCGTCAGAACGAAGAAGAAGCGGATCGCATCGGCATTCAGGTGCTGCAACGCTCCGGGTTCGATCCCCAGTCCATGCCGTCGTTTATGGAAAAACTGCTTGACCAGTCCCGCTATTCGTCACGCCCGCCGGAAATGCTGCTGACGCACCCGTTGCCGGAAAGCCGTCTGGCGGATGCGCGTAACCGCGCCAACCAGATGCGCCCGGTCGTGGTGCAGTCGTCGGAAGATTTCTACATGGCGAAAGCGAGAACGCTCGGCATGTACAACTCCGGGAAAAACCAGCTCACCAGCGATCTCCTCGATAACTGGGCGAAAGGCAACGTGCGCGAGCAGCGTGCCGCGCAGTATGGCCGCGCGCTACAGGCAATGGGCACCAATAATTATGCCGAGGCGAGCAAACTGCTGCAGCCGCTGTTGAGCGCCGAGGGGCAAAATCCCTGGTATCTCGATCTGGCGACCGATATCGATCTCGGGCAGAAAAAAACCGGCGACGCCATTAATCGCCTGAAAAATGCCCGCGATTTGCGCAATAACCCGGTATTGCAGCTGAACCTCGCCAACGCCTATCTGGAAGCGGGCCAGCCGGGTGAAGCCGCGACCCTGCTCAACCGCTATACTTTTAACAATAAAGACGACACCAACGGCTGGGATTTACTGGCGCAGGCGGAAGCCGCGCTGGGCAATCGCGATCAGGAACTGGCCGCGCGCGCAGAAAACATGGCGCTGGTGGGACGTCTTGATCAAGCCATTTCCCTGCTGAGCAGCGCCAGCTCGCAGGTGAAACTCGGAAGTCTGCAACAGGCACGCTACGATGCGCGCATCGATCAGTTCCGACAGTTGCAGGAACGCTTCCGTCCGTACACCAAAATGTAAGGAGTAATGATGTCTGACGCCGTCACGATTTATCACAACCCGCGCTGTTCCAAAAGCCGCGAGACGCTGAGTCTGCTGAAGGAAAAAGGCGTGGAGCCGCAGGTGGTGCTCTATCTGGAGACCCCGCCGGATGCGGCGACGCTGCGTAATCTGGTCAAAATGCTGGGCCTGCGCAGCGCCCGTGAGTTGCTCCGCCAGAAAGAAGATCTCTACACCTCACTGGCGCTGATGGATCCTGACCTGCCGGAAGAGGCGCTGATTCTGGCGATGGTGGAACACCCGAAACTGATCGAGCGCCCGATTGTGGTACATAACGGCAAGGCGCGCATTGGCCGCCCGCCGGAACAGGTGCTGGAAATCCTCGACTAATCTTCCTGCCGCAGCGCTTCCAGAAAAGCCTGCGGCGTTTTTTCTCCCAGTTTTTTCTGCGCCCTGCCCGTATTCCATAAATGACACAACCGCTGCACCGTGCGGTCGGGTTCATCAAGCGCGGGGATCAGTTCCGTCAGCGAAACGCCGATCTGAATTGCCTGCGGTTCCGTCTGCGCGGCGACGTTGCACATCACGTCGGTGCGCGTCAGCGCGAAGCATTTCGCCTGATTTGTCTCAATACATTGAATCTCAGCCGGACACGCCGACAGCGCATCATCCAGCCAGTGATTGACCAGCGCCGGTGAGATCCCCGAAAACAGCCGTGCGTAACACCAGCCGCTGACCGGCTCCTGCGCCCACAACAGATGATGATCGCCGCCGTCGTCCATCGGCAGGGCCNCGCTTTCAGCGCCTTTTTCCCCTGCAACACCCCGTCTTTGCGCCCTTTATGCGCCGGACGCAGATAGCGGTTCAGCGTCGCCCTGGAAACCGGAATGCCCAGCCCCTCGTTGACCATAAACAGTAGCTCATCCAGCGGCGCGCGCAGCACATCCCGCAGGGCGTTAATTAATGCCTCCTGCTCTTGTCTCAGTGCTTTGTGTATCACATGCGGTGTGGTGTGATGATCGGCGATCTGGCTGCGGTTGCGCCAGCGGCGCACGGTAGTGACTGAAATTCCCAGCTCTTTCGCCAGTTCTCGGTCACTTTTATCCGATTCCTGTAAGTATTTCCGGGTACGTGGCGTGGTGGTGGCATTGGCATGTAGCTTAATTTCCATTAGCGTTTCCTGCTAAAGATATAACCAATCATATGAGATTTATATTAATTACGCGAATGCATTGTGAGCGGTTTCACCTTTCCGCTCGCCGCTTTCTTCGATAATCCCTATACATAACACACACAACGTCTCTTGATCTTGTACGGAGTTCACAATGAACAATGTTCTGGGATTTCTTGAAGCAAAACTGATGCCGCTGGCGGCCAAAACCGCGCAACAGCGTCATCTTGGCGCCATCCGCGGCGCCTATGTTTCATTCATGCCATTTATTATTGTCGGGTCAATCCTGCTGGTTATCTCCTCGTTCCCCAATCAGACCTATCAGCAGTTTATGTCTCAGGCCTTTGGTGAGAGCTGGAGCGCGATTATTGAGATCCCGTTTAACGCGGTGTTCTCAACCATGTCGCTGTTTATCGGTTTTCTGGTCGCCTTCCGCCTGGCGGAGTATTACAACGAGGACCGCATCTCCTGCGGCATTCTGGGGCTGGTCTGTTTTCTGATCCTGACGCCGTTTATCAAAGTGGCGGAAAACGGCGGCATTACCGTGATCCCGGTGGAATGGATCGGTACCAAAGGGCTGTTTGTGTCGATGATCGGCTCGCTGATCTGGACCGAACTGTTCTGCTGGCTGAAACGGAAAAAACTGGTGATTAAGATGCCGGATGGCGTACCGCCGGCGGTACAGGAATCCTTCGCGGCGTTAATCCCGGCGCTGGTGGTGATGATTCTGGTGCTGATCATTCGCATCGCCTTTGAGAACACCCACTACACCACCATCCACCAGTTTATCTATGAGGTGGTCGCCACGCCGGTGCGCCATTACGGCACTTCCTATTTCGGCGCGCTGATGACGGTGTTCAGCATTACCATACTGTGGTCGGTCGGGATCAACTCCGGCTCGATGATCAACGGCATTATCCGTCCGCTATGGATGGAAAATCAGACCGATAACATCGCCGCGATCCAGGCGGGTGTCACTCCGCCGCACATTATTACCGAACAGTTTTTCGACATGATCTGGATGGGCGGTGCCGGAGCCACGCTGTCGCTGGTGATCGCCATGCTGATTTTTGCCCGCAGCAAAAACATGCGCGAAGTGGCAAGACTCGGCGCGGGCGCGTCCATCTTTAACATCAACGAGCCGATTCTTTTTGGTCTGCCGGTGATCATGAACCCGATCATGCTGATCCCGTTCAACCTCGTGCCGCTGGTGCTGGTCACCATCCAGTACGCGGCGATGAAAGTGGGCGCGGTGGCAGTAACCACCGGGGTGTTTATTCCGTGGACGCTGCCGCCGGTGATCAGCGGATTTATCGTCACCGGACACCTGAGCGGCAGTGTGATGCAGATCCTCAATCTGCTGATCGGTGCCATGCTTTACCTGCCATTCATGCGTATTGTCGACAAGCAGTATCGCGCTGCAGAAATAACGTCATCCGCAGCCGCGGATAACACGCTGGCAAAACAGGAGTAAACGATGTGGGGAATTATCGCCACCTGGCGAATGGCACTGGAAGGCGTGACCGCGTCGGCGGCTGCGCTGGCAGCAGGGAAAGCGGCCCCGGGCGCCGTTGTTGACGCCGTTGCGGCGGTTGAAGATTTTCCGTTTTATAAATCGGTGGGCTACGGCGGGTTGCCTACCGAAAACGGTGAGGTGGAGCTGGACGCCGCCTTTATGGATGGCGACACGCTGGCGTTCGGCGCGGTGGGCAATTTGGTGGATATCGCCAACCCGGTGAAAGTCGCCCACGCCCTCAGCCGCCAGCGCTATAACAGCGTGCTGGTCGGCCAGGGCGCACGCGAATGGGCGCTCAGCCAGGGCTTTGCGGCGAAAGAGATGCTCACCGAACGCGCCATGCAGCATTACCGCAAACGATGCCGGGAAACGCTCGATAAAGGGCTCAGTCCGTATGACGGTCACGACACCGTCGGCATTATTGGCCTTGATACTCATCACTCGATGAGCGTCGCCACTTCCACCAGCGGCCTGTTTATGAAAAAACGTGGGCGCCTTGGCGACTCGCCAGTCATCGGTTCCGGGTTTTACTGCGACAGCGAAACCGGCGCGGCAACCGCCACCGGCGTGGGGGAAGATCTGATGAAAGGCTGCGCCAGCTACGAAATCGTTCGTCGGATGGCGCAGGGCATGACTCCACAGCAGGCCGCGGATTCGGTGGTGTGCGAGCTGGAAGACAAGCTGATGTCGCGCTTTGGCCGCGCCGGAGATCTGTCGGTGGTGTGCATGAACCGCAACGGCGAATTTGGTGCCGCCACTAACATCAAAACGTTTTCTTTTGTGGTCGCCACCGCCACGCAGCCGTTGACGGTATTTCGCGCCGAGCGCATCCGCGAAAAGACGCATTATCAACCGGTGGACGACGAATGGATGCAGGCCTACGCCGCGCGTATTCGAGCCCCCATCGAGGAGTAACCCATGCTGGATTATCGCATCATCAATCGCCTGGACAGTCACGCCGAAGGCAGCCATCTGGTGACCTGGCCCGGCAGCCCGCTGCTTGCCGATCCGCAAGTCAGCGCGTGCGGCATTCTGAGTGAAATGGCCGCCTGCGCGGAAAACAGCGTCGCAGATACCGTCTTTGGTTGCGCACCTTTTACCCGTATTACGCTGATTCCGCTGAAATTCTGGCTGGACGGCGATGCGCTGACCCAGGCGCTGCGCCCGTTGTTCAACACACCCGCCAGCGCTCGCCTGTTGCTGGACGCGGCAGCAGAAGCACCGGGGTNNCGCTGCGTTATCTTTTTAATCTTGAACATAGCCTGATGGATCTGGGGCTGCGTGCACCGCAGCCGGATGCCGTTCGTCTGCAGCAGATCGACGTCTGGTGCCAGCCGGAACAGAGCGCGACGCTGAAAACGCAGCTTCGCCAGCAGCAGGCCATTTCGCACGGCATGGTGGCGGCACGCAGGCTCGCGGATCTCCCTTCAGAACAGTGTACGCCGCAGTTTGTGGTGGAAGAAGCGCAGCGCCTGTGCGCCAACATCCCTGCCCTGCGCTGCGACGTGCTGGACGAAAACGCCATCGTTGAGCAAGGGCTTGGGCTGCTGCATGCGGTGGGGAAAGGTTCAGCGCGCCCGCCTCGCCTGCTCGCCATTNNTAAAGGGATCACCTTTGATACCGGCGGGCTGTGGCTGAAAGAGGGCGCGGGCATGTACACCATGAAATATGATATGTGCGGCGCGGCGAATGTGCTGGGGTTGATGCTGAGCATCGCAGCGCTGGCGTTGCCGGTCAGGGTGATGGGCGTTCTGGCGCTGGCGGAAAACGCCATCGGCCCCAACGCCATGCAGCCGGGCAGCGTAGCGCGCGCCTGCAACGGCCTGACCGTGGAGATCAATAACACCGATGCCGAAGGGCGTCTGGTGCTGGCGGACGCCATCGCCTGGGCCAGCCAGCGGCATCCGCAGACGCGTTATATCATCGACATGGCGACGCTGACTGGCGCGGTAGTCAAAGCGCTGGGTTATGAGCTAAGCGGTCTGATGACGCAGGATGAACCGCTGCGCGCGGCGCTGACAGCCGCAGGAAAACAGTCTGGCGATGAGGTATGGTCGTTGCCGCTCGATGCGCGGCTGAAAAAGCAGACCGAAAGCGCCATCGCCGATCTGTGTAACACGCCGGGCAATAACGCGGCGATCAGCGCCTCGGCGGCGTGGCTGTTGCATTATTTTTGCCCGCCGGCGATCCCGTGGGCGCATCTGGACATCAGCGGCACGGCGTTGTGGCGTGAAGGAGGAAAAAGCGTGGCATCGGGAAGGCCAATCCCGCTGCTGATACAGCATTTACTGAATGATCTGCAGAGGTAGGCCCGTGCAAGCGAAGCGCCGCCGGGCAATATTGCCGGATGGCGCGTTGCTTATCCGGCCTACAAAAGTTACAGCTTCAGGATCTCTTTGACGAACGGAATAGTCAGCTTGCGCTGGGCGGTGATCGACGCCCGGTCAAGCTGATCCAGCGTCATAAACAGCGTGCGCATTTCGCGATCCAGTCGCTTGAGCAGAAAACGGCACACGTCTTCTGGCAGTTCAAAGCCGCGCAGGCGCGCGCGAAGCTGCAAGGCCAGCAGCTTGTCTTCATCGGACAACGGCTGCAGTTTGTAGATTTGCCCCCAGTCAAGGCGGGAAGCGAGATCCGGCAGCCCCAGATTCAGCTGGCGCGGTGGGCGATCGCCGGTGATCAGCAGTCGCGTTTTGCCGGATTCCAGAATGCGGTTGTAGAGGTTGAAGATCGCCATTTCCCAGGGTTCATCCCCGGCGACGCACTCGATATTGTCGATGCATACCAGCGACAGATGCTCCATCCCCTCCAGCACTTCCGGCACAAACCAGGTGCGCTTATCCAGCGGCACATAGCCCACGGCTTCACCACGCTGGGAGAGTTCCGCACAGGCGGCATGCAGCAGATGGCTGCGCCCCGCGCCTTCGCGTGACCAGAAATAGAGATATCCGCTGTGATCCTGGCGCAAAACGTTTTGCAACGCGGCGAGAAAAGAGGGGTTGTCCCCCGGCCAGAAACTCGCAAAAGTTTCATCGTCAGGGAGATAGAGTGGCAAAGAGAGCTGTGCCGGTGCGTTCAGAGAGACCTCAACAAACTACGACCTAAAATCGGCAACGAGTTTAGCACGTAACCGGAACGGAGAGAACCGGGCGGATCCTCCGCCCGGTCACAGGATCACGATTTCACGTCTTCGCTGTCTGCAGCATCCAGAACGACCTCTTCCGGGCGCAGGACGCTGATAAGCTTGAAGATCAGGCTCAGACAGATGCCGACGATGGTTGCCAGCGCCATGCCTTTCAGTTCAGCCGCGCCGATGTGCACTTTCGCGCCGCTGACGCCGATGATCAGAATAACGGAAGTCAGGATCAGGTTCTGCGCTTTGCTGTAATCCACTTTCGATTCGATCAGCACGCGGATACCGGATGCGCCAATCACCCCGTACAGCAGCAGCGACACGCCGCCCATTACCGGTACCGGGATAATCTGGATCGCCGCCGCCAGTTTGCCGACGCAGGAAAGCAGGATTGCAATTACCGCCGCGCCGCCGATAACCCAGGTACTGTAGACGCGGGTAATCGCCATTACGCCAATGTTTTCGCCGTAAGTGGTGTTTGGCGTCGAGCCGAAGAAGCCAGAAATCACCGTCGACAGGCCGTTGGCGAACATCGAACGATGCAGACCCGGATCGCGGATCAGGTCACGCTTAATGATATTTGCCGTCACCACCAGGTGACCCACGTGCTCAGCGATAACCACCAGCGCTGCAGGCAGGATGGTGAAAATGGCGAACCATTCAAAGCGCGGAGTATAGAAAGTCGGCAGTGCGAACCAGTGCGCCTCGGCAATGGGCGTAGTATCCACAACGCCCATCGCGAAGGAGAGCGCGTNGCCAGCACGCCGATCAGGATCGGGATAATCGCCATAAAACCGCGGAACAGTACGGAGCCAAACACCGTGACCGCCAGCGTCACCAGCGAGATGATGACGGTTTTAGAATCCGCCGCTTGCCCTTCTGGCGGAAGCAGACCGGCCATGTTTGCCGCAACGCCTGCCAGCTCCAGACCGATAACGGCAACGATAGCCCCCATCGCTGCCGGTGGGAACATCACATCCAGCCAGCCGGTACCGGCTTTCTTCACGATGAAAGAGACGATGCAGAACAGCACGCCGCACATAATGAAACCGCCCAGCGCCACTTCATACCCCAGCGGCAACAGCAGCAGCACCGGCGAAATAAAGGCGAAGCTCGAGCCGAGATAGGCCGGAATTTTGCCTTTACAGATAAAGAGATACAGCAGTGTCCCGATACCGTTAAATAGCAGCACGGTGGCCGGGTTAATGTGGAACAGGATTGGCACCAGCACGGTTGCGCCAAACATCGCGAACAAGTGCTGCAAACTAAGCGGGATGGTCTGCAAAAGCGGTGGTCTTTCACTAACCCCGATAGCACGGCGCGTCATAGTGTTTTCCTCAAATGTTGTTATAGGTCGTGTGTTGTTGTATTCAAAAAAAAGCCGACTATCAAAGTCGGCTTTTTTATCGCTATCTCATTATTTCGTACCAAAAATCTTATCACCGGCATCGCCGAGCCCCGGGATGATGTATCCGTGCTCATTCAATCCCTGGTCAATCGATGCGGTGTACAGCTCCACGTCCGGGTGCGCTTTTTCCAGCGCAGCCAGACCTTCCGGCGCGGCCACCAGCACCAGCACCTTGATGCTGTTGCAGCCCGCTTTTTTCAGCAGGTCGATGGTGGCGATCATGGAGCCACCGGTCGCCAGCATCGGGTCAACGACCAGCGCCATGCGCTCGTCGATGTTGGAAACCAGCTTCTGGAAATACGGAACCGGCTCCAGCGTCTCTTCGTTACGGTAGATACCCACCACGCTGATGCGCGCGCTCGGCACGTGTTCCAGCACACCTTCCATCATGCCCAGACCCGCACGCAGGATAGGCACGACAGTGATTTTCTTACCTTTGATCTGCTCAACTTCTACCGGGCCGTTCCAGCCTTCGATAGTCACTTTTTCGGTTGCCAGATCGGAGGTCGCTTCATAAGTCAGTAAGCTGCCGACTTCAGAGGCCAGTTCACGAAAGCGTTTAGTGCTGATGTCATGCTCTCGCATCAGGCCCAGCTTGTGTTTGACGAGTGGATGTTTCACTTCCACAATCTTCATTCTCATTCTCCTCTGAAGTGGCAGCCGCAAAAAAAATCGCGGGATTATAACGCTTTTTGCCGTTAATGCCATACCCACAATGCTTGACGACGATCAAGCAAAGGGTTTAACAGGTTGTTACTGATTATAAATTAAAGGAAAAAATAAGCCCCGCGATCGCGAGGCTTAAAAAGAGGAACTGTGAACTTAGAGGTTTTCGCCGTTGCTGGCGATCACCTGTTGATACCAGCCGAAGGATTTTTTCTTGCTGCGTGCCAGCGTGCCCTTCCCGTCGTTGTCTTTATCGACGTAGATAAAGCCGTAGCGTTTTTTCATTTCACCGGTACCCGCAGAGACCAGGTCAATGCAGCCCCATGGCGTGTAGCCCATCAGGTCCACGCCATCCTCTTCCACCGCTTTTTTCATTTCGCGGATATGGGCGGCCAGGTAATCAATGCGGTACTGATCGTTCACCGAACCATCGCTTTCCTGCACATCGATAGCACCAAAGCCGTTTTCAACAATGAACAACGGCAGTTGATAGTGATCCCAGAACCAGTTCAGTGAATAGCGCAGGCCCACCGGGTCAATCTGCCAGCCCCAGTCGGACTTCTGTACGTACGGGTTAGAGACCAGACTTTGGGTTTCGTCATAGTCGAAACGCGGATTATCCGCCGTGGCTTTGGTGGCGAAAGACATGTAATAGCTGAAGCCAATGTAATCCACGCAGCCCTGAGCCAGCGCCGCGCGATCGGCATCGGTGATATCCAGTTCGAAACCGCGGCGGGCAAAGTAGTTCAGCAGGTGCTGCGGGTATTTTCCGCGCACGTGCACATCGGTAAACCAGTAGCGGCGATGCATGGCGTTCATCGCCATCATCATATCATCCGGCGCGCAGGTCAGCGGGTAGACCGGGCACATGGCGATCATGCAACCAATCTGCAGTGACGGATTAATCTCTCGCGCCGCTTTCACCGCCAGCGCACTGGCCACCAGCTCGTAGTGCGCGGCCTGATACATCACCGGCTCACGATCTTCATTCGGCTGGTATTTCAGACCGGAATTGGTGAACGGCGCGAAGTCTTCGTGGAAGTTGGCCTGGTTGTTGATTTCGTTGAAGGTCATCCAGTACTTCACTTTGTGCTGGTAGCGTTCAAACGCCACTTTCGCGAAACGCACAAAGAAGTCGATTAATTTACGGTTGCGCCAGCCGCCGTACTCGGTCACCAGGTGATACGGCATTTCGAAGTGCGACAGCGTCACCACCGGCTCGATGCCATATTTCAGGCACTCATCGAACAGATCGTCATAAAACTGCAGGCCCGCTTCATTCGGCGTTTGTTCGTCGCCGTTGGGGAAAATGCGCGTCCAGGCAATGGAGGTGCGGAAACATTTGAAGCCCAGTTCCGCAAAGAGTTTGATGTCGTCTTTGTAGCGATGATAAAAGTCGATCGCCTCATGGTTTGGGTAATTTTTGCCCGGCAACACGCCTGCGGTGATCTCTCGCGGCACGCCGTGTGCCCCTGCGGTCATCACGTCCGCCACGCTGACGCCTTTACCGCCTTCCTGCCAGCCCCCTTCCAGCTGATGCGCCGCGACCGCGCCACCCCATAAGAATCCTGCTTTGAATCCAGACATTCGCTTTCCCTCACTTTTTACATCACAGAAACCGGTTTCAGTGAATGATGTGCAAGCCAGCAATATGATGCAAGAATAAGAATGTACCCGGTTTCATTTTCGTGAACAGTATCAAGTTAAGCCAGCGTAACGGCGGAAAACGCAGCCGATAAAAAATGAACGTAAAGCAGGCTCGCAAACGTTTGCTTTGGCTGATAGAAGAATGGCGCCGTTTTTTACTTCTATCGCAAGCAAACGCGCGGAGATTTCGCTGTGACCGACAAAACCTCTCTTAGCTACAAAGATGCCGGTGTTGATATTGACGCTGGTAACGCTCTGGTCGACCGAATTAAGGGCACGGTAAAGAAAACCCGCCGCCCGGAGGTCATGGGAGGGCTCGGCGGCTTTGGCGCGCTCTGTGCGCTGCCGCAGAAATACCGCGAACCGGTACTGGTTTCCGGCACCGACGGCGTGGGCACCAAGCTGCGTCTGGCGATGGATCTGAAACGCCACGACACTATCGGCATCGACCTGGTCGCCATGTGTGTGAACGATCTGGTCGTACAGGGCGCTGAGCCGCTGTTTTTCCTCGATTACTACGCCACCGGTAAACTGGATGTCGACACCGCGGCCAGCGTGATCAACGGCATCGCCGAAGGCTGTCTGCAGTCCGGCTGTGCGCTGGTCGGCGGCGAAACCGCAGAAATGCCGGGCATGTATCACGGCGATGATTACGATGTGGCCGGTTTCTGCGTCGGCGTGGTGGAAAAAGCAGAGATCATCGACGGTTCCAACGTCGCCGATGGCGATGTGTTAGTGGCGCTGGCCTCCAGCGGCCCGCACTCCAACGGTTATTCGCTGGTGCGTAAGATTCTGGAAGTGAGTGGCGCCAACCCGCAGACCACGCAGCTCGATGGTCAGCCGCTGGCCGATCACCTGCTGGCCCCGACCCGCATCTACGTGAAGCCGGTGCTGGAGCTGATTGAGCAGGTTGACGTTCACGCTATCGCCCACCTGACCGGCGGCGGTTTCTGGGAAAATATTCCGCGCGTGCTGCCGGAAAACACCCAGGCGGTGATCGACGAATCGTCATGGCAGTGGCCGGCGGTGTTCCACTGGCTGCAGGCGAACGGCAACGTCAGCCGTCACGAAATGTACCGTACCTTTAACTGCGGCGTGGGCATGGTCATCGCGCTGCCTGCGGATCAGGCGGATAACGCCGTAGCGCTGTTAAACGCAAAAGGTGAAAACGCGTGGAAAATCGGCTATATCAAAAACGCCGATTCTGAACAGCGTGTGGTCATTGAGTAATGAAGAACATTGTTGTCCTTATTTCCGGCAACGGAAGTAATTTGCAGGCCATTATTGACGGATGTCAGCAGGGAAAAATCAACGGCACGCTGCGTGCCGTGTTCAGCAATAAGGCCGATGCGTTCGGCCTTGAACGCGCCCGCGAGGCTGATATCCCTGCCCACGCGCTGGAAGCCAGCCAGTTCGCCAGCCGCGAAGCGTTCGACCGTGAGCTGATCCGCGAAATTGATATTTACGCGCCGGATGTCGTCGTGCTGGCGGGCTATATGCGTATTCTGAGTCCGGAATTTGTCGCCCACTATCAGGGCCGCCTGCTCAATATTCACCCTTCCCTGCTGCCGAAATACCCTGGGTTATATACCCATCGTCAGGTACTGGAAAACGGTGATGACGAGCACGGCACCTCGGTGCATTTTGTCACCGATGAACTGGACGGTGGTCCGGTGATTCTGCAGGCCAAAGTGCCGGTGTTTGACGGCGATGACGAAGCGGATGTCACGGCACGCGTTCAGGCGCAGGAGCACGCCATCTACCCGCTGGTGGTGAGCTGGTTTGTTGAAGGCCGTCTGCAAATGCGCGATAACGCCGCCTGGCTGGACGGCGTTAAACTGCCTCAGCAGGGCTACGCGGCGGAAGACTAAGCGCCATGCCGCCTCTTGCGCAGATCCGGCAAGAGGCGTTTTCTGTTATTACCCCCCTGAATACCTTCTGTTTTTTTATCGCGCCATCACGTGCCGCCGGAAAACTGTCATACTTATCTGGCACAGTTGGACATCCCACAGTAAAGCTAGCAATATACGCGTTGAGACGGATTTGCCGCGTCCCGTGAATGAACCGGAGTGTGAGTAGTAATGGGCCAGGAAAAGCTATATATCGAGAAAGAATTAAGTTGGTTATCCTTCAACGAACGTGTACTCCAGGAAGCGGCCGATAAAGGCAACCCGCTGATCGAGCGCATGCGCTTTCTGGGTATCTATTCCAATAACCTTGATGAATTCTATAAAGTCCGCTTCGCGGAGCTTAAGCGCCGTATCATCATCAGCGAAGAACAAGGGATCACCGCCCATTCACGCCACCTGCTTGGCAAGATTCAGGCCCGGGTACTGAAAGCCGACCAGGAATTCGACGGTCTCTACAACGAACTGCTGCTGGAAATGGCGCGTAATCAGATCTTCCTGATTAACGAGCGTCAGCTGTCAGTCAACCAACAGGGCTGGCTGCGCCACTACTTTAAGCAGTATTTGCGCCAGCACATCACCCCCATTCTTATCAACCGCGAAACCAACCTGGTGCAGTTCCTGAAAGATGACTACACCTATCTGGCCGTGGAGATCATTCGCGGCGACACCATTCGCTACGCGCTGCTGGAAATTCCGTCTGATAAGGTGCCACGCTTCGTCAACCTGCCGCCGGAAACCCCGCGCCGCCGCAAGCCGATGATCCTGCTCGACAATATACTGCGCTACTGCCTGGATGATATTTTCAAAGGCTTCTTCGACTACGATGCGCTGAACGCCTACTCGATGAAAATGACCCGTGACGCCGAGTACGACCTGGTGCATGAGATGGAATCGAGCCTAATGGAGCTCATGTCATCAAGCCTGAAACAGCGCCTGACCGCCGAGCCGGTACGTTTTGTCTATCAGCGCGACATGCCGGACGCGATGGTGGAAATGCTGCGTGAAAAACTGACCATCTCCCGTTACGACTCCATCGTGCCGGGTGGCCGCTATCACAACTTTAAAGACTTCATCGGCTTCCCGAACGTCGGCAAAGCCAATCTGGTCAATAAACCACTGCCGCGCCTGCGCCATCTCTGGTTCGATAAGTTCCGCAACGGCTTCGACGCCATTCGCGAGCGCGACGTGCTGCTCTACTATCCGTATCACACATTTGAGCACGTGCTTGAACTGCTGCGTCAGGCCTCGTTTGACCCGAGCGTGCTGGCGATCAAAATCAACATCTACCGCGTGGCGAAAGATTCACGCATTATCGACGCGATGATCCACGCCGCGCACAACGGCAAGAAAGTGACGGTGGTGGTGGAGCTGCAGGCGCGTTTCGACGAAGAAGCCAACATCATCTGGGCGAAGCGTCTGACCGCCGCCGGGGTGCATGTGATCTTCTCCGCGCCGGGGTTAAAAATTCACGCCAAGCTGTTCCTGGTTTCCCGTAAAGAGGGCGACGAGGTGGTGCGCTACGCACATATCGGCACCGGTAACTTTAACGAAAAAACAGCGCGAATTTATACCGACTACTCGCTGCTGACCGCCGACGCGCGCATCACCAACGAAGTGCGCCGGGTCTTCAACTTTATTGAAAACCCTTATCGCCCGGTTAACTTCGACTATCTGCTGGTGTCGCCGCAAAACTCGCGTCGCCTGCTGTATGAGATGATCGACAAAGAGATTGCCAACGCGCAAAACGGTCTGCCGTCGGGCATCACCCTGAAGCTCAACAACCTGGTGGACAAAGGGCTGGTTGACCGACTGTACGCCGCATCCAGCTCCGGCGTGCCGGTTAATCTGCTGGTGCGCGGCATGTGCTCGCTGATCCCGGAACTGGAAGGCATCAGCGAGAATATTCGCGTGATCAGCATCGTCGACCGCTATCTTGAGCACGATCGTATTTATATTTTTGAAAACGGCGGCGATAAAAACGTGTATCTTTCTTCCGCCGACTGGATGACGCGCAACATCGATTACCGCATTGAAGTTGCTGCGCCGCTTCTCGACCCGCGCCTGAAACAACGCATTCTGGATATTATTGATATCCTGTTCAGCGATACAGTGAAGGCACGGTATATTGATAAAGAACTGAGTAATCGCTATGTGCCGCGCGGCAATCGTCGTAAGGTGCGCGCGCAGCTGGCGATCTATGATTATATCAAATCACTTGAGCAACCCGATTAACCTATGCCCATACAAGACCAAACTCCGCGACCGCAGGAATTTGCTGCGGTCGACCTCGGCTCAAACAGTTTTCATATGGTTATCGCCCGCGTTGTCGACGGCGCGATGCAGATTATCGGCCGCCTGAAGCAGCGCGTGCATCTGGCAGACGGTCTTGATGATAATAATATGCTCAGCGAAGAAGCGATCGAGCGGGGCCTGAACTGCCTGTCGCTGTTTGCTGAGCGCCTGCAGGGGTTTTCTGCCTCCAGCGTTTGTATCGTCGGCACCCACACGCTGCGTCAGGCGCTGAACGCATCAGAATTCCTGAAACGCGCGGAAAAAGTGATCCCCTACCCCATTGAAATCATCCCCGGCAACGAAGAAGCCCGTCTGATTTTTATGGGCGTTGAGCACACGCAACCGGAGAAAGGCCGCAAGCTGGTGATTGATATCGGCGGCGGCTCGACGGAGCTGGTGATTGGCGAAGACTTTGAGCCTCAACTGGTGGAAAGCCGCCGCATGGGTTGCGTCAGCTTCGCGCAAATGTTCTTCCCTGGCGGTGTGATCAGCAAAGAGAATTTCCAGCGCGCGCGTCTCGCCGCGGTTCAGAAACTGGAAACGCTCTCCTGGCAGTACCGCATTCATGGCTGGAACGTCGCGCTGGGCGCGTCCGGCACCATCAAGGCCGCTCACGAAGTGCTGCTGGAAATGGGCGAAAAAGACGGTTTCATCACCCCGGAACGTCTGGATCTGCTGGTGAATGAGTTGCTGAAGCATAAGAGCTTCGATGCACTCAGCCTGCCGGGCCTTTCTGACGAGCGTAAAGCGGTGTTTGTGCCGGGTCTGGCCATTCTGTGCGGCGTGTTTGACTCGCTGGCGATCAAAGAGCTTCGCCTCTCTGACGGCGCCCTGCGCGAAGGCGTGCTGTATGAAATGGAAGGCCGCTTCCGTCATCAGGATATCCGCAGCCGCACGGCGCAAAGCCTCGCAAACCAGTACAACATCGACCGCGATCAGGTTGGGCGGGTGCTGGACACCACCATGCATATGTACGATCAGTGGGAAGCGCAGAACCCGAAGCTGGCGAATCCTCAACTGGCGGCGTTGCTCAAATGGGCAGTGATGCTTCATGAAGTGGGACTGAACATCAACCACAGCGGCATGCATCGTCATTCGGCCTACATTCTGCAAAACAGCGATCTGCCTGGCTTTAACCAGGAACAACAGACGCTGATGGCGACGCTGGTGCGCTGCTGTCGCAAGGCTATCAAGCTTGACGATCTGCCGCGCTTTACGCTGTTTAAGAAGAAACAGTTCCTGCCGATGATCCAGCTGTTGCGCCTTGGCGTGCTGTTGAATAATCAGCGTCAGGCGACGACCACGCCGCCGGTACTGACGCTGAAAACCGAAGCGCACCACTGGACGCTAAGCTTCCCGCACGACTGGTTCAGCCAGAACGCGCTGGTGCTGCTTGATCTCGAAAAAGAGCAGCAGTACTGGGAAGCGGTGGCCGGCTGGCTGCTGAAAATCAAAGAGGAAGACTCGCCGGATATCGCGGCTTAAGCGACGTCCGCCTCCTCCTGCGCACTGGCAACCAGATTCTCCAGCAGATCTGGTTTGCCAATGCCGTACCCCTGCAGGTAATCAATCCCCAGCGATAACGCCGCGTCGCGGATTTCGTCATTCTCAACAAACTCCGCCACCACCTGCATCTTTTTCATCCGAGCCAGCTGGCAAATCGACGCCACAATCTGATAATCCAGACTGCTGGAAACGATGTTGCGAATGAAGCTGCCGTCGATCTTAAGCATGTCGGCATCGACATCTTTCAACCGCGCATAGCTGGCGTAGCCGGTACCGAAATCGTCAATCGCCACCCAACAGCCCATCTGCTGCAGGTAGCCCATCGTCTGCCGCGCCTGTTCGGGATGCGTAATGGACTGACTTTCCGTCAGTTCGAAAATCAGTTGCCAGGGTTCGATGGCATATTTTTCCAGCAGTTTCAGCACCGCATTGGGAAAGTCAGTGCCGCAAGCCGTGGACGGGGAAATATTTAGCGAGAAGCGCAGCCCCGGCAATGCCACGCGGTTGCGGTTCATAAAGTCGAGCGATTTTTCCAGCACCCATAAATCAACACGCGACGACAGCCCAAACTCCTGCGCCACCGGCAGGAAAACCTCAGGGGCGATCAACTGACCGTCGGCGTTTTCCATGCGTAACAGGATTTCATAGTAGCTATCGCCACGCACGCCGACAATCGGCTGAGCCATCAGCCGGAACAGGTTTTGCTCCAGCGCCTGCTGGATCTGATTCATCAGCGCCACTTTATCTTTCAGCCCCTGCTGCAGATGCATCGCGCCACGGCGTTCCAGGCTTTCGGGATGCGAGGTGCTGAGAGACAGGTCGGCAATGGTGCCTAACTCGCCCAGCAACAATGAGAGGTGCGTGACCGGTGAACGGACGTAGCAATAGCTGATACCTACCGGCGGCTGGAGCGGAATGCCATCCCAGTCGAAGCGGAACTGTTTTGTTCTCGCATCCAGCGCTTTAATGCGCCGCTGATATCCTTCGGTATTGAGACGCACCACGAGATCGTGCCCGGACAGCAGATAGACGTCCTCGTCGTCGAGCAGGATCGCTTTCAGCCATCCGCCAAGGCGTTGTTTGTACTGGATTCGCATCAACACACCATAGTGACGCCCCAGCACTTCCAATTCCGGCACACGTAAAAAACAGAGCACGGACCAGGGCGTCGTCGTCAGCGCCCGATTCAGCGCCCGCAGGTTCGGCATATGCACGACCGGATCCAGATAGGCCATCCGACGGGCACGCTGATGGATCATCCGCTGACGCGTGGAAAGCATCGCCATATAAACGACGATAAACGAGAACACGAGATAGCTTGATGAGGTGATCGCCAGTTGATTGCTGTAACCCGGATAAACCGGCAAATAGCGATCGTGAAAATGGATAGAGACGATCAGCACTGGCGTCCAGATGAGCGACATGAAGCGATAGCCAAAGCGCATCGAGCCCCAGAGCATCACCGGCAATAATAACGACAACGTATAGTTAGTGCTGAATATTGAACTGTTCTCGCTTATCGGTCTCAGCAGCAACATTAACAACGCCACCAGCGCTACCCACCACAAAATGCCTTCCGGCCAGCGGATTTTAGGGTCAACCTGGCGGCGCATCTGCGAGATATAGCTGCGCAGATGGCGCGGATGACGGATGAGGCGAATCAGCAGATAGCAGAGCGGCACACCGGTAAAACAGCCAACCAGCAGCGCCTGATAGTTAATGATCGTTCGCAAGCTCAGCGGACTGACACCCTCCAGCGCAAGACGACTCGATTGCAGGCCGAGGTAAACCGCAAACTGGAACAGCACCAGAAAAAGGGTCGCCGGGAAAAACATCTGCCAGAATACCCGCTGCGCCATCAGCCGCACCGTGCCGTGCGACACCATGTAGCGTTGAGGAACACAGGCACGATAGCCGCCCCAACTGAGGATTATTGGGATCAAAAAATTGAAAATCACCCCTATCGACTCGACAGGCGGCATGTGTCTGGTGATATGCAGCCAGATCGCGAAGATCATGCCCGGCAATGCCGCCCAACCGAAAAACAGCATCAGGCTTAACATTAATGCCAGTGGCAGGTAATAAAGCGCGACGTCGCGACCGTCTAATGGGGTATATGTATTAGCAATATTTATGACTGGAAGTAACAGAACGGGGATAAACAGCGGCAACGCCCACCATTTATCTCTGTATTTTTTATAGCGTGTATACAAGCTCATTGATGCTCGAGAGACTACCCTGCTTCCTGAAGGGGATATTCAGACAGGCATCCAACCTGGCCATAACTACCGCGGGATCAGTATCCGTGCGGGACCGAGGGAAGAGTGTAGTGGGCTGCCGGGTATGGTAGTTGACTTAAATCAAATATTCATCAGCACACTATCACTTATTAGACTTTTTCTTGCGCCAGACACCACCCGCATCCACGATGCCAATAGAGGATTATTTTATATAACATTGATTAATGTTTGAGCTGACGCAATTTTACACTTCCCTTGATTGACCCTCGCGCCGCGCTGTGCCTTAATATATTCACCGCCCAAATTGTGGGTATATCAAAAGGAACCCTTTGTGAGCCAGGCCACCAGTATGCGAAAACGACATCGATTTAACGGTCGAATGACGCGGATCGTACTCCTTATCAGTTTCCTCTTCTTTTTCGGCCGCTTCGTCTACTCCTCCATCGGCGCCTGGTACCATCATCAGGACAAAAAAGAAGCGCAGCAAACCAGCCTGACCACCGAAGCCCCTGCCCAGCAACAGCGATAATTGACGACGTCTTTTTTATCGATGCGCTAAAATCACTGATATTCCCGTTTTCATCATCTACCTGAACAGGAGAGAAGATGGCTGTATTACGCATCGTCGCCAACCTTGCCACTGCCGACCCTCAGATTGCGCGGTCGTTCTATGAACGACTGTTAGGCATGGATATTGTTATGGATCACGGCTGGCTTATGACGTTTGCCAGCGACGCCAGCGCACGAACGCAGGTCAGCGTAGCTTGTGAAGGCGGTTCGGGAACGCCGGTCCCTGATATCTCCGTTGAGGTCGATAACGTGGATGAAATCTACGAGCGCGCCCAGGCTGAGGGTTTTGAGATTGTTTATCCGATCACTAACGAGCCCTGGAACGTACGCCGTTTTTATGTGCGGGACCCGTTGGGGAAAGTGGTAAATATTCTGTCGCATCGATAACAAAAAGCCCGCAATGATGCGGGCTTCGTCTTTCAGGCCACTAGCGGCGGGCTTATTCCCACTCGATCGTCGCGGGCGGCTTACCGCTGATATCGTATACCACGCGTGAAATCCCATTCACTTCGTTGATGATACGGTTGGACACGCGGCCAAGGAAATCGTACGGCAGGTGCGCCCAGTGCGCGGTCATGAAGTCGATGGTTTCGACCGCACGCAGGGAAACCACCCAGTCGTATTTACGGCCATCACCCATCACGCCAACGGAACGCACTGGCAGGAAGACGGTGAACGCCTGGCTGACTTTGTCATACAGGTCCGCTTTACGCAGCTCTTCAATGAAGATAGCATCCGCGCGACGCAGCAGGTCGCAGAACTCTTTCTTCACTTCGCCCAGTACGCGAACACCGAGGCCCGGGCCCGGGAACGGGTGACGGTACAGCATGTCGTACGGAAGGCCCAGCTCCAGACCAATCTTACGCACTTCGTCTTTGAACAGCTCTTTCAGCGGCTCGACGAGGCCCATCTTCATCTCTTTCGGCAGGCCGCCGACGTTGTGGTGAGATTTAATCACGTGCGCTTTACCGGTAGCNNCAGGGTAGATGGTGCCCTGCGCCAGCCATTTTACGTCTTCCAGTCGCAGCGCTTCTTCGTCGAACACTTCAACAAAGACGCGGCCGATGGTTTTACGTTTTGCTTCCGGATCGTCAATGCCCTTCAGCGCGCTCAGGAAGCGGTCTTCCGCCGGAACGTGAACGATATTCAGACCAAAACGGTCGCCAAACATGTCCATTACCTGCTCGGCTTCGTTCAGGCGCAGCAGGCCGTTATCAACGAAGACGCAAGTCAGGTTTTTACCGATGGCGCGATGCAGCAGCATGGCGGTGACGGAGGAGTCCACGCCGCCGGACAGGCCGAGAATGACTTTATCGTCACCCACCTGCTGACGAATACGCTCTACCGCATCGTCGATGATTTTTGCTGGCGTCCACAGCGCTTCACACTGGCAGATATCGCGCACAAAACGCTCCAGCATACGCAAACCCTGACGGGTGTGGGTCACTTCCGGGTGGAACTGTACGCCATAGAAGCGTTTTTCTTCGTTAGCCATAATGGCGAACGGACAGGGTTNCGGTGACTTTGTCACCGTGGCTCATCCATACGTCCAGCAGAGGTCTGCCTTCGGCGGTCAGAGAATCTTCGATGCCGTGGATAAACGCGCTGTCGGTTTTCACTTCAACTTGCGCATAACCAAATTCGCGCTCGTTGGAGGCTTCTACATGGCCGCCCAACTGCATGGCCATGGTCTGCATGCCGTAGCATACGCCAAGCACCGGAACGCCGGCGTTGAAGACGTATTCCGGGGCGCGCGGGCTGTTGTGTTCGGTAGTGCTTTCCGGGCCACCGGAAAGAATAATGCCGCTGGGGTTGAAATCACGGATTTGTGCTTCGGTGACATCCCATGCCCACAGCTCGCAGTAAACGCCTAATTCGCGTACGCGGCGGGCAACCAGCTGAGTGTATTGAGAGCCAAAGTCGAGGATAAGAATGCGATGTTTATGAATATTGTCGGTCATTGACGGTTGTTCCGGGCAAATGGCAATGAGTGAAAGTAAGCGCCCGGTGAAAGCACCGGGCGCAGAAATCATTAAGAACCGAGGCGGTAGTTCGGGGATTCCTTCGTGATGGTCACGTCGTGAACGTGGCTTTCCTGAATACCCGCACCGCTGATGCGTACGAATTCCGCTTTAGTACGCAGCGCGTCGATAGTACCACAACCGGTCAGCCCCATACAGGAGCGCAGGCCGCCCATCTGCTGGTGGATGATCTCTTTCAGGCGACCTTTATAAGCCACGCGGCCTTCAATGCCTTCCGGTACCAGTTTGTCAGCAGCGTTGTCGCTCTGGAAATAACGGTCGGAAGATCCTTTGGACATCGCGCCGAGGGAGCCCATTCCACGGTAGGATTTGTAAGAACGGCCCTGGTACAGCTCGATTTCACCCGGAGACTCTTCGGTGCCCGCCAGCATGGAGCCAACCATCACGGCGGCAGCGCCNNCCGGAATGCCGGTGCCTTCCAGCGCTTCAACCGCGTCGGAAACGGCGGTGATCTGCGGAACACCCACGCCGGTGACGATACGCGTGGTACAAATGGAGCCAGGACCAATACCGACTTTCACCGCGCTCACGCCCGCGTCCGCCAGCGCACGTGCGCCTGCGCCAGTGGCAACGTTGCCGCCAATGATTTGCAGGTCAGGATATTTCGCGCGGGTTTCACGGATGCGTTGCAGAACACCTTCGGAGTGGCCGTGTGAGGAGTCGATAAGCAGTACGTCAACGCNCCGCCGCAACCAGCGCATCAACGCGCTCTTCGTTACCGGCACCGGCACCCACCGCCGCACCAACGCGCAGACGACCATGCTCGTCTTTACAGGCGTTCGGTTTACGTTCTGCTTTCTGGAAATCTTTTACGGTGATCATGCCGAGCAGGTGGAAGTTGGCGTCAACGACCAGCGCTTTCTCGATACGGCGTTCATGCATTTTTGCCAGTACCACTTCGCGGGTTTCGCCTTCACGGACGGTCACCAGACGCTCTTTCGGGGTCATGTAGACGCTGACAGGCTGCGTCAGGTCGGTCACGAAACGCACGTCACGACCAGTGATAATACCCACCAGTTCGTTGTCTTCGGTGACCACCGGGTAGCCGGCGAAGCCGTTAATCTCGGTCAACTCTTTCACTTCACGCAGCGTGGTGGTCGGCAGTACCGTTTGTGGATCGGTGACGATGCCGGATTCATGTTTCTTCACGCGGCGAACTTCTTCTGCCTGGCGTTCGATAGACATGTTTTTGTGAATAAAGCCGATGCCGCCTTCCTGTGCCAGGGCGATTGCCAGGCGTGCTTCCGTGACGGTGTCCATCGCGGCGGAAAGCATAGGAATGTTCAGACGAATAGACTTCGTCAGTTGCGTGCTGAGGTCAGCAGTATTCGGCAAAACGGTGGAGTGAGCGGGAACGAGGAGGACGTCATCAAACGTCAGTGCTTCTTTGGCGATACGTAGCATGGGCAATATCTCTACCTGGGGTGATATTAAATATTGCCGTGGCATTATACAGAGCGTAACCGATTGCATCCACACTTTTTTGCAAATAAAGCTTGCGCTCCCCTGTCAGCGGGTTACTATCGACTGAATAACCTGCTGATTTAGAATTTGATCTCGCTCACATGTTACCCTCTCAATCCCCCTCCATTTATACCGTCAGCCGCCTGAATCAGTCGGTGAGATTGCTGCTGGAAAAAGAGATGGGACAAGTGTGGATCAGCGGCGAAATCTCCAATTTTACCCAGCCCGCCTCCGGCCACTGGTACTTCACGCTGAAAGATGACAACGCCCAGGTGCGCTGCGCGATGTTTCGCAACAGCAACCGTCGGGTGACGTTTCGCCCTCAGCATGGTCAGCAGGTACTGGTCCGCGCGAATATCACGCTGTATGAACCGCGCGGCGACTACCAAATCATTGTTGAAAGCATGCAGCCCGCCGGGGAAGGTCTGCTTCAGCAAAAATACGAACAGCTGAAAGCGGTGCTGAGTGCTGAAGGGCTGTTCGATCAGCAATTCAAAAAAGCGCTGCCCTCACCCGCCCATTGCGTCGGGGTGCTCACCTCCAAAACCGGCGCCGCGCTGCATGACATTTTGCACGTCCTCAAACGCCGCGATCCGTCGCTGCCCGTCATTATCTACCCGACTGCCGTGCAGGGCGACGACGCCCCCGCGCAAATCGTTCGCGCCATTGAACTGGCGAATCGCCGTCAGGAGTGCGACGTGTTAATTGTCGGGCGCGGGGGCGGTTCGCTGGAAGATTTGTGGAGTTTTAACGACGAACGCGTGGCGCGTGCCATTTTTGCCAGCCAGATCCCGGTTGTCAGTGCCGTCGGCCATGAAACCGACGTCACTATCGCAGATTTTGTCGCTGACCTGCGCGCACCCACGCCGTCCGCCGCTGCGGAAATCGTCAGTCGTAATCAGCAGGAATTGCTGCGCCAGATCCAGTCCGGCCAGCAACGGCTGGAAATGGCGATGGATTACTATCTGGCGCACCGCCATCGCCGCTTCACGCAACTGCACCATCGCCTGCAACAGCAACATCCGCAACTGCGCCTCGCGCGTCAGCAGACGGTGCTGGATCGCATGCGCCAACGCATGAATTTCGCGCTGGAAACGCAGCTCAAGCGCGCCGGTCAACGGCAGCAGCGTGTGCTGCAACGGCTGAACCAGCAAAACCCGCAGCCGCGCATTTTCCGCGCGCAAACGCGCATTCAGCAGCTCGAATACCGGCTGGCGGAAAACCTCCGCGCGCGCCTCAGCAGTACCCGCGAACGCTTTGGTAATGCGGTCACGCACCTGGAAGCGGTCAGCCCGCTCTCCACGCTGGCGCGCGGCTACAGCGTGACCACCGCGCCGGACGGCAAAGCTATCAAACAGACGAAGCAGGTCAAAGCGGGCGATCTGCTGACCACCCGCGTGTCAGATGGCTGGGTGAAAAGCGAAGTCACCACGGTTGAAACCGCACCCAAACCCCGTCAGCGGAAGAAAGGGTAAAACTCGCATACACTGAAGACTGTTTCTTTTTTAATTCGGCTTTGCCAGAACGAAAGGAGATCAGCATGAAAGCGACCCATTCTTACAGCGTCATTCCTCCCTACATTTTGCGCCGCATTATCGATCATGGTTCCGCACCGCAACAGCAGTGCGCCCGCCAGACTCTGACGCATGTTCAGACGTTAATGGCGCATATGCCGGGCAAACCTGCCGCGCCGCACGTCAGCCAGGCGGGGCAGCTTGAACGTGATATCTACGATGCCAAAAACACGCAGGACCTGCCGGGCACACCGGTACGACGAGAAGGCCACCCGACTAATGGCGATGTTGCCGTTGATGAGGCGTACGATTATCTCGGCATCACGCATGAATTTTTCTGGCAACAGTACCAGCGCGATTCACTCGATAACAAAGGACTCATTCTGACCGGCACCGTCCACTACGGGCGTGAATACCAGAACGCGTTCTGGAACGGACAACAAATGGTGTTTGGCGACGGTGACGGCGAGATCTTCAACCGCTTTACCATCGCGATTGATGTTGTGGCACATGAACTCAGTCACGGCGTGACGGAAACCGAGGCCGGTCTTATCTATTTCGAACAGTCCGGGGCGCTAAATGAATCGCTGTCCGATGTTTTTGGCTCGCTGGTAAAACAGTACCATCTTAAACAACGTGCGGACGAAGCCGACTGGATTATTGGCGAAGGGCTGCTGGCGGAAGGGATCAATGGCAAAGGGCTGCGCTCGATGTCAGCACCAGGGACGGCGTATGACGATCCGCTATTAGGCAAAGATCCGCAGCCTGCCCACATGAAAGACTTTGTGAAAACCCGCGAAGACAACGGTGGCGTGCATCTGAATTCCGGTATTCCTAACCGGGCATTTTACCTGGCAGCAACCGCGCTCGGCGGCTATGCGTGGGAAAAAGCGGGCTATGCCTGGTATGATACCGTCTGCGATCGCGCGCTCGCGCAGGACGCTGACTTTATCGATTTTGCGAAGCTGACCATCGCTCACGGCGAGAAACGTTCCGGGAAAGCGACGGCGGACGCCATTGAGCAGGCATGGAAAACGGTGGGAGTCATGTAAATGCAGATACCGGATCTGACCGATGATGCGGTCATTGAACTGGCACGCGAGGGCGGCGTGGCGTTTATTCCCAAACTCAGCGGCCAGCGAACCATCACCCTCGCCGCACTCAATCCCTCTCAGCGTCAGCGGGTGATAGATATCCTCCGGCAATCGGCGCCGCGCGGTGTGCCCCCGGGGCAGCCCGAATCACCGGGTCGTGGCGATCAGCGTTATTTTCGTATTCAGATCATCTGGACCCAGCACAATCAGGCGCAATACACCGATATTATTATTCTGGTTCCGGAACAGGAGGCTCCGCCATCGCTGGTGGACCTCTGGCAGAAAGGGGAAGACTGCGTGTGCGATTAAGCGCTCAGCGGCACGAATTCAACGCGTTTTTTTGAAATCAAACCGTGACCGTTCTGACAGAAGTAATCCACCGCACCGCAGGCTTTCAGCACCTCAAGCGGTTTGTGGCACACCGGGCAGCGCGCCTCGAGCGGGATGGCTTTATCGCAGGTGGCGCAGTGTGCTGTACCGTTGATCACGTTCAGTGGGTTATGGCAGGCCGGGCAGTTGATGTCCATCGCGACTCCTCACGTTTCCCTTCGCACCCGCCCTCTCCTGACGATGGAGAAGGCGGGCCGGGGTGATTACTTGCTTTTCTTGATGTGCTTAATCAGGCGTTTACGTTTACGCATCTGGTTCGGGGTCAGCGTATTGCGCTTGTTGGCAAACGGGTTGTCCCCTTCCTTGAACTGAATGCGGATAGGCGTGCCCATCACATCCAGCGATTTGCGGAAGTAGTTCATCAGATAGCGCTTGTAGGAATCCGGCAGGTCTTTGACCTGGTTGCCGTGGATCACCACGATTGGCGGGTTATAACCCCCGGCATGCGCGTATTTCAGCTTCACGCGGCGACCACGCACCAGCGGCGGCTGGTGATCGTCTGCCGCCATGTTCATGATGCGGGTCNGCGTGGAGCTGTCATAAGCTTCACGTACGGATTCAAACAGGTTGCCGACGCCGCTGCCGTGCAGCGCAGAGATGAAGTGCACACGGGCGAAATCAATAAAGCCCAGGCGGAAATCGAGGGTCTCTTTAACCTGCTCTTTCACTTCCTGGCTCAGACCGTCCCACTTGTTGACCACAATCACCAGTGAGCGCCCACTATTGAGGATAAAGCCCAGCAGCGAGAGATCCTGATCGGAGATACCTTCGCGGGCGTCAATCACCAGCATCACCACGTTGGCGTCTTCGATTGCCTGCAGGGTTTTGATTACGGAGAATTTTTCTACCGCGTCGGTGATTTTGCCGCGCTTACGCACCCCGGCGGTATCAATAAGCACATACTCGCGCTCATCGCGTTCCATCGGGATATAAATACTGTCGCGCGTGGTGCCCGGCATGTCAAAAACGACCACGCGCTCTTCGCCAAGAATACGGTTAGTTAGCGTTGACTTACCGACGTTCGGACGGCCAACAATCGCCAGCTTAATGGGCAGATCCTGCGGGTTAAAATCGTCTTCCGGCTCTTCAAGGTCTTCGCCGTTTTGTTCCGCTTCAAACTGTGCCCAGTAGGCGGCGTCTTCGTCGACCTCTTCCGGCGGGCTTACTTCGTCAACCCACGGCAGCAGTACGGTTTCCAGCAGACTGGTGACACCGCGCCCATGAGACGCGGCAATCGGATAAATTTCGCCAAGCCCCAGGGACCAGAAATCAGCAACGGCCTGATCGGCATCGATGCCGTCAGTTTTGTTCGCCACGAGGAACGTCGGTTTTTCGCGAGAACGCAGGTGTTTTGCAATCGCGATATCTGCTGGCATCAGGCCCGCGCGCGCATCCACCATAAACAGCACCACGTCGGCCTCTTCAATCGCCAGCAGCGACTGTTCCGCCATGCGGGTTTCAACGCCCTCTTCGTTGCCGTCGATACCACCGGTATCAATACAGATAAACTCACGGCCTTCCACTTCAGCACGACCGTATTTACGGTCACGAGTCAGACCCGGAAAATCCGCGACCAGCGCATCACGAGTACGCGTCAGGCGGTTAAAAAGCGTGGATTTTCCTACGTTAGGGCGCCCGACAAGCGCGACCACAGGTACCATGTTAAATGCCTCTTCAATTCTAAAAACAGTAAAACGGCCCCTGACTGAACAGGAGCCGTTTATTACAACTCACGACGACTGACTTAACGCGTAATCGCGTACAGCGTGCCGTCTTTCGCCTGGATTAACAGTTTGCCGTCTGCCACAACAGGATCGGTCAGGAAGCCGGAGCTGTCGACCTTCTGCTGCGCCACAAAGCGGCCATCCTGCGGGTTGACCCAGTGCATGTATCCTTCGCTGTCGCCAACGACCAGGCTGCCGTTATACAGTGCCGGCGCGGTCAGCAGACGGTGCAGCAGATCGCTCTGCGTCCACAGCGTCACGCCGCCATCGGTGGTCAGCGCCAGCAGGCGATCGTTCTGATCGACCAGGTAAATGCGGTCGCCATCAACGATAAAGTCGTTTACCGAGCCCAGTTCACGTTTCCACATGATCTGGCCGCTGCGCAGATCCAGTGCAGTCAGGTTGCCGTTGTAGGCCAGCGTATAAACAACGCCTTCGACCACAACCGGCGTGGTGTCGACGTCGCTCAGGCGATCGATTTCTGTCGCGCCAGTAGCCTGCGAAATACGTTGCTGCCAGATGATCTGGCCCTGCTGCATCAGCACGGCGCTGACGCGGCCATTATCGCCGCCCACAATGGCAGCGCCGTAGGCGGTCGCTGGCGCAGATTCACCGCGCAGAGACAGAGATGGCATATCAAGGTTCACGGTCCATTTCACCGCACCGTCGCTTTCGTTCAGCGCCTGCAGCTGACCGTTGCTGGTATGGACCAGCACCATGCCATCGCTGACCACCGGACGAGACAGCGCTTCACCCGCGACCACGGTTTCCCATGCCACGGTACCGTCACCGGTATTCAGGGCATACACTTTCGCTTTTTCACTGCCGACATACACATGGCCGCCGGATACGGTCAGACCACCGGACAGCAGCGCTGGCGCGTGGGAGAACCAGCCGTCTTTTTCCGCCAGGTTCACAGACCACACTTCACGACCGTCATCCATGTTCACCGCTTTCACGGTGCCTTTGCGATCGGCAGCGTAGACCACGTTGTCCGCATAGGCCGGATGCAGGTTGGAATAGTATTCGCCAATTCCGCTGCCGACCGAGGTGTCCCAGGCGGTGGACGGCGTGAACTGGTTTTCAACCGTAGGCAGCGGAGACATTTTGACGACGTCTTCTTCGCTGTTAAATAAAGAGCAACCACTCAGCAGAGTCACTGAAAGCAGTCCTGGCAAAAGTAATTTACGCAATTGCATCGCGTCCCTCTCAGATGGACAAATTATTTATTTTCATGCGCATCATTTCGCTAAGCGCGGGTGAAGCATCGCTCTTAACGCCCGCTTCCCACGCGGTACGCGCGCCTTGCTTATCGCCTTTGCTCAGCAGAATTTCACCGCGCAGATCCGCGACGATAGCCGTCCAGCCTTCGCCTTTGATGCCATCAAGGGTTTTCAGCGCGGCATCGGGCTGTTTCAACTGAAGTTGAAGACGAGCAAGACGCATGTTGATAACCGATTTAAGATTATCATCAGAGGCGGCAGCCAGCCCCTGCTGCAACTGTTTTTCTGCTTTGTCGAGCTGGTTTGCATCGACATACTGTTGCGCCAGCTCCAGAGAAGCAAACGCGCCGTAGGTGTTTTTCGTTTCAGCAGCGAATTTTTCTGCTGACGCGATGGCCTCCGGCTTTCCTGAATTCAGCGAAGAGACCGCATTCTCATAGGCCAGCGACGCGCCTCTGGCCGTTTCGACCTGATGAGAGGTCCAGTAGCGCCAGCCGACCAGCGCGCCCACCCCGAGTATCACTCCGACCGCCAGCGCCTTACCGTTCTCCGCAAAGAACCGTTTAAGTGCATCGACCTGGTCGTTTTCGTTATTGTAAATTTCCACGCAGTCCTTCTCCTGAATGATATTTCCCGGGAGATTAGCCCAGTAGTGTCCGCAAATGCGCCGCAACGCTGTCCTGCGCGACGGTCGTTTGCTCACCTGAGCGTAAATCTTTCACCACCACGTTGCGTTCAGCAATCTCAGATTCACCCAGCACCAGCGCGACGCGGGCGCCCCACTTGTCGGCACGGGCAAACTGCTTCTTGAAATTACCGCCGCCATGGTTAGTCATCAGTTTAACCCCTGGCATGGCATCACGAACCTGCTCAGCGAGGCGCATTGCCGCTGACTGAGTATCGGAACCGGAAGCCACCAGGTATATATCGACAACAGGATCGGCTTTAAATTCCGGGTTAACAGCCTGAACCAGCAAAACTAATCGCTCGAGGCCCATCGCAAAACCGACGCCCGGCGTGGCGCGACCGCCTAACTGCTCAACCAGACCATCATAACGCCCACCGGCGCAGACGGTACCCTGGGAGCCCAGGCTGTTGGTGACCCACTCAAAAACCGTGCGGTTGTAGTAATCCAGACCGCGCACCAGACGCTGATTCACGGTATAGGCAATACCGGCATCATCGAGGAATTTGCACAGCCCGGCGAAGTGTTCTCTGGACTCGTCGTCCAGGTAATCGCCCAGCGCAGGCGCATCGTTCAGCAGCGCCTGTACGTCAGGGTTTTTCGAATCCAGCACGCGCAGCGGGTTGCTGTACATACGGCGCTTGCTGTCTTCATCAAGCTTGTCAGTATGCTGCTCCAGATACGCCACCAGCGCATCACGGTAGTTCGCACGGGCTTCCAGCGAGCCGATGGAGTTCAGCTCCAGGTTGACATCGTTGGCGATGCCCAGCGCGCGCCACCAACGTGCGGTCAGCATGATCAGTTCGGCGTCGATGTCCGGGCCCTGCAGGCCAAACACTTCGCAACCCAGCTGGTGGAACTGGCGATAACGCCCTTTCTGCGGACGCTCGTGGCGGAACATCGGCCCGATGTACCACAAACGTTGTTCCTGATTGTACAGAAGACCATGTTCGATGCCGGCGCGTACACAGCCCGCAGTACCTTCCGGGCGCAGCGTCAGGCTGTCGCCGTTACGATCTTCGAAGGTATACATCTCTTTTTCGACGACGTCGGTGACTTCACCAATCGCGCGTTTGAACAACGGGGTCTGCTCTACAATCGGCAAACGGATTTCACTGTAACCGTAGCTGCCGAGCACCTCTTTCAGTGTGCCTTCAATGCGCTGCCAGATGGCGGTTTCGCCCGGCAGGTAATCGTTCATGCCGCGAATGGCTTGAATGTTTTTTGCCACGTTTATTCTCTTTCTATATACAAAAATGAACCCTTAGCGCTGATGCGCCCGCGGGTTCAATCATACACGGGAAGCGCATCGCTTCCCATCACGTTATTATTTTACGTCGACCTGCTGGACGTCGATGCGTCGGGCCTCGTCGAGCATGCTGGCTTTCGCGCGGATGCGCGCTTCAAGCTGGGCAATCATGTCGTCGTTGTCGAGCCTGTCTTTGCGTACCCCGTCTTCGTACAGACCGCTTTTGCGATTGCCACCGGTGACGCCGAGCGTGGACACCAGCGCTTCACCCGGACCGTTCACCACGCAACCGATAATGGAAACGTCCATCGGCGTAATGATGTCTTCCAGGCGCTGCTCCAGCGCGTTAACGGTGCCAATCACGTCAAATTCCTGACGCGAACAGGTCGGGCAGGCGATGAAGTTGATGCCGCGCGCGCGAATGCGCAGTGATTTCAGGATATCGAAACCCACTTTGATCTCTTCGACCGGATCCGCCGCCAGCGACACGCGCAGCGTATCGCCGATCCCTTCCGAGAGCAGCAGCCCGAGGCCGATGGCGGATTTCACCGCCCCGCTGCGTGCACCACCCGCTTCGGTGATCCCCAGATGCAGCGGCTGATCGATCTGCTTCGCCAGCAGGCGATACGATTCCACGGCCAGGAACACGTCCGAGGCTTTCACGCTCACTTTGAACTGATTGAAATTGAGACGATCGAGGTGATCGACGTGACGCATCGCGGATTCAAGCAGCGCCTGCGGCGTTGGCTCTCCGTATTTTTCCTGGAGATCTTTTTCCAGCGACCCGGCGTTGACGCCGATACGGATCGGGATGTTTTTGTCACGCGCGCAGTCCACCACCTGGCGGATGCGCTCTTCATTACCGATGTTGCCCGGGTTGATACGCAGGCAGTCAACGCCATACTCGGCGACTTTCAGCGCAATGCGGTAATCGAAATGGATATCCGCCACCAGCGGAACGCTAACCTGCTGTTTGATAAGTTTAAAGGCTTCCGCGGCATCCATGGTCGGAACAGAGACGCGGACGATGTCCGCGCCAACGCGCTCCAGCGCTTTGATTTGGTTGACCGTCGCCTCGACATCCGTCGTCCGCGTGTTGGTCATTGACTGTACGGCGATGGGGGCTCCATCGCCAATCGGCACGTTCCCAACGTAAATGCGTGTGGACTTCCTACGTTGAATTGGAGCCTGGTTATGCATGAAAAATCTCCCGCGTTGCCCGCTTGCTACTGTGCCGGTGATTGTTCGGCATTGAGGGTCAAACGCGCAACCTGGTTAGTTCTGATAAAGCGGCTGAGATCGACAGGTTTACCCTGATACTGGATCTGAACTGCGGCCGGAGCGCCAATTTTAAGCTTATAAGGCGCCTGTCCGGTTAAGTTAAGCGTGCCATCTTTGCGTTGCAGACCGCTGAACAGTTTTTTTCCTGTTGCGTCAGAGACTTCCAGCCAGCAATCGGCATTGAAATTCATCACAATAGCGCCAGTGCCTGCCGTTTGTGCAGCCACACCNNTAGCCGTGTTATCAACGGTGGCCTGCGATGGCGGCACGACAGCATTTGCCTGCGCGTTATCCGCCGGGGCGGTCGCGGTCGGTGCCGGCGTTGCGGATGCGGAAGCGTCAGGCGCTGGCGGCTCTACCGGGGTAGTCTGCGCGGTGGCATCTGGCGTTTGCGTCGCGCCGGTATCCAGCGGAATACTCTGCTGTGAACTTGTGTTGGTGGCATTCAGCTCGGCGGAGGATTGATCGGCCATGCTGGAGATCTCTTCCTGCTGGGCCTTGTGATTTTGCCACCACCAGGCCCCCGTCAGACCGATCACCACAAACAGCACAAGCCAGGTAAAGCTCATCAGCCAGCCGTCGCGTCTTTTGCGACGCTTACCTAAGGTCATGCCCTGCATCGGCGCGACTTTGGTCATTCGGACAGGTGTCTCTTTGATCGGAAGCAGTTCTTCTTCCGGGATATGCACCAGTCGGGCATAAGAACGGATGTACCCACGCAGGAAAGTTGAAGCCAGATCGGCAGGGGGCTTNNACCTTCAGACACAAGCGTTCTGCAACGGCTTGTTGGCTGAGTCCGAGTTGCTCACGGGCTTTACGCAGACGTGCACCCGTGGTTTGTGCTTCATGTTGGTCGTGAGTGGCTTCAGTATTCATTCGCTACAACTGCTGGTACGTGAAATTTAAGAGTCAGGTGCCGGTAAACCCGCACCGCGAAATATCTACCCGATTACTAAACAAGCCTAAGCTGTTGTTGAACCGCTACATACTGCCTCAATCCCGACGGAAACGCACCGTAATTATTAATGCTAATGATGCAATTTACCTAATCCGTCACCTTAAAGAATACCGCGCGCGTCATCCTGAAACGCGCGGTTCAGGATCTCAGACGGCTTTCACCGCAATAGGTTCACCCTGCATGCGTTTTCGCATGGTGCGTTTAGTACGATCGATAACGTCTCCGGCCAGCTGACCGCAAGCGGCGTCGATGTCATCGCCACGCGTTTTACGCACGATGGTGGTAAAGCCATACTCCATCAATACTTTCGAGAAACGGTCGATGCGGCTGTTAGAACTGCGACCATACGGCGCGCCCGGGAACGGGTTCCACGGGATCAGGTTGATCTTGCACGGCGTCTCTTTCAGCAGTTCCGCCAGCTGGTGCGCATGCTCGGTGCCGTCGTTCACATGGTCGAGCATCACGTACTCGATGGTCACGCGGCCCTGGTTGGCGTTGGATTTCTCCAGATAACGACGCACGGCGCCCAGGAACGTTTCAATGTTGTACTTTTTGTTGATCGGCACGATTTCGTCGCGGATCTCGTCGTTCGGCGCATGCAGGGAAATGGCCAGCGCGACGTCAATCATGTCGCCAAGCTTATCCAGCGCGGGCACTACGCCAGAGGTGGAAAGCGTGACACGGCGTTTGGACAGCCCAAAACCGAAATCATCAAGCATGATTTCCATCGCCGGGACGACGTTCGTCAGGTTAAGCAGCGGTTCGCCCATCCCCATCATCACCACGTTGGTGATCGGGCGCGTGCCCGTGACTTTAGCCGCACCGATGATTTTCGCCGCGCGCCAGACCTGACCGATAATTTCAGAAACACGCAGGTTACGGTTAAAACCCTGCTGTGCCGTTGAGCAGAATTTACACTCCAGCGCACAACCAACCTGTGAAGAAACGCACAGGGTGGCGCGATCGTCTTCAGGAATATAAACCGTTTCAACACGTTGATCGCCCACGGCAATGGCCCATTTGATGGTGCCATCGGTAGAGCGCTGTTCTTCGACGACTTCCGGCGCGCGAATTTCCGCGACCTCTTTCAGTTTGCCGCGCAGCACTTTGTTGATGTCAGTCATCTCATCAAAGTTATCGCAGCAATAATGGTAGATCCATTTCATCACCTGATCGGCGCGGAAAGGCTTTTCACCTAAATTTTTGAAAAACTCGCGCATCTCCTGGCGGTTTAAATCCAGCAGGTTGATCTTGGCGTCCTGGGAAGGCACCGTCAGAGCGGCGGTATCAGGCGTGACAATTTGTTCAGACATAATGTATTCCGGCCTCGTTATTACACGTTATGGCCCCTGGAGGGTTAAAAAGAAACGCCCCGCAAATTCGGGGCGCTGTATTGTACAAATTATGGCGCATGAATGCCACGACTGCACGCGGCATTCATGAAAAACATTAGCGGGTGCGAGCGCAGACTTCGCCTTCGCCAAAGAAGAAGGCGATTTCACGGGCGGCAGATTCAACGGAATCAGAGCCGTGAGTACCGTTTTCGGTGAAGCTGTCAGCGTAGTCAGCGCGCAGCGTGCCCGCCAGTGCGTTAGCCGGGTTGGTCGCCCCCATCAGGTCACGGTGACGCTGTACCGCGTTTTCGCTTTCCAGTACAGAAACCACGATCGGGCCGGAGGTCATGAATTCCACCAGACCGTCGAAGAACGGCTTGCCGTCGTGCTCAGCATAGAAACCGCGTGCCTGCTCAACGCTCAGGTGCAGCATTTTGGTGCCAACGATTTTGAAACCCGCTGCTTCAAAGCGAGAGAAGATATTACCAATTACGTTTTTTGCTACCGCGTTTGGTTTGATGATGGAAAAAGTACGTTCAATAGCCATTGATAACCTCTGGTGATGTTCTGTTGTTTTACGCATTACGCGGTATAAATCTGGCGCGAATTATAAAGAGCAAAAACGACCTTGCCTATGGATTAAGGTAACATTTTTTTAAAATAAGATGAGTTTCAGCAACAGATCACATCGCAGAGGCAAAAAATAGTCTATTGCAGCGTGAAAATGGCAGTGACGGTTTGCCCTGTTTCATCCATCACAAGCAATTGATAATCACCCGGTTTCTCCAGCCCCAGTGTGACACTGGCACCGGTTTGCTCCAGCGGTTCACCATTAACAAACCACCACAGCCGCCCTTCGCCACCGCTGGTCTGCAATACCAGCGACACGCGGTTGGTACCCGGCAAAC